>JAFYYM010000079.1 GCA_017557535.1 Bacteroidales bacterium | reverse complement strand
TGAACGACTCATAATCTTGATTTCTGTTTAATTACTTCTTCTTCCTTCTTTCGATGATGAACTTGTTGGAGGCAGCCTTAGGATTACGTGTCTTGTAACCCTTTGCAGGCAGACCCTTGCGTGAACGAGGGTGACCTCCGGAGGCGCGGCCCTCTCCACCTCCCATAGGGTGGTCGTGAGGGTTCATGACGACACCACGGTTGTGAGGCCTGCGGCCCAACCAGCGGCGACGTCCCGCCTTTCCATGAGATTCAAGACTATGGTCTCCATTACCAACTGTACCGACTGTGGCGCGGCAAGAGGTGAGGACCATCCTGGTCTCGCCCGAAGGGAGACGAAGAATAGCGTAGTTTCCCTCGCGGGCCGCCAGCTGGGCGAAAGTGCCGGCCGAGCGGGCCATCGCGGCGCCCTGTCCGGGACGAAGCTCGATATTGTGAACGAGCGTACCGACGGGAATCTCAGCGAGAGGGAGGCAGTTGCCAAGATCAGGAGCGACACCAGATCCGGACTCTATGATCTGACCGACCTTCAGTCCGGCAGGGGCGATGATGTACTTCTTGACGCCATCCTCATACTCAACGAGGGCGATACGGGCGCTACGGTTAGGATCATACTCGATGGTCTGAACCGTGGCCTTCACATTGTCCTTGTCGCGGAGGAAGTCGATGATACGGTACATCCTCTTGTGTCCGCCACCGCGGTAACGAACGGTCATCTGACCTGTGTTATTTCTTCCGCCGGTGCTCTTAAGGGGCTCCAACAACGGTTTGTAGGGCTTCTTGGCGGTTATTTCGTCAAAAGCGCTGATAGCCTTGTTCCTTTGTCCAGGAGTCGTGGGCTTGAATTTTCTAATAGCCATTGCCTTGTCCCTCCTTAAATATTAGCGTAGAAATCGATCTTGTCATCACCTTCAAGAGTCACATAAGCCTTCTTGAAGTGGTTGGTGCGACCAGTGAGCATCCCAGCCTTTGTGTAGCGGGACTTTCTCTTTCCGTGATAGTTGATCGTGTTGACATCCTTAACTGTCACGTTGTACATCTGCTCGACGGCGCTCTTTATCTGAAGCTTGTTAGCTTCCTTATCGACGATGAAGCCATAACGGTTGTACTTCTCAGTCTCAGCCGTCATCTTCTCGGTCACTATAGGCTTGATTAAAATTCCCATTTCTCTAATCTTTTAGCGGTTAGCCCTTTCCGAGAGGATATCCTGGACTCCGTCAACAAACACCATGGAGTTAGCGTTCATGATGTTGTAGGTGTTGAGCTCGTTGACAGTGATAACCTTCACCTCAGGGAGGTTACGTGAAGAAAGGAAAATGTTGTCGGAATTCTCCGGAAGGACGAAGAGAACCTTGCGGCTACCGGCCTTGAGGGCCTCGATAATGCGCATGAACTCCTTAGTCTTGGGAGCTTCCATCGTGAAGGGCTCCACGAGGACTATAGCGTTCTCCTGAGCCTTGTATGTGAGAGCTGAATGGCGGGCGAGCTCCTTGACCTTCTTGTTGAGCTTGGTCCTGTAGAGACGAGGCTTAGGGCCGAAAACGCGGCCACCGCCGACGAATATGTTGGCCTTCAAGCTTCCGTGGCGCGCGCCACCGCCACCTTTCTGGCGGCCGAGCTTCTTGGTAGAGTGAGCAACCTCACTGCGGTCCTTGGTCTTGGCGGTACCCTGACGCCTGTTGGCGAGGTACTGTACAACATCAAGATAAATAGCGTGGTCATTGGGTTCGACACCGAAGACCTTCTCGTCAAGGACAACCTTCTTTCCGGAATCAGTTCCGTCTATTTTCAATACTGGCAATTCCATAACTAAAACTCCAATGCTACGTATGAACCCTTGGCTCCGGGAACGGAACCCTTAATGACGAGAATATTGTTCTCAGGGATAATCTTGACAACCTCGAGGTTGAAGACCTTGACCCTCTCATTGCCCATGTGGCCGCCCATCCTCATTCCGGGGAAAACGCGGGAAGGCCATGAAGAGGCTCCCAGTGAACCAGGCTTGCGCAGGCGGTTGTGCTGACCGTGAGTGGCTCCGCCGACACCGGCGAAGTGATAACGGTGGACAACACCCTGGAAACCCTTACCTTTGGAAGTACCGACAACATCAACGTACTTGACATCGTTCATGATGTCACCGACAGTGATGGTGTCTCCGAGCTTGAGCTCACCCTCGAAATCAGCGGCAAACTCGACGAGCTTACGCTTGGGGGTGGTCCCTGCCTTTTTGAAGTGCCCCTTAAGGGGCTCGCTGGCGTGTATCTCCTTGATTTCGTCATAGGCAAGCTGCACGGCCTCATAGCCATCTTTCTCAAGAGTGCGCAGTTGCGTGACAACACACGGACCAGCCTCGATGACGGTGCATGGAATATTTTTTCCATCAGCACCGAAAACGGAAGTCATTCCGATTTTCTTTCCAATTAATCCAGGCATTGGTTTGGTTAATTAATTGTATATAAATGTATTACATTATCCCGCCTAAAATTGCGGGCTGCAAATGTACGAATTAATTTTCAATTAACAAAGTTTTCAACAACCCTAATACCTTATAATCAAAGAGAAATAGCTATCTTCGCGGTACAAAAATGAGCATAATGATAAGCCATATATCTTCAATTTTCGGTTTCCTCAATTTGTCCGCGGCTGACTGCCTGGACATACTGATGGTGGCAGCCTTGATATACCTTGTGTTCCGCTGGATCCGCGGGTCCGCGGCCATGAGCATATTCATAGCCGTGATACTCCTGTTCGTTTTGAGAGTTGTCGTGGCAGCCTTGAACATGAGGCTCATGAACGCCTTGCTCGGCACCTTCATTGATGTCGGTGTGCTTGCTTTGATTGTGATCTTCCAGCCCGAGGTCCGTCATTTCCTCATCAGGCTGGGCTCGAGGTATGGAGCCGCGGGTAAAGGACGGGAAATGATCGGGAAGTTGTTCGGAATCAAAGAGAACACTCTTGCCGGAGAATCAGTCAACGAGATAGCGGAGGCTTGCAGGGCCATGTCAGAGGCAAAGACCGGAGCGCTGATTGTTCTTCCCCACAAAGATTCTGTCAGCCACATCGCCGAGACCGGTGACGCTGTTGATGCAAAGGTCTCCAGGAGATTGATAATGAACATCTTCTTCAAGAACTCCCCCCTACACGACGGAGCAATGATCATCGAAGGTGACAGGATTACCGCAGCCAGATGCACTCTTCCTATCACTCAAAGGACAGATATTCCGCCAAGCTATGGGATGAGACATAAGGCTGCCATAGGAATATCCGAGGAAACGGATGCCGACGTGGTTGTTGTGTCGGAGGAAACCGGCGGCGTGTCTTTTGTCAGGGGTGGAATCCTCACTCCGATCGGCAATATCAACGAGCTCAAACTCAAGTTAGGCAAGAAAGAGGAGAAGGATAGGTGATGGAGGAGAACGGCATAGACAAGAGGCTTGAGAGTAAACTTGGGTTTGACAAGATCAGGACGATGGTGTCTGACCGGTGTTCAACTGAATATGCGGTCGGGAGAGTGAACGGGGAATCTTTCTGCTCTGATCCGAAAACAATTCACCACAGACTCGCGCTGACGGATGAGATGAGGCTGATCATGATGTTCGAGGAGAATTTCCCGACGAACGGATACATCGATTGCCTCTATTTCCTGAAGCCCCTGGGCCAAGAAGGCTGGAATATTGACACCGGCTCCTTGGGGAAGCTCCGCACCATGGTTGAAACGGTCAGGAAACTGACCAATTTCTTCTTGGCCATAAAGGATGGAATCTATCCCAACCTTAAAAGGTTGAGCGCCCCGGTGATGAGTTTCCCGGAAGTCCAAAGAAGGATTGACGTCATCTTAGACAAGTACGGGGACATAAAAGACACCGCCTCAGACAATTTGCTTCAAATACGCAAATCGCTGAAATCCAAAGAGGGAGCCATATCAAAGAGAGCTAACGCCATACTGGCGCAGGCTAAGGCGGACGGTCTCGTGGACGAAGATGCCGGACTCTCCGTCAGGGATGGAAAGCTCCTCATCCCCGTGAGCGGCTCAAGCAAGAAAAAGATTCCCGGATTCGTATACGACACCTCCGCCACCGGCAAGACCGCCTTCATAGAGCCTGCCGAGATAATTGAGCTCGAGAACGAGATCTTCACCTTGAGAGCGGAGGAGACACAGGAGATACAGCGCATTCTCGCGGCCTTCAGCGATTTTGTACGGCCTTATGTACCGGACCTCATAAACTCCGCCGAATATATGGGCGAGATGGATTTCCTGATCGCCAAGGCACAGGTTGCGCTTGATTTCAAAGCCGGGATGCCGGTTATCTCAGAGGAAGGAGAGATGAATCTGAGGAAGGCCAGGCACCCTCTTCTAGAGAAAGCCCTGGTGAGGGAAAAAAGGGAGATTGTCCCTGTCACAATAAAGCTCACTCCCGCCAAGCACATATTATTAATCTCAGGCCCTAACGCCGGAGGTAAATCAGTGTGCCTCAAGACCGCCGGACTCCTCCAATACATGTTCCAATGGGGCATGCTCGTCCCCACCTCGGAGTCTTCAGAACTGCCTGTATTCGAGAGAATAGTGGTGAGCATCGGAGACGACCAGAGCATTGAGAACGACCTCAGCACCTACAGTTCCTTCTTGGAGGACATGAAATCAATGCTGAGAGAGGCAAACTCAAAGACTTTGGTCCTGATTGACGAGTTTGGTTCCGGAACCGAGCCGACGGCCGGCGGAGCCATAGCGGAAGCAATTCTTAGTGAATTAGATAAACGAGGTGTTTATGGGGTCATAACCACCCATTACACCAATCTGAAGCTTTATGCCTCGGGCCCCGATACGGGCGTCGTGAACGGAGCGATGCAATTCGACGCCTCAAAGATACAACCCCTGTTCAAGCTGGACATCGGGATGCCTGGAGGGTCTTTCGCTTTCGAGCTCGCGAGAAAGATGGGATTGCCTGAGAACATAGTCAAAGATGCCGAGGGGCGTGCAGGTGAGGAGTTTGTGGGGATGGAGAGAAATCTCAGAAAGATCGTACGGAACAGACGGGCCCTGGACGAGAAACTTCAGAAGATCAAGAATACCGACAGAACTCTTGACAGTATAACCGAACGTTACCAGAAAGAACTGGAGGGCATCAAACAGACCAAGAAGGAGATTCTCGAGCAAGCCAAAAAAGAAGCGGAGGAAATCGTGCTGGGCGCCAACAAAACCGTCGAGAACACAATCCGGACCATCAAGGAGTCCCAGGCGGACAAAGAGAAAACCTCTGACGCCAGGAAAGAGTTGCAGGATTTCCTCGGAGCTTTGCAGACAAAGAAGGAAAGCGACAAGAAAGACCACGACGACTACATTGATAAGAAGCTTAAGCAACTCTCCGAGAGAAAACGCAAGGCTGAGGCCAGGAAGGGAAGCGTGAAAAGAGAGATGGAACCCGATGAGAAAGACCGTTTCAGGCCGGGCCCTTTGAAAGTCGGAGAGAAAGTTAAAGTCAAAGACAACGGGATGGTGGGCGAGGTCACCCGTGTCTCGAACAAAGCCGTGACAGTTGCCATCGGGAATATCACCAGCAAGATGCCCGTGGACAAGGTTGAGAGAATATCCTCCAACGAGTATAAAGCGGCCAGAAAAGAGGCTGTCAAACCGTCTTCCACCATAGATAATTCCGGATTACGGGAACGTCGGATGAGATTCTCCCCTGAGCTTGACGTGAGGGGCGAGAGGGTCTCTGACGCTTTGGACATCGTGATTCACTATATCGACGACGCCATCATGCTCGGTGTGGGATCTGTCAGGATCATTCATGGAAAAGGAACGGGAGCACTCAGGGACGAGCTCCAGAAATATCTCAGAACCATCCCGGGGGTCAGCTCTGTCCATGACGAGCATATTCAGTTCGGTGGCACAGGGGTTACAATCGTTGAATTTGAATGAGATAAGACAACCCTAAACCATGAATTATGAAATACGGAAAAAAAGAAAGCAAACCGACAGCCAGAATGCTGTTGGGGAGAAGAGGCGAGGATGTGGCCTGCGGTTTTTTAGAGGGAATGGGACACCAGATAGTAGCCAGGAATTACCGGTCCGGCCATCTTGAGATAGATATCATCTCAACCCAAGGTAACGGCGTGCATTTTGTAGAGGTTAAGAGCCGTGTGGCACCCGTGGCAGTGGCTCCTGAGGAAAACGTCACATCGCTCAAACAGAGGAAGATAGCTAATGCGGCGCTTAGATATCTCCACAGTTCCAAAGATCCAAGGGTGTCCTGGGGAATGGAAGTGAGTTTCGATGTCGTCGCCATCACTTTCGACGGTGGGGAAGAGAGGCTGGAATGGTTCCCTGACGCTTTCACCCCGCTGTATTTTTGAGGAGGATTGAACATGTTGAATATGACAGACAATAGATATTGCGTGATAATGGCCGGAGGAACGGCGAACCATTTCTGGCCAATAAGCAGGGAGTCCAGACCCAAGCAATTCCTGGATATCGCCGGAGGCGGGAAATCTTTCCTGAGAATGACCTTTGAGAGGTTCTCCAGGATTATTCCTCTTGAGAATATCCTCGTGGTAACCTTGGACCGGTTCGGGAACTTGGTCAAGGAACAGCTCCCGGAACTCCCCGAAAACAACCTTCTGCTTGAACCACACAGCCGCAACACAGCCCCCTGTATCGCATATTCCACATTCACCATCGTGAAGAGGAATCCGGATGCCATCATCCTGACGACCCCGGCGGACCATATCATCTCAGACGAGACCGCCTTCCGGGAGGCGGTGGATGATGTGATCGAATACGCCACAAAGAATAACGCCCTGATGACCATGGGGATATCTCCCACAGGCCCCGACACCGGTTATGGCTACATCCAGGTCACTGGGGGAAAAGCCGGTGCGCAATCAGGTAAACCTGTGAAAGTCAAGACCTTCACAGAGAAACCAGACAAGGATCTCGCCGAGGTGTTCTATAATAGCGGAGAGTTTTTCTGGAACTCAGGAATCTTCGCCTGGAAAGCATCTGTCATCCTTGAGGAGATGACAAAACACCTTCCTGATGTCGTTTCCGTGTTCAAAGGATGGGAGGATATCCTTGGTGGCCCCGGAGAGAAGGCCTTCCTGGAAAAAGCTTATTCAGAGTGCCCTAAGATATCCATCGACTACGGAGTCATGGAGAAGACCGATATAGCTTGGCTGTATTCCGGCGACTTCGGATGGTCCGACATAGATGGCTGGGAATCCCTGTTCAAGACGGTTCCATCCAAAGATATTGACGGAAATGCCACTAATTCAGGGAAAAACCTTTTCAAAGGGGACGAGGACAATCTCGTGGTGACCGAGAACAAAAAGAAGATTTACGCGATTAAAGGCTTGAGGAATTACCTCGTCATTGACACCGACGACGCCCTGCTCATCTGCCCTAAAGATGACAAGCAGTTCAAGGAGTTCATCGCAGGGCTCGGGATGCCCGGATACGAAGAGTTTCGTTAACGGCGATCCACGCGAAAACCAGTTTCACGGCATGCATCGGCATCCAATAGCGTAGCGCTATCGGACTGGCGAATGTCACTGTGCCATAATAAACCAAACCGAGCAGGAACAGCATCCAAAGGCTCAGTTTAGTCTCTTTGGAAAGGTCTCCTTTCTTCTTGACTATCAACAAAACAACGGCCGCGGCAATAAAAATGAGCCAAGTCAGAAGCTCAATCCAAGGGTAAAGGGGATTGAATATCTTAGAATATAGCTCCCCCCTCGCCCCGAAAGCTTTGTCTTCCGGTACATTAAACCATTGCACTATTTCCTCTTTCCCTGCCGGGATATCACTTCCGAATGTGTGCATCTCCAGCAAAGTCGTGAAAAACACCTGCTTGATATTGGGTAAAAGGTAGTGCTTGATGAAGGGCATTGGATAGTTGAGAATCAACCACTTCCCATATTCCTTATATACCCCGGACCCAAGCTTGACCCATGATGTCGCCAAATCATTGTCCTCCATCATTCGGATATGGTACTGTTTCAACGGGGCGTCATTGATCCATATGAATGAAGCGGTGGGGATTTTGCCGCCTTTGGTGTATTCCTCGATCTTATGGTGCCTATAATTATAGTTAAGCACGAATTCATGGAGTCGTTTCAGATCATTATCCTCTGGAATCTTGATCTTGTCCGGCGACGTATCGATGAAAGGAATAACATGGAGTCCGTTATTCGCCAGCTGCCATCCGTCAAAACCCGTGGAGAACTGTTTTAACCCGTAATACTTGACCATGTTATTCTCCGTCTGGACATAGAAAAGGGCGAATACGGCCACCGTCAATCCGACGGAAACCAAACGCATGATCTTTTTGCCAGACAATAAGAGAATGGGAAGTATCGCGATTGGAAAATACATGCTGGAGTACCTTGTGTGGAAGGAACAGAACAAGGCGGCCACATACAAAAGCAAAGCGATCCAGGACCCCTCGTGTATGATAACCATGAGCATTGCCACGATAACGAACAACAAGGCGCACTGGAGAACATCAGATAGAACCGTATCGAGCAGGAAAAAGGCCACCGGGCTGAAAACCACGACGAATTCGAAAACAAAGAACCACCACTTCTTCACGGGGGGCCAGTATTTCTTCACCGCAAGGAGTAGAAGACACGCCGAAACAGCATAAATGAGGGCCTGTGAGACGATTATCGAATACAGACTTTTGGAAAAAACATGTACGATTCTAAGAAAGAATGAATAACCGAATGGGCGTAGATGGGTGAACCAGTTGTTCATCGCGGCCCATATGTACCCATAGGTGTCCGATGACATCCTGGGATAAGGAAAGGTTATCGTGACCAGCAAGCACCCAAGCAAAACCACGAAGAATATGGCCGCCCAGTCAAGCGCTTGCTCCTTTCGGAAAATGAAGCGGAAATAGCTCTCAGGCTTTGGCGCTTTCGTGATACTCTTTTTCCGTGTTGACTTCCCAGACATCATTCTTACTCGCTATGTTATCTTTGACACAGCGCACGGCCTCCATGGCGGTAAGCATGGAATGATCCATATTGTTGTACCTGTGCTGTCCATTCCTTCCTATGCAGAACAGATTCTGGAAACCGTCCAGCCACTCACGTACCTTGGATATCTCCTTATAGGTACCGAAATAGGCTGGATACGCTTTTTTGACCTTTATCCTGTCAGCTTTCAAGACATCGCTCCTGTCAACGACACCGATCTTCTCAAGCTCGCCAAGGGCCATCTCCACGAAATCCTCGTCGGACATATTCCACATCTGGTCACCCTCGTCACAGAAATACTCCATGCCGACATACATCGTACCCTTATAATCATTGACCATGTATGGCGACCAGTTGTTGAATATCTGAAGGCGGCCGACCTTGACATCCCTCTCTTGAACATATATCCAAGTGTCCGGCACTCGACCCTCGAAAGTCTTGATTTTCGTACCGTTGGTGATCTTGAGTTTATTCACTAGAACCCCGACTGTGATGAAATCCCTGTAGGGCAGCCCGGAGGCCACACCAGTGACTTCCGCGGGAATATCAACTCCCTTCACAGAGGCAACAAGATCCTTTATAGGCATACTTGAGAAAAGATAGTCACAAGGAATTATCTCCTGGCCGTCCGCAGTACTTATCTCAACAGCCTCCGCCTTACCATCTTTCATGATAATGCCGGTCACCTTGGACAATAAACGGATTTCCCCACCAGCCTTCTCCACTTCGGAAGCCACTGTCTCCCAAAGCTGGCCAGGACCATATTTGGGATAGATAAAGCGCTCTATGAGAGAAGTTTCCACCTTTTGTTGGTCAATACTCTTTCCCCTGAAAGGTTTCGTGAGCACATCTTTCAAAATAGACAAGACACTAAGCCCCTTGACTCTCTGGGATCCCCAATCAGCCCCGATCTTGCTGGGATGCACTCCCCAGACCTTCTCGGTGTAATCTTCGAAAAACATCTCATAAAGCGGCCTTCCGAAACGGTTGATATAGAAATTCTCCAAAGAAGTCTCCGGGAGTTTGTGAAGGGTCGAAACCAAATATCCCCAGGCCACCCGAATCGTGTTCCAAAGACCCATTCCGGCGAATGTCGACCACTTGATGGAGATGGGATAATCAAAGAAATGGCGCAGGAAAAAGATGCGTGACACCCTGTCCCTAAGCAGCATCACCCTATCCTCCTTTTCAGGATCAGGACCACCTTGTACAAGATCCTTGTCCCTCTCAAGCAAAATATCATCAAGGGAAGGGGCCCCTTGGATCGGCATCATTGATTCCCACCACTCCATTACCTCCTGATTTTTGGAGAAGAAGCGGTGACCTCCGATGTCCATCCTATTGCCATTGTTGTTCACTGTCCTGGAGATGCCCCCCACAAAGGAACTTTCCTCTAAAACGAGAGGTTTAACATCGGTTTGGCGAAGAAGTTCCAGGGCGGCAGTCAGGCCAGCCGGACCCGCACCTATGATTATAGCGGTCTTGCCCATAACAATCAAGATTTAAAAACCAAAAAACGTCTGGCGAGAAAATTCCAGAAGAAAACTATACCTGTTGATACTATCTTGGAGAGCATATAATGGAAGCCAAGTCCGTCTGTGCAGCCATACATTATAAGCTCGTTGAGACCAAGGCCGATCACGCCGATTATGGCGAAAGCGAGGAACTCTCCCCAGGCGTTTCTTATCCTGCTTTCGCCGAAAACCCACGCGGTACTCAGTAAGTAATTGCAGATCAAGCCGAGGATAAAAGCAATCGCTGCCGACCAAAGATAAGGCAGCCCCGCCTTCTCGGTGAGAAGCCAAAGGCTACCATAATCGACCATGAACGATATTCCTCCGACTACGGCGTATCTTAAGAGTTGCCCGATAAGGCTATCGGGCTTATCCTTCAGAAGGGTCTTAAGTGAGGGTATTCCTGCCATTTAGCAATTCATTGCGCCGCAGCAATGGATGACCTGGCCGCTGACATAACTTGAGAGGTCGCTGGCGAGGAAGAGGGCGACATTGGCCACATCATCCGGAGTACCACCCCTACGGAGAGGTATCTGCTTGGTCCAAGCCTCGCGGACATCCTCGGGAAGGGCGTTGGTCATGTCGGAAATGATAAAACCGGGGGCGATGCAGTTAGCCCTGATTCCGCGGGGGCCCATTTCCTTAGCGATAGACTTGGCGAGACCGATCATTCCGGCCTTGGAAGCTGAGTAGTTGCACTGACCTGCGTTTCCGGACACACCAACCACTGAAGACATGTTTATGATGCTTCCACCTCTCTGCCGAGCCATTATAGGAGTAAGGGCATGAATGAAGTTGAACGCGGACTTGAGGTTGACACCGATAACCGCATCCCACTGCTGCTCAGTCATTCTCATCATCAAGCCATCCTTTGTGATACCGGCGTTGTTGACCAGGATATCTATCCTGCCGAAGTCAGCGAGTATCTGATCCACCACCGCATGCGTTTGCTCAAAGTCAGCCGCATTGGAAGCGTAACCCTTAACCTTATGGCCAAATGCCTCTATTTCCTTTATAGTCTGCTCGGCAGCCTCGTTGATCACGAGGTCCGTGAATGCCACATCAGCTCCTTCGGAGGCGAATTTAAGCGCGATCGCCTTTCCGATTCCTCTCGCGGCGCCCGTAACAAGGGCGACTTTTCCTTCCAATAATCCCATAGTTTTTGAAAACAATATTTCTAAACCGCAAAAATACAGTTAATTGTCAAGTCGGGCAAGAATAATTGGCTATATTTGCACCTCTAAAAGAAATAGTCGTGATCAAAAGTGAGATAAGGGACCCCGAGCTATGGGAGAGCGGGGAGCTTAAAATCAATTGGGTAAGGCACCACATGCCTTTGTTGGGTGGCCTTGATAAGGAATTCATTGACACCAAGCCTTTCTCGGGGCTGAAGGTGGCTCTGTCGGTTCATCTTGAGGCCAAGACCGCCCGACTATGCGAGGTTCTCTCCCATGGTGGAGCCGAGATGTTCATCACCGGCAGCAATCCCCTTTCCACCCAAGATGATGTCGCGGCAGCCCTGGTCCACGAAGGCTTGAATGTTTTCGCCGTTCACGGCGCCACCCCGGAGGAATATGATAGGGGAATACGCCGGGTGATAGAGGCAGGACCGAATATCATTATCGATGACGGAGGTGACCTTGTCTCGATGATTCACGAGAATTATCCGGAGTTAATCCAGGAGGTGATAGGAGGATGCGAGGAAACCACCACCGGTATTCTCAGGCTTGAGTCGATGAACCGTGACTCAAAGCTCCTGTTCCCGATGATGCTGGTCAACGATGCCGCCTGCAAACATTTCTTTGACAACCGCTATGGCACTGGACAGTCGGTGTGGGACGGAATAGACCGCACAACCAACCTTATTGTTGCCGGAAAAGATGTTGTGGTCGCAGGCTATGGATGGTGTGGAAAGGGCGTGGCAATGAGAGCCAAAGGCCTTGGAGCCAGGGTGATAGTCACAGAGGTAGACCCTATTAAGGCCATGGAGGCGGTCATGGATGGTTTCAGGGTCATGACCATGAGGGAAGCGGCAGCTATAGGCGACATTTTCATTACAGTCACAGGCTGCGAAGATGTGATCACCAAAGAGCATTTCCCTCTCATGAAAGACGGAGCGATCTGTTGCAACGCCGGTCATTTCGATTGCGAGGTCTCAGTCAGGGATCTTAAGGAAATAGCTGTGGGCGAGAAACTTGCGAGACAAAACATCCAAGAGTATACCCTTGGGAACGGTTGCAGGATTTATGTCATCGCCGAGGGTCGCCTCGTCAATCTCGCCGCTGGTGACGGTCACCCCGCAGAGATTATGGACATGTCTTTCGCCATCCAGGCTTTGAGCGCCAAATTCCTGGCTGATAACAGGAACACTCTCCCCAGGGTGCCCGGATCAATGCTTCACAATGTCCCTGCGGAGATTGATAAGGAAGTGGCTTTCCGCAAGTTAAGTGACTGGGGCGTGGAAATCGACCTCCTCACAGAAAAACAAAGAGTCTATTTGTACGGAGAATAATTATCATGAGACTATTTCCCATCTATACATGGACTAAAGGCATTAGAAACTTCGACCACCGAAGACGCAGATTCTCCAACCAGCCTTGGGCGCAAGGAGTAATACTTCTGGTTTGCGTTATCGTGGCAATGCTGCTCGCTAATCTGCCTTTCACCAAAGAGCTCTATCGAAGCATCCTTGAGACCAGGCTTTCCTTGTTCTTCAAGGCCCCGGGTGGAAAAGATATCATGTTTCCGAGGGGGATGACGATCGAAAGTTTCATCAACGATATCCTAATGACGGTCTTCTTTTTCACCGTTGGCCTGGAGATTCGCCGCGAGATGAAAAATGGAGAGCTGTCATCTGTGAAAAAAGCATTAATGCCAGTCATCGCCGCTTTAGGCGGAGTGGTTGCCCCGGCCGTGATTTTCGCGGTCGTCAACCACGGTACTCCCGCCTCGACGGGATGGGGAATCCCCACCGCTACAGATATTGCCTTCGCGGTCGGAATACTCTCTATACTCGGCGATAAAGTCCCTGTGTCCCTTAAGGTATTCCTGACAGCTTTAGCAATAGCGGATGACTTGATCGCAATACTTGTGGTCGCCATTTTCTACGGAGGATCAATCAATTTCGGACTGTTGAGCATCGCCATTGCCTTGATTGTCTTTATTTTGATAATGAATAAGTTAGGGGAGAAACGGGAGTGGTACTACTTTATTCCCGCCATTGGGATTTGGGCCTTGTTCTACTACTCCGGAATACACTCCACGATGTCCGGCGTCGTGATGGCCTTCCTGGTCCCGATGACACCGCGCTACAACCAGGCCTATTTCAAAAGAAAAAGACTGCAATACATCCAAAGACTCAACGAATATAACAAAATCGCCTCCTCTACCGGGGAATTCCCGAATGGTCCCCAAAGGCATTGTCTGAGGCGCATGGCGGTCATCTCCAAAGGATCCATTCCTATGAGCTACCGCCTCGAGCACGCCTTGGGTCCTTGGGTCAATTTCTTGATAATGCCCCTATTCGCCCTAGCGAACGCGGGAGTCGAGATTCCGGATCTTTCTTACTTCAATGTATTCCACTTTGATCCCGCTCTCGGTGGCGTGAGCATGGGTATATTCCTCGGTTTACTTATAGGAAAGCCCCTTGGAATCGCCCTTGCAAGCTTTATCGCTGTCAAATTGAAAGCCGGAGAGATGCCTGCTAAAGCTTCCTGGAAGATGCTTATCGCCGTCGCTTGCCTTGGTGGAATCGGATTCACGATGTCAATCTTCGTGGACACCTTGTCGTTCGGAGACCAAGCCCCTGAGATCATGTCGAAACTCCGGGATATGGGCAAGGTCGCCGTGCTGTTGGGATCTCTCTGTGCCGGCCTCCTCGGAAGCCTGCTCATCTCATTTGTGAACAAATTAGAGAAGAGGTAGAACATCCACCGCGATAATCATCGCAAAAAAAAATGAGCGTCGACGCTTCCCGCGTGGACCCTCACTCTAACCACATAATTAATAACACTAAAACTAATAACCAATCGGGTTGTCAGCGGAGAGAACCTCCTGCCTCAACCCATTGCAAAGGTACAGCTTTTTTTTATTTGTGCAAATAATTTTATAACATTTTTCTTAAAATTTTCATTTTAATTGATTTAAATCATTGATTATGCGCCGTATAAACAATAACAAAATTTTAAATCCGTTTTATATCAACCCAAATTGAGCGTTAAATACAGTGGGCGAAAATCGTTAAAACATGATTTTAAATTGTTTTAGTTACAGTTTATCAGTCGCCTACACAGGCCAAAGTCGCAACAGATATCCGCATTTCGGAATCCGCTATACCCCTTAATACTTTGCGGCAGGAATTAACCGTCGCTCCTGTTGTGAATACATCATCTATTAGAAGAATATGCCGGCATCCGGACAAATCCGCCCTCTTCTTTAGCCTGAAAGCGTCTGAGACATTGGCCTCTTTTCTCTCTATCGTCATCTTCGTCTGAGTCTTTGTCCTACGATGGCGTTCAAGAATATCCAGTCGAAGCGAGGCGCCCAAACGAATCGCTATTGTCTCACCTATCACCTCGGCTTGGTTATAGCCGCGAGACCATCGCCTCGTCCAATGCAATGGGACGGGAACCACCGTGTCCACATCTGAGTATAGACTGGAGCCCGCTATCTCCTCTGCCAACATACGGGAAAAGAATCGTCCGGAAGCAATGTCTCCCTTGTATTTAAGACCCTTCGTTATGTCACGATATCCTGTGGAAGCCCGATAATAGAAAAGCGCTGTCGCGTAAGAATACGGTTCCGGAACTTCCGCGTCCCTTTGTATCAACTCATTAAAGCGATCGGCCATCTTATTCCTGGGCATCTTGGAATAATATGTCCTCGGCAAATCCGCAAGACAATCCAAACAAATGTGTTCCTCGCGAAGGGAGAGCGACCTTCCACACACCACACACAATCTCGGAATAAACAGGTCAAGTACAGCCCTCCCCACGTAACCACTCATCTCATCCGGATAATCAGATATTAAAAGAGGCGGATCCTCCCTCTGTTAGAGATATCCCTTTCGCGACAGGTTTCAGGCGCCCGGTCAAAGTCAAGGACTTGAGTTCAAGAGAACCTTTGAGGACTTTCAGCTCAACAGAAGAGCCGCTCACCTCACACGTTCCGAAAGCATACCCGTCGCTCCAGAAATAACGGCCTGGCTTAGACGTGAAATTCATGGTCTTGTCGACTCCCGAATAATGGAAATCACTTAAAGCCAATATGGTAGACCAACTGGCCATCGAGCGGGCGTAATGCCACCCGCACTCAGGCTCGTTGAAAGGATTACGCCAAACCCCGTCATAACGGTCACGTATGGCCTTGACGCACTTAAGACCGTCTTCCGTGAGACCCTCATATAACATTCCGGTGGCCGCACAGTATTCAAATCCAGTCATACACTCCCCGAAATAAGGGAACGGGACCTCAAGACGCCCGTGAGGCCAAGACGCCATCAAAAGAGCGTTTTCATCACCAAGGGCGAAGGACCTCATGTTGTTGAAACATTTGCCAATCCCCTCAACGTAGTTGTATTTCATGATGCTCTTCAGGGTAGTCTTGATATGTTCTTTGTCACCAAGATATCCAAGTCCGCAGATATGAGCCATGTACTGCCCCACAAGTTGATCCACCAAGCAACCCCTGCCAAGCTGATAATCAGGAATACTGACATTGGGATCCTTCATGTCCAGGAACTCGAACGTGTCGGGAGAGGTGATCTTATGCTCGTAATACTCTCCGTTGAAGAGATTGGCGTCGGTCCATGCGCTGCCTTTCACGAACAATTCGCGGCATTTCTTGGCGAAAGCTTTGTCTTTCATGGCCGTAGCCATTTCCTCGGCCGCCCGGAGAGCTCCCATGTACCAGAACTGCATCTGGGGATTCGGACCGAAGTAATTCACGTCCATGGTGTTATGCTGAGAGCCTTCCATCACTCCGTCTTGGTTGCCATCCCATCCTCTCTCAACCCAAGCGTAAGAAAGAGCTTTCTTAACTTGGGGCCACATGGACTGGAGCCATGCGTTATCCCCGCTCAACTGCCACTCCCTGTATGCCTTCATGATACAGCCCATCTGGCCGTCAGCGGCGGCCGAATGGCCTTTGGCCGCATTCACAAGCGGGAGAGCCGCACGGAAATTCATGCAACCGTCATCCTCCCGGGTAGCATAATTGAATTCCACGTCTCTCATGCTCCTGGCAAGGTCACCGAACAGGAAGGGGGTCGCCACCTCATAATTCCACACATGGGTGCATGATCCATGGCAAGAACCCGCATGATCGCCGGTACCCTCCCAGCCCATCATGTGACCGTCAGGAAGGCGGAATACAGTCTGAGAGCGGAGAACCGACAGATTGTACAGGGCGGCCTCCTTCACGACATCGGGGAAACTGCTCTCTTTCAATGCGTTGACAAAGACCAAGGTCTGACGTTCAAGATCCGGGATCATAGGGATGATCTTCTCCGCGGCTGTCCAGGCGTCACCATATTCCTTGCAGTAATAGTTGCCTTCGACCTGGCTTGACCAGCCTTTGCGGTTGGGGAAACTCCATGTGAGGAAAAATGTGAAAGACTCTGTCGCTCCCGGAGCTATCGTCTTTCCGATGGCAAGCGATGCCATCGGGTCGGGCTCTCCAGAAGGATCGCGCTCGGTCAGAATTCCGTCAGCGCTGAAATCGTCCCAGAAATTGAGGATGGCCTGGTTCCAATCGTTGCGTTTCGAGGATGTGCGGTAACTGACTTTCCCGGACGATTGGGTGGAAAGGGCGATGGTGCCCCAAGCCTGATTGTCCTTAGGCACTCCTTGGGAGTAGAAATATATTCCTTTCAACCCGGAGGCGGAGCGGTACTCATTACGGTTGTCTTTGGCTTCATTCTCAACACCGTCCCTTCCTATGAAATTGCGAATGGACCCGCTTACAGAAACCTCCAAAGGGGTTTTTGAAAGGTTCTTAACCTGATAGGAGAGAACCGCTACGGGGAGTCCGCTCGCATCGGCGTCTGTGGGGACCAGTGGGTTGAAGCCTTTAACGGTCACCTCGACCGGAATATCCTTGTCTGAAAGATGAACCTGTCCGAAGGGGTAAGCGGCGTCAAACGAGGCTTCATGAAAACGAGGAAGCCCGAAATTGTCGACCGGTTCTCCGAAAGCCTGGTTATACTCTCCCGGAAGAAGAGAACCCGCCAACATGGTAGTCGTGGTCTTTCCCTGACTGTCTTTGGTGAATATGGCGAAGAAAGGAGCGTTCCTTCTCGAAACACCGGTGTTGAATCCCTTGGCCGGCACGTTCATTATCTCCCAGTCGCGAAGTTCTCCACGGCCACCCAAAGACACGGTACCTGTGCCGATGCCTCCAAGAGGCAATGCCACTTCACGGAGATGGCCGGAATCATAATGGTTCATTACAGGCCATTCGGATGGGACCCATTCTTGGGCTGAGAGTGCCACTGAGACAAACAGGAAAGCGGCTAAGGACAGTATTCTTTTCATATTGTTCTGTGTTATCAATACATTTTTGGTCACAACTGCAATTTAGCGTTTTTTCGCGTATTTTTGCATTCCGATGAGGGGGTATTTCTTCATATTGATATCATTCCTGGCCACTCTGGTCTCTTATCCTTCGAGAGCCCAGGAACTCATTTATCCCGTCGAGATTAAAGCTGTATTCGAGAAATCAGACGCCGAAATATCCGAGGCAACTCATTCTGGCCAATCTTATCGCCATTCTGAACGCGGCGAAGAATCTTTCCGCCCCACCATCGCTGTCCCCAATTGCCCACATTCGGATCACCTCAAGGAAATGATCCGCTTGGCCGGAGGTTATCCTGTGGATGTGCCGGCGATGACGACCATGGACAATCCTTACGTCGCCCTTTGGACAATGGCCTCCGGTTGGGACGGCGCGGCAATCCCTGACGGATGGGTACGTAAAGACGATGAGTATTCAGTCCTGTTTTATAAAGCGGTAGCGGAAAGGAATATCCCTTATGTGGGATCATCCCCTTTAATGAGATCCATTGACAACGGGCTTCGCAGGATGCCGGGGAAGATTACCAATATGGAAGATCTTGTTAGAAGCGCCCGAATATACAAGAAGGCTAAAGAGTTGATGGACAGCTACTTCACCATCGACACCCACTGTGATCTCCCCGACCTTTACCAGAGCGGTTATTCCGTTGGCAAACGCTCCAGGAACCTGGCCGGCGTTCCCAAGATGGAGGAAGGCCATCTGGATGCCCAGATCCTGATCAGTTTCCTTTGGCAAGGCCCTTTGGACAACAATTCTTCCGGGAAAGCGGTAGAAAAAAACCTGGCCAAGATCGCCAAGATCAAGGAGGATGTGGAAAAGTATCCTGAGATTTGCGGTCTCGCGAAGACTCCAGCCGAAGCGGATTCTTTGCGGTCCCTCGGGAAAAAAGCTTTCCTCATCGCCCTGGAGAATGGGTACGGAATCGGCAACGATCTCGGGAATATAAAGAAAATGAGAGACTTGGGGGTCGTGTACATTTCCCTTTGCCATTTCCGTGACAATGCGATATGCAACACCTCCTCAAGACATGGAAGCGATCCATCCAAGGGGCTAACCGAGTTTGGAAAGAAAGTGGTCGAGGAAATGAACCGCCAGGGTATATTGATTGACTTATCCCATCCCTCAGCCGGAACCTTCTGGGATTGTATCAGATACAGCAAGGCTCCGATTATCTGCTCCCATTCCGGGGCCAAAGCGGTCTATGGTCACGACCGTGGTCTGGACGATAAACAGCTGAAAGCATTGGCTGAGAACGGAGGCGTGATCCAAATTTACAGCGTCCCGGAGTTTATTGGCCGCCCCCGGGGCTCGATGACCATAGATGACATGATGGCGCATTTCGACCATTGCGTGGAAGTCGCTGGCGCTGAGCATGTGGGAATAGGAAGCGACTTTGACGGAGGGGGTGGTGTCTGGGACTGCAACGGTGATAATGACCTCATAAACTTGACGGTCAAAATGATTGAGCGAGGTTATTCCCCGGAACAGATCAAAGGCTTTTGGGGAGGTAATTTCATGAGGGTCTGGAAAGAAGCGCTGGCTAAAGCAGATCGAGACTAAGTTGAGGATCGGACTCTCTCCTGAGCCTGTCGAATTCCTCGACGGCGGTGAGATCCGGATTGACTATCACATCCTGGTTTTGGATAAGAATCCTGTCGCCATTGATAATGTCCGTCAAACAACCTTTTACCCCGACGATGGCTGGTATTCCCAACCCCCTTGCCAGAAGGCTTGGATGACCTGTCAGGTCCTCTTCCTCGAGAACCATAGCCACCACGTTACCGAAGTTGATCATCACGGAATCCGAGAGAAAGACAGTACGGGCCACGAGGACACTCCCCGGAGGAATGTCCTCATAAGGATTGCGCTGTCCGCGGTCAATCGCCACGAACGCCTTTCCCTTGGCGAATCCGCCAACTCCTGATCCCCTGATAGTCATCTGTTTACCCTAAAGGATTTCCAACGCTCCGCCGGGAGCGAACACAGGTTCAACAAGCTCATCATAGAACATTCCCCTCTTAGCGAGGTCCAGAACGTTCATCCTGTGGCGCATAAGCTGCACTATGGGGAACATGTCCTTAAGCTGCCGCCTGGTTACACCAATCATCGAAGGGTCGTAGGGTGCTCCCGCTATCTTGAAGAGTTCCCGCATCTTTTCAAAGGAATAAACCTGTCCCTGGAGCTTCTTTTTGAACTCGGGCCAGGTGTCACGGACACGGGTAAGTTGTTCCCGCACAGTCTCCGCATCGTTGTATTTCTTGGAGATGTTGTCGTAACCCAAAGTTGGAGCGGGGAAGTCCTTGAATATCTCCAAGGCTCTCTTTTGCTCCTGTTCAAGAGTAGGCCAAGCCTTGACGCAGGCTTCCACATCCAACTGCGTCAAATCCTTCTTGAACAGTTCATCGAAGACAGCGCACATGGTAAGGGTGCCGATAGCCACCTGGAAACCGTGGGATTGGAGCTTACCGTTGTAGCGATGGTGAGTCATGTCGAGAATATGGCTGAACAGGTGGTCGCAGCAGGAAGCAGGCCTGCTGGACTGGGCGGCCTGCATAGCGAAGCCGCTGAGAGTCAATCCCTCAAACAGATCGGCTATAGCATCCGGTTTTCCTGCCGCCACCCCCTCGGGATCAGCGAGGAGATCGTCAAGATAGTCCTGTAGCACATGCCAGGCGTCCGGTTTGATAGGAGCCGTTCCCATCAGATCGGCTATCATCCATTCTGCTCCGGCCGGGACCTTGGCCGCAAGATCGGCATATCCGGCAGCTGTCATCTCTTTGGGAGCGGCCGCTATGACATCAATGTCCGCGATAATGGCCACGGGTGCCGGACAGGAAAAAGTCTGCTTGGAATTCTGATAGGAAATCGACGCTCCAAATGAGGAGTAACCGTCCACGGAAGCCGCTGTCGGCAAGGTTAAATACTGCTGATCATGGTGATGCGAGCAAAGCTTGCAGAGGTCGTTGATGACCCCGGAACCAACTGATACAGCGATATATCCGCCATCCAGCTCCTTATCCACCATCTCGATGTATTCCCACTCGGCATGGAACTCCTCTTCCATGATGATGAATTTCTCGACGGGAATACCGGACTCGATGAATAGACCATAAACCTTCTCGCCGAGGACGGGCCATGTGTGAATGTCCGCTATGATCTTTGCCTTGCGGCCGGGGAAATACTTCTTGAAAACATCGGGAGCCATCTCACTGACCCCTCTTCCCATCTCGAACACCTTGGTGTCGGTCGCCACTTTGAGGGCGTTCGCAATCCTTTGTTTGGAATCCATTTGTTGATTGTTTACAGACCATAAAGGTACAAAATAATTTAGTACCTTTGCAGGCGTAAAAAACACGAACATAAAAAGAATAAGATAATATGACACAGGACGAACTCTTCAAGGTGCTGGTGGCACATTGCAAGGAATACGGGTTCATATTCCCCTCCAGCGAGATTTATGATGGACTGGCCGCGGTTTATGATTATGGCCAGATGGGCGTGGAGCTCAAGAACAACATCAAACGCTATTGGTGGGAGGCCATGACGCGCCTCAACGAGAACGTGGTGGGAATAGACTCCTGCGTGTTCATGCACCCGAAGACCTGGGTCGCTTCTGGCCATGTGGCCGCTTTCAACGACCCTCTAATCGACAACAAGGACTCCAAAAAGCGCTACCGCGCGGACAACCTTATCGAGGACTATCTCGGCAAGATCGAGGAGAAGATCGAGAAAGAAGTCGCCAAAGGACGCAAGAAGTTCGGCGACACTTTCAACGAGGAGCAATTCAGGGCCACAAACCCTAATGTCCTCCGCGAAAAGGCCAAATACGACGAGGTTCACAATCGCTACAAGGCCGCCGAAGACGCCAACGACCTGAAGGCATATAGGGACATCATCATCGACTGTGGCATTGTCTGTCCAATCTCCGGCACAGCCAACTGGACCGAGGTCCGTCAGTTCAACCTTATGTTCAGCACACAGGGTTCCACAACCGGTAACGCCGACGACGTTCTTTACCTCCGTCCCGAGACCGCGCAGGGAATATTCGTGGAGTACCTCAACGTCCAGAAGACCGGCCGCATGAAGATTCCTTTCGGAATCGCCCAGATCGGCAAGGCCTTCCGCAACGAAATCGTAGCCAGACAGTTCATCTTCAGGATGAAGGAGTTTGAGCAGATGGAGATGGAGTTCTTCTGCCGTCCCGGAACCGAGATGGAGTGGTTCTCCAAGTGGAAGGAAAACAGGATGAAATGGCATGTCAACCTTGGCATGGGAGCGGAGAACTACCGTTTCCACGACCACGAGAAACTGGCCCACTACGCCAACGCCGCCACTGACATCGAGTTCAATTTCCCGTTCGGCTTCAAGGAACTTGAGGGTATCCACTCAAGAACCGATTTCGATCTCGGTAATCACCAGAAGATCAGCGGAAAGAAGATCCAGTACTTCGATCCCGAGACCGGAGAGAGCTATGTCCCTTACTGCGTGGAGACTTCCATAGGTGTCGACCGTATGTTCCTTGCCGTCCTCAGCCACTCCTACAACGTGGAGCAGCTTGAGGGTGGAGAGACCAGGGTTGTGCTGAGCATTCCCGCTCCGCTGGCTCCGGTCAAGGTGGCTGTCCTTCCTCTTGTCAAGAAAGATGGACTGCCCGAGAAGGCACAAGAGGTTGTGGATCTCCTGAAATATGACTTCGCATACCAGTACGACGAGAAAGATTCGATCGGTAAGCGCTACCGTCGTCAGGATGCCATCGGAACCCCGTTCTGCGTCACCATCGACAATGACACGATGAACGACAACACCGTGACTGTCCGTAACCGCGACACTATGGAGCAAACGCGTGTCCAGATCTCTGAGCTCAGGGCCATGATTGACAAGAAAGTCAACATGTCCAACCTCCTTAGGAATCTTTAATATCATGAATATCAGATATTTCTTGGCCGCTCTAACTGCGGCCGCCTTTATTTCCTGCTCAACCAAGGAAAAAATTGAGACCCTTTTCAACGGCGAGAATATCGACGGCTGGAAAGTCGTTTTGAAATCAGCCGAAGGGGAGACTTTCGAGGGTGAGACTTTCTCTGCCCAGGAAGGTGTCCTGCGAGTGAGCGGGAAACCTTTCGGATACATCCGGACCGAGAAGAAGTACACTGATTACACGCTGCACCTCGAATGGCGTTGGACCGGAGAGGAAGGCGTGGACGGAGGCGTGTTCAACAGGCTTCAGGAAGGTGACAAAGTCTGGCCTCTCGGTGTCCAGCTTCAGATGACGCCCAAGGACATGGGAGTCCTTATGGGAGGAATCAAGATAGAGGGGCTGGAAGGGCCTTTCTACAAGAAAGACCGGATAGTCGAAGAGAGCCCCGAGAAGCCCGTGGGGGAGTGGAACGATATGGAGTTCCTCTGCAAAGGCGGCGAGATCAAAGTGTGGCTCAACGGAATCCTCGTCAACGAGGCCGTCTGCGATGCGACCAGCGGCTACATCGCCCTCCAGTCCGAAGGCGGAGCGATGGAATTCAGGAATATCTACCTCTCGAACCGTACTTTGCAGACGGAAAGGTAGTAGGTGGCGTTAAGCGACTCTTTTCCCTGGAAGAACAAATACACCTGACCGTCATCATCCTGGAATACTCCCGGATGACCGCTTTCGAATGCGTTCCAAGCGCCTTCAGGTCCATGGGTGAAGAATAAGCCGTCAGGGGCGATCCTTTCATAGTGATAGCCATCGGTCGAGGTCGCCAGTCCTATTTGCTGGCCTTCATGGTTATATGCCCCGGCGTAAAACATGTACCAGACTCCCTTATGTTTCACCACGGTCGGCGCCTCGGTGCAGCTCATCTCCCAAGGATATTCCGGTGTCATTAAAGGACCATCCACAGAAAGCAACGTCCATTTATCCGGCCCATAATCACTTCCGTAAGGAGCCTCTGCCATGCCCATAATCTGGTAGGTGGCGGTTTTGTCTCTTGTCGCGAACAGGAGAATAAGCTTGTCCTTAACCCGATAAACCTCGGCGTCTATTGAGCGCCTGATCGACCAGTTTGTTTCCGGAACGATGATTGGCCTGTCGCAGGTGTTGGTGAATGTGATCCCGTCCTCACTCGTCGCATGCCAGATATTGGCTACTCCATCGGTTCCTTCCCAAGCCATCTGGTAGAACATGTGAATCTTTCCGTCAAGTTTCCTGACACAAGGAGCCACAGCACCATGGAGCGGATTACCCTTGGAATCCCTCAGGTCCATATCCCCGACCCTTGTCCAGTTCACGAGATCTGTGCTGCGGGCTATAGCGGCATGCCAGTCATTGAACTTTGGCGGCTTGCTGTTGTCCTGCGGAGTCGGATCAAACGGCATCAAGGAATAATACATATAGTACTGATCGCCATGATGGATAACGGTCGGGTCCTTGGCGAAAGGATAGTCCTTAACTTTGGAATTGTCTCCATATTGCATCGGAAGCTGCTCCAGAACCACTTTCATGGGTTTCGGAGTGCAGGCGGAAAGGCAAATAGCCAAAACCAAAAACGCTTGTGAATATGATTTCATGATCGTTATTATTTCTCTTGATAATCAAAATAGTCAAAAGAGGCCACACTGTCAACGGCATACAATCCGAGAACCACTCCCGTGAAACCGCCACACACCTCAGAACTCAAAAGGGATGTCTCTATTTCGCCTATCTCTTTCCCGTTAACCTCGAAACGATACATATACCCATCCTCGGATACTATACGAAGGACGACATCTTTCCCTCTTGGTAATGAGACTTTTCCGAGTATCGTGTTCACAGACTTGAGTTTAAGACGCAACGTGGCGCTACCCTTATCGACAGCAAGCGCGACAAAGCCATCGGGATTCTGATAGGCGACTATTCCGGCCTCTCCCGACGAAGCCTCAAGACGGACCTTCGTCTCCGCGACTATTCCCGGACTCTCCTGACGAACCCCGACGAATGTCGGATGATCATTCTCCTCGAGAGGTTCTGTCCCGATAAGGTTAAGACGTCCCTTCCTTATATAGTAACGAGAGGTCTCCGGATTCTGAATATAAACCCACTTCGGATCGAGAGGCGAATCGAACTCTTCTCTCCAAGCCTTCTTCACAGGGGCCTTGGCGGTCCAAGTGGCGGGAACGCTCATAAGAGCGTTAATCGGGTTTCCATCGTTGATCACCGGCCAACCAGCCACCCAAGTCAGGGGAGCTATGAACGTCTCGCGTCCTAAGTGGTGGAAATCCCCTCCAAATCGCCTGAAGCCAAGGAAAACCACCCACCAAGAACCATCAGGGGCCTGCACGAAGTCCCCGTGGCCGGTGCCTTGAATCTGATTATTTTCCGCGACCTCGCGGAATTGGGTTAGGATAGGGTTCATCGGATTGGACTCGTAAGGACCCCAAATATCGCGGCTGCGAGCAATTGTGAGGCTATGCCCCATTTCGGTGCCTCCTTCTGAGATTAGGAGGTAATACCAACCGTCTTTCTTGTAAATGTGAGGTCCCTCGGGGTAGCGGCCGCCCGTTCCGTTCCATATTATCTTACTTTCTGTCAACTGTTTCCCAGTCACAGGATCAATCTCGCAAAGTTGTATTGAAGCCGGATTCGAGACCATATAGCACTTACCGTCATCGAAGAGGAATGAAGGGTCAATGCCCCCTTGTTTCAGGTACACTGGCTCAGACCATGGTCCTGCGGGATCTTTAGCCGTGACAAAGAAGTTGCCGCCTTTTGTGACATTGGTGGTGATCATGTAATACAACCCCTCGTGATAACGGATGGTGGTGGCGAATATTCCTCCATAAGAGTTCGCCCGCTCCAAGGGAATCTGGCTCTCACGATCCAGGACATTCCCTATCAATTCCCAGTTAACCAGATCCTTGGAGTGATAAACCGGA
Organism: Bacteroidales bacterium; assembly: GCA_017557535.1. Taxonomy (GTDB): domain Bacteria; phylum Bacteroidota; class Bacteroidia; order Bacteroidales; family UBA932; genus Cryptobacteroides. Next base: position 232,366 of record JAFYYM010000079.1, on the reverse strand, counting down.
ACTCCGGGGAAATACTGGAAAGAGGAATTGACTATGTAATAGTCTTCACCGACCCGGCAGATGGAAGGATCGGGATGGTAGCCGGGAATAATCGGATTATGAATCAAGAGCCCGCTGTCTTGGGCGAATGCGGAAGCGATGAAAAAAACCGCGAGAGTGGTTGTGGCTATGATTCGTCTCATCGTATAGTAAAGATAACTCTATTTTGATTATTTCTCATTAAGACCCACATTGATATGAGACTATTATAGGGCAAGACTATAAGATTCCCCCGGTTTGGTGTCCATTGTGATCACTTGACCATCTTTAGGGGAACGGATGCGGAGGGTGCCTCCCTTCTCTGAATAAACACTTATAGATACAACAATTCCGTCCTTCATTTCAGCTGAGACAATGAAGGCTCCCATTGCTCTCAGGTTATTGAAACTGACATTTTTCCAACCTTCGGGAATCGCCGGAAACACCTCAATCACACCAGTTTGGCTTTGAAGAAGCATTTCCTGAAGGCCAGAGGCATAAGCGAAGTTACCCTCAAGTGTAAACGGCCTGTAAGTAAACATGGACTTGCCGCTCTTTGTCTGGTCTCCGTTGGCATGGAATGAGTTGCGAAGAACAAAACATTCAGCGAAGGTCTCGAGCGCCTCAGCGGCAGCCTCGCCATGCTTGGCCCTGGCTTCCATATTAGCAAGCCAGGAATATGAATAACCGCACCACCAATCCGGCCCGTTGGCATGGAGTCTTGAAAGGGTCGCGTCAATGATCGCTTTCTCCTCGGAGGAATGGCTGACGTCCAAGAGCCCGAGCGGATGAATCGCCATCGCATGAGAGAAATGCCTGTGGGACAGATTATAAGATAATCCGGGAGCGATCGATAGTCCACCGTCTTCGTCTATCGCGTAATCCGGCAATTGGCCGCTGTCGGTTTTCCAGCGAGCCGAATCCTCGGCCAGTCCAAGAGAGTCCGCCATCTCCGCGGCAGCCTCGAAAGCGAATTTGGTCAAAGCCAAATCATAATTGGTCACCTCAGGGAAAAACGCATCTATCCTATTGTCGTTAATTTCTGGACTGGCACTGTATTCAAATGTCCTGGTCCCGTCAGGCCTCAACTCCGTCTCCTGCTCGAGGAACAAAGCGACATCCCTAATGAATGGATATGCCCTCTCTTCAAGAAACTCCTTGTCGGCCGAATATTTCCAGTGGAGATAAAAGTGCTGACCGAGCCAGGCGGAAGTTGTGGGAGAGAATCCGTACTGGACCCAACCCGACATGGCCTCCCCTTCAAGGGTGCAATAACCGGGAACCGCCAGTCCGTCTTTTCCAAAGAATTTCCTCGTGAACTCCTTGTACTTATCCACCTGGTTCCAAAGGGTATTCAAATAGCCCAGGCCCTCATCCAGATGATTGCCTATATAAGCTGGCCAGTAACTCAGCTGGGTATTAAGGTCGTTATGATAATCACCCTTCCATGGCGGCAGGAAACCGTCATCTGCCGTCCACACAGACTGCAGTGATATCGGATAGGAATCCTTTCTGGTTGCCGATCCGAACTTGTACATCTCCCTGTCATACTGCCTCTGGATAGTGGCGTCTGGAACCTTTACAGACGAACCTTTCCAGTAAGCCTCCCAATACTCCATGTGGTTCTTGTATGCGGCTATAGGTCCTCCAGACATGGCTTTGGATACCTCGGAGGCCGCATTTTTTCCGGACAACGAGGAAGTAACACTCCACGCCGCAATGACTTTATTACCTTTACGCTTCCAATCCACGGCGACATCGTAGTAATAGTCTTCCCATCCCCTCTGGTGGTATGTGACCAAATTACCGTCCCTGTTGACTTCCCCTTGAGGATAACCAAGGAGAGCCAGCGATGAGCTTCCGAGCCCGGCCTCATCAGCACCCTTGACTTGATATTCCGGAGGAATCAGTTGAATATCAAAAGATTCCGGAATACTCTCGAAAACCATCCAGCCTACGTCCCCGTCGGCTTGGATAAATGTCTTCATCGAGATTCCGTTCTCCCACAGTACCTCGCAAAGGGCATTGTTAAGATACAACCTATTCTCTTTGACCGGACCCCAGGAAGAAATGTCTATCTCCAACGCCGCTCCTGGAATCTTGGACGGTGCCGCCGCATATCCTTTTTTGTCGAATAGTTCCGTGACCGGACCGTATTCCCCTTTTCGGACTTGGTTCTTAACCCATTCGAATGAATACTCATCGCCTTTAAACGCCTCGATCGGACGCAGATCCCAAAGGTCAATCCTGTCGAGAGAGAGGCGAAGATTCTCTCCTTTCTGCCACACTAACTCACCCACAGACGCATTACCAAGTGGCATTGCCTCGTCCCATACAGATGCGAGATCTCCGAACACCAAGTCGCTATCGGACGGCTCAACAACCAGCTTGGAACAACCTGCGAGACAGCCTATCAGAACGCAGGAGCAAAACAACAAAACCCTTTTCATTGGCTCAAGTCTTCAAATAAACAACCTATTATTCATTGGGAACAGCCAAAACGCAAACAGGATGGGGAACCTTGATGTCCTTCCCCGTGTCGGTCAAAAGCCCTGTCTTAAGGTCACGGCGGAACACCTGGATCACATCACTGTCGCGGCAAGCCACGAGTACAAACAGGCCATTCGGTGAGATAGCGAAGTTCCTGGGGTGAATCCCCGTAGGTTGATAACCGACATATGTCAACAATCCCGTCCCGGCATCCTGGCTGAATATGGCCAAACCATCGCCTTTTAAGCGGTTGCTGGCATAGAGGTATTTCCCATCCGGAGAGAAATGGATGTCCGCGCTTCCTCTCGCATGAAGTGGATCCGCCTCGATCAGCTGGAGTTGTTTGAGGTCTCCACCGTTGTAGTCGTATGCGACGACATTTCCCCCAAGCTCAGTCAGGACATACATGAAACGACCGTCTTTGGAGAACTCGAAATGGCGCGGACCCTCACCTGCGGGAACCTTTATCATGACAGGCTCGAAGCTGGTGACCTTCCCGTCAACGACAGGGTAACGATATATGAAATCGCCACCTAAATCTATGACAAACAAGTATTTCCCATCGGGTGAAACCTGCGACGAATGAATATGTGAGTCTGCTTGGCGAACTGTGTCAGGACCGCTCCCGGAGAACTCCAGCAAGGTTCCCTCCTTGAGGTTTCCCTCGTCGTCCAGGGGAAACACAGTCATATCCCCGGAGGAATAGTTGGTGGCTACAACATCTTTCCCGACCCAAGTGACATGGCAAGTGCTTTTGCCATGAGTCAACTTCTGGTTACGGAAAGAGAGTGTTCCCTTGGCGGCGTCAAATCCATAAGCAGATACGGCGGCATCCTCCTGCTGTTCTGTGACGGAATAAAGCATCTTATTCCCGGGAGCCACAGCCAGAAATGACGGATTGGGAATATCCGTAATGGCGAGCGGAGAGCTCTCTCCTGTGGCTTGGTCAAACTTGAACGTGTATATCCCCTTGCTGTCTGTATCCGTGTACGTTCCCACCAGCAGTGTCAAATTATCGGACTTTTTCCCGCAACCAAAAAGTGTCATAGCGGCCATAATCAATAACAAACTCTTTTTCATATCGTGATTGTCAAATAATCTTCACCGTTTCTCCCGGAGTGGTCTGTTTCTCAAAGACTTTCCCGTCTTTAGGTGAGAGGATGCGAAGCTTACCTCCTTTCTCGGAACGCACACTCAAGGAAACGACTTCACCACCCTTCATCTCTGACGAGACAAGGAATGCCCCCACTGCCCTCAAATTATTGAAACATATGTCTTTCCACTCAGAAGGAACCGCTGGGAATACCTCTATCACGCCCGTGTGACTCTGAAGAAGCATCTCCTGGAGACCCGCGGCAAAAGCGAAATTACCCTCAAGCGTGAAGGGCCTGTAGGTATATTTTGATTTCCCACTCTTGGTCTGGTCTCCGTTGGCATGGAATGAGTTTCTGAGCACGAAACAAGAAGCGAAAGTACGCAATGCCTCGGCGGCCTCGGTGCCATGTTTCGCCCGGGCCTCAAGATTGGAAAGCCATGAATATGAGTATCCGCACCACCAGTCAGGACCGTTGGCGTGGAGCCTGTCCAGGGTAGCGTCGATGATCTTTTCCTGCTCAGGGCCATTGCTGATGTCCAGCAACCCGAGAGGATGAATCGCCATGGCGTGGGAGAAATGCCTATGGGAGACGCTGTAGGGATATCCCGGAGCGATGGAGAGCCCGCCATCTTCGTCCAGCGAGAACTCCGGCAACTCGGATTCGACTTTCCTCCATTGACCAGCCTCATCAGCCAATCCGAGGGAGTCGGCCATTTCTGCCGCCGCGGTGAAAGCGAAACGGATCAAGGATAAGTCAAAGTTGGTGATTTCCGGGAACCACGCCTCAATACGGTTGTCATTAATCTCCGGACTGGCGCTGAATTCCAGGGTCCGGACTCCTTCCGCGTTCACTTCGGTCTCCTGCTCAAGGAAAATAACAACATCCTTCATGAAAGGATATGCCCTATCCTTGAGGAACTCCTTGTCAGCCGAGTACTTCCAGTGGAGATAGAAATGCTGGGCTAGCCATGCGCTTGTGGTAGCCGACAGGCTGTACATTACCCAGTTGCTTCCCATCCCCACGCCTTTCAAGGTGCAGACTCCAGGAACATCCATCCCGTCTTTCCCGAAGAACCTCTTCGTGAAGTCCTTGTAGGTGTCTCTCTGGTCCCATAGCGTGTTGAGATATCCCAACCCCTCTTTCAGCCTATTACCGGAATATGCCGGCCAATAACTGAGTTGGGTGTTGAGATCATGGTGGAAATCGCCCTTCCACGGGGGTAGATTACCGTTGTCAGCAGTCCACACCGCCTGAAGCGAAATAGGGTATGAATCCTCTTTCGCGGTTGATCCGAACTTGTAAATCTCCCGGTCGTACTGATGCTGAATCAGAGTATCCGGCACCGATACGGAAGACTCTTTCCAAAAGGAAGCCCAATATTTTTTATGCCCTTTGAAAGCCTTCACAGGCCCTTCTTTCAGAGCTTTCGAGACTTCTTGTCCAGCATCCTGTCCGGAAAGGGAAGATGTGACGCTCCAAACACCTACGAGCCTCTTACCTTGCCTCTTCCATTGGACTGCCACATCATAAAAGGAATCCTCCCAACCTTTTTGGTGGTAGGTTATCTTGTCCCCCTCACGAATAACTTCACCTTGGGGATATCCAAGCAAAGTCAAGGAAGATCCACCAAGCCCGTCAGATTGATTATCAGAGCCTTGATATCTTGGCGGAACAAGTTGAATATCAAAAGATTCCGGAATATTATCAAAAAACATCCAACCAACTGAACCGTCAGCCTGGACAAATGTCCGAAGCGAGGTTCCGTTTTCCCATTCCAAGGAGCACAAGGCATCCTTCAAATACAGACGGTTATTCTTGACGGCACCCCAGGAGGATGTGTTAATCTCGAGCGCCGCCCCTGGAATCTTAGATGGGGCCGGATAGAGATTATCAGGACGGGCATATTTCTGAAGGACAGGAGCATAATCCCCGCCGCGGATATGCTCTTTAATCCATTCGAATGAAAAATGTTCTCCCATGTGGGTGGTTGTAGGGCGCAAATCCCATAGGTCTATCCTGTCGAGGGAGAGCCTAAGGTTATCCCCTTTCTGCCATACCAATTCGCCAAGTGTGGCGTTTCCAAGAGGCATGGCCTCATCCCACACAGTCGCGAGATTATCGAACACCAAATCGCTCTCCGAAGGCTCCCCCTCAAAACTGGCGCAGCCTGGAGCCGCCAACAGCAGTATCCAGGCCATAATTAATATAAAACTCTTCCTCACCGTTATTTAGATCTAATCCACGTGGTAATCCAAAGATACTAAATTTCCCTTCTTATCCTTGTACAAGATCTTAGAATCGCCCTTGAAACCACGCCACGGAAGGATGTCTGAATCTCAAGGCGCTTTACATTTTCTTGGGCAATTGAGAATGATAATTAAAACTCAATGAAGCCAGCGTTCCATGCGGAAATACCAGGAATCTCCACATACGGTGCACCGTTACCCTCCAAGCCTATCTTCAGATTGACAGGATCCCTCCTCAGTTCCCGCCAGACTACGGAACTGACTCCGGAAGGAAGGGTGGGAAGAGAGATGCGGATGGATTCCTGAGAGTCTATTCGGCAATTGATTAGTCCCAAAGTACGAATTGATCCTTCTGAATCCACCCTTGGTATAACAAGACCGACGAACGGAGAAAGGCATAAGGCCGGAGACTTCCCTTTGACCGCCATTTGTTCGCGGAACAACTGAATCTCTGATGATGGCTGAGAATAAATATTGACGCCCTTTAATTCGCTTTCGGTCAATAGCCCAAGGTTATCCCCCAAACCAGGAAGAACCGGGATGCCAAAAATCCCGAACTCAAATAGCGCCCGCATATCGGCATCGGTCGAGAATCCAACCGCCTTTGTGCCCTTGTTCGCCCTGGCGTATTCCTTAAGGACTGGCGCCCCCTCATGCAAGGGGCGCAACATCTGCCTTGACTGGACGTCAATAGGTTCCTCGCCGTTATCCAGCACGAACAAGCTCACGGCGTCCATGCCATAGGCCAAAGCGGCAAATCCTTCCAACAGAACACTCTGTCCGGTCCTGGAGCCATAGTGGCGCGGCCATGTCTCCACTTCCGGACACCAAGATTCCACGATGTCTGAGCAACCAAGCACCCGCATGTACCTGGCGGCCTTCATACTCTTTATTATCTGCTCCGCAGGATGGTATTTATCATAATAAGCTCCACCTCCGGGGCGGTAAGAGACTTTCTTCCCGCTAACTTCCGCCAAGGTCTTAAGGATTACTCTTACGACAGTAGTATCCTTGTCGGAGAAGGTTTTCTGGTAGCCCATTTTCGTCTCGGGGGACACCGCCATGGTCTCATCAGCCACAATACGGGCTATTCTGTCGAGAGATTCAATGCTAAAGGCTTTCCATCTTTCTTCCAAGCCTGTATCGGAGGCCATAGCCTTGTCAAGCGATTCCCGTGTCCAACGTTTGCCTTCCTGCTCACTGAATTCAGCGACGCAAGTCTCACACCAGCATCCTATCCTGGAATTATTCGTGGCGGGCTGATGGTTGTCATAGCGCAGGTCATCATCTATCCACATCACCCGCGGCTTGACCTGGGCATATAATCTGGTCATCTCCTTTATGTATTCCAGATAAGCCTCCTGCCGGGGACAGTTGCAACACTTGTCTTCAACGCCGGTGGATCCTGTCCAACCTGTCCAAGTCTTCGCGGACCAGTCTTCGTTTCCAAAGGAATCCCCGTGCCCGATAGTCATCTGGACTTGCACAGATGTCCCTATCCCCAAAGCCTTCAGGTCTTCCTTAGCCCTGATCAGTCGTTCCACGTGGCCGCGATGGACATCCATGGGGGGAATGCTTATCCCTGTGGAGAACCAGACCTCGTCGCAGCAGGCGGGATTCTCCCTTATTCCAGACAATAAAGTCGTCCAATTCTCATCAGAGATGGTGTTCGGCATACGGAGCCTCAACGCCAACACCGGAGAGTCTCCATCACTGTTGACGGAAGCCTCTTCCTTACAGGAATATATTAGGATTGCCGCTATCAGTATCGCGACAACTTTGATGAATCTTTTCATGAAACTATTCGGCAATTAGAAGTATCCTCCCTTGTCCTTTATGGACTGTATACTGTCACCGGAGTGAACCCAGGAAAAAATCTTCTTCTCGTTTTCCCGGATCTCCTCGGCTCGGATAAGAACATCATAGGCGATGTCCCTAGGCACGATCAAGACACCATCGATATCCCCCAGAACCACGTCGCCGGGCCTGATGGTGACTTCTCCGATCTTGATAGGAATCTGATAATGAGTGATCAGGCATCGCCCAAGACTTCCATTAGATATCCTATATTCATAGAACACAGGGAAATCAGCCTCGAGAATCTGGTGGGTATCACGGATACCGCCGTCAATGCAGGCGGCCTTGACCTTCTTCCCCTTGGCAGTCGCTGTCATGACACCACCCCACAGGGTCGCGTTCTGGTCACGGCTGGTATCCCACACCACAAAGTGATCCTCTCCAAGCTCGTCCAGCATCTGGGTACGGAACTCCATCTCACCTTGGATCTTCACGTTTGGAGCACTCTTAACCGTGAATGCGAAACCAGCCACTGTCCGATATTCCCTCAACGATTTTATCCTGTTCGGAAGAGCCTGATCCAGCAGGCAGAGCTCGCGGAGAACATCATTGACAGCTCCCAGATATAGCTGCTCAAATCTCGCTAAAAGCTCCTTGTCGGGGATAGGAAACTTACAGTCAGGCACATATTCCCTGCTTTGAATCAACTTTTCGAGATTCATCATCCCCACTTCCTTTCTGTATTGGTCAACACTCATTGTATTGCTATGTTTAAAGTTATTTCACAATTCTATATAAAGATAGCGCTATTATACGGATATCTCGTACCAGACAGTCTGGTATTTTTCTCCAATCTCAACAACGGCCTTGCCGTCAGCACCCTTCGTCACGGGAACCTCTACTTTCCTCGCTCCGCTCTCATCGAGAGCCCAGCAAGTTGTCGCCTCAGCCGCGGAAGGAAGGGTCACGGTGGCAGGGATACCCTCGGTCATCATAGGACCGGTGCCCCAGTCATACCAACGGCTGGAGATGGTAGTGGTGGGATTTCCATCCTTATCAAGCTCCCTCTTGAACTTTGCGTCCTTGTTGTGGGTATATCCCGTGGCAACCAGCAGGGATGTTCCTTTTTCGAAACCGCTGCCTTCCTTGCTTGTCAGGGAAATGGTCGCCCAACCAAGTTTGGTCTTGCCGATATTCAGGGTCACCCCGTCGCCGAGATCTGCGGTCCTTCCCTTCAGGAACCCGCTGAATACCTTGACATTAGGAGTCTTGACCATGAACATTCCATTCTCGGGATCCTCGTTGTTCCACTCAATCTGCTTTGTGTCGGAAATCTTCACAGCAGCGGGCTCCGAGGTCTTGACAGCAACGGACTTATCAGCATGGACATCAACTGTGGTCTTATGGAGAAGCATGTCCTGCTTAGTCATACCGGTGCCATCTTTGATCAAAGTGATAATATCACCGTTCCTGGTAGGCTTCTTGACCCATTCATCCTCGAAGGCCTTGAGCGGGACAATGGCGGTCACGCCATCTTCTCCCTCTTGGACATCCCCACGGAGGAACATGGCCGCGCAAGCATTGAAATGGGCGAGGCAATCGGTCCTGGCAGCATAGGAGAAGAAATACTCCATATGGTCCGGCTCTTCGTTTATCCTGTTGTTCCAGGAATATGCGAACACACCGTCCCAGCCCTGGAATGCGGCGTAAGCGTGCAGCATCGGCTGGCCCTCAGCACCGTAGAAGCTGGGATAAGGATGGTTGTACTCGGAGATGGTGTAAGGCTTTCCGGCGAAGCGCCTGGATGCCAGTCCGGGGAGAGTTCCACCGTTGGGCTCGTTGACCATCGGGGCAGTATTCTGTTTCCAGAACACCCCGATAGTGGGATGCAGCCAGTAGGCATGGTTGTCGTAGAAGTCCATTCCGTCGAAAGTCGAAGGCTGGGAATAGGACACTTGGGTCGAGGTCACCGGAGCCATCACGCCGAGCTCTTTCTTCAGATAGGTCCTCATATTGTTCCAGTGGTCAGCCTCGTTGTTGAGCTCGACCATGGCCATGGCCGGATCCTCGGGAAGGGTGAGTCCCGTGTAAGGATTCACATGGGTGAAGAGGTTCCGGGCATAATCAAGTTCCTTCTGCTGGATGTCCTTGTCGTATGCGTTCTTGCCCTTGAAAGGACGTCCGACCATCAGGTTGACATTATAGTAAATGCCGTGTTTCTTGAACTGGTAGACCATATAATCGAAAAGATCCATCTGCTCAGGATTGATGGTGCACCAGGTGCCGTCATCCTCCAACAGACCCTTCTCGTTATATGCCCTGTAGTTGTAATTAAACAGGTCGAAGAAATGCAACCGGACGCAGTTGATCCCGAAATGGGCGAGCCTTGCGGCCAAGCGCTCAGCCTGCTCATGGGAAGGGAAACAAGCCCCTCCAACGATATTGGCACCGTTGAAACGGATTCGCCCAGCGTCGTTCACGAAATGCTGGCCTTCTATCCTTGTGAAGCCGTGCTTCCCGGCGGGAGCGTCAAGCAGCGACGAGAAGTCTGTCACTCCCTTTGCCATATCATAGGATATCACAAAGGGAAACAGCCCATCGTCTGAGGGGACGATGCCAACCTTGGGATATTCCTGTGCGAGGCATAGCCCCGAAAAAGCGAACGTGGCAAGCGCAAGCGTGAATGACAGTCTTCTCATATTCTCGCGGTATTATAAAGTCACCCCGTCTCCGTCGTTCTTGAGGTAGAACTCTTTGGTCATGACGTTGCCATCGGCATCGGTCCAGGAGACTTTATAGTTGCCCTTGAAGCCGCGGAAATTGATGACACCCTTCTTGCCGGCCTTGACCGTGAGATTCGTCTTCCACTCGTGGTTGATCAGATTGTCAAGGGCGTAGTAGGAAGCCTTGGGCTTCATGTCACGATCGAAAAGACCTGAGACAGAAGGCTCGCCGGGGGCGCCGCAGTCATCCACCACATTCCACCATGTTATACCCATCATGGGTTTGATGCTGAACCAGAGCCTGTAAAGGTTTGTGGCTATGATGGCCTGTATCTGGCGACCATGGGTGTCATTGCCGGGAGCGGTGATGGTGATCTCGCTGAGATGGATAGGCTTGCCGGCCTGACCTAGGCGGTTGGACCATTCCCAGACTTTATCTGGAGTTTGTATCTCCTTTCCGGCAGCAATATCAAGACACTGCTGAGGATCGAAAAGGTGCATCTGGGCTCCCATGATGTCAATCTTGCAGCCCCTCTCGGTCAAGTCTTTGACCTGATCCAGGTAGTCCTGGCCCATGTTATAATCATTGATGTTCAGCTTGACATGGTCAGGAAACACGCTCTGGGCGGTCTGGAAAGCCTTATAGGTGTAGTCTGCCGGCATAATTCCATAAGAGCTCTTGATCAGCCTTCCACCGGGACTCATCTTCTTGAAGTCCGTGGCGCTCTCGTTGACCACGTCCCAGCTGTCGATACGGTTGCGATAGCGTTTCGCGAGATCTATGATCCTCTTTTCAAAAACAGTGTTAAGAGTCTTCGTGAACTCGGGAAGCGCATCAGACAATTGGGCGTCGGTCAAAGCCTTATAAGCATCAGTGTACTGCTCGATGGCCCTATTGTTATTAGGATTGATGATCTCAGAGACATATGAGTCAAGTTTGGCTTTCTCCTCAGGTGTGGCCATATTCTCAATCAACCAGTGAGGATGTTGCCATGTACGGTTACCCCAGATGATTGTGTGTCCATGGAGACGGATTCCCTTGCTCTCGCAGAAATCCACCACCTGGTCTGTGGATGGACGGCGCCAGTGGGGCTGCATCTTAGGATCCGGGCAGTTGTTCCAGAATTCCTCCGTGTCCCAATACTCGGTCGCGAAGCGCATCCGTCCTGGCTCCATCTCGAATGTCTTCCAATAGAAGGCGATAGAAGCGGAATTGAACAATGTCCCATAGAGCTCCTTATACCTTTCGTTGCGCTCATGGGTGCCGAGCTGGTTGAAATTGAAGATGTGTGCCCCGAATATGAAATCATGGGATACCTGTTCAATCTTCACCTCTGTTCCTGCCGGTACATTGCCTAGGGTAATCACGGCGTCGGCCTTTCGGTTAGCCTCAATGTCGGCGTCTATCTTGGCTTGGACCTTCGGATTCCATAATTTCCAATAGGCCTCGCTCATCGTCTTGTCTTTATCCTCTTTCTGACTCCTCGGAAATGATGTCTGACCGAAGGCGACACCACCAAGGCAAACCATAGCTATGGCGAAAAGTATCTGCTTTCTCATCTTTGTCTCTTTTTATCAATAAGGGGGCTGGCGGTGTCAGCCCCCTCTCCTCAAACCATTAATTAATACACCATTTCTTAATAACCCGGATTCTGGTCTTTGCTAGGATCCAGAGCTGTATTGTAAGTGAACTCAGTGTCAGGAATAGGGATGGTGAAGTTTCCTTCAGGGGATCCGGTGTTGGTTGTCAGGTTCAGTCCAGGAACCCTTCCCTGAAGGGCCTGGATAGGATTGGAAACCGTGAAATCGGTCATGTCTTTCGCCTTGACCTGGCTCACAGATCCGGTAAGGTCTCTTTTCTTTACGGTACCGTAACCGATGACCACCAGCTCATCGAGCATGTTTGTGTCTTCCTCCAGGAATACCTCGAAAGAAGAACCGCTGCCGACCGAGATGTCCTGGGTCTTGTATCCAACGAAGGATATTTCCAGAACACCATTGGCCGGCACGTTGGCTAGTGTAACGTTACCGTTACCGTCCGTGTTGGCGCCGATGGTGGTGCCCTTCACGGCCACATTGGCCCCAGCCAAGGGACCGAGGGCATCCTTCACGACTACACTGACCGTCTTTGTCTGTCTCTGCGCGTAAGTGTTCACGCACAAAGAGCATCCAAAGATCGCCACAAAAAGAAAGCACAAGGCTTTTAAATGCATTTTGTGTTTCATGTTGAATGGTTATTAAGTGATATGAAGATGTATTAATCTTTAATTTATGGTTATTCGTTTCATCAAATATAGACAACGCCCATCTTAAAGTCAAATTACCCTAAATGATTTTGTAACGTTTTTTATAATATAAAATTTGATATAAGCTTCTTTTGTGTCAAAAAACTATAACGGTGATAAAAAGCTATGTATAGATGTTGATTTCGTTATGTTATTTTACATTATAAAACATATTATCGTATTTTATAATATTGAATAATAATAGTTTTATCTTTATATCATGATACTAGTTTTAGGAAAAGCTCTCAATATCCTTGAACTGCTCGGCAGGAATCATGGCAAGGAGTTCCCCTTGGGGGAGATAGCGGACACCCTGAACATGGACCATGGCACATGTTCAAACATCATCAAAACACTCGCCCACAGAGGATATGTGCAACAGACGGGGCCTCGTCAAGGCTACAAGCTGGGTTATATGGTCTACAGCCTGACAAACTCATCAGTCAACAATGATGACCTCACTAAAGTAGCCCGTGAGGATGTTCGCAAATTGGGAGAGAGCCTCAATGAGACGGCGATTCTTTCCGTGATCCGCAACGACAAGAGGGTGGTTTTGTTCCGAACTGAGTCGGACAGGCAAGTCATAGTACGTACAAACATCGGCAAATCGGTGTATACGGCCAACACCGGAAGGGTTATCCTGGCCAATTACGCCCCAGCTCATCAAGAGAAATTCATCATACGTAACGGACTCCCAACCAAGGAAGAATGGCCCGAGATATATCTCTCGGATAATCCTTCCGGGGAACTCATGAACCAGCTGGCCATCATAAGGAATAACGGTTATGAGATATTCACCGACCAGAACGACATCGAAGGCTTCGCCGCTCCTCTTTTCAACGAAGGCCATGTGATTGGCAGCGTTGGGGTATATATGCCCATATTCAGGGTCGGGAATAAGCAAGCCGTGTTGAGGAAAGTACTTGATTGCGCGGAAGAGATAAACCGAAAGATTTCAGACACAGAAGATCTGAAACATCTCCATTAGTCAGAGCTCCGGAACTTCAGATCAGTGCCGGGAGACTCGCGCATCGTCTTCCCGATTTTCTGGCGATCCACCTTAACCTTCCCTTTCACGAATTCAGGAATATTATATGAGAACATCAAGCTCTCATAGAAGCTCTTCGGGCTGCGTTGGGGAAGGAGGAATGGCTTGTGTTCCAAGCCGTTCTCATCAATATAGGTCATATAAAGACGGGTGTACAATCCATCGATCCGGCGGCTTGAGAACACCATGAAACGACTGTTTGAGCTCCATGAGTGATAGCTGTCCACTTCGGAAGAGTTAGCTTCAGACATGGACCTGACAGTTCCATCAGAAAGATTGACCGAATAAAGGTCGGAATCACGATGCCATATTGAGAAATTCCCGAATCCGTGCTTTGTGAAAACCAGCTCCTTCCCGTCGGGGGAAACACGTGGGAATGAGACACTTGCGGAGTCCCCCGCATGGAACAACGTGTCTATTTTCGAACCGACTGTGCCGGACTCAGGATCGAAATCCACCCGGCATAGATTGTAATGAGCCTTCCGGTACTCCTCCGGCATGAGCTCTACAGCGGGCGCTGAGCAGAAATACAAGCTCCGGCCATCGGGAGAGAATGTCGGGAAGGTCTCAAACGCGTCATCACGCATAAGATTAGGGTTAGAGAATACTTCCTTAGTCTGAGTATCCATCACGACCACATCAGACGCGGAGTCAAAAACCTCTATCCTGTTGGGATCGGCAGCATGGAAAGCCTGCAGGGTGCTGTTGACAGAGAATGCGATGTACCTTCCCTCAGGATGCCAATAAGGATATACAAGATTGGATATGGTCTTCTCGGTCTTGGTGTTCAATTTCTCGACATCGTCACCGTCAACATAGACCGTCCCTCCATGTTTGGCCCTCATGTGGAAGACCATCCTTCCAGGATCCTGCATCCGGAACGAATGGCAATTCACGCAATTATAATCAGTAAGCCGGTTCTCATAGACCGGAGTCTGTTTGAATGAGGTTATATTCCTTTGGTAAAGCCCCATTTTATTCCATAGCCCATACCCAGGAGCGATCAGGCGGTAAACCACATAGGGATCAGCCTCGTCCTCGCTAACGTTAACTCTGAAAGGATTGTAAGAAAACCATTTCCCTTCTTGCCGCACAGACACGGTAAATTCAAGGGCGGATCCTCTCGCGTCAGTCAAAAGCCGTTTCCAACGACGGATAGGTATTCTGAATGTCCCCTTCCCGGTCTTGACCGTCATGTTGGAAGATGGGGAAGTGATTGTCAATAAAGCATTTCCATCACCAGAAATCTCGAAATCCAGGGGAGCGATATTGCAAGGGACGGTGACGTCTGAATAATCTGGGAACATCCCTTGCGGCAAGCCTTCAATGGTGCCGGACACCTCCACCTTGGATGTGCAGGAGATGAGAATGGCGGTTAAAACAGCCACAAGCGGGAAGTGTTTCTTGAATATGCTCATTACCACCATGACTGTCAACGATTTATGAACATATAATAATACCAGAAGGTTCCCGAGAAAGATTTCATGACGCTGGAGGGGTTCCCTCCATTGGTCTTGAGGGAAATATACTGCTTGCGGAAGGCTTCGTAACGGTTCAGGGTCTCATCCGTGACACCATGCGCCTTGCAATAATCCTTGTCGCCCTCAGCGTAAATCAACACCACTTCCTGTAGACGAGGGTGAAGATCGCCATGCTCGTCGTAGGCTTCGGGGACGTTCTCAATATAATGTCTCAAGCCCTCGATGTCCTTCGCCAGAAGCATAAAGGACACGTAGTAATCCCTGGCCGCCTTGTCGGAAGGATCCGTAGCGAGGATGAGCTCAAGGTCTGCGAGAGGATTCATTCCGGAGAAATAGTCCATCTTTGTGAGTCCACGCCTCAGCCTTCCGAGCTCCGGATCGGCGAGAACCGCCTCGTCATCGTTAAGGAAACGACGGAATTCATGAGCCTGCCCCTTGTAGAACAAGGTCTTCTCCATCATGGAGATGTATTTCTCAGCGACATCCCAAGCTCCCCACACAAGATTAGTCTTGATCAGACGCATGATCATATAAGGGTTGCCGTAATGAATGCCCACGCTTGAGTCAAAAGCCTTGTTCTGCGCCGGCGCGGTGTTGCCCATCGCAAAGTGGATATGGCTATGCAGCACGGTCATGTCGGTGTTCTGATTGCTTTGCTCATTCTCCGCCAATAACGAGAGGATTCCCTTTTGCGGATAATCAAAAAGTCGGTCAAGCAAGAGTCCCTTTTTTGACAGGGCAAGATTCCTGATGTTCATCAGGATATAGTTCATATGAGTCGTTGTCCGATCGGAAAGAATTGAATCCCAGTCTTCCTCGTTAATATAGTGACTCAACCGCAGGGAGTCGTAATATTTTTTGTCAATGTGCTTTGGAATGCGGAAAAGAACAGCCAGCGATACGACCACCGCCACACACGCAAGCGCCACTTCGAACCATTTTGCCTTAATGAATCGTGTGCATTCAGAAACCAAAATGACTATGGGAAGGGCTATCCAAGAAGAATGTATATAAGCGTTTGGCTTCAGAAGTGGTTCATAATAACCATTTTGAAAAAGCGCCAGCCTCATGTCCTGGATGAAACCCAAACGCATGCGGAGCCATCCGCAGATGACAATTGACATCGCCGGAATCATGGCGAGATACCAGTGCTTCCGGTCGGTGAAAACATCAATTATCGCTAAACATATAGCAAAAAGAAAAGCAATTGGTCCGGCTATAAAGTAAAGAGCTAAAGCCATCGCTGTCCCGAGGATTATGCGGAATCGGTTGGTTTTCTCCGAGGACAGCATGGAATATAGCCAAAGAAACAGGGCGGCAAGAAAAAAGGCCACGAAACCATTATAAAAAAAGAACGTGTCAGAGAGGGCCCCTTCCTGCAGGAAAACAGGTATGAAACCAAGAGGCAGTGCGGCAATGGAAGCCTTGTCTTTCAATGATTTCCATAGCAAAAGCGCAGTCAACAACCCAAGAAGCGCCGTTAGCAAAGCCCCCATGTGGGGAATCTTGAAGAACTGGACAGAACACTGGCAAAGAACAAGGGCGAATCCGCCTGGGGACATCAGTTTAGAGAGGATATCCTTCCAGTCCAACAGGAAAATCTGATTCTGTTCCCGATAGAAAAAAGCGAAGGCCTGCGATCGTTCAAGAAGCACCAAAGAAATGACGCCTAGTATAAGAGCGCCAGCACCTCCCGCTATGTTGAGCCACTGTTTCCGCATTATGAAATAAAAGCGAGTATAAATATACGCATTATTTAAATTTTCCTATTTTTATGCCCATGAATCACAAATGGCTTTTACTGATTACTTTAGCGCTCACCACAGTCACATCTTGCAATCGGTCTCATGACGTTGTTGTGGTTGGAGGCACACCCGGAGGCATCATGACAGCGGTCTCCGCATCACGCATGGGACATTCGGTTTTGTTATTGGAAAGGACTGACAACCTCGGAGGTCTCCCAGCCAACGGTCTCGGAGCGACAGATATCGCCACTCGGGGGGCGACGACCGGGCTTTTCCTCGAATTCGTCAACAGGGTCAAAGAGTACTATGTACAAACCTATGGGGCAGACTCCCAGCAGGTCAAAGACTGTTCTTCCGGATATCATTTCGAGCCAAGTGTCGCCGCGAGGGTTTTCAACGAGATGCTAGGGGAATGTCCTGGTATCAAGGTACTTACTATGCGCCAATTCGACAGCGACCCCTCGAATCTCAAGATGGCTGCCGGACGCATAGAAGAGATCACGGTCTTGGACAGGAACTCCGGCAGACTAGGAAGTACAAAGGAAAAGTCTTTGTTGATGCCACCTATGAGGGAGACTTAGGTGCCGCGGCAGGAGTGCCGTTCCGGATTGGACGTGAAGGTATGGACGAGTTTCATGAGCCCATCGCCGGAAAGGTCTACAAATATTGGAGAGGTCCTGTTGGGCCTGGTACCACATATGAGGGAGACAGCACAATCCAAGCTTACAACTATCGGTTATGCCTGACAAAAGACAAGGCCAATCAGGTGCCCTTCCGGAAGCCGGAGAACTACGACCGCAATGAATATGTCTCATTGGTTGACGATGTGTTGTATGGGTATCATACGGGAGTCTTGACCATGGAAGTAACTCAGGATCAGCGTGAAGATAACAAGAAAATCATTCTCGACGGCGGCAGGACCCAGATCCCGGATGACCGTTGGGGCGTTGGAAAGATCACAAACATGGTTAATCTTCCGAATGGGAAGACCGATGCGAACAACCAGCACATGGCCTTTATCTCCACGGATCTTCCCGAAGAGAACCAACCTTGGCCCACCGCTTCCTGGGAATGGCGGGATCAGTTCTCCAAACGTTTGAGGGACTACACAGAAGGACTGTTTTGGTTCGCTGCCAACGATGCGGAACCTCCGACCGATAGGGGCCCTGTCCATCGCGACGGAATTACGGCAAGCCATTACGCGCTTGACTCTCATGCCCACCACAAACGAGAGCCCGGAAGAATCCATCTGGACGGATTCCTTTCTTATCCTACATCCGTCTATAATGTGCCCTACGGAGTAATTGTACCTAAAAACGTTAGCAATCTTCTCCTGCCCGTACCCGTGTCCGGCTCCCATATCGGATTCTCCACCTTGCGCATGGAACCGTGCTGGATGGCATTAGGTCAGGCCGCAGGCACTGCCGCTTCAATAGCCATTGAGGATAAATGCGCCGTCCAGGAGGTTTCAGTTCCGAAACTTCAAGAAGAGTTGTTGAGCCAGGGTGCGACACTGGTCTATATGGAAGGCCACTCCCCGTCCGACGAAGACTTCATCGCACTCCAAAAAGAGGCCCTCTCAAAGGCCTCTGTATCAGGTAATTGATTAGCTATATACAAGCGTCCAGCAAACCCTTCAGGTAGCCTACTCCGAAAAGGGTACCGTTAATGCTATAGCCGGGACGGGTGTTGTCATCACCTTGCATAGCCGACACATGATCGGAACGGATCAAGCCTTCGAAGCCCTCTCTGGCATAGAGTCTTATCATCGCCGCCATATCTGTCGGTCCATTATCGTGGAAAGTCTCCCTGAATTTTGTGGCTTTCCCCACGATATCCCTGAAATGAATGAACACGACCCTGTCTCTCACTTCCTTGAAGAAAGACGGAATGTCCACTCCCATAGTCAGATAGGTACCCTGGCAGAAGGTCAGGCAGTGGGAAGGGCTGTCGCTTAAAGAGAGCGCTTTCTTGATGGCCTCCGGGGAAATGAATATCCTGTCAACGCCTTCAACATTCGGTACAGGCGGGTCATCAGGGTGCAAACCCATCTTGACTCCCACTTCTTCCGCCGTCGGCATGACCTCATTGATAAACCACCGGTAATTGTCCCAAATCTTGTCCGCAGACACAGGAGCGTAAGGTTTAGGAGGTAACAAGGCTGCCTCTTCCGCATCGAATCCGGTCACCTTGGCTCCTCCCCTTTCAGGAATATCTTTCCTTGTCCTGAACCACCCAGTCTGCATGAAATTATAGCATAGTGTGGTGATTCCGAGCTTTCCCATATTCCTGAGCATCATCCGGTAATGCTCAGCATCCTCTTCCCTGCCAGGTAAGCCAAGCTTAATCCTGGTCATGTCAAACTGGTCCCCCTCCAGTGCGACAAGATCAAAACCTCCTTCCTTGAAACGCTTTTTAGATTCCGCCAATGAATCGAAATCCCACGGCGGCAGCTTTCCCGTCAGCTCCGGGGCAAGCTTTGCCACCGCCAGATTGATCCCCATCTGGCGGCATAAGGTCCAAAGGGCGTCTGGCTTATTCGAAAAGAATAACTGGCTTAGTCTCAACACTTTGTTAACTCCAGATGCGATCGTTGGAAAACTCCTTGTTCCATTCATCGGTAGGCTCCCAAAGGCCGGGGATATCAGGATTGATCTTCTCGGCGATCAGATCCTCATTGAGGCTTTCAATGCCGAGTCCGGGACCGTCTGGAACTGTGATGAAACCGTCCTTGACGAGAGGGTTAGGCAGGCCCTTCACGAGATCCTGCCACCAAGGAATATCAACGGAATGGAGTTCCATGGCCAAGACGTTATGCATCGCCGCTGCAGTATGGACGGCTGCCATGCAGGCCACCGGGCTTTCTGCCATGTGGATAGCGACGGCAACACCATTCTCGTCTGCCATGTCGGCGATCTTCTTGAGTTCCAACGCTCCTCCGCAAGTCAAAATGTCGGGATGGATCACAGAGACTCCATGGCCTTTTATAAGGGGCTCAAAATTCTCTTTGAGATAAATGTCCTCTCCGGTGCAGACAGGGACGCAGGTTGAATTCTTCAAACGGATGTACTGATCGGTGTACATCCAAGGAATCATGTCCTCCATCCAAGCGATGTTATACTTCTCAACCCTCTTGGCGAAACGGATGCAGTCCTCAACGCAGACATGACCGAAATGGTCGATGGCCAGAGGAACCTCATAACCAATGACTTCCCTCACGTCCTTGACATATTGCTCAAGCACGTCAAGCCCTTTCTCGGTGAGATGGATGCCGGTGAATGGGTGGGCGGTGGTGACGATGTCATAGCTTCTCTGGCGCCGCACCATCTCCGAAGTCACAGAACCGCTCTGGACATTGAGGATATGGGGGGCATATTCCTTCATGTCATCAATGAATCCAAGAGGGGCGTTGATAGCTCCCGGAACATCCATCAGAAGGCCTATTCCGAGATCCATCTTCAGGAATGTGAAGCCCATCTCCATCCTCTTCTTGAGCGCCAGCCCCATGGCGTGGCCGTCATTGTCCTTTCCATCAGCGTCTGTGTCGCAATACACCCTGATCTTGTCCCGGAACTTTCCTCCGAGCATTTGATAAAGAGGCACGCCATAAGCCTTTCCGGCAAGGTCCCAAAGGGCGATCTCAATTCCAGACACGCCTCCTCCCTGACGGGATGGTCCTCCGAACTGCTTGATCTTGTGGAACAAACGGTCGACATTGCAAGGGTTCTCACCGAGCAGGCGGCTCTTAAGCATCAAGGCGTAAGTCTTGCTGGAGGCATCTCTCACTTCCCCGTAGCCGACAAGCCCCTGGTTGGTGTATATCTTAAGCAATGTGCATCTCTTCGGGGCTCCGTCGATGTCGGCGAAGCGAATGTCCGTGATTTTTAGGTTTTGTGGATCGATATTGCTCATATTCAACAATTTATCAAGTAAAAGGAATTGACATGCCGCCATCGACAGGGATATCGGTTCCGGTGATATAACCGCCCTCCTTAGAGCAAAGTAGAAGAATTGTCGCCGCAATCTCATCCGGCTGGCCGATATAACCCACCGGGATGGAATTCTCGATCTTCTTCCTGTACGCCGGATTGGAGAGTGCCTCAACATTGCGTATGGTCTCTATGCAGCCAGGAGCGACATTATTTATGTTGATGCCGTCCGCCGCAAGCTGGACCGAGAGGGTCAGCACAAGGTTGCGTATGCCGGCTTTCGAGGCGGCATAGACAGCCATGGCCGTGTTCGGGCGGTATTGCTGGACACTTCCGATCGTGACAATCCTGCCCCAATGTTTCTCCCTCATTCCGGGAACACAGGCTTGGATAAGAGCTAGGGTGGCGTAAAGATTAACCCTCATCTGGAAATCAAACTCTTCCACCGGGATGTTCTCCCAGGCGTTCCTGATCTGCACGGACGCATTCAAGACAAGGATGTCAACCGTGATGTCGTTCTCTTTCATGAACGCCTCGAAATCCGCTTTAACAGTAGGTTTTGACAGGTCATATTTCCATGTCAGGAAATCCGCTCCCTGAGCCTTGAGTTCCTCTATGGTCTTGGCGGCAACCTCGTCATTGGACCGCCAGTTGATTATCACCTTGGCACCCTGCTTGGCGAGCAGCAAGGCGGTGGACTTTCCGATTCCCTGGCCGCTACCGGTGATGAGCGCCGTTTTTCCTTTTAGATCAAACATTTCCGTATATTATTTTGTTGTAACCATGTCTTTCTTGGCAGTGAACACCAAGGCCATAATGATACACGCCGCTCCGGCCAAAGCGAAAATAGCGAGTGAGGCGAAAGCGGTCCTGATTGAGAAGGCATCGCTCAAAAGGCCCATCACAAGGGGACCGAGAGCTCCGAAAAGACAACCGCCGCTTCCGAATATTCCCGTTGCCATGGCCCTGTACTTAGGGTCTATAACCTCGAGAAGAGCGGCGTAAAGGTTGGAATCGTAAACTCCTGTCGCAAAGCCGAAAAGAAGGATTGTGATGATCATCACCGTCAAACCGGTGGCTTTGGACATGATCAAAATGAATGGGATGCAGAGCAGTATTCCCGCAAGTTCCACCTCAAAACGGATGGTCTGCCTTTTGGGTTTCATGCGGTCAGAGAACCTTCCTGCCAGGGTGACTCCGACAAAGGCCCCGAGATAGAACCAGAATATGCCGTGGAACACAGCTGTAAGGGGAGCCATCTCAGGGAAAGCCCTCATCATGAAAACAGGGGTCCAGAGCTTGACTCCGTAAAGGGCGAAGAAATAGAATCCGAGGGCTGCCATCATCCAAAGGGCCGTCGGCTTCGAGAAGAACGCCGCAAGTGCCTTTTTAACAGATACTTCTCCTTTCCCTCCGACATTCGGAGTGTCCTTTAGGAACAGGATCAGCACGATGGTCCATAGGATTCCGATCGCACCGAAAACCCAGAAGGACTTTCTCCATCCGTCAGGAGAGTTTCCCGCCAGAGAGCTGGCGGCCAGCGAACAGACCACGATTCCAAGGTATATGGCTCCTTGATAAACCCCAAACGCTGTTCCTCGAGTATCGTCGTGGAACTGCCCGATAAGGGAAGAGTTGCACGGAGGCATGAGCGACTGTCCCACTCCGTTCATGATACCGTAAGCTATCAGCAGGAGGCCTATCCCAGAGGCGAATCCGGACAATAAGATACCTATTGAGAATAAAAGACTTCCGATTACCAGAATCCATTTCCTGCGGAAAAAGTCCGCGGCCAGACCGGCGAAGGGCATCATGATGCCGAAAGCCCAGGTGAAGGCGCTTCCGACAAGTCCAAGGGAGGTGTCTGAGACGTTTCCGCCAAGGGCCGCCTTAATGTCAGGTAGAACGGCGGCATAGATCTGGCGACTGCCCTGGGCTAGGAAGTACGCCGCGGAAACCAGCGCCAACATGACCCATTTATAGTCAACTTTCTTCATGTGTTTTATATTCTAAAAATAACAAAGATCTAATGTGGCTTATACAAATATAAAATATGCCCTCCATAAAATGATAAAATGCGGGACTTTTCATCCCGCATTTTATTTTATAAAACAGATCTGTTGTTCTATAATGGATTAGATCGCGAACTTCAATGCGATCGGCTCCTGTTTCAGTCCTTTAGGAAGCTTAACCGTCACCTTGCCGTCCTTGACGGTCGCCTTGACCTTCTTGCCATTGTTGAGAATGGTCACCTTGCCTCCCTTGGGAAGGTTTCCGCTCCATGAAAGAGTCCCGGGAAGAGTCTCCTCGTCCTTCAGAGCATAGATCGCATATAGTGTCTGTCCGTCCTTGGAGGCGTTGAACCAGATGTCACCATCGTTGTAATCCTTGGTGATACGGGTTGAGTATATCGCCTCTCCGCAGCGACCAAGCCACTCTCCGATCTCCCCAAGAATAGGAATAGCCCTGTCTTCAATGAGTCCCTCTGGAGTGGGACCGACTCCAAGCACAAGGCTGCCACCTTTGGCTGTGATCTCGGCAAGCATGTCTATCACCTTTCTGGAGCTCTTGAACTTGACATTCGGAGCCCATCCCCAGCTATGCGTCAAGGTTATGCAGGACTCCCAAGGATGGCTGATTTGATGATTAGGAACGCTCTGCTCAGGGGTCTGATAATTCTCGTTGGGCCCTTGGATCGTACGGTCGACACACAACAATCCCGGACTGTATGCCCTCGATTTCGGGAGCACCTCGTTCAGTCCCACCTCGTCACCGGTGATCCAGCCACCGTCAAGCCAAAGGATGTCAATCTTACCATATTTTCCGGTTGTGAGCTCAAGAAGCTGGTTCTTTGTGAAATTAACATAGCTTTGCCACCACTCGGGATGAGTCTCGATGTTGTAGTTAGGACGGCGGTTAGGGGTAGCGTAATAAGGATTCCAGAAACCGTGATGATGCCAGTCGGGCTTTGAGAAATAGGCACCGATCATGAAGTCCTTCTTACGGAAAGCATCAAAGACATATTTGGCCACATCCTTTTTGGGATTATTGGCAAACGGGCCTTTTGCGATGCTGAAATCATCATATTCAGAATCAAACATGCAGAATCCATCGTGATGCTTGGTCGTGAATATCATGTATTTCATGCCGGCCTTGTCGAAGACGTCCGCCCATTGGTCGGGGTTGAACTTGACCGGATTAAACACCTTCGAGAGATCCCAATACCACTTCTTATATTCCTCATAGACAGAACCTTCCGGGCGGCGGATCCACTCCTCGTTGCAGATGGCCCAAGATTCCACCATACCTTGTGTGGCATAGATTCCCCAGTGCATCAGGACCCCGAATTTAAGATCCTGCCACTGATCAAGTTTCTGAAGTACGGCCGGGTCGGTGGGCCATTCATAACCATCGGCTTGCTTGACTATATCGCTGTCCTGGGCGTAAGCCAAAGAAAAAGCCAGCAAGGCGCTCAACACTAAACAAATCTTTCTCATATATCTTTGAATATTAATAGTTTCTATTTCTCTATAATCATCCTCACCGGACCCATCAATCCTGCCCTAGGGGTTCCTTTATATGGCGAAGGAATAGTCTGATAATGATTGGATAAGGAACTATACACCAGGACTTCAACCTTATTCTGCCCCTTTTTCACGAAGTTGGTGATGTCCAACTTGTAAGGAGGGCTCAGTAGAACATCCACCTGTTTTCCTCCAACGCTCACCTCACATGTGGCGTCCACATCGCCAAGATCCAACTCCACACACTTTCCTTTTGTCTTGACATCGATCACCTTGCTGTACTTCACTCCTCCGGAATAGAATCTCATCGCACCAGCGTTGGTCCAGTCTCCGGGGGCGAGTCGTCCTCCCTCACAATCTATTATGACAGGCTCTTTGAAGAAGGCCGCTCCTGGGCTATCCGCTTCGGGTAAAGCCCTAACTGTCACAGTTGTAACCCCTGGCTCCACGGGAAGATTATCGGCAAGGTATTTCCCCTGTCCGGTTTCCTTGAAATCCACCTTCCGGCCACCTACGTTGATTTCCAGAATCTTTCCAGCTGTCTCAAAAGACATGCTTCTTGTTCCGGGAGCTGACTCGAAACTCATTGTCCACTCCTTGGTTCCAGGATAAACGAATGGAACGAAATCCGTCTTATACCAGCTTGAGGCGACAATCTCGTCGTGCATTCCATGCGGAATAGGACCGGAGGACCCTTCGGGATAAAGCATAACCATGCTTCTTTCCCTGTAGTCAACCGTATAACCTCTCAGCTTCTCAAGGCTATAATCTACCTTCTTTGTATTGAGGTATACTATTGTAACACAATGGGTTCCCTTGTTAAGTTCGACACTTTGCCCTGTCACGGGCTTTCCGTCCAACAGTATCTTATACGGTGCTTTCCCCTCTTTCACAAAACGATAAGACCCCTCCGCCGGAACATCCAAATACGCCCGGAATATCTGATGACATCCTTTATCAAGAATCAGGAAACGGTCATCCACGTGCTCCTTAAGCCCGTGGTAACCCTGACTTCCCGGACTGTCGAATACCCCATACTGCCAAGAGAACGGGTAAGCCTCCCATTTCCCGCTTTCTGGCAGGTTCCTGAGAGCGTCCTCTATATTCCGGTCAGCAGGAATATTCAAAGTAAGCATATAAGGAGCGTAACCGTAAATGGATTTGTATTCTTTCGAAGGATCTCCTGAAGGGCGGCAACGGAATTCCCTAGCCTCAATACCAATGAATTCGTCACTCTTCGGAAGGCGGAAATCCCCCCACCTGTTGTCCATCGTGGGAATAATCTCCACATCCCACTCTCCCTCAACGGGAACTACCTCAGATTCAACGGCTTTCTCCTTTTTAGCTTTATACTTCACAGGTTTTCCAGGAGAAAAAACCAGAAGCTTGGAGCCGCCTTCTGATCCCGAATATTTCACTGTCGTGAGACCGTTTTCTTGACTCAAGACCGGCACGGGGCGGATGGTGCCATGAACGGCGTCCCATCGCTCCGCCTTCCCGGTGGCCCTGAATGTCATCTCATCGCCGTCAGGGACGTCCATCACCATATAGACA
Source organism: Bacteroidales bacterium (assembly GCA_017557535.1). Lineage (GTDB taxonomy): Bacteria > Bacteroidota > Bacteroidia > Bacteroidales > UBA932 > Cryptobacteroides. The sequence continues at coordinate 206,429 of JAFYYM010000079.1, read as the reverse complement.
TCATTCTGACCGACCCTACGATGCAGCACCTTGCCTTTTCCGGACGATGTAGAGAAGTCCGGAACTATCTTATCCTTAATAACTTGAGATAAACTTCCCGGAACCGCATCCTGTGTCTCTTTCTCAGAATTAATCCTCAAGACAAGGCCGCCGGCTTTCACGAACTCTTCTACTTTGGACTCTGTCTCCTTATGCATGGCTTTCACTCCGGCCAGGATCAGCACCTTATAGGATTCCCCGGCGATAGATAAAGAGCCATTCCCGATAGATGCGTTCTGAAGCGACTGGAAATCAATGAAATCATAATCAAGACCGGCATCGCTCAACTTTAGGGCTGTATTGAAAGCCATGTCAGGTTTCGCCTGGGGATATGCCTGCATGGTCTCAGTGGGATACAGAATGGCAATGTCGCACACATGTTCCCCTTGACTCAACACATAGCACATTCTCTCGGCATATTTCAGCCACACTTTCATGTGCGGCCAATAAGGCATCCTGAAGTGGAAACTCGGCGGAGCCCACTCCCACCATCCACCATGGGTGGTGTAATATAACCCGTGGAGGCACAGCAAGTTACCACCAGCTATGAGATGATGGTCGAGCTGTCTGGTGAGCAAACCTCCGTTAGCATCCCAACCCATACTGTGAAAAGCCTCAAGCCAAGTTCTTGGACGCCCGTAAAGGTGGGCTATGCTGCTGGAGACCTTGGTCTGGCGGAAGCTGCTTCCTCTGGCGGGAGCGTCGTTGCCCGGAGCCGTGAACCAGCTTGTAGCCCTGAAATAGTCCATATATTGTGTGGGACTCAGACCCCTTCCATAGTTGTCGCATCCATAAATCAACCCACGATCCGCATTCCAGTCGTAAATAGGCTTGAAATATCTCTCCTCTGCCAGTTTGGTCAAGACTTCCGCATAGTCAAGGCGAACCCTGGCGGCCTCTTCGTCAATTTCATCGTCGCTGGTGGCAAAAAGAGCATCCAAATGAGGCAGGATATCATATCCTTTCTCTTTTTGGAATATCTCCCGCATACCATCACACCAGGAACGTATATTCAGATCGTAGATCAGCTCATCTTGGAAGAAATAATTCATCCCTTCTCGACCTTTGGCGTCCATGGCATCCTCGAACGGCTGGAAATACTTCTCAACCATTAATATACCATAATCAGGATGAAGTTCCGGAGATGGAGTGGTGTAATAGACGTCAACGCTGTCTTTATATTCTTTGGTCTTCAAGACGTTATCCGGAAGAGCCTCGCCAGCGGGAATCCGCTTCTTTTGAATACGCCCCTGATGGTTTTTGACTCCAGGATCGGCAAGCGCCTCATCCACTTTAAAGCCATTCCCTGGAGAAGCCATCACATAGTCATCGAGACCCATTCCCATTCCATATTCGGCGCATTTCTTGGAAAACTCAGCCCAAAACCGCATCCATTCAGGAGAAAGCACATAAGGGTCACCGCTGCTCACTTTCCCGAAACCTCCATATCCATCGGCATTCATAAGGGTGTCAACCTTGGGGTGCGAATGATTATAACTCACACATAGACCATCTGTGGCTGAGTCCGCAAGGAGTTCCAACTGCCAGGCAAGCCGTTCCTTATCAAGATTATCACCGCTCCACCAATAAAACGGCACATTGCCATAGCCTTTCGGAGGGTTGGCAAATGAAGCCCTAAGGTTGGTCTCCCCTTCTTTGGAAGGCCATCCTTTGTGATACTGGGATGTCTTGGGTTGTGATTTCACCTCCCCAAAAGCGGCAGAGGCCAGCATCACGCATGCTATAAAACAAATCCTTTTCACTTAGTCATGAATTTGAATTCGTAATCGTTGAAAGACCAGATGGTTCCATCATCCAATACCGTAGCCTTTCCGCTGGCGACGGCAGGATCTGCCACCAATCTGATCCAAGTGTACACACCATTTTCATAGTCGTAGGTACGGCCATCGTCATCGTACAGGTCAAACGACGAAGCCTTGACACCATAGTGGCGGACAGAAACAGGTACCGGACCCTCAGGAAGTGTAGTCATAGGCTCGTACATGGGAATGATTCCACCGTCTTTGACAAATACAGGGATCTTGTCGAGGCCAGGTTCCACCGAAACAGTCACCCCATCTCCAACGAAATCCCCTGTATAGAAGTCATACCACTTCCCCTTTGGGAGAATCACCTTCCTGGAGGTCTCCCCGGCGAACAACGGGGCGACCAGAAGGCTTTCCCCGACCATAAACTGATCTTTGGGATCCGCCTCGCAACCAGGTTCAAGACACATTGCCCGTACAGGAGGAATCCCATCAAAAGCATAGTGGGCGAAAGTGGTGTAAAGGTATGGAATAAGACTCATCCTCAGCATCATCACCTGGCGGACCTGCTCCTCTACATCGGCGAAAGACCAAGGCTTCGTACCGTCTGCCCAGGCATTAAGCATGGCGAGGGGAGAGAAACAGACGGCCTGCATCCTCCGCAGCCATTCCTCTGATGTCTTTGAGGCTCGTACCTCAGGAGTCCATAGTACACCGATGAAAGAGCTGTTGATGAGAGCTGTTATAAAATCCCTGTGGTTGTAATAATCATTATAAATCACAAAGGGATAAGAAGTAGTCCCTGCGTTCCCCGCCCTGACAAGGCCATAGGTTCTCTCATTTTTCCGCCGGTAAAGACCGGCCATGAAACTCTGCATCAGCGAACCGTAAATCTGGCGCATTTGCTCCCCGGATATTCCGGAGGGATATTTTGCCACGTCTGGAGCAACCCAGAAGTCATAGCCATCATTCTCGTCCATCTTGAAACCACTCACCCCCTTGTCAATGGCGTTGCGAGAAAAATGGTCTCCCATTATCTTCTTGGTCTGAGCCATGGAATAATCAGGGAGCATCCCGTTCCACTCCGTATGTGTGCCTGTGTAAGGCTCGATCTCCAAGGCGATTTCGCAATCTGGCGCCACCCCGGGATTGACCCAGAGGTTGACCTTTATATTCTGAGCCGCCATATCTTTCACAAAAGCCTCCGGATTGGGGAAACGTCCCGGATCCCACTGATAAGTGCAAGGATATGCCCGAGTCATCCATCCCGGCTCCAAGCCTATGACGGAGAGAGGGAAACCTCTCTTTTTGAACTCGCCAACTTCTTCTTTCACTTGTTCCTCGCTGAAAAGGGTCGGAACCCTGTGCCAGAAGCCAAGCCCCCATTTCGGAGGCAAGACTCCGCCGCCATTGTATAGATTGAAGCGACGAACCACATCGAGCATGCTTTTCCCGGAGAAAAACACCAATTCCACACCCTCCGCAGACACCAGGAACTCAAGATTATCCGAATATGGTTGGGCACTCCAATCCCGGTCCGTATTGCGGTTGTACAACACGGGTGGGTTCTTTGTGTCTTTGCGGACAGACGTGCCGGCATAAACATCAATATACCTCGCCGCATTGATCAGCACCCCGTAACCCTTGCTTGACACGAAGAACGGCACCGGCGCATGGGTGCGACCATTGTCCGAACCTCCGTAGTGATCCACATGAAGCCTGGCGATCCTGCCCCGTTGTTGAACGGACTGGAAGTTGAGACCAAGGCCGTAAATCTTCTCCTCCTTGTCCAGTGGAAACCGGATATATGTCTTACCATCAAATACTTCCGCCGTTATCTCCGCCTTGTCAACAGGAAGTTCAGCCTCCTCTATATTGTTTATGGCGTCGATCTTCGGATTGAAATCCAACTCGCTTAGCAAATTGACCTTGTCCGGATTCCCGATCTCCGCTTTCCACACTCCAGAGGCGACCTTCTCCAGCCCTTTTGTGAAGTCAAACTGACAATTATGATGCTTGTCGGTTCCGCAAGCCCCAAGAATCAGGACTGTCACGAATAAAAAGAATCCCTTTCCGCTCATATCTCCACTATCTGTTAAATATCTCAGGAAAGGCTTTCTTAAGGGAAGGTCTGGCAATCTCCCGCAAAGGAATCATAACGAAAGGCCGCTCGGCAATCCCTATGTGTGGAATGATAAGTTCCGGAGTGTCAATTATTTCCTTGCCATAAAACAGAATGTCGATATCTATCACCCTGGAGTGATAAACCCTATTCCCTTTCGCATCGTATTCAGGTGGATCTGTCCGTCCCATCTCCTTCTCAATGGACTTCACCTGATAAAGAGTCCAGAGAGGGCTCTCAGCGGGAATCCGGTACAATACGGCGGCATTCAGGAACGCTTCTCCGGAAAAACCCATCGGCTCTGTCTCAATGATTGTGGAAAGAGCGGAATAATGTGTCCCGAACGCCTCGTCCATCCGGAGAAGCGCCTCGGAGATGTTCCTTTCCCTGTCGCCAAGGTTACTCCCCAAAGAGAAATATACGTTCACTAATGGCATTTCAAAACCACTATCGAATCATCCTTGAAAATACTGTTAGGAAGGGTGATAACGGTCTCACCATCAACGACTGACATATCTATTGGCTGCCCAGTCTCCAAGACCTCGCATCCTCCAGCTATAACATCGGGAACAGTCACGGAAGCGACCGGACTGGTAAGGAATATATAGAGATTCTTCCCGTCAGAGTTTTCCTTCTGGGTCGTGTAAATTCCTTCCGGCATTTTATAGCCAGTAGGTGAAGCGCCGAACACGGCCTCCCCATTCACATCCAACCACGCACCCATCTCCCTAAGCCTGCGGACGGCCGGAGCGGGAAGCGTCCCGTCCGCCTTTGGGCCGACGTTAAGGAGATAGTTGCCTCCCATTGACGTGTTATTGACCAGATAGCGTAGCATCCTGTTGGCGGGTTTCCAGTTATAATCATTTCCGTGATATGCCCAGGAGTTCTGCATAGTGGCTGGAGTTTGCCAAGGCTTGTCCAGCATCTCTTTAGGATAGGCATTGTCATGCATCTCAAGGAAATCGATATTATCTCCAGGATTCGAATAACAGATGCGCCCGTTGATGAGGCACTTGTCGCTGAGGCTCCTGACAAGGCGGATAAGCTCGTCCCTTCGTTCGGGCGTAATGTGGTTCTCCCAGTCCCAGGTGTCGAACCAAAGAAGGTCCGGATCGAATTTCTCTATCAGCTCTTTAACCTGCGGCAGTGACTTTCTTTGCCAATATTTTTCAAAATCCTCGTCTGGACGCCATGGGTACCAATAAGGCATGGCACCATCAGGGTCTTCCCAATCTTGCCAGTGAGAATAATAGAAGCCATATTTAAGGCCATATTTCTTGCAGGCGGCCACCAGCGGTGCGAGCAAGTCTTTCTTGTACGGAGTGGCGGCGATGTCAAAGTCCGAAACATCAGAATCCCACAAAGCGAAGCCGTCATGATGTTTTGCTGTGATTACCAAGTACTTCATCCCGGCGTTCTTGGCTTCTCTGACCCAGCTGTCCGGGTCATATCTCACGGGATTGAACTCGTTGATAAGGCCATTATAGTAATCGTCAGGTACTTCAAGGCGAGGTTTGATCCACTCCGCATACCATGTGTTTCCCTGTGGAAAAGTAGTGTCCGGCATGGTATGTCCATTGTAAGATCCTTCCAGGATGGAATAGAGCCCCCAGTGCATGAACATACCGAACTTGGCATCCTTAAACCATTCCACCTTGGAAGGGTCAAGTTTCAAAGACACTTCTTTCGGAGCGTTCTTCTCGGCACATCCCACACAGAGGAAGCCGAGTAGAATAGAGATGGCAACGAGCTTTCTCATAATAATAAACTACTGGTGCTGAATTGGTTCCGGTTTGTCGGAATAAATAATCATCGAACGGACCTCGATCGGATGGACCTTGTCAGGATTCTTAACCTTGAAAGATACCTTGTGAGCGGCGACGGGAAGATCGTATTTGAAATAAAGATCGAGCCTGCGGTTGTTGTTAGATGCGGGAAGCTTCACCACCTGATCAAGAGCACCATCCATATAGACTTCCACCTCTGCCACATAGCCAGTTTGGGCATCCTTCTTGTCCATGGGCATCAAATAAGTGAAAACCACTCCCTTGCCGGTGAACTCCTGCTCTCCGGTCTCACTTATAGGCTTTCTTATCTCCTTTCTCTTGATTGGCCAATGGCCCTCAAAAGCCTGCTCCAAACGGACCGCCTCGGGTGTCTGGGTCTTGATTGTCACCTCGTTGTCACCTATTTTGCCACCATATCTCTCTATCACCTTAAGAGCCTGGTTGAAGGACATCTGGTAGGTCTTGTTCATCGATATATCCGTGTAAGCCAAGTTCCTGTCCTCAACCTCAGCCATTCCTTTCTTCCAATAGTCTGGAATTCCCTCATATCCCAGGATCACGCCGAGGATACCTCCTGAAGAAGCCGGATTGCAGTCGGAATCCTTTCCACAGCGGGTGGAGACATCGATTGTTTTGTAGAAATCACCCTGGCCGTAGAGGAGACCCATGATGATGTAGGCGCTATTGATCAAGGCGTCGATATTGGTAGTGCCAAAAGCGCCTTCTGAGCAGCCTATATCAAAGCCCCATTTGCGTTCGACTCTGGCCCACGTAAGCTCCCAGTTGTCGGGATATTGCTTGTACCACTCGATCACATCGGCCATGCACTGGTAGTATTTACTCTCTTGGGGAATAGCCTTAAGCGCCTCAGTGACAATAAAATTGACGTCGTCAGACACAAAAGCCAGAGAATACATCGCCGCCACGTAAACACCTCCGTACCAGCCATCTCCGTAGTTCATCATATGCCCGATCTCGTCCGTGAAATGAACAGCGGCGTTTGGCATTCCAGGTGCCATGATTCCAGCATAGTCGGCTTCAATCTGGAAGTCGATGTCGTCTGCGTGGGGATTATTTTTCCAATAGCCTGACTCTGGAGGCATGATACCGTTCTGGATGTTGTACCTTGCGGCCTGATTTGCGTGCCATAGTGGGTAACCAGCGGTTGAGAATGCCTTGGCGAAAGACTCTATCGGAGCGTCAAGGCCTTCTTTCTCAAATACTTCCACAAAAGTCAGATCCATGTAAATGTCGTCGTACAGGCCGGGAATATGGTCATAGTACCATTGAATCCTATGCTCGGGCCACTCTATTGGTATGTTATCGTTGATAAAGGTGCTGTAATTGAATTCGGTTGGACCGCCATAGGTGCAACCGATCATCTGGCCTGCCCAGCCGCCTTTGATTTTGTCCATGAGTTTATCCTTGGACATTGTGACCTCGGCAGGAATTGAAGCCGTCTTGACTGCTTTCTTCCCGCAAGCACAAGCGAGAATGGTCAGCGCCGCAAAGGAAATAATAGGTAATATGCGGGTTCTCATATTCATAAAGATAATCTTATTTGCTCTTAATCAACTATTTCGCTTCTGAAAGGCATCGCCACTTGTGCCCCCGGACGTTGCACAGCCACAGCTGCCGCTCCGGTCGCGAACTTCGCGGCCTCCATAAAAGACTTGCCTTCGGACAAGGCGACGCAAAGTGCTCCGCAATAGCAATCACCAGCTCCTGTCGTGTCAACGGCATCAACCTTTTGAGCCGGGACAAAAGAGGTTCCTTCTTCCTGGCAGACAAGGGATCCTTTGCTCCCCATGGTGACAATAAGGCGTCCTACGCCTTTGGACATCATCGCTTTCGCGGCCTTCGCGGCAGATTCCTCCCCGCTTACCGGCATCCCTGAGTATTTCGCTAGTTCATGCTGATTCGGAATGAAAAGTGAGATGTGGCGGAATATCTCCTCCGGCAAATCTATCGCTGGCGCCGGATTCAGGACCACGGTCTTTCCTGCCTCATGCGCTATTATAGCGGCCTCAAGCACTGCCGGAACCGGTATCTCAAGCTGCATCAACAAGATATCGCACGCCTCAATTGCTTCCTTACAGGAGCGGATATCTTCTTTTGTATAATCGTTATTAGCTCCGGAAGCCACCACAATGCAGTTTTCAGCACTCTCGTCTACCGTGATCAAAGCCACGCCTGAAGGCTTTTTTGAGATCATGACTCCCGTGGTATCAAGCCCCTCTTCTTTAAAGTGCCTGATGGTATTCTCGCCGAAAATATCATCTCCTACCTTGCAGATGAAATTGACATCACCACCAAGTCTTTTTGCGGCGACTGCCTGATTCGCACCCTTTCCTCCAGGACCCATGACAAAGTCATTCCCAAGCACAGTCTCCCCCGGGGCCGGCATTTTGGCGCAAAAAGCGGTCATGTCGGTATTGGTGCTTCCAATCACCAGAATCTTTCCTTTCATGTTGGTTAATAGTTGTGTTATACTTGTTTATTTCTTATTCTCGGGCTTAGAAGTGATCAACTCGATGAAATGGGCTTTAATTGCTTCAGCCTGGGCTTCATCCACAGCAATATATTTCCTCGTTCCTTTCTCGACAGGAGTGAAAAGCGTTGAACCTTCTTCTGTGACTTTTATGGTTCCCGGCTCAGAGACCGTGAACCATTTGTCGCCTTCAACAGCATACAAAACAGCCGTAGGGTCCCATGTGTCGCGGTCATAAGGCATCTGCATATACGCCTTGTATGCTTCCACCACAGGGTGTGAGCCCGCCCAGTCAAAGTCATTCTCGATGCTTGTCGCCGGGTACTTTATCTGTCTTCCAAGCTCAAAAGGAGAGGTGACTATCGGGGTCGGCCAATTCTCGAAAACTTCCTTGGCCGCAGGAATATCACGAACTATGTTATATTCGTGATAATCGGGTTCCGCCATATTGCCAGCCATCGTAACCAACAACTTCACCTTCTTCTCGACAAGGGCCTTCCCGTCGAGTTTCGAGTACTCGTCGGGACCGCTTTGGAGCAATCTCGCCAGATTTGTGGAGAATCCTACCGAGGCGATAACGACAGATTTATCCTTGGCCTTTGAAAGGATCTTCCTATAAAGATCCGGGGCCTCCGGAAGGTCGTCATATCCATTTAATGTTCTGGCAAACAACGGTTTCCCTTCGTCATCTTTCAAGTTCACAACCGCCTTGGCGTAGTTGGTGCCATCGTTCTCGCAAAAGGCTCCCTTGCGAATGATGCCGATAGGAATATCCGGATGGCCGTACCAAGTGTTTAATATATCAACAAATTCTCCGGGAGCCGGACCCTCCTTGTTGATGCAAACGGCGAGAAGATTGATGATCCCCGCCTCGTGGTACTTGTAGAGCATATCCATCGCCAATGCGTCATCAACGTCGTTGCCGATGTCGGTCTCCATAATCAGGTTGATGGCCTGGTTATCCTGTTCCTTGGAATTCCGGCACCCAAGCGCAAGCATCGGAATCAACGCTAAAATCAACAGTGTTCTTCTCATGGTTATGTGGTTATTGATTATTAAATGTTTACCCATCTAATCCAAGATCTACCCTGGCTTCCTCAGAGAGCATCGACTGGTCCCATGGCGGATCAAACGTCAACTCCACTTCGCAAGCGGTTATTCCAGGAACATCCGCCACGTTTTTCTTCACTTCCGCCAAAACTTCGTCTGCCATCGGACAAGTTGGAGCGGTAAAAGTCATTTTTATGAAAGCCTCGTGTCTTTTGTTGATGACAAGCTCATAAATCAGCCCTAAATCATAGATGTTGACCGGAATCTCCGGGTCGTAAACTTGCTTAAGGGCCAGCACTACATTATCATACAAGGCCGCCAACTCCTTTGCATCCTCCGCGGTAAGAACATCCTGAGAGTCAGTGACTATGGAAGACTTGGCGAGCTCTTTAATTCTCTCTATCATTGATACGAGCCCGTTCGCCCTTGTCGGGGAAAGATTCTCCTTCAGACCAATCTCGCCAATAAAACCGAAATCATCCTCAGCGATCTCTTTGGGATCCCGTCCCGAATAAACACCTATCAGAAGGGATATGATTCCCTTGGTGATAATAGCGTCACTATCCGCTTTGAAAAACAGCTTTCCGTTTTCAATTCTCGAGTCCAGCCACACTCTTGATTGGCAGCCCTTGATAAGCTTATCCTCGGTCTTATCCTCCTCGGAATAAGGTTCAAGGTTTTTCCCCAACTCTATGAGATACTCATATTTATCGAGCCATTCATCGTACATTGAGAAATCCTCAACGACTGCTCTTTTGGCTTCTTCCAACGTACTCATATCTTTCCACTTAAACTAGCATCGAAATCGCTTTGTCAAGAGATTTCACGAAATAATCCACCTCTTCCACCGTGTTGTATGGAGCTAAAGACACCCTAACCATACCCGTAACACCGAAGCGGTCCATTATCGGCTCTGCACACATCTGTCCCGAGCGTACTGCTATACCCATTTTATCCAGAATCAACGCCAAATCCTCATGGTGGGCACCCTCCACGGTAAAAGAATAAAGCGGAATCTTTGTTTCTGTTCCACGTGGAACCCCATAGGTTTTAACCTTTAGTTCCTCTGTCATCCTGAGCGAGGCGAACGATCTCTCCATATACTCCTTCACGCCCCTCGTCTCTTCCTGTAATTCGCTATCCCTCAATAATTTCAAAAACTCAATAGCAGGCTTCAAAGATGGAATGGCATTAATATTCTGTGTTCCCGCCTCAAACTTCCCCGGAAGAGGGGCATACGTTGTTCCTGAGAATTTTACAGTTGATATCATCTCCCCGCCGCCTTGATAAGGCACCATCTGATCTAACCACTTTTTCTTACCGTAAAGAACTCCGGTACCCGTGGCCGCATATATTTTATGACCAGAGAAAGCATAGAAATCACAATCCAGGTCACGGACATCCACCTTCTCGTGGACTATCCCCTGCGCACCATCGATTAAAACGGGACAACCCTTTGAGTGACAAATGTTTACGATCTGTTTAACAGGATTAACAAGACCAAGGACATTGGAGATGTGAGTCACCGCCGCAACCTTCGTCTTGGGAGTGATAAGAGAGTCGAGGTCCTCTACTTTCAAGTGTCCATAGTCGTCAACCCCCAGAACCTTCAAAATCGCGCCTTTCCTCTGGCAAAGCATCTGCCAAGGAACAATATTGCTATGGTGTTCCTCCTCTGAGACAATGATCTCGTCTCCTTCTTGGACGAGAATCTCTCCCAGCGAGAAGGCCACAAGGTTAATGGAAGCCGTTGTGCCTGAGGTGAATATGATTTCTTCTCGAGAGCCTGCGTTTATGAACTCCCGCACCGCGTCACGCGTGCTCTCATATTCTTCTGTCGCATCAGAGGCAAGTTTATGAACGGCGCGATGGATATTGGCGTTAGACTCCAACGCAAGTCGACTCGTCTTGTCCACCACCGTTTTTAATCTTTGTGCGGTGGCGGCGTTATCAAAATAAACCAGAGGCTTGCCATATACCCTTTCTGACAAGGCCGGAAACATTTCCCTGATATCCTGGATTCTCATTTGACAAATCAATGCTCTATCCTACAAATTTAACAAATCATTCTTGAAGAATTTGTATATTTGAGAAGAATTAAAATGACATGATTGACTATATCAAAGGCACATTGGCGGAACTCTCCCCCACGGAATTAACCCTCGAGAATAATGGTATCGGATACAGCATTTTGATATCCCTTCAGACCTATCAGGCCCTGCAAGATAAAAAAGAGGCCAAGGTCTATATCTTCCATTATCTGCGTGAAGATATGGAAGAGTATTATGGTTTCGCCACCAAGGACGAAAGGGAGCTATTTGAGTTGCTGATAAGCGTCTCCGGTATCGGTGTGTCTTCCGCCAGGATGATGCTATCCTCTCTTTCTGCCGAAGAAATACGGCAAGCCATTCTTTCGGAGGATGTGGCCAGGATAAAGAGCGTGAAAGGAATAGGGGTCAAGAGCGCCCAGAGGATGATCATAGAACTCAAAGACAAAGTGGTCAAGGGCGAAGGAGCCGATTCCTCAGAGCTCTTCGGAGGTGCCGGAAGAAGCGAGATTGTAGAGGAGGCATCAAGGGCTCTGGTTATGCTGGGGTTCGCCAAGCCCGCTGTGAACAAGGCAATACAGGCGATCCTGAAGGCTAATCCAAACGCTAAAGTCGAGCAGATCATCAAGTCCGCTCTTCAAATGATGTAGTATAATTACCTGCCAAAATAGACAAGAAGAATAGAAATGTCAGACGGAGAGACTCCTGATATGCGGGAGGCTTGAGCTATTGTTCTCGGCTGATAACGATTGAATTTCTGACGACATTCTATAGACAGGCCAGAAATAGAATCGAAGTCAAATCCTTCTGGAATTTTAAGATCCTCAAGTCGGGATATCTTTTCCGCAACGGCACGTTCTCGCTCAATATATCCTTTATATTTGATTTCTATCTCAACAGAAGATATCACCTCTTCAGGATAATTTGTTCCACGTGGAACAAATTTCAACAATTCAGACAAACTTACTTCTGGGCGTGAAGCTAGTTCTGAAATTTTTTTTGAGTCTGTTAGAGGTGTCGAGCCACAGGTCTCAAGATAAGGATTGACATGCTCTTTTCTAATCTTCGTGTTGTCACACATGCCTCTCAGGTTATCCGCCCGAGATCGCTTGGTGGCCATTATTTCATAACGCCTTTCTGAGGCCAAACCAATATTGAAAGACTTCTCGGTGAGACGAAAATCAGCATTATCCTGTCGTAAAAGGATCCTGTATTCAGCCCTCGAAGTGAACATTCGATAAGGCTCGTCAACACCCTTAGTTATAAGGTCGTCTATCAAAACACCTATATAAGATTCGTCCCGGCGAAGTATGAATGGCTCTTTTTCTTTGACCTTCAACGCCGCGTTAATCCCTGCCATGAGGCCTTGGGCTGCAGCCTCCTCGTATCCTGTAGTACCGTTAACTTGCCCTGCGAAATATAGATTCTCTATATCCTTCAACTCCAGGGTTGCCTTCAGTTGGGTTGGATCGAAATAATCATATTCGACCGCATAGGCAGGCTTGAATATTTTCGCAGATTCCAGGCCTTCGATAGAATGGAGAGCGTCGAGCTGAGTCTGCAAGGGCAGAGAAGAAGAGAAACCTTGCAGATAATACTCATTCGTGTTCCTCCCTTCTGGTTCAAGGAATAATTGATGGGAATCGTTATCCGGGAAGACACGCAACTTGTCTTCAATACTGGGACAATAGCGTGGTCCTTTGCCGGTGATCAGCCCGTTCAGAAGCGGGGAGTCTCCAAAGCCGTCTCGTAATATGTCGTGAACCTTCTCGTTGGTATGAAGTATAAAACACTTCATTTGAGGTTCGCCACCTTGAATAGAAGAGGGAATATCAAGATACGAGAACCGCTCTGGTTCCTTGTCTCCGAGCTGGGGAAGAAGTCTTGATGTGTCGACTGACGAAATGTCTATTCTTGGAGGAGTTCCCGTCTTCATCCTCCCTGTCGTTAATCCGAGAGAAGATAATTGTTCGGTCAAGCCATGGGAAGAAAGCTCGCCTATCCTTCCTCCCTCAAAAGTTGTCCTTCCAATGAAAAGTTTTCCATTGAGGAAGGTGCCGGCGGTCAAAATAACCGCTTGAGACTTAAAAATTGCCCCGGTAGTTGTTCGGACCCCGGCAATTTTTGAATTCTCAAAGAGGAATAAGTTTGCAAAATCGGCGTAAATATCTAATTTACAATGAGTTTCGAGAATTTTGCGCCATCGTTGGGAAAAGGCCTGTTTATCGCACTGGGCCCTCGGACTCCACATTGCCGGACCTTTCGAGCGGTTAAGCATCCGGAACTGAAGAGTTGTTGCGTCTGTTACCAAACCCATCATCCCGCCGAGGGCATCGATCTCGCGGACGATCTGCCCCTTGGCTATTCCACCAACAGCCGGGTTGCAAGACATCCTTGCGAAACTCCTAAGATCCGCATTAAGCAACAAGACGGAACAACCAATGTTAGCGGCGGCCACCGCAGCCTCACAGCCGGCATGGCCTCCACCCACAACGATTATGTCATATACCCCTTGCATCAGGTTAAACGACAGACCTCAATTTAAGATAATAGTCTTCCTTCTCGTGAATGATTTTCTCTTCTTCCGGAGTATGGTCATCATATCCGATCAGATGCAACAGGCCATGAACCATGACACGATGAAGTTCCTCGTTAAACTCGGCCCCATATTCATGGGCATTCTCCCTGACAGAATCGATGCTGATAAACAAGTCTCCTGACAAGGTCTTGCCCTCGCAGTAATCGAAAGTGATGATATCGGTGAAATAATCGTGCTGGAGATAACGCATGTTGACATCAAGGATGTAATTGTCGGAACAAAATATTATGTTAATATCACCGATCTTGCGGATTTCGCTCCCGGCAACCATTTTCAACCAGCGATTATTCGCCAGCTTGTCTTTCAAGACGAATTTAACGTCTTCTGTGAAATACCTTATCATAGCACGATGTTTGCAAAAACCGTTACAAATCTACAACTATTAATTCAAAAAGTTTGAAATGAAAATTATTATTTCTAACTTTGAAAGCCTATTGTAGAATATTAAACTCACTGAATATGGAAGTTAAGAAAACCGAAAAAGCCAATCTTGAGAACAGGAGACTGCTTTTCACTGAGATCGGACTCGTTGCCGCACTTCTTCTTGTCTGGGGAGCTTTCTCCTACGGAACAAGAGAGAAGACCGTAGCGGTCTTCGGACCCGAAGATCAAGTCGTGGAAGTCGAGGAGATGGTTCCTATCACCCAGGAGACCCCTCCCCCGCCGCCCGAGGCACCTCAAATCCCTGTTCTGTCAGACCAGATCGACATCGTCGAGGATGACATCAAGGTGGAAGACAACTTCATGAGCCTTGAGGATGACGCCAATCTAGGCGTTGAAATCATGGACTATGTTGAGGAGGTAAAGGAGGAGGTTGTTGAAGAAGAGGCTATTCCTTTCCAGCTGGTTGAGGAGAAACCTTCTTTCAACGGTGGAGACGCCAACGAGTTCTCTAAATGGGTTAACTCCAAGCTTGTCTATCCTGAGATTGCCAAGGAAAATGGTGTCCAGGGCCGTGTAACCCTCCAATTCACAGTCGAGAAGGACGGTTCGGTGACCAACGTCAAAGTCCTGAGAGGCGTTGACTCCTCTCTTGACAAGGAAGCTGTCCGTGTTGTTCAGAGCTCTCCGAAATGGAAGCCCGGAAAGCAGCGTGACCGCGCCGTCAAGGTTACCTACACCTTCCCTGTGATCTTCCAGCTCCGATAATAACGGAGAGTGAGACTGAAAGGCCGTCCCCAACCGGATGGCCTTTTTTAATAAGATTCTACACTTCGTTCAGAACGACAAGTAAATCATAATGACACAAACAGCAGAAGAAAGAACAGAGAAAGCTGTTTTTATCGGTATTATCCGCCAGAACGACGACGAGAGAAAGGTTGTTGAATACCTGGACGAATTGGAATTCCTGGCCGAGACCGCCGGGGCCGTAGGGGACAAAAAGTTCGTACAGAGACTTGATAAACCCGAGAAATCGACTTACATACGCTCCGGAAAACTCCAGGAAATCGCTGATTATTGCGAAGATAACAACATCTCTTACGCCATCTTTGACGATGAACTGACGGGGATGCAACAGCGCAATATTGAGAAAGTGATCAAGACCGCGTCTGTAATCGACAGAACGAGCCTTATCCTTGAGATATTCGCTCAAAGGGCAAAGACGTCTTATGCGAAAATGCAGGTCGAACTTGCCCGGTACAACTATATGTTGCCTAGGCTTGCCGGCATGTGGACGCACCTCGAGAGACAAAGAGGAGGTATGGGGACCCGAGGAGGTATGGGTGAGACCCAGATAGAGATTGACCGTCGTATAGTAAAGGAAAGGATCTCAAGGCTAAAAGATCAGCTCAAGAAGGTTGACCGACAGATGGCGACACAACGTGGAAACAGAGGCTCTATGGTGCGTCTCTCGCTTGTTGGATACACCAACGTGGGAAAGAGCACAATCATGAACCTCTTGTCAAAATCTGATGTTTTCGCTGAGAATAAACTGTTCGCCACGCTTGACACCACTGTGAGAAAAGTCGTCATTGAGAACGTACCCTTTCTTTTAAGTGACACAGTGGGCTTCATCAGAAAGCTTCCCACTCAACTTGTGGAGGCATTCAAGAGCACGCTTGACGAAGTCCGGGAAGCGGATATTCTGCTGCACGTGGTGGACATCTCTCATCCGGGTTTTGAGGAACAGATGGAGGTCGTGGAGAAGACGCTCAGGGACATCGGGGCGGCAAATAAGCCTATTTATGTTATTTTCAACAAGATAGACGCTTATAAGTATGAGGAATACGACGAGTTTTCCCTCTCTCCTAAGGGTAAGGCAAACCTCACTCTTGACGAGCTGAAGAACTCTTGGATTGCCCAGGAGAAGACCCCGTGCATATTCCTGTCCGCTATAAATAAGACGAATATAGAGAAACTCCGTAATGACCTTTATAAAATGGTCGCGGAGATCCACGCCGGGAGATATCCGTTCAACAATTTCCTTTGGTGATTATTCAGCTATCCCTTGGTTTTGAATCCGCCAGCAGGGAACCTCTTCACTATAAAATACTTAACCCTTAAGTAAATATATTTGAAGGGGTTTCTCTTCTGCTTCAAGGCCTTCCCGAAGTCGAATTCTCCAATCTCGTCTCGAAGAGGACATATCACGTTTCTAGTGAAAAGCGTACGGGATATAAGCTTCTTTACCCTGTGGTTGGCCGTTTCCTCTTCCATAAAACTCTTTGGGAAGAATCCGGGAATAATGAGATCAAGCACTCTCGCCGCCAAATAAACTGTCTCGACAGATCCGGTGATTCTGGCGTTTGTACGGATAACGTCCCAGTCCAGACCCCCGCTTCTGTCATTAAGAAACATCAGGTCAAAACATAGGTTCGCGAAGCTTATCTTGCTGTTCTCACGAGAGATATGGGTCACGTTTTTCCAAAAATTGACAAGTGAGATAAAGACCATATCCTCAGGACAAGGCACCTTGACAGATGATGAAGAGAAAGGAAGGGTGATGGCGCGAATCGTCAATGGCTCATTAAGATTTCTCTCCTTGCCGGTATCCATGCTCACGTAGTGGTGGATATCCACAAAATCCTGATCTGAGGACGGTTCACGCAGCCCGGAGCTATGAGGAGACCGGTGAAGGATATACCCCATTTTTTCTGTCTCTTTCAGAACTTCCTCATATTTATCCTCGGGAACCAGAATGTCGATATCTGCGGTCCATCTTGGGCGTTCCGGACGATACGCCCTCATCGCTCCTCCTTTAATCAAGATAAATGGAATCTCTTTATTCTCAAGGACTTTGACCACCCTTGAGAAATGGGGGAGTATCTCAAGATGTCTTTTTCTGGAAAAGATAGCAGCCTGCTGGAGAAGCGGTTGTATATTCTTTGGAAACGATACCTCAGGGTGATTCTTCGCTAAGTTGAAAGCAATAATCTGGCTATTGAAAGGCGCCGAAGCGGCATCCCACCCCTCTACAACAGAATCCAGTTCATCTTGTGAAATAACGGGAGACAATGCCAGACGGATCATCTTGATATCTCTTTCGCTAAACAGCTCTTGAGCTATTGTTTTAATACTAGTATCCAACTTCTTGCTACCCATTAATAAGCGATCCTCTCAATTGTTTTGACTCTGGCGTGCAAATATAAACAGTCTTTTGGTAATATATCCCCGTTTTGCTATTTTTGTTTTGTATGGACAATATTTCTATTCAGTTCGACCATGTTGGAAAGCTATACCGCCTTGGACTCGTCGGTACTGGAACATTACGCCAAGATCTATACCGCTGGTGGCAAACCAAAATTCTAAATAAAGAAGATCCTTTCCTTAAGGTTGGAGAGGTCAACGACCGTACCCGCAAGGGTAATTCGGATTACATTTGGGCCCTTAAAAACATATCTTTTGATGTGAAGCAGGGGGAGGTTGTGGGAATAATAGGTAAAAACGGAGCGGGAAAGTCCACCCTCTTGAAACTCCTTTCAAGAGTAACCTCTCCCACAACAGGCACCATCCGCGCAAATGGCAGAATAGCGTCCCTGCTCGAAGTCGGGACCGGTTTTCATGGGGAGATGACAGGTAGGGAAAATATCTATATGAACGGCTCCATAATGGGTATGACCCGTGCGGAAATCAATCGGAAACTAGATGATATTGTGGAGTTTGCCGGGGTGGAGAGATATATTGATACTCCTGTCAAGAGATATTCAAGCGGTATGACCGTGCGCCTGGGTTTCGCCGTTTCGGCTTTTCTGGAGCCGGAGATACTTGTGGTTGATGAAGTTCTCGCCGTCGGAGACGCTGAGTTCCAGAAGAAAGCCATTGGTAAAATGCAGGATGTTTCGAGAGGAGACGGACGTACGGTTTTATTCGTCAGCCATAACCTAGGGGCTATAAAAAACCTATGCGAGAGAGGTGTTGTTTTGAATAACGGCGAAATGGTTTTCGACGGCAATGTGGACGAGGCCGTGGATTATTATTTACAAGATTCAGGAAATGGGGAGGATGGCCGAATCGTAGACGCTATCAGCTACCGAAAGGATTATATATCAATAACTTCTATAGCGATTAACGGCAGCGAATCTAACAGGCAGTCTATCAATAAAAGGCAGGATTACCTGGATATTTCCATAAAGGGAGAAACGGCTAATCCCATAAAATGCGATGTCAAATTAATTATTAAAAGACTTGACGGCACCCCCCTGGCCGCTTACATCGAAGGAAGATATACTGATAAACTTATCGCATTGCAGCAGGGTCCTTTTGAGATTGATAGACGCATTCGTTTACCAAGGTATTTGGCTAACGGGGATTTCATCATAGATTTGTATTTGAACCAACCTTCCACACAAGATTTCTTCCGCGCACAAGGGTGCCTGAATCTCCACATTGAAGGATTTTATGATCCTTTCTCACGTCCTTTGATATTAGGAAAGGATGGCTTTATCGGACTTGAGTCAGAATGAGACGAGAAAATGATCACCAATCCCTTTGGAACAGCGTATTCCGGTCTGTAGGGGAAATCAATCAAGAACTGCTGAAACTTGGGTTGGAAGAAAATGGAACCCAAGAAAATCTTGATGAATTCCTTAAGGGTTGGGACATCGACAAATCGCCCATACAATGTGTGGTCCTGGTGGCTCACATCATGAAATCTCTCCCTGATTTATCTTTTCCCTCCGCTTTGATCCCGAGATTGAATGGGGTGCTTTCTTACTGCAGATTCAAGAATCTTCACATAGAAACAATTTTAAATGATATTATTAACTTATTTAAGAATAATAGTATAACCTACAATCTCCTGGGCGACTGGGCGATGAAGGGTTTACGACCCGAATACCCCCGATGGATTAATAGTATAGATATTCTGGTGCCGGTATCCGAATATGACCACGCTGCCGAAGAAGCCCTCTCTATCAAGAGCGATACCGAAGTTAATATCATACAATCATTACATGATGGGTTTTCTCCTGAGACGTTGGTATTCTTCGCCTTGCTCAATCTTTATGAGAGATTACTCGATGGACAATCCATAAAAAGTTGCATAACTACATTTATAGACATAAACTATTTATACTCATTAAATAAAGGATTTGACACCGGAATAATCATGACTCTCGCTAATAAATATAATAGAGTCTTTCAAGTCGCGCTTATCTCAAGAGTGGTTGATTCGGTCATGCCGGGATTATTCAACAATCAATGGCAAGAACCCTGCTCTTTATCAAGAAGAACACTAAAGAAGCGGCTTGTCGATTTTCTTTATAGAAGAGATGTCTTGAGCGGTACCGACAATATAATACTAAAAGAAGGAACCAGGAGGGGCCTGATTCCTTCAGTCATAAAGCATTTAATCTGGTGCTTAGTCTCTAAATTTGGCCTTTAGGAACTCGCGGTTCAGACGAGCGATATGGTCAATGGATATTCCCTTAGGGCATTCCATTTCACATGCGCGGGTGTTGGTGCAACCACCAAAGCCCAGCTCTTCCATCTTCGCAACCATATTTTTGGCCCTTCTTGCCGCCTCTGGACGCCCCTGCGGAAGCAAAGCGAGGGAAGAAACCCTTGCCGCCACAAACAACATGGCTGATCCGTTCTTGCAAGTTGCCACGCAAGCTCCACAACCGACACAAGCTGCCGCATCCATGCTCTTCTCAGCTTCCTCATGAGGAATAAGGATAGCATTACCATCCTGAGCGGCTCCAGTGCGTACTGAAATGAAACCACCGGCTTGAAGAATCTTGTCAAAGGCGCTGCGATCCACAACCAAGTCCTTGATTATGGGGAAAGCAGGGCTTCTGAAAGGCTCAACGGTGATGGTAGCTCCGTCTTTGAAATGACGCATGAAAAGCTGGCAAGTGGTTACATGATCATCCGGACCATGGGCGCGGCCATCAATATAGAGGGAGCAAGCCCCACAGATACCTTCACGGCAGTCATGGTCGAAAGACACGGGGCCACTGCTCTGGCAACCTCTCTCAACCGCCACGGGATCATTACCTTCCCGGATAAGCTGCTCATTAAGGATGTCGAGCATCTCAAGGAAAGACGCGTCCTCCTCGATTCCTGAGATGTGGTAGGTCTCGAAATGACCCTTCTCATGGGCGTTCTTCTGACGCCATATCTTAAGATTGAAATCCATATCCGGTTATTCTTTGTAATTTCTCGTTTTAACTTCAATAAACTCGTACTTGAGTGGCTCTTTATGGAGTTCAGGCTCCTTATCCTCTCCCTTGTACTCCCAAGCGGCGACGTACATGTAGTTGGCGTCATCCCTCTTGGCCTCACCTTCCTCAGTCTGGCTCTCAACACGGAAATGACCTCCACAAGACTCGTTTCTGTTCAAGGCGTCACGAGCCATAAGTTCGCCAATCTCGAAGAAATCCTCAAGCCTCAAAGCTTTCTCTAGCTCTTGATTGAATTGATTCTGCTCACCAGGAACACACACATCCTCATAGAACTCTTTCTTGAGTTCCTTAATCTCCTCAATCGCTTTCTTCAGTCCTTCCTCACTACGGGCCATTCCGACATACTCCCACATGATGTTTCCGAGTTTCTTGTGGATGGAATCAACAGTCCTCTTTCCCTTTATGGAGAATAGTCTGTCAATTCTTGCCTGGACAGCTTTCTCTGCCTCCTCAAATGCGGGATCGTTGATGTCCGTCTTAGGCTCGGCGAACTTGTTGGACAGGTAATCAGCAATCGTGACAGGAAGTACGAAATAACCATCTGCGAGACCCTGCATAAGAGCGGAGGCACCGAGACGGTTTCCGCCGTGATCTGAGAAGTTGGCCTCTCCAATAGCATACAAGCCAGGAATGGTTGTCTGAAGATCATAATCAACCCAGATACCGCCCATCGTGTAATGGATAGCGGGATATATCATCATAGGCTCTTCCCAAGGGCTGACATTGTTGATCTTGAAATACATGTCAAATAGGTTACCGTAACGTTCCTGAACCCTTTGGTGACCAAGCCTCTTAATAGCGTCAGAAAAATCAAGGAAAACCGCAAGACCGGTCTCATTCACTCCAAAACCTGCATCACATCTCTCTTTGGCGGCTCTGGAAGCCACATCACGAGGAACAAGGTTTCCGAAAGCTGGATAACGACGCTCGAGATAGTAATCGCGATCCTCCTCAGGAATCTGGGAAGGTTTAATTTGCTTTTTGCGAAGCTTCATTACATCCTCCATCTTCTTAGGCACCCAGATACGGCCGTCGTTACGGAGGGACTCAGACATGAGAGTAAGCTTGCACTGCTGCTCACCATGAACAGGAATACAAGTGGGATGGATCTGGGCAAAACAAGGATTGGCGAAATAAGCGCCTTTCTTGTAGCACTGCCATGCGGCGGATCCATTACTGTTCATAGCGTTGGTTGAGAGGAAATAGGTGTTTCCATATCCTCCGGTCGCTATAACAACAGCATGTGCGCCAAATCTCTCAAGCTTACCGGTCACAAGGTTACGAGCTATGATACCTTTTGCCTGACCATTAATAATTACAAGATCAAGCATCTCATGACGAGGATAGCTTGTGACTGTTCCAGCGGCAACCTGACGGTTCAAGGCAGCGTAAGCGCCAAGGAGAAGCTGCTGACCGGTTTGACCCCTCGCATAGAATGTACGGCTTACCTGTACACCTCCGAAAGAACGGTTGGCGAGATATCCGCCGTACTCCCTGGCAAAAGGAACTCCCTGAGCTACGCACTGATCGATAATGGCCGCACTGACCTCGGCGAGACGATATACATTAGCCTCGCGGCTACGATAGTCACCTCCCTTGATTGTGTCATAGAACAAACGATACACCGCATCGTTGTCGTTCTGATAATTCTTTGCGGCATTAATACCTCCCTGGGCAGCGATAGAGTGAGCCCTTCTAGGAGAGTCGCTGATACAGAAAACTTTCACATTGTAGCCAAGTTCGCCGAGGGAAGCAGCTGCGGAGGCTCCTCCCAATCCGGTACCTACTACTATGATCTCAAGTTTTCTCCTGTTGTTGGGATTGACTAGACGAAGTTCCGACTTGCGTTTGGTCCATTTTTCAGCCAACGGTCCGTCCGGAATCTTTGAGATTAATTTTTCGGCCATATTTTAGTTATTAATGATTAGCTAAAGTGGATTCAGTCTGCAATTTTAGTCATTTTTATCGTATAAAACAATTCAAGATACCACTTTCGGTAATTTACGGATATACATCATCTTGTATTTCCTATAAGCCTTCCTGACAAAACGATCATATCTAGAGGGAGAGATATTTTTGGAAAAGTGATTGTCTATGTATTTTTCCACTTCAACACACTCCTCCGCACATCCGTTTTCAAATCCATATATTCCTTTGATAACCAATGATTGACTACATATCTGAGCCTCATCACCTCCTTTATTTTCTTTCATAAAAGAGGGTATATGATCACTTCCAAAAACTTTAAGGGGAATATAAACACATGTAGTTGGACAACCCAATACCGTCCATGCCACCGTCTGTGACGGATCCTCTCCAGGACGAACACCCTCAAAGACAATAGCAGAGGCTGATATATCCCTTAATATGGGTCTTCCAGAACGTGATATACTGTTTATAAGTTCTTTATGACCAGCTGTTGAAATATCTATTCCCTTCAATATATCAACAGCTTTAGCGAACCTATCCTCTCCTTTCCTGTCCGCGGGACGGCCAGATCTGGTATAATTAGTCACAACCATGTAACCTTCCGGCTCTTCCGAAACATCATAACGGCGATATGAATGATTATTCACCTCATAATAAGCGGCTCCTCCCTTAGCGTCTACAATGCCGAAGTTAGCCTCCACTCCCCAGGGTTTAGGCAAAGATTCCAGCAAGCGCTCAAAATCCCTAAGATCAGCACACTGACCGAGAGCCTTGAACATAACCTCTCCTTCCTTATCCATCATTGAATCAGGAACATCATCATCTTTCAAGTCATAAGTGGCAGTATTCATTATACAAAAACCAGCGGAATTGGCACCTGCCCAGACTTCTCCTCCCTTTGATGAAGAATTCACAAGTCCTATGAAATCATAGGTGGTTCCCTTGAACCATTGCATCCTATTGTTAAGTTCACCTGTGTCTCTATGTTTAAGCATGACTGGTCTTCCATCTATCCTGGCATTACCGGATATAATAACGGAAGTACAACAGAAAGCTTGTAAAGAGACAGCGGCAAAAACGGCAGTCAACATCAATCTAAAACAACGTGCCATTCTCTGTCCTGTTTGATTCAAGTTCAGCATCCAACCCGAGATGACGGTAAGCCATCTCTGTGGCTATCCTTCCGCGTTGAGTGCGCACTATGAAACCTTCCTTAATAAGGAACGGCTCATAAACCTCCTCGAAAGTACCCTGATCCTCACTGATGGCAGTGGCTATCGTATTAGCTCCGACCGGCCCTCCCTTGAATGTTGTTATTATTGTTCTTAATATCTTATTATCAATAGAATCCAATCCTCTCGTGTCAATCTTGAGCTTGTTCAAAGCATATCTCGCTATCTCGAGATCAATATGACCGTCTCCCATGACTTGAGCGAAATCACGAACCCTCCTCAGAAGGCCGTTCGCGATCCTGGGAGTTCCGCGGCTACGGAGGGCCACTTCCCTGGAAGCCTCCTCATCAATTGTCACATTTAGGATCCTTGCGCTTCTACGGACTATTCTCACTAACTCAGAAGTATCGTAATACTCTAGAGGACAAGTAATTCCAAATCTTTCCCTAAGAGGGGCTGTCAATAGTCCACTCCTTGTGGTCGCCCCTACAAGAGTGAAAGGATTGAGGGATATCCTGACCGACCTAGCCCCAGGGCCTTTATCTATCATTATATCTATCACATAATCCTCCATCGCGGAATAAAGATATTCCTCCACCTCAGGAGAAAGCCTATGTATCTCATCAATGAAAAGCACATCACCTGTCTCAAGAGAAGTGAGAAGGCCAGCCAAATCGCCCGGCTTGTCCAAAACCGGCCCTGAGGTCACCTTCATATTAACCCCCATCTCATTAGCGATAATATGTGCCAGGGTGGTTTTACCAAGACCGGGAGGACCATGGAAAAGCACATGATCGAGAGCCTCACCCCTCATCTTGGCCGCTTTTATATAAACATTAAGATTGGACACAATCTCCTTCTGCCCCGTGAAATCTTCAAGTTCTCTTGGACGGATAATTCCATCCAAATCCTTATCTTTGTCAACGTTTGTGTCCCTAGGATTGAAATCTGTCATCAGAGAGTCAATTAGCAGATACAAATATATTGATATTTTTTATAAGATTTGATGGTTTTGTTTTACTTGTTGAAATGTTAATAACCTCTTTAATTATTTTATAATCAATTATTTCTGAATAATTTTTATTAATAGTTGATTATTAGGATTTCATTAAAAAACAGTTGAAAACAAATAAGGAGCATATTGGTGACAATAATAATAGGGTTTTCAACAGTGGTTTTAACATGTTTTCAACACACTTTTGACTATTAATGTTGATAAGTGGAAAATCATCGTCTGAGCTTGCCTCGAAACTTGCGGTAAAGAAAGAAGTCTATTGCAAAGGTCTTTTTCTCTCTGCGAGGTGGTTCGTCGTGAGTCAAGTGGCGAAGGAGGGTACCCACGTTATTATTCTACCAAATAAGGAAAGCGCTGAATATTGTGCTTCAGATTTATATGATTTGGTAGAGGGGGACATAGTATTTTATCTTCCTGACAGCGGTAAAGTGGTGGAGAAAAGTAATTTCAAATCTTCTGTTGGGGTTCAGAGAACGTCCGCCATAGGGAAGTTGATATCGAACAATAATAATTCCCAAAGATTATTCATAATAACTTATCCAGACGCTTTAAAAGAGAGAATACCTTCAGCCAATAATATTCAGAAATCACTTCTGACCATAAAGAAAGGAGAAGAAATATCCCATGAAAGAATTCAGGAAATACTTGTATCTCAAGGATTTGAAAAGATTGATTTTGTCTCCGCCCCTGGACAGTTCTCGATAAGGGGATCAATAATAGATGTTTTTTCTTTTTCTTTTAATTATCCTTTCAGAATATCTTTCTTCGGTGATGAGGTAGAGAAAATACATGTATTCGATTGTAATACCCAACTTTCAAAAGAGGAGAGATATCAGATAGAGATATTTCCTGATTTGTCTTCAAGTTCTGAGGATAATCTCATAAATATATCAGATTTATTTCCAGAAGGATCAGTGATTTGGGCTGATTCCTCCGACATGTACAGAAGGGAGGATTTCTTCAAGGAAATGGATAAGTTCAAGAAAGTATTCCTTGAGGTTCCTTTAGATGTTGATAAAGATGAGATAGTAAAATTCGATATATCCCCCCAACCTGTTTTCAACAAAAACTTCGAGCTGCTTTCCGCTGATTTGGCTAAGAAGATAGAAGGAGGATATAAAGTATTTATATTCAGTGAGAAAAAGTCTCAGATTGATCGTCTGTTTTCTATTCTGAAAGAGAATAAGGGACTTCTTCCTGAATTTATTCAAGGAAAGAATATCCATGCTGGTTTCGTTGATAATAAAGAGAAGGTTTGTTGTTATTCAGACCATGAGATATTCGATCGTTTCCACAGGGTAAGCGTCAGGAGAACAGTTGAGAAAAGCGAGCAGTTGACCCTTAATGATTTGACTGCTTTCAACATAGGAGATTATGTTGTCCATATAGATCACGGAGTCGGGGTTTTCGGAGGGCTTGTAAGGATGAGGGATGACAAGGGAAGGATGCATGAGGTTGTGAAGCTCATGTATAAGGATGGGGATGTGGTGTTTGTCTCCGTTCATTCCTTGAATAAGATTTCCCGTTTCCGCTCAAAGGATGGTGAGCCACCTAAGATAAACAAGCTTGGTTCTAAGTCTTGGCAGACTTTGAAGGCCAGCGCTAAATCCAGGATTAAGGATATCGCAAAGGATCTGATTCAACTCTATGCGAAGCGCAAGGCCTCAAAGGGATTCGCTTTCTCCGCTGATAGTTACCTTCAGGAAGAGTTGGAGTCTTCTTTCATGTATGAGGACACCCCGGATCAGGAGACGGCCACCAAAGCTGTCAAGAGGGATATGGAAGATCCCAGTCCTATGGATCGTCTGATTTGTGGAGATGTTGGATTCGGAAAGACAGAGATAGCGATCAGGGCCGCTTTCAAGGCGGTAACCGATGGAAAGCAAGTGGCGGTGTTGGTTCCAACCACCATATTAGCTCTGCAACACTATACCACATTCTCATCACGTCTTAAAGATTTCCCTTGTTCGATAGACTATGTAAGTAGACTTAGAACCACCAAGGAGGTGAACCAAGTTAGGGAAAAACTCCAAAAAGGCACCCTCGATATAGTGATAGGAACCCATAAAATGCTCGGGAAGGGATTTGAGTTCAAGGACTTAGGTCTCCTGATCATAGATGAGGAACAAAAATTCGGCGTGTCCGCAAAGGAAAAACTAAGACAACTTAAGACTTCCGTTGACACATTGACTCTCACAGCCACACCTATTCCAAGGACACTGCAGTTCTCTCTACTTGGAGCAAGGGACCTTTCAATTATCAACACACCTCCCCCTAACAGGATTCCTACCCAGACAGAGATAATCCTTTTCAATGAGGATGAGATAAAGAGCATCATCAATTACGAGCTCGCCCGTGGAGGTCAGATATTTTTCCTTCACAATAAAGTGGAGGAATTACCTTCCATCTATGAGATTATCCATAGGCTTGTCCCAGACATGAAGATATGTGTAGCTCATGGACAGATGGAACCGAGGGAGTTGGAAAACAGGATGTTGGACTTCATAAGAGGCGATTATGACATGCTTCTTTGCACCACCATAATCGAGAATGGACTTGATATTCCAAACGCCAATACGATAATAATAAACCAAGCGCAAAATATAGGATTAAGCGACCTGCACCAACTCAGGGGAAGGGTTGGGCGATCCAACCGCAGAGCTTTCTGTTACCTTATAGTGCCTCCTCTTATATCCATAACTGAGGATGCGAGAAGAAGGCTCAAAGCCATTGAGGAATTCTCCGACCTTGGAAGCGGGTTCAATATCGCAATGCAAGACCTTGATATCCGAGGCGCGGGAAATCTCCTTGGAGCGGAGCAAAGTGGTTTTATTATGGATATGGGTTATGAGACTTATCAGAAGATACTCTCCGAGGCGATGGAAGAACTTGGTGTAGAGACAGGTATGAAGACTCGAGGCCGTGGGGATTCTTATTCTAACGACTGTACCATTGAGACGGATCAGATAGCTATGATTCCTGATTCCTACATAGATATAACCGCAGAGAAGATAAGGATATATAAGCAGCTTGACAATCTTTCCCGAGATAAGGATATTGAGAACTTCAGAGGAAGTTTGGTTGACCGGTTCGGAGACCTTCCCCCGGAGACAGATAATCTTTTTGATGTATTGAAGATAAGGAACCTTGGAGGGCAATTAGGTTTCGAGAAAGTTATCATAAAGAACGGGATGATGATTATGTTCTTCATCTCCAACCCAATGTCTCCATATTTCAAGACAAAGATATTCTCAAATATTCTGGCTAAAGTTGGGGAAAATGATAAAGTATTCAATCTTAAGCAAACAGAAGGAAAACTCAAGATAGTGTCCAGGGGGATAGACTCGCTTCCCGTCGCCTTGTCAACCCTTAGAAGATTGACCTGATATTTGTTACTATATGTCTAATTTATTGGTAGAGATAGGAAATACCGCTTTGAAAGCGGCGTGGTCCGAGGGAATGACCCTTGGAAAGACATTCCGGTATCAAGGTGAGAAGATGTTTGGTTTCATCGATTCTCTTGTAAGTAAAGAGAAGCCGTCCGTGATGGTGGTGTCATCCACCATCGACATTAGTCCTGCAGACGATAAATATCTGCAGAACAAATGCGGAAAACTTGTGTTGCTCGACAGAAACCACACAAAGACAGCTATTTCCAATGGTATTCCTGAATATGTTTCCCCCGACAGGGTGGCTTCCGTTATCGCGGCGAGATATCTTTTCAAAGGAACCGGAAGTGTTATTTTTGATTTCGGGACAACCCTTTCTGTGGATCTTCTAAGTGCGGACGGGGCTTATGAGGGAGGCAACATATCGCTTGGATGCAGGACAAGATTCAAGGCGCTTAACCGATATTCAAGGACCCTTCCGCTTGTTGATACTCCTCCAACTGTCAATACTACAGGCGATTCGCTGATTTCCTCAATAGAATCCGGGGTGATTGGCGGCATAATGTTTGAAATACAGGGCTACTTGTCTCAATTTCCGGAAAAAACCCCCGTTTTTACTGGTGGAGACGCGTTATATTTTGCAAAAAGAATGAAAAACTCCATCTTTGTAGTCTGTAATCTTGTGTTGATGGGGTTGGCGATAATTGCTGACAATTATGCGGAAAGGAACGATTAGAAACATACTTCTGGGACTTGCGCTCGTTTTCTGCTCTCTGAATGTTTGGGGGCAGGACGAGGCCTATAGTTCATATTCCCCTTATTCCATGTATGGTATCGGGGATATGTCTAGATTCGGTACGGCATATAACAGAAGCATGGGAGGCGTAGGTATTGCCACGAGGGATAAAAGGAATATAAACATACTCAATCCCGCGGCGGTGACCGAGAGGGATATCCAGTCTTTCATGCTCGATTTCAGCCTTGCGCAAGGAAACAAGTATTACGCCCAGGGCGACATGAGGAGTGCGAACAACACCTTCAACATCAATAGCATCATTCTTTCGTTCCCGGTGTGGAAGTCTTTCGCGATGTATGGTGGATTATCCCCCTACAGCAGCCTTGGATATAACGTATCCGCATGGGAGAAAGATCCCACGGTAATCGCCTTGACGGGTCCCATCCTTAACACCGTGAAAGGATACGGCAGCCTATCTAAGTTGTTTGTTGGCGGAGGTTTTGTCCTATTCAAAGGATTCTCCATAGGCGGAGAGGCGCAGTATATTTTCGGCAACCTCCATAAGGACAACAGCTTCACCATGTCTGAATCCTCTTTTAGGAGCATCAATAGCGGATACACACTCGGCTTGAACACAGTCAAGGGAAAATTTGGCGTCCAGTACGCCTTCCCCGTGTCGAACAAGGCCTCTGTGGTTTTGGGAGCGACCTATGAACTCGCCGCCGATCTTAAAGGCACTGTCGACAGGTTTGAGGTTCAGGTAATATCCTCCATCAACGACTCCACGCCTTCTCCCCGCACGTTCTCCGAGAAACTCGGCAAGGGTCAGGTCAGGTTGGCTAGTGAGATGGGTTTCGGTATAGCACTGAAAGGAGGGGACAAATGGACAGCGGAAGTCAATTATCTCCGTTCAGACTGGACTTCCACAGGAATGGATAAGGTGACCGGATTCGCGAATGTCGGAAACGCGGTATTCGCCGCCAGTCAGGCGCAGTCTATCCGTGCGGGCATGTCTTACGTACCCAACAGAAACGACATCAGATACTATCGTAAAAAGATTACTTATAGGGCCGGAACTTATTGGGATCAAGCATATTGCACCATTGACGGAAAGAGTCTGAACGCATTTGGTCTAACTTTTGGAGCGACCCTTCCAGTATTTCAGCTCAACAACGGCTTGACTGTGGGCGTGGATATGGGCCAGAGGGGATTCCTAAGCGGGAATATGGTGAGAGAGAGATACATCAATTTCAATATAGGGTTGAATGTACATGACATCTGGTTTATAAAACAGAGATACGAATAAAAGAATATAAACAGCATAAAACAAAAAGACCATGAAAAAGATTACTCTTGTACTGCTGGCTTTCGCCATGACGCTCGGAATGAATATTTCCGCGCAGGACAAGTACGGTCCTAACAAAGACGAATGCATTAAGTATCTGTCTTATTATCAGGAGTACTACAAGGCTAAGAACTATGATGACGCCCTTCCTAACTGGAGGACCGCCATGAAAATTTGCCCTCCCACCGCCAGCCAGAATATGCTGCTTAACGGCATGACCCTGCTTGGTAGAGAGATTAATAAGACTAAGGATCCCGCCGTCCGCACGGCGCTCGTCGATTCACTCCTTATGCTGAACGATCTCAGGGCTGAGTATTATCCCAATTACGCCGTCGCGGCCATGAACACCAAGGGACAGTACATGACCCAGTTCTATAAGGATCCGAAGGCTCTCTATGAGGGGCTCGGTAAGATTATCGAGGTCAACCAGGAGAAGACCAAGCCCAGCCTTCTTCTTCTCCAGCTTAATTCGGCTATTGACATGTACAAGGCCGGCAATCTTGGTGCTGAGGAAGTTATCAACACCTATCAGAACGCTATCGCCCTTGTCGGCAAAGCCGAGCAGACCGAGGAAGTCACCAAGACAAAGTCTGACATTGAGGGCTTGTTCATCACCAGCCAGGTCGCCAGCTGCGATAACCTTATCGCCTTGTTCACCCCTCGTTATGAGGCTGATCCCGACAACGTGGAACTCGCCACCAACATTGTGAAGATGATGGGCAACACCGAGGGTTGCCAGAATAACGACCTCTTCCTTAAGGCTGTCACCAAGATGCACACCGCGGAGCCTTCCGCGGCATCAGCTTACTATCTTTACAAGCTGCATGCGTCCAAGGACGAGAACAGCACAGCTGTCAAGTATCTTGAGGAAGCTCTCGCATTCCCGGATCTTGATTCCCAGACAAAGGCTAACTACCAGCTTGAGCTTGCCACGTATTGCCTCAAGTCCGGTATGAACGGCAAGGCGTTTGACGCCGCCAGAAAAGCCGCTGAGCTTGATCCCGCAAATCAGGGTAAAGCATATTATCTGATTGGAACCATTTGGGGAGCCGTTCGTTGCGGAGGCAATGAGGTTGAGAGAAGGGCCAACTACTGGGTGGCTGTTGATTACCTGCAGAAGGCAAAGGCCGCTGACGAGTCTCTCACCGCTGACTGCAACAAGCTTATAGGTTCCTACAGTGTGTATTATCCGCAGAAGGCCGAGGCTTTCATGTATGACATTGTCGATGGACAGTCCTACACGGTCAACTGTGGTGGTATGCGCGCGACAACAACAGTAAGGACCCAGAAGTAGCCTTAAGGTTGGTGCGCCTGTCACATATGTTTAAGATGATTGCAACCGCTCCAGCGGTTGCTTTCGTCGTATATTCATGCTCTAATAAACTCTCCGAGGCTGCTCATATTGATATTGATGAGACACCTTTGCAAACCGTCGATAGTCTGTTCATGGTCCAGACCCAGGATGGTGGCTTGAAAATGAGGGTGGAGGCAGACATCATGGAGAGATATGAGAACGACACCAGCTCATTCGAGTTGTTCCCGAAGGGGCTTCATGTGTTTGCCTATTCTGAGGATGACCAGCTCGAGACGGTGCTCCACTCCAATAACGCCAAGCATTTCAAATCAAAGAAAGGCAACCGGGAGTACTGGTCGGCGTTCGGAAATGTGACGGTGCAGAATATTGTTAAGCAGCAGACGCTTCAGACCGACACTTTGTATTGGGACCAGGCGAATAAGGAAATATACACCGACTGTTATGTACGCATGTTCACCCCTGACGACTTCATGCAGGGGTTTGGCATGCGCTCAGATGAGATGGCCAGAAACTCCGTGCTTTACAAGCCATTCAACAGCTATGTGTATGTGCTGCAGGATTCAACAAAGGTTATAATTGATTCTGTGAACTTTATAGGGCCTTTGCTCAAAAAAAGATGATTAATTGAATAAAAATCACTATCTTCGCACCCCAATACCTATTTGTTTGATATTATAGAATAAAACAATACACAATGGCGATTCTTCAAAAAACTCGCGAAAAGGCCGGACTGGCGATATCCATTATTATCGCTCTGGCCCTCTTGTCTTTTATCGTGGATCCGAGCACTCTTGAGTCTGCGATTCAGATGATGTCTTCCAAGAACAATGTTGGTGAGATCAACGGAAAGGCCGTTTCTTATCTGGATTTCCAGCAGGACATCGAGAATTTCACCACGATTAACGAGATGGTGACCGGCACTACCGCCCAGAATGAGCAGCAGCAGGAGCAGATTCGCAATGCCGCTTGGCAAAACCTTCTTGACAAGTATTTGTTCACAAAGAAAGCGTCCGAGGCTGGTATCAAGGTAGGTGAGGATGAGATGAAGGCTCTTCTCGCTGGCGACATGGTGTCCCCTGTCATTTCCCAGAACCCTGCGTTCATGGACGAGAATGGTGTTTTCTCCAAAGCGGCGCTCCAGAATTTCATCAACAGCGTTTCCCAGGACAACACGGGTAGGCTGGCCGCTTATTGGAACTATATTCAGAACACCGTTGGCACACAGCAGTATTATGCGAAGTACGGCTCTCTCTTCAACCAGAGCAATGTTCAGAACCCGCTGATGCTCAAGAAAGCCATCGAGGAAAACAACGTCACGACAAACGTTGATTTCGTTATGGTTCCCCTTGGTTTCACCACAGACACAACCATCGTTGTTTCTGCTGCTGACATCAAGAAGTACTATGAGAATCACAAGCAGATGTTCAAGCAGAACGCTTCAAGGGACATCGAATATGTAGTCTTTGAGGTCAAGCCTTCTGAGGCCGATATCCTGGCCACCAGCGAGGCGATGGATAAACTCTATGAAGAGTTCTCAACAACTGACGCCATGAAGTCTTTCCTGGCTAAGAATTCCGAGAAGTCTATCGATGAGCGTTGGTACAAGGACGGCGAGCTGAACGTTGTTAATCCGGATGTCAACACATTCGTGTTCAGCAACGCCTCAGGCACATCCCCCGTATTCAAGGACAACAACAATGTGTTCTATGCCGCGAGGATTATGGCTTCCGCCCAGGTTCCCGACTCTGTCTATGTCAGGCACATCCTTCTCCGCGGAACGAACCAGGCTCACCTCGCGGACAGCCTTCTCAATGTCCTCGGGAAGGGCGAGAGCTTCTCCAATCTAGCGGCGTCATATTCAGATGACACCCAGTCCGCTTATGACGGTGAGCAAGGAAACCTCGGCTGGATGACCCAGAACTACATGGTCAACGGATTCGGCCCCGTTTTCACCGCCCAGGTCAAGAAGCCATTCATCCTCAAGACCCAGTATGGAACCCATATCCTTGAGGTTACCAAAAGGACTGCTCCTGTAGCTAAGAAGCAGGTGGCGATCCTTTCCAAGACCGCTCTCGCGAGCAACGAGACTTTCAACGAGTATTACTCCAAAGCCAGCAAATTCGCCAACCTCGCAACCGGTGGTTATCAGAACTATCTCGCCGCCGTTGACTCTTGCGGAGTTTATTCACACCCTGTGAACGGTGTTCTCGAGAGCACATCCAACTATGGCGCTATTGATCAGGCCAAGGAAGTGACAAGATGGATTTTTGACAACAAGGTGGGTAAGGTTTCCCCTATCATCACCGTCAATAACAATTACTTCTTCGTCACGACCGTGAAGGGTATCCACAACGAGGGTATCGCCACGCTTTCCGAGGTCAGTCCTATGATCAATCAGCAACTTTATAGTGAGCAGGCCAGCGTTAAGGCTGCCGCTAATGTGGCTGAGAAGATCAATGGCCTGAACGATCTTCAGACCATAGCTGACACATTGCACAGCATTGTCAGCTCCGGTGTGGATGTCCGGTTCGCCTCTCTTGCAGGGCAGGGTCTGGATCCCAAGTTTATCGGCGCTGTCTCTGTGGCTCCTGAAGGCCAGATCTGTGGTCCTGTCGCGGGAACAATCGGAACGTATGTGTTCAAGGTGAACTCCCGTGAGACCGAGGCCTTCTATACAGAGGAGGATGCGAAGAACGCGGCCGCCCAGATGAACACCTATGCCTCTCAGATGATCCTTCCTGTCATGATGCAGGAGGCTGAGGTGAAGGATAACAGGGCTCGTTTCTTCTAATAGAGATTGAGCGGAAAAACAAGAGGCTGGCCAGAAAGGCCAGCCTCTTTCTTTTGTGTATCAACGAATCACTCTTCGCCTCCAAATATCTTCACCAACGCTTCAAGCTTCTCGCGTAACTTAGCGGTGTCAATACTTTGTGTGAGACCTTCCACGGATTTACGTAACCTGGCGGTATCGATGCTTTCGATGATCCCTTCGATGCCATTCTTGATACCATCCACACCTTCTTTAATAGCGACGGTGTCAATCTCGTTGATAATGTCATTGATGGCCTCCGGGATGCTCTCCAGAACGCTTCCAATAGCGTCAGAGGCGCCAGCGACCTCTTTTTCCAAGACCATTGAGCCGTATTTCCCCATGGCTTTCATAGTCCTGACCTTTTCCGAAGTTGTGAAAGAATCATAATTCTCATTAACCTGGGCGGCGAGAGCGTCATATTCTTCCTTGGATTTTTTCCAATCATCTTCGTCGTAGTTCTTATACTCCTTCTCGGTCTTCTCGACAAATTTGTCAAGGCGGTCGGGAATACTCATTGATGTGGCACATCCGACTGCTATCACCACAGCCGCTGCCAAGGTGGCAAATAAATTAGTTCTCATATCGTTATTGTAGTTTATACGTTAAACAGGAAATGCATGATATCTCCATCTTGGACGACATAATCTTTCCCCTCGGTGGCGAGTTTTCCGGCCGCCCTGGCCGCACTTTCGCTACCAAGCGCGACATAATCCTCGTATTTGATAACCTCAGCCCTGATGAAGCCCCTCTCAAAGTCTGTGTGTATGACGCCAGCGGCCTTCGGGGCCTTGTCTCCCTTGTGGATAGTCCAGGCCCGGCACTCATCGGCACCGGCGGTGAAGAATGTCTGTAATCCGAGAAGATGGTAGGCGCCTTGAATAAGACGTACAACGCCAGACTCTTTCAACCCCATCTCCTCCAAAAACATCTGCCGATCCTCATAGCTGTCCATCTCGGCAATCTCGGACTCCGTTTTCGCTGAGATAACGAGAATCTCTGAGTTCTCATCTTTCACAGCATTCCTAACGGCGTCAACATATTCATTACCAGTGGCGGCAGAGGCGTCATCCACGTTACATACGTACATGACCGGCTTATTCGTGAGCAAGTACAAGTCTTTGGCCATCGCCGCTTCCTCCTCATTCACCAGCTCAACCGTCCTGCAGGATTTTCCGCTCTCCAAAGCGTCTTTATAACGCTGAAGAAGGTCAACGAGTTTTTTCGCGGTCTTATCTCCTCCGGTGGTGGCCTGCTTGACGGATTTTGCAAGCCTTGACTCAACCGTTTCCAGGTCTTTGATTTGCAGCTCAAGATCAACGACTTCCTTATCTCTTACAGGATCCACGCTTCCATCCACATGGACCACATTGCCGTCATCAAAGCAGCGCAACACATGCAGGATTGCGTCAGTCTCCCTGATGTTGGCGAGAAACTGGTTTCCAAGCCCCTCTCCCTTGCTGGCACCCTTGACAAGTCCGGCGATATCAACAATATCAACAGTCGCCGGGACAACGCTTTTCGGTTTGCACATTTCAGCGAGAACTTCCAGTCTTTTATCTGGCACGTTAGTGGAGCCAAGGTTAGGCTCGATTGTGCAGAATGGGAAATTAGCGCTTTGGGCCTTTCCGGAACTCACGCAGTTGAACAAGGTTGATTTCCCGACATTAGGAAGTCCGACTATTCCACATTTCAAGGACATATTCCTCTGATTTATAGATTCTGTAAAAAACTATTTAAGGCAAAGATACTAATCATAAGAAAATGTTTTTCTGTTTCGGGTCTTTTTTTCCGTTTCCTTTGCCCATATTCGCCCTTGATGATATTAATATCATATTGGTTTTTAAGTTATAGTTTAAGTGTTATTATGTCTTCTTTTGGCGAGCGTTCTCTGGCGGGAGCCTCAGGCGCCCGCCAAGGAAGGCCCTATCCTTGTCATGTTCTGGAATCTTGAGAATTTCTTTGATTGGAAAGCGGACTCGGTCCCGTCAAATGAATCTGACGAGGAGTTCTCTTCTTATGGCAAGAAACGATGGACAAAAAGAAAATTCCTTTCCAAATGTAACCTTGTGGCAAAATCCATATTGTGGATCGCGGACGAACGGGGAAGGCTTCCTGATGTTATTGGCTTGGCAGAAGCAGAGAATCGGTTTGTGCTTGAGAAGCTGCTCGCTGAAACAGTAATGAGAAGGAAAAACTATGCGATTGTCCACTATGACTCTCCAGATCCAAGAGGGATAGATGTCGCTTTATTGTACAGGAAGGACCGTTTAAGTTTATTATCGTCCAATCCGTATAAAGTATATTCCAAGGAGGGAACGCCATTATTGACAAGAGACATTCTGCTTGCGGGGTTTCTCAAGACAGATGGCGACAGCGTGGCATTTCTTGTGAATCACCATCCTTCTAAATATGGAGCCAATTCCTCTTGGAGACGGGATGCCGCCATGGAGAGGCTTTTGGAAATAACGGATTCCCTGAAGGTTTGCGGGTGGAACAATATCGTGGCGATGGGAGACTTCAACGACACGCCCTCTTCTACGGTGGAATATTCAAAGAATATGATAAACCTGGCTGCGCCGCTCGCCCGAAAAGGCCGCGGAACTATCAAATATTCAGGGAAATGGGAGATGATAGACATGTTCTTTGTTTCCTCCGGTATTAAAGAGAGAAATCCCGATATTGGGATGAATGTTGAAAGGATACCGTTCCTGACGGTCATGGACAACACTCATTCAGGGGAAAAACCACTCAGGTCATATTCGGGCCCGAGGTACATTGGCGGGGTGAGCGATCATTGCCCGGTAACGCTCGTGATTCAATAATAATTTATTATTTTTGTGAGAATGGAATAATAACGCTCTAATCGCATAATTATGGAAATGAAAACCAAAATCAGGGAGAAATTCAAAGCCCTGTACAAAACAGAGGGAGAGGTGTTCGCCTCCGCTGGAAGAATCAACCTTATCGGTGAACACACCGACTACAATGGTGGATATGTGTTCCCTGGCGCAATTGACTGCGGAATCATGGTCGAGATCAAGCCTAATGGCACGGACAAGGTCAAAGCCTTCTCCCTTGACTACGATGAGTATGTCGAGTTCGGCCTTGCTGAGGAGGATAAGCCCCAGCAGCAGTGGGCTCGTTACATTTTCGGTGTTTGCCGTGAGATCATCAAACGGGGAGGCAAGGTTGAGGGATTTGATTGCGCTTTCGCTGGAGATGTTCCTCTTGGCGCCGGCCTTTCTTCTTCCGCCGCTTTGGAGAGCACATTCGCTTTCGCTCTCAACGAGCTTTTCAATGGCGGAACGATTGACAAATTTGAGTTGGCCAAGATCGGACAGAGCACGGAGCACAACTATTGCGGAGTCAAGTGCGGCATCATGGACCAGTTCGCTTCCATTTTCGGGAAAAAGGGTTGTCTTATCCGCTTGAACTGCAAGACCTTGGAGCACAAATACTTCCCCTTTGATCCTCAAGGGTATAAGCTTGTTTTGATTGACTCTTGCGTGAAGCATGAGCTCGCTTCTTCCGCATACAATAAGCGCCGTGAGTCTTGCGAGAATGCGGCGGCGGCCATTCGCAAGAATCATCCCGATGTCGAGTTCCTTTCAGATGCCAAGAGAGTTTGGCTGGAAGAGGTTCGCGAAGAAATTCCCGAGGAGGATTTCCTCAGGGCAGAATATGTGATCGGAGAGGTTCAGAGGGTTCTCGACGTTTGCGACGCCCTTGAGAGGGGAGACTATGAGACCGTGGGCGAGATGATGTACCAGACTCATTTCGGTATGAGCAAACTGTATGAGGTAAGCTGCCCGGAACTTGACTTCCTCAACAAACTTGCCCGCAAATGCGACGTCACCGGATCACGAGTCATGGGTGGAGGTTTCGGTGGTTGCACCATCAACCTTGTCAAAGAGGAACTCTATGACAATTTCATTAAGGCGGTCAAGGAGAAATTCCCCGCCGAGTTCGGCCATGATGTCAAGATCTATGATGTCGTGATAAGCGATGGCGCGAGGAAGGTGGAATAAATATTATTCTAAGATAGAAGCGTTTAAGAGAATATGCCGCATCATTGCGGTGTCGCTGACGATGGTTGTCCTTCTTTTTTCCTGTGGAAAAGAGGAGGACGACCCTAATGTGCGGCCAGCGGATGAAAAGGATTGGCATGACACCGGTCTTCCGCACCTCTACATTTACACTCCCGAAGGAACGGCCATAAATAGCAAGACGGTTTGGGTAGAAGGGGCCACGGTCAATTTGTTTACCCCCGACGGCGAGTTCATTGATTATGGTAAGGCTAATATAAAGGGCCGGGGTAATTCCACTTGGGGCCTTCCCAAAAAGCCTTATGCCTTGAAGCTGGAAAACGCAGCGACTCTTTGTGGTATGGCGTCGGATAAACGTTGGAATCTTCTGGCCAATTACATTGACAGGACGGATATCCGCAACGCCATAGCCTTCAAGGTTGCCCAAAAGGCGAGATCCTTCGATTGGACTCCACACGGGGAATTCGTCGAGCTTTACCTCAACTCCGTCTGGCAGGGCAACTACTTCCTATGTGAGCACATCAAGATAGGCGATCACCGCCTCAATCTCAAGAAAGGAGGCTATCTTCTAGAGCTGGATGTCAACTATGACGAGGACTATAAGTTCAAGTCGGACCTGCTGTCCCTTCCTGTTCAGATCAAAGATTGGAAAGGCGGGGATATGACCGAAGAGCGCTTCAATGAGATAAAGGCGGAATTCAATGAGATTGAGTCCAAGATAGTTACCGACGACATCACGACCAGCGGTTGGCAGGACTACATAGACATGGACACCTTCATAGACTGGTGGTTCGTCTATGAGCTTGTCCAGTGCGGAGAACCTGGCCACCCGAAGAGCAGTTACATGTACCGGGACAAAGGAGGCAAGCTCAAAGCCGGACCTGTGTGGGATTTCGACTGGGGCACTTTCAGGGGGAGTGAGGTGAAATTATTCAGGATCAAAAACTCGATCTTTTACGGCTATCTTTTCAAGGATCCTTCCTTCGTTAAAAGGCTCAAGGAGAAATGGTTGGAGAACAGGGGGGAGTTCCGTGCGGTCGCTGATTATTTTGACGTGCTCGCTGACAAGTTAAGAGTCTCGGTCGACCATGACAAGACGAAATGGTCGATGACCACCACGGTCAACAATGATGAGTCGATGTCGTTTGACGAAGCGGTGTCAACAATGAAAAGCAACTACAAGAAGCATTGGGAGTGGATGGATAATCAGATCCAAGCCATGTGAGAAGCCTCTTTAGAAAGTCATCTGAAATACCTGGCGATCCAATCCTGGTCTATCCTAGAGAAGCCGTCGGAAGGTATTATCGAAGGGTTGCGTCGGAGGATTCCGGCGCAATCTTCATATACATTGAATCCGATTTGGACGCCTTGCATCTGGCCTCCTGCCGGATAAGTGAAAGTCAGCTCATGGTCAGGACCCTCTATCCTGAAAAATCTGAGAGTCACGTCAACGATGTCTTTCCCGGCGCCCCTTTGGGAGAGTTCCATCTTAGTGACGTGTTTGACCATCTCTATGACCGTGTCTTCAAGTCCGGCGTCGAAAATGTTCACTTTCTCAATCAAGGATCCAGCGTCATCCACCCTTCTGAATGTATATCCCTCGAGTGTTTCCGCGGCGGAGGCAAGACTCTTCTCAATCGCTTTTACGCTTTCTTCGGGCAAAGACCCTTCCGGAAGAAGCCATATCATCAGGCGCTCTTCCGGATCATGATATATCATTTGTCCCGAGACGAGGTTTGTCTTTCCGCAATGGGGACATTCCCAAAGGAACAGCGAGCCGTCCTTAACCTTTGCTTTCAACTCTGGCTCGGCGGAAGTGTTTATTCCGCTATAGACCTCAACCCCGGAAGTCTTCCCACAGGAGGAACAGGTTGCGAAGGCGTTAGTTTTCATTTATTTCCGTTTATCAATCCACACCCAGAGGCGGTACATGAGCCATCCCCAGCAAAGAAAGAGGACCACATGGGCCCAATATGGCACCTTCGTCCGGTACACCCCTTC
The DNA here is from genome assembly GCA_017557535.1 of Bacteroidales bacterium. GTDB lineage: Bacteria > Bacteroidota > Bacteroidia > Bacteroidales > UBA932 > Cryptobacteroides. Next base: position 166,141 of record JAFYYM010000079.1, on the reverse strand, counting down.
TTTCTCGATATTCTCAAAGCCTGGTATGTCGGCGTAATAATATGCGCCAGCACCGAAATCATATCCGTTTACGAGCCCGAGATGGTTGCCCATAATCCATAAGGCGCAAACCAAAATGGCCACAACCACGAGGATCGTGACCACTTTGAATGCTTTTTCCTTGCTTTTACCCACTATTTGAAGAGGTCGAGGACGGGAACGTCAAAGACCACTCCGGAGAGCAGGAACCAGACAGCGAAGAGGGTAAGGGCGATATTGAATACCTGGCCGACTATGTAGAGCCAAAGCACCTTTCCGCCTTGCATGTTCTTGGCCAGCTCCTTGAAGTTGGTGTCAAGACCGATGCTGGTGAACGCCAGCACGAAAGCCCAGTTCTTGTACTGATCCAAGACCTTGTTGATGGCACTGACCTGGTCTCCACCGAAGATAGGCTGGATCAGGAAAGAGGCCACTAGTGAGGCGACGAAGAATCCGATGATGAACTTCGGGAAACGCTTCCAGATCTCGCCGGCACCAACCTTTTTCTCTGAGTTCTTCTCAACTCTCGTGGCGAAGAATACGGCGACAAAGAAGGCGATAAAGCCGATGAGGATATTCTGGATGCTCTTCACAAGGACAGCGGCCTGCTCAGCCTCAGGACCAAGGGCGTTTCCGGCGAGAACCACGGCTCCGGTTGAGTCCACGGTTCCCCCGATAAGAGCTCCACCCATAAGCTGGCTCATACCGACAGCCTTGATGATCATGGGCTCGAAAACCATCATCAGAATGGTGAAAATGATAGAGATCGAGATGGCGATCGAAAGGTCGTCCTTCTTTGCTCCCGAAGCGGCTCCCGTGGCGATAGCGGCAGAGGTTCCGCAAACGGAAGTAGCTGATGCCAAGGTGATTACGAGTGGCTTATTATCAATCTTCAGGACCTTTGTTCCAAGCCACCACATAAAGATGATAACAATAGGGGTGACTATCCATGCGATACCGAGGCCATAAAGACCGAATTTGGCGATATTCGAGAAAAGGACGGAGAAACCCATGATCACGAGTCCGGTCTTGATGTAGAACTCCGTCTTGATAGCCGGTTTGAGCCAATCGGGAACCCCCACGGTGTTCGAAATCAACAGGCCGATCAGCAAAGCCCAGAAAGCCCATTCGAGATAGCGGTTGAGAGTGAACTCGGCGCTGACAAAACGGACAATCAAGGCGATCACGAACAGCCCTAGAAATGCGGGGATGTACTTCTTCACACTTTCTCCTTGGAGTTTTACACCAAGAGTGAAGAGGACGCAAAGCACCACAACCGTTACAATGAGTTTCCGCCAGAATGCCCATTCGCCAAGCTGTGTGGCCAGAGGGACGGCTTTTGTTGCGGCAGCTTCGCCAACAGCCCATGTGGAGAATTTAACTGCCGAAAAATCAAATGCTTTCGTAAGGACGGCTATACATGCCAGGAGGATCACTATGAATCCAATCCATACGGCCTGCCAGTCCTCTTTTCCCCAGAAAGCGGGGACGGTTTTGTTTTTTTCCATATTGAGAAATTAGTAAAAGATTCTACTATTTGTACAAATATATGAAAAAATAATTACAGTGAGACATTGAATATGGCACCGAAGTAATCCTTCGAGAGTCCTTTTGTGTTGAATTGGTCAATATTGTTCCAGTGGTTTCTCGAGTACCGTATCCCAATCTGAGTGTCATAAGGCAGCCAGAGGAAGTTTCCGAGCGTGGCCGCGAGGTCAAAACCCACGCTGGATAGCCTCTCTAATTGGATCCCGGCCTGATTGATAAGATACTTGTCCGAGACTCTGAATTTCATGAAAGAACAGTCTACGAAGGGGACAAGCGTGAAATTCTTTAAATATGCGAGGGGGCTGAGTCCCGACCAATCAATGTTGAGGAACCTTATCGCATAGTCAAGAGATATTTTACCCTTTAACGTGGAGCAAGCGTTCAAGAGAGCACCCACGTTGCTGTCCACAAACCCACGGGGATGGAATGTGGCCGGAGAATCAGGCATGCTGAGTTCTCCGCCACCAACTTTCGCTCCGAGAGTAGCCGAGATCTTGAGTCCCTGGTCTTGAATGAAACCAGGCAGGTAACCGTATGAGTGAATATAGGCCGTATTGCCATAGGCAAGGGAAAGCCCAGGTCTGGTCCTGAAACCGATTTCTGCGCCGAAGCCAAGCCTCGGATATGTCTGAGAGGGAGCCTTATTTCTCATCACGTATCCCCTAACAGAGAAATCTAAAGAGGAAAGATATGTGAGATGGTCCTGATATATGGATGAGACCTCTTTAACTGTTTTCTTCCCGTTCTTTTCCTCTTCGATCCGGATGCTGATCTTGTCATTAACCCTGTCGTTGGTGAACCGATAACGAACCTGCGGGACAATTCCTCTTGAGATTCCACCGGAACTGAGGTTGAATGGGATGTACAGTCTGGCGGAACCTTCAAAGTAGGGTCTTGAAGCTATTCTTTCTCGAGAAGTGAAGACTGAGACTGAATGCTCTCTGATTTGGGTCTGTTGGACTCTCATCAGGTCTTTGGCGGCCCTGTCCCCGACATCGGCAGACAACTCTACCATAGGGTAGAGGCCATTATAGACGTATTTCAGATGACCGGAATGTCTCCATATCCCCTCAAGGTCCGGATCGGGATGAATACCGTATCCCACAAATCCGTAGCCATCACCCACAAGGTTCTGGAACAGTGCCGTCGCTCCGGGAGAAGCCGTCTTGAAATAGTCGTCTCCGCTTATGCTTTCCACGTTGTCATAGTTGAAATAGAAGGGTGCCCAAGAATGAAGTGTGGGGGTCATTTTCCGGTGGCGGCGGGGTTCGCTGAAGGTTGCGACGGAATACTCGAGCGTGGCGTCCCAAGCGCCATCAGAAAGCAGTTTCTCTTGTTCTGAGAGGGCGTCCGCCACAGGATATTTATGAATATCGGAGAACGAGACCGGAGTCATTGGAAGATCTTTCGCCGCTGTGGCGTAGACCATCCATCCTTGACGGTATGCCGCCGAATTATCCGAAGGGGCGAGTGAGGAATAAAACAAGGTATCCGCCGTGTTGTTGAGTACCGGGGAAGATATTCCATAACGGGTTGAGGTGACCTGCAGCAGGGTTCCTGATTCGGGTTTGAAAAGATACATCTCTTTGACACCCGTCCTGTCACAGACAAAAGTCAAAGCCCCTTGAGACTGTCGCAGGGTTGACAATTCCACCGGCATTGGTTTAAGGACCGTCCGCAGAGGATCAAGTTCATATATTCCCATCCCGTTGTCTGAGAGCCCCGCCACATAGAGTTTGCCCCCAAGCCAAGCAGCCTCTGTAAATTGCAAGGTATCAGGAGCTTCCAAGGTTTTTTCAACGGAACCGTCATCTGAGTTCAAAACCACTATCCTCGAGCCTCCCATTGGGGGATATTCAGTGGCCGCCACATATTTACCGTCCGGCGATGGAGAGGGGTTGAAATAGCGCCCCTTTTTCGTGAGGACCTTGACCTTCGTAGGGGAGTCGGTGGAGACAAAACGAATCTGGGAACTTCCTCCCAAAGACCATCTTGTATCCGACACCGTTTCTGACCACCAGATCTTGTCGCCGGCTTGATCATAGGCCAAAGGACTTGAATATGAGGCGAAAGACCTGACCCTGGTCTCTTTTCCCAGAGGACTGATCGCCACGAGGGATTCAGAGACTGTCAGTCCGCTTTTCTTGGCCCAAATAATGCCATTCCTGTCGATTACGGACCCCGAATAGGACACATGCAGCCAAGGGAGTCCTGATATTTGTGACGACGGCATGAACGGTTCTCTTGCCGATGCTTCGGCGGACCAGATGTCGTGATAAGCCGACAAGATGGAGTGGAATGTCTGATTAATGCCCATTCCGCTTGACGACTTTATGGTCTTTTTCAAGGCGAACATTCCGCCATGTCTTACCCTGGAAAAATAGTCGTCAGTGAAGAGAGGATTGTCATAGAAGACTCTCATCCCCGAGACAAGCAAGTATCCGGCTTTGTAATGGTCTGGAGTATATCGCTTGCCGGATCCCAGAGACCACCTCCAGTAGTCTCTCCAATCTCCGCAATCAAGGGCAGGGGCCATATATTCCAGAAATGAGGCCTGTCGACCCCTTCCGGAGGCTGTCAAGGCCGTTTCCGTCGCGACAGCGTCTCCTTCCAAAATAGTGGGTCCGGCATAAATCCCCGCCACAGCTCCCGCGAAAAGTTCTCCTACAACATAATGAAAAACCCCCAGGCGTCCTCCTGCGCCAGCTTGCATCTGGGAGGCGTGGCGACCTTCATGTAAGGCGAGAAGTTTTTCCCATGGGATGGGTGTGGGAGAATAAGGGTCTTGATTTGTGAATATGTCCATCCTTTTCGGTGCCCAGGTCACCGAGGCGTTCGCCACAGGATTGAAATTGTGCAGGACGACAGGCATCCGCCTTTTGTAATACTCGCCAATCTCCATCCCCGATGACCAGCTGACCGCTTTCCGTGCTTTTTCCAGCCATGATCCATAAATCACGGCGAGGGAATCGGCTCCTTCCGGGTAGATGATCCTCATGTGTGGAGTGTCCATTCTCATCCAGCGGACACGTCCGGGATCTTCTCCGGAAAGGGAGAACTGGGCCTTTAGAACTCCACAAGAGAGCAATAGTATAAAGATTACGACAAGCTTTCTCATTTATGGAACTAAGATACGGATTAATGACAAGTTTTCAGTAAATTTGTAGGAATATCTTTTTATGAGAGCCGGTCTGAAACACACCGTTGAGGTTGTTTGCCTCTTGCTTATCCTTGCCTCGTGTGGAGGAAAAGGACGCCAGGCCTCTGTCCCGGACGCACGATCTTTCCCGCTTCCGCCGAAGGCTCCGTCTGTGATGTCTGAGCCTGCGGAGATCTATGGCTACATTGCCGATCATTTCTGGGACGCTTTCCTAGATAAGAGCTACCATTGCGACTCCACCATAGTCAACGGAGTTCCGGCCGATGAGGTGGAATCCGCTCTCGGGAGATATGTCACTATCCTGGAGACCTTCTGTGACAGAAAGAAGGCAACCAAATCAGTTGAGGGTTTCTTCCGGAAAGTCAGCGACTTCCAGACGGCCAATCCTTCCTCCAATGTGTTCGGATTTTTTGAGAAAATGGTCCCGAAGTATTTATACGACCCCAATTCTCCGGTGCGGGACGAAGATCTGTACCAGCCCTATATCAACGGCATGGCGACATCCACACTCGTCGCGGAGGAAATGAAGCCGGCATATTCAAGGGATGCCCTGATGTGCTCTTTGAACCAAGTGGGCACAAAAGCCTCTGACATAAAGTTCACATGTTTTGACGGACGCATCCGGACCCTTCACGGAATAAAGGCAGATAATGTCCTGTTGCTTTTCACTAATCCCGGTTGCCATAACTGCGAGGAGGTTATTTCCAACCTCACCCAAAATGACCGGGTCAATGAGGCCGTCAGTTCCGGCAAGCTGGCGGTGGTCAACTTGTACATCGACCTTGAGGTAGAAAAGTGGAGGACGCTTGCTTCGGAATATCCCAAATCCTGGACTAACGGTTACGATCAGGACTACACCATCCGGAAAGATTTGAGCTACAACGTCAGAGCGATACCTTCTCTATATGTCCTCGATAAAGAAAAGGTTGTCGTGATGAAGGACGCCCCGATAGAAAGGGTCCTTCCTTATTTGGAGAATATTTAATAACCAATGATATGAAGATCACAAAAGAATCTTGGGGCATCAGCCCTTGCGGAAAGGAGATATTCCTTTACACCATCCAGAACGAGAGCGGGGCTTTCGTGAGACTATCAAGCGTCGGGGCCGGGATTGTCTCCATTGCTGTTCCGGACAAGGACGGAAAGATGGCGGATGTTGTTCTTGGCTATCCAGATGGGCAAAGCTATTTCGCTGACGGTCCTTGTGCCGGAAAATGCCCCGGAAGGTTCGCCAACCGTATCGCCAAAGGCAAGTTCACTTTGGACGGCATTGAATATACCCTCCCGATCAACAATGGCCCCAACCATCTTCACGGAGGCCCCGAGGGTTTCCAGAACCAAGTATGGGACAGCAGGATAGCGGGCGATGCCGTTGAGTTCATGTATTTCTCAGAAGACGGTGAGGCTGGTTATCCCGGCAATCTTAAAGTCGTCGCCAGGTATGAGTGGGGCGAGGATAACGCCTTGAAGCTCTATCTTACGGCAAGGACAGACAAGACCACAATCGTCAATCTCACCAATCACGCCTATTTCAACCTGAACGGAGAAGGTAACGGAGACATTCTCGACCACGAGCTCAAACTCAACGCTTCCGTGTATCTCCCGACAGACGAGACCCTCATCCCTGTCGGAGAGCCGGATCCGGTCGCTGGTACCCCGATGGATTTTCAGGAGTTCAAGAGGATTGGAGCCGAGATAAACGAGGATTTCCCGGCCCTGAAATTCGGTAAAGGCTATGATAACTGCTGGATGATTAATGGTTATGAGCCTGGGCAGCTTCAGTCCGCCGCGAAGCTTTATTCTCCCCAGAGTGGCCGTATGCTTGAGGTTCTGACCACTCAGCCGGCGGTCCAGGTTTACACTGGCAACTGGCTCGCGGGTTGCCCCACCGGAAAATGCGGCCGGAGCTACTTCGATTATGAGGGTGTGGCGATCGAGTGCCAGCACTGCCCTGACTCGCCGAATAAACCCGAGTATCCCACCACCGTCCTTAGTCCTGAGGACGTCTTCGAAGAGGCTATAATCTGGCAATTCTCGGTGGCATGAGACAATATCTGGATCTTCTCCAAAGGATAATGGACGAAGGCGTGGTCAAGCACGACCGCACCGGCGTTGGAACGAAGTCTGTCTTCGGCCATCAGATGAGGTTCGACCTGGAACAGGGATTTCCTCTCCTGACCACTAAAAAAGTACATTTGAAATCAATTATTTACGAGTTGCTTTGGTTCATCTCGGGAGACACGAACATCAAGTACTTGAAGGATCATGGAGTTTCTATCTGGGACGAGTGGGCGGATGAGAATGGAGACCTGGGGCCAGTGTATGGCCATCAGTGGCGTTCCTGGCCAGCTCCGGACGGAAGGTCTATCGACCAGCTGACCCAAGTCGTAGAGACCATAAAGAAGAACCCGGATTCCCGCAGGATCCTGGTATCGGCATGGAATCCAGGAGAGGTTGACAAAATGGCCCTTCCTCCTTGCCATTGCCTATTCCAGTTCTATGTCGCTGATGGCAAGCTTTCATGCCAGCTTTATCAACGCAGTGCAGACACTTTCCTTGGAGTGCCTTTCAATATCGCTTCATATGCCCTGCTCACCATGATGATAGCCCAAGTTTGTGGATTGAGGCCTGGGGAGTTTATCCACACGACAGGAGACACCCACATCTATCTCAATCATTTCGATCAAGTCAAGGAGCAGCTCTCTCGGGATCCCAGGCCGCTTCCGAAAATGATTCTCAATCCGGAAGTGAAAGACCTGTATGATTTTGTTTACGAGGATTTCACTCTCGAAGGATATGATCCCTGGCCGGCGATAAAGGCCCCGGTGGCCGTATAAAAGTCATTATTGACGCTGTATTTGTCATTCTGAACGAAGTATAGTAGAGGAATATGGAAAAATGCATAATAGTCGCCATAGCCGACAACAGAGCCATCGGTAAGGCTAACGCTCTTTTGTGGCACATCGCGGAAGATATGAGATATTTCCGCCAAACCACCACGGGAAGTCCTGTCGTCATGGGTTGGATGACATTCCAATCCATAGGAGGGAAGCCACTTCCAAAAAGAGATAACGTTGTCATCTCGATTTTCCCATGGCCTGATAAGCCGGAAGGAGTGAAGGTGGCCGGTAGCCTTGAGGAGGCATATCGTATGGTAGATGTTCCGGAAGACGGAAAGGTATTCGTGATGGGAGGAGGTGAGACTTATCGCCAAGCTCTTCCGACTGCGGACAAACTCTATATCACCCATGTGCATGCCACTATAGAAGACGCCGACACATTCTTCCCCGTGATTGATCCGGCGATTTGGAAGGTGGAATCCACAACGCCGGTGGCTGTCGACCCCGAGACAGGCTATGGCTATGAGTTCACTATTTACACAAGGAAATGATTTTGTCATTCTGAGCGAAGCGAAGAATCTGTAAAACGAACAGGCAAAATGGCTGCAAACAGAGAGAACTTCGGCAGCAGGGCTGCCGTGATAATGGCGATGGCGGGATCCGCGATCGGCCTTGGCAACATCTGGAGATTCCCCTACATGGTGGGAGAATACGGAGGTGCCGCATTTATCTTGGTGTTTATTTTTTGCTCATTCTTGCTGTCTTTCCCGATATTCCTGTCAGAGGCGGTTATAGGGCGAAAGACGCACTCAAACGCCCTGGGAGCCATGAAAAAGCTGGCTCCAAGGTCGGGATGGACTGTTCTCGGCTATCTTAGCGTGATCACACCGATGATCATTGTCTCCTACTACAGCATAGTCGGAGGGTGGTCAATTGAGTATTTCTTCAAGTCTTTCACATTGAATTTCGGTGAGTTCCGTCCTTCCGGATGGACACCACTTATCTTCAACACCATTTTCCTCGCCATTTCGTCAATCATCGTGGCATTCGGCGTCAAGAGCGGTATCGAGAAGTTCAACAAGATTTCCATACCCCTCCTTTTCGTCCTCATAGTGCTCATCATGCTATATTCCCTGAATATGCCAGGAGCGGAAAAGGGGGTTGAATATCTGATCAAACCGGATTTCTCTAAACTCACAGGAAGGACCTTCGCGTTCGCCCTGGGGCAGAGCTTTTATTCGATGTCTCTCGGTATGGGAATCGTGATCACATATTCCTCCTATGTCCATAAAGACGAGAACCTCGTGGCTTCCGGGGCCGGGACTGTGCTGGCTGCCCTTCTGTTCTCGGTTTTGGCGGGTTTCGCCATAATGCCCGCCGTCTTCTCGGCCGGAATCGCCCCCAGCAGCGGCCCGGGTCTTGTGTATCAGACCCTTCCGCATGTATTTTCCGGCATGGGAGCCTCATCTCCAATATTAGGAACCATTGTAGCGGTGTTGTTCTTTTTCTCCGTGGTTGTGGCAGCCATGACTTCAAGCATCTCGCTACTAGAGGTTGGGGTAGCCTTCCTTGTTGAGGAGAAGGGTTTATCCAGGAAGATGGCATGTCTGATTGTCTTCCTTGCCGCCTGGATTCTTGGTCTTGCCAGTGTGTTCTCCATCAACATATTCGGCAAGGTGGATGCCTTCTCTTCCAATTTCCTGCTGACAGCCGGAGTTCTTTTGGTCGTCCTTTTCGTGGGATGGAAGATGGACAAGGAGGAGATTCGTGAGGAACTCACCAATCGCATGACCGTGAACAAGTGGGTATTCGGGATATTCTATTTCCTTGTCCGGTACGTGGCCCCGATCGTGGTGATGGTCATATTCGTCTCAAATCTCGTGTTATGACACCAAGGGAAAACTTCGGTAGCCGAGCGACGGTTATAATGGCCATGGCCGGGTCAGCCATAGGCCTTGGGAATATTTGGAGATTTCCCTTCATTGTAGGGGAATATGGAGGAGCCGCATTCATCTTGGTCTACATAGTCTGTTGTTTCCTGCTCTCTATGCCGATACTCCTTTCGGAGACTATTATTGGCCGCAGGACTCACCAGGGCACGTTTGGAGCGATGAACACCCTTGCGCCGGGAACCGCTTGGAAATGGCTTGGCCTCTTGACAATATTCTCTCCTCTGATTATCCTATCCTACTACAGCGTTGTCGGTGGCTGGTCTTTCGCTTATCTCTGCAAAGCGATCACATTCCAGTTCAAACCAGAAAACGCCGAGGCTGTGACCTCGATGTTCGGGGCTTTCTCTTCCTCAACATGGGCCCCGCTTGTCTGCATGGTCATATTTCTCGGATTAACCGCCTTGATTGTCTATTTGGGTGTGAACAAAGGGATTGAGAAGTTCAGCAAAATCTCGATTCCGGTGCTCTTTGTGCTGATAGTCATCATAGCCGTGTATTCCATCACGTTGCCAGGAGCGGGAGAAGGGGTCAAGTACTTGATCAAACCGGATTTCTCAAAGCTCACCCCAGAGGCGTGCGCCTCTGCTCTTGGACAGAGTTTCTTCTCGCTTTCCCTTGGTGTCGGAACCATGTTGACATATGCCTCTTATGTTAACAAGAATGAGAATATCATAGCCTCCGGCTCGGGAACCGCCTTCTTTGATCTTTTGTTTGCCATCCTGGCCGGTTTCGCCGTGATGCCGGCTGTTTTCGCCGCCGGAATCACCCCGAGCTCAGGTCCTGGCCTTGTCTTCGAGACCCTTCCGTTCATTTTCGCCAAAATGGGTGCCGGGGGGCAGATCATCAGCGTTGCCATATCCATCCTTTTCTTCCTAACGATTCTTGTGGCGGCCCTCTCGTCATCCATCTCGATGATGGAAGTAGGTGTGGCTTACCTTGTTGAGGAGAAGAAAGTGTCTCGCCATAAGGCCACGGTCTCCCTTTTCCTCATCACATTGGTAGTGGGTATTCTCTGCTCCCTCTCCTTTGGTACACTGTCTGACATCAAGCTGTTCGGACTGACTATTTTCAATTTCTGCGACAGGCTAGCCTCCAACTTCCTGATGACAATCGGGGCTCTTCTTTTCAGTGTCTTTGTCGGTTGGAAGATGGATAAGGCAGCAGTCAAGGACGAGTTGACCAACGGTGGTTTATTCAAGGGAAACGAAAAATTGTTCCCGGCGGTCTACTTCCTTATCAAGTATGTGGCCCCAGTCACCATCGCCGCGATATTCATCATTGGTATTCTGGCATAATATCAAATTGAGCATTAACTATTTCTGATATGAGGACGATTATTCATTCATTGTATGCGGTTTTAGCCGCCGCCCTTTTTTACGGGTGCTCTTCCGAAGGTTCCACCATCTATTTGAAAGACTATATGGACTCCTCCTCGGAAGCGGACGCCATGCCGGCCATAAGGGCCGCCCTTGACGATTGTGTACGCCTTAAAGCCGCCAAACTGGTCCTGCCGGGGGACACTGTTCTCGTCAAGCCAACCAAAGCTTTTGAGGAGTATCAGTATATAAGCAACAACGACCCTTCAATGAAGCGGATAGCCTTCCAGCTTCATGATATGGATAATTTCTCCATCGAAGGAAATGGTACTGTGCTGCTGTTCTCCGGGCATATCTCTCCTTTTAATCTCGAGCGCTGCAAGAACATTTCCGTCAATAATATGACGATAGACTTCACAAGGGCTTTTGTGTCGGAGGGTGTTATCACCGCAGCCGGGCCCGGCTTTTTCGAGGTGGAATTTCCAGAGCATTATATTATCACAACAAACGACGGGCATCTGTATTTCAAAGACAAGGACGGCGAGGTGTATCCCTATTCAAATCTTCTTGAGTTTGACCCTGTCAGGAAGGAGGTGGCTTATCACGTTCGTGATCACGGAATATCGTATCCAGCTCATTTTGAGCAAGTTGGTCAGAGGAAGTGCCGTTTCTTCAGACCGGATTATGGTGACAGCAAGGTGGGAGATGTGATGGTGTTCGGAGCCCAAACCAGGAATAATCCCGGATTCACCCTGCTAGACTGCGACGGATTCTCTCTTTCCGATGTCCATCTATACAATTGCTGCGGTATGGGCGTTATCGCCCAGAGTTCCAAGGATATAGAGTTACTCAGAATGGATGTGGAGCCGACTCCTGGATCTGACCGTATTATAAGTATCTCCGCTGACGCCACCCATTTTGTGAATTGTAAAGGATATATCAGGATGATAGACTGCATATTCCGCGGCCAGAAAGATGACGCCACCAATGTTCACGGGTGGTATATGGCGATTGATAAAGTGCTTTCTCCAGACAAGTTGCTCCTTCGTTGGCGTCATCCTGGACAGAACGGTATCAAGTTCATCAAGCCAGGGATGACACTTGAGCTCGTGAACAGCAAGACGATGGAGACATATTCCCGCCTGGCTGTCAAGGAGGTGGAGCACCTAAATTCGGAATACACGGAAGTCGTTCTTTCTGAGCCGCTTCCGTCTGAAGTTCAAGAGGGGGATGTCGTTGCCGAGGATGAAGCTTATCCCGATGTCCTTATCAGCGGATGCTACATCGGTAATAACCGTGCGAGAGGTCTTCTCATCGGCTCCCGCGGTAAGGTCGTGATAGAGAAAAACACATTCCACACACCTGGCGCCGCGATTCTTTTCGAGGGGGACGGCCGTTATTGGTATGAGCAGTCCGGAGTCCGGGATGTGACCATCAAGGACAATGTCTTTGAGAACTGTATGTATGGATCTCCTTCTTGGGGAAGTGCCGTGATTGCTGTGGGAAGTGGTATTCCAGAGAAGGAGAACTCTCGCTATCACAAGAATATCCTGGTGGAAAACAATGTGTTCCGTGGGTTTGACCACCGGATTGTCAATCTCTATTGCGTTGATGGATTCACCTTCAGAGGCAATAAGATCGAGTTCACCGACGCCGATTATCCCACTAATGCGACACCTGAGGATAAGTTCATCTTCAAGAATTGTGACAACATCAAAATCGAGGAATAATGAGAAAGGCCCTTGTATTATTAGCCGCTCTTTTTGGAGCGGCAACCATGTCCAGCGCCGAAGTCAGGCTGCCCTCTGTCCTGGGGGACAACATGGTTCTTCAGAGAAATACGGAAGTTAAACTCTGGGGATGGTCAACTCCTCGGAAGAAGGTCAAAATCAAGACTTCTTGGAATCATAAGAAGTATCGTGTCCGTTCGGACGAGGACGGCAGATGGCTTGTTAAAGTGAAAACCACTGAAGCAGGCGGTCCTTATTTCATTACATTCTCTGATGGCAAAAAGACCCGTCTTGATAATATCCTTCTTGGAGAGGTATGGGTATGTTCCGGCCAGTCTAATATGGAGATGCCGGTGCAGGGTTTCCTCGGCCAACCTTGTCTCCATGCCGCGGAGACTATGCGGGATGCCCGCCAGTATCCCGATATCCGTCTTTTCACTGTGGCCAGGGATTCGACCGATATTCCTAAAGACGACTGCGTCGGTGAGTGGCTATGTTCTGACCCTAAGACAGTAGGAGCTTTCAGCGCCGTTGGTTATTATTTCGGCCGTTGCCTGAACCAATATCTTGGCGTTCCTATCGGTCTCATAACCACCAATTGGGGTGGCACCAACATCGAGGCCTGGATGTCGCCGGAGTCCAATAAGAAACTAGGCGTGGATGAAGAGTACACATCCAAGAATTGGGATGAGTACTATTTCCCGGGCTCCGTGCTTTACAACGGTATGGTTGTCCCTATTGAAAACTATACCGCAAAGGGTTTCATCTGGTACCAGGGAGAGTCCAACAGAGGCAATTATAAAGAATATGCCGATATGCAGGCTGAGATGATCCGTCAATGGCGGGAAGCTTGGGGAGACGAGAAGATGCCTTTCTACATCACCCAAATAGCCCCATATCGCTACAGCGGTGCCGAAAAACGCCGGTCAGCCCTGTTGGTGGAGAACCAGATAAAGGCTACGGAGATGGTACCTTACTGCGCCATGGCTAGCACCACCGATGTCGGGACATATTCGCTTATTCATGAACCGGACAAGCTCTCAGTTGGAGAACGACTGGCCTGGCTCGCCCTTTCAAGGGACTATGGGGTCGAAGGAGTACCGGCTGAGGCTCCGACCTATAAATCCATGGAAATAATTGATGGAAAGGCGATTATCTCTTTCAATAATCTTTGTGAGCCAAATGATCAGTCCGACCCCAGAAGTTTCAGTTGGTTGGACGATCAGGGACAGGTGGTCCGTTCCATCAAGGGATTTGAGATCGCCGGAGCGGATAAGAAATTCCGCCAGGCCAACGCCAGGCTTCTTTGGTCCGATAATCAGGTTGAGGTCTGGTCAGATAATGTCAAAAACCCGGAGGCTGTTCGTTATGTTTTCTGTAATTATTCTGAGACCAATCTGAAGACGACTCTCGGTCAACCGGTTGTACCGTTCCGCACTGACGATTGGGAGATTCCGGCTGAAGAAATAGACTGATTATTCGTTTTTTCGCTGGTTTTCACTATATTGTGACAAATAATCATAATCCATATGAAATCTATTATCTACTTAATCGGTCTTGTACTCGCCGTCCTGGCTGTGATTGACATTTGCAAGAAGCCTATTTCCGTGGTAGGAAAAGTGATTTGCTCCGTTTTGGTGTTGGCCACCAGTTGGGTTGGCCTTATTGTCTATTACCTCTGGGCGAAAGACCACATTACCGAGTGGTTCAAATAGTTCTATTCGTGTGAGCTGAACTCACAGCCGCACCAAGTCTGGTTGTACAGGGCGCAGGACTTTATCAGAAAGTTCCTGCGCTCTTGCATTCCGCCCTTCCGCCAGTTTTGTCCCCACCAGATTAACCGCTGCGATGTTGCAGTCGCTAAATGGCCGGCGGCATCGACTTGGGATAGGTCTTTCCAGCGGGACGAGGCGAGGGTTGTTGTGAGGACATCATAGCCATGGGTGACGGCATAATGGGCGGCCCTCAAAAGGCGGAACTCGAAGCAGGCAAGACATCTCGGCCCACGTTCCGGCCCGCTTAGAGCGGCTCCCGCCCGGGAGCGTACATATTCCGTCCAAGCGGCGTGATCATATTCATCGTCAACTACTTCCAGTCCGAAAGAAGAGGCGTATCTCCCTAGCTCTTCACGCCTTTCGACATATTCCTCATAAGGGACTATGTTCGAATTGCTGAAGAACACTCCAGGCCTCAGTCCCTCCTCGACCATCCATTCCAGTATGGCTGTCGAGCAAGGAGCGCAGCAGCAATGAAGCAGGATCCGACTCTGATGTAAGTCGAATCCTTCCGGTAGCTCCGGTTTAAAGGAACAGCCCTCGAAATGTCCCATCGTTAATCTAAATGCATCAAAAAAGCACCACTAAAATATCAAATTTTCAGTATTTTCGCGAATCAAGGATTAAGTCAACATGAAATTCTTCAAAAGTTTATTCACGATCGCGGTTTCTTCCGCCCTTCTTTTTTCCATCAACGGCAACTCTCAAAACCGGAAGCAACAGTACCAGAATCCGGAGTTTGTCCAGTTGCTCCACGAGGACATAACGCGCGCCGGGTGCAACACCAACCGCTATGAGTTCGGTCCAATCCAGGATACACCAGCACCAAAAGGCTACAAGCCATATTACATCAGCCATTACGGACGCCATGGATCCCGCTCCAATTGGGGAGGTCGTCAATATGAGTCTCTTATTAATATCCTTACTGAAGCTAAAAAAGACGGCCTTTTAACAGTTTCCGGAGATTCCCTGCTCCAGGAAGTGATAGTGGTCAACCAGATTCATAATGGGATGGATGGTCGCTTGACAAAAGTGGGCGCCGACGAACATACCTTGTTAGCGGACAGGATGTACCATCGCTATAAGAAAGTATTCAACCGTAAGGGAACAACGATCAGAGCCATTTCCAGTACCGTTCCAAGGTGCATTGTGAGCATGACAGCGGCCACGAGCCGCCTAAAGGCCATCAATCCTGACTTCGACATACGCTGGGACTGTGGGGAGACCTATCAGAAATATATGGCCACGGGCCCCACGGATAACATTTGGAATATTGTGAATAAAACCACTGCGGCGATTGATGCTGAATATGTCCCTGACACAGTCCAGGTCATGGAACGTCTTTTCAACAATCCTGCGGGTGCCATGAAGCATGTCAAGGATGTCATGCAATTTGAGAAGTATATCTTCGAGGCCGGAGTTGTCACCGACGCTTTTGAGGTTAGTCCGATTCTCCGCTTCCTTCCATTTGATGCCGTCTACAAATGGTTTGAGCTGACCAACCTTAATCTTTATCTCGGCCAGTGTAATTCAGTTGAGGCAGGCGCTTTAAGGATGCCCATAGCGGAACCTCTTGTCAATGATATAGTTACCAGGGCGGACGAGGCTCTTTCCAGCGGAACTATCGCCGCGGATCTGCGTTTTGGCCACGACTATGACGCCCTTGCCCTGTGCTCTTATCTTGGTTTCGATGGAGTCGGTGATCGTCTCACTGCGGAACAGGCTCGTCGCCAGTGGTTCGGTCCCTGGAATGTTCCTTTTGCCGTCAATATCCAGATGATTTTCTACAAGAATAAAACAGGTGATGTTCTTGTGAAGTTTCTGCATAACGAGAAGGAGACCCGCCTCCGCGGCCTTGAGCCCGTAGAAGGCCCCTACTACAGCTGGCAAACCGTCAAGGACAGCATAAAGGGATATCTCAGATAACAATCATCTTTATCTGTCACAAATAATCGTTCTCTTCGTCTTATTATAGGCAAGGGGACGATTTTTGTAAAAAAAGTGTTGCGAATATAAAAAATATATATACCTTTGCAGTGTATTAGTTTAATAATACACAACACAACGAAACGAACAAACGTATGCTGATAGAGCTTAAAGACGTCAACAAGACATATTTCGGAGCGCAGCCGCTGCACGTTCTCAAGGGTATCAACCTGGAAATCGAGCGAGGCGAGTTCGTGTCAATCATGGGAGCTTCGGGATCCGGGAAGTCCACTCTGCTGAATATCCTCGGAATCCTGGACAATTATGATTCCGGAGAATACAGGATAAACGGGAAGCTGATCTGGGACCTCACAGAGGCGAAGGCCGCCGAGTACAGGAACAAGATGATCGGCTTCATATTCCAGTCATATAATCTGATAGGCTTCAAGACCGCTGTCGAGAACGTGGAGCTTCCTCTCTTCTATCAAGGCGTAAGCCGCCACAAACGTCATGATATGGCGATGGAATACATTGAGCGCCTGGGACTTAAGGATTGGTCCGGACATTATCCCAACGAGATGTCAGGAGGCCAGAAACAGAGGGTTGCCATAGCAAGAGCCCTTGTGACAAAACCTGACATCATCCTTGCCGACGAGCCCACCGGAGCCCTCGATTCCAAGACTTCGGTCGAGATCATGGAGCTTCTAAAGGAACTCAACGAAAGGGATAAGCTTACCATAATAGTCGTTACCCACGAGAGCGGAGTCGCCAACTACACCAACAGGATAATCCACATCAAAGACGGTATTATCGGCGAGATAGAGGAGAACCAGGCACATAATTCGGTCAGGTTCGGAAGCGACGGGACATTGAAATAGGAAGATGCCATGCTGGATCTTTTTTCCGAAATATGGAGCACGCTCCGGCAGAACAAGCTGCGCACGACCCTCACCGGGTTTGCGGTCAGTTGGGGCATCATCATAATCATAGTGCTGATCGGCACCGGAAACGGACTGATGAATGCATTGATGAACAATGCCAACGACACGGTGCAGAACATAATCGCCGTTTATCCCGGGGTGTCCAGCAAACCTTACAACGGCATCAAAGAAGGGGCGAGGATGCGGTTCAACGAAAGGGACATCGCTTTTTCCGACCAGTTCAGCGAGAAGATAGACAGGGCTTTCGGCAGCCTGGAATTCTCGGACACGATCAGTTATGGCAAAGAGGCCTTGTCCTCGGAGGTTTTCGGGGTCGATCCCATGATAAAGGATTCGTGGAGGGTCAGGATCGTGACGGGAAGGTTCATCAACCAGAGCGACCTTAAGGACAACAGCAAGCACATAGTGATTGACGACGATGCCGCTTCGCAGTTGCTTGGGGATGACAAGGACTATTCCAAGCTGTTAGGTAAGTACATCAATGTCGGGAATATTCCTTTCAAGGTCGTGGGAATAAACGAGGCCGAGGAGCAGTCCTGGGGCCACGATTCATATATTCCATACACCACCGCGAGGACCATGCGCACGGAAGGCGCCTGGCTCAACAGGATTACCCTGGAATTCCACGACCTCCAGACGAAGGAAGCCAACGAGGAATTCGAGAATGCCTATAAGAGAGCGATGAACACCTTCCATGGATTCGATCCGGAAGACACCAGGACGACCTACATGCGCAACTACTACATAGGCAACCAGCAGATGAGCAAGGCTATGCGGATAATGCGCCTGGCCCTCTGGATCCTGGGATTCCTCACCCTTCTGAGCGGAATTGTGGGCGTGTCCAACATAATGCTCATCACCGTAAAGGAGAGGATCCATGAGTTCGGAATACGTAAGGCCCTGGGTGCCAAGCCGATATCCATAATGAAGCTTATAGTGGTCGAAAGCGTCATCATCACTGCTTTCTTCGGCTACATAGGAATGGTAGTCGGCATGGCCGCGGATTACTTCCTGGACAAGACCATCGGGTCCCATCCCATGGATATGGGAATCATGCAGCTGTACGTATTCAAGAACATTGGAGTGGGTTTCGACGTTGCCCTGGAAGCGACTCTGCTGCTGATCGTGGCAGGAACCATAGCCGGCATAATCCCGGCCTGGAAAGGTGCGAAGGTGCGTCCGATAGAGGCGTTAAGAGCGGAGAAATAAGCCATGAAATTCGATATAGACAGATATAAGGAAATCATCGACACCCTGTCCCGCAACCGAAGCAGGACCCTCCTGACAGGCTTCGGAATATTCTGGGGCATTTTCATGCTGCTCCTGATGCTCGGTGGAGGTGACGGCCTGAAGAAGATACTCAACCAGAATTTCGAGGGGTTCACTTCGAATGCGGTGATTGTCGGAGCCGCACCGACCTCAAAACCCTACGGGGGCTTCAAGAGGGACAGAACCTGGTATCTTGACACAAAAGACATCGAGGCTATCAAGACCCTTGTCCCGGAAACCGACATAGTCACCATGATGGATGCCGACTGGGGAGGAACCATGACCTACAAGGACAACTCCTACAACGGTATCGTCAAGGGCCTGACCTATGAATATGCAGGAGTGGAGTCGCCACAACTGCTTTACGGCAGATGGATCAACGAGGTGGATTGCTCTCAGGAAAGGAAAGTCTGCGTGATAGGGAAGCAGGTCTGGTCCAATCTTTTCCCGGACGGGGAAGACCCTACCGGCGAATACATAAATGTCAAGGGTTCCTATTTCCAGGTCATCGGTGTGGACAACAGGAACGGAGGAATAAACATCAACGGGCAGCCCGACCAGAGCGTGGTGATCCCTTATCCGCTAATGGACAAGATGAATAACCGGGGAGGACGTTTCGACATAATCTGCATGACTTTGAAAGAGGGAGCTGATTCAGATGTCTCACAGTACAAGGTCCGCGGCCTGCTTTCCAGGCGTCATTCCATAGCCCCGGACGACAAGCCGGCAATTATGATGCTCGACACCCAGAAGATATTCAAGATAGTGGACAACCTCTTCAAAGGGGTGAACATCCTTGTGATCCTGGTAGGTCTGGGAACCCTCCTGGCCGGAGCCATAGGTGTTTCCAACATCATGATGGTCACCGTCAAGGAACGGACCACCGAAATCGGTATCCGCCGCGCCATCGGCGCCACTCCGAAGATGATCCTTTCCCAGATCATAACCGAGAGCATCGGGCTTACTATCCTGGCAGGCATGTTCGGAATCCTGTTCGCCGTGTTCATCCTCTGGGGGGCCGGCAACATAGTTTCGAGCCTGCCAGATATCAATAATCCCGTGTCATTCCAGATCGGATTCTGGACAGGTATAGCGGTTCTGATGCTCCTGGTCGTGCTGGGTGTTCTGGCCGGCCTGGCCCCTGCCCTCCGGGCGATGAACATCAAACCCGTTGATGCGATGAGAGACGAATAATAAAAAACAAACAGATATGAAAAAGAACCTTAAGTACATCATCCTTGCGTTGGTAGCCCTGGTATTCATCGGCACCTTCGTGGTCCTCTGGAAGAATTCCCGTCCTAAGGAGGTTAAGTATGAACATCTGGAAGTCTCTGTGAAGGACATCCGCAAGACATCCGTCGTGACTGGCAAGATCATCCCCCGCGACGAGGTCAACATCAAGCCCCAGATAAGCGGAATCATTTCCGAGCTTTACAAGGAAGCCGGCGAGAATGTCGCGGAGGGTGAAATCATCGCCAAAGTCAAGGTTATTCCGGAGATGAGTTCCTTGAGCTCTGCCCAATCTAGGGTGCGACTTGCGGATATCAACCTCAAGCAGGCCCAGACAAACTACGACAGGGAGAAGGCTCTCTTCGACAAGAACCTTGTGAGCGCGGAGGAATATGACCAGGTAAAACAGGCCCTTGCCCAGGCCAAGGAAGAGAAAGCCGCCGCTATCGAGACCCTCGAGGTAGTCAGGGACGGAGTCTCGAAGAGCAATGCCAGATCAAGCTCAACTCTCATCAGGTCAACTATTTCCGGACTGATTTTGGATATTCCCGTGAAGGTTGGAAACTCCGTTACCCAGAGCAATACCTTCAACGATGGCACTACCATCGCCACTGTGGCCAATATGGGAGACTTGATATTCGACGGCTTCATTGACGAGACTGAAGTCGGCCGGGTACAGGAGGGAGTTCCGATGAAAATCTCCGTCGGAGCCTTGAAAAATGTGACCTTCGACGCGGTGATGGAGTTTATATCCCCGAAAGCGCAGGAGAAGAACGGGACCAACGAGTTTGAGATCAAGGCCGCCGTCACGGTTCCGGACAGTATCACCGTGCGTTCCGGTTACAGCGCCAATGCCGAGATCCAGTTGGAAAGCGCTGACGGCGTACTTTCAATTCCGGAGAGCGCACTGGCCTTCGAGGGCGATTCCACGTTCGTCTACCTTGTTAAGGGAGAGAAGAAATATGACAAGACTTCCGTTGTCACCGGTCTTTCAGATGGCATCAACATCGAGATAAAGTCCGGCCTCAAGGAGGGCGATAAAGTTCGCGGCAACCAGATAATCGAGAAGAAGTAATGAGAAACCTTTTTTTACCCATAACCGTTATTTTGATGTCCGGGGCCGCTTTCGGCCAGACCCATAGCGGCCCTTGGACTCTTGCTGAATGTGTTCGTCACGCCCAGGAAAACAACATAACTCTCAAGCAGAAGGAGCTTCAGGTAAAACAACAGGAGCTTAGGCTTGAGACGGCTAAAGGAAGCCGTCTGCCGCAGGTCAGCGGCAGTGCCAGCGAGAACTTCTCATTCGGTCGTGGACTCACCGCGGATAACACCTATTCCAATACCAACACGACCAGCACCGGATTCTCCCTTGGAACGGCCGTCCCGATCTTCCAGGGATCCAGGATCAACAACAGCATCAAGGAGAGCGAGTTGGATCTCAAGGCTTCCACGGCTGATTTGGAGAAGGCCAGGCAGGACATGAGCGTTGCCGTGGCGCAGGCCTATGTCCAAATCCTTTATAACATGGAATTGCTGGATGTGGCGCTGAATCAGGTCGTGATAGATTCCCTGCAGGTTGAGCGTCTCTCCTCGATGCTTGAGAACGGAAAGGCTTCCCCGGCTCAGGTTGCGCAGCAGAAAGCCGCCTTGGGGCAAAGCCGACTGTCCGCCACCCAGGCCAGAAACAATCTCAACTTATCCTTGCTGGACTTGTCTCAGCTTCTGGAACTACCTAATCCTGAGGGATTCAGCATAGTGCGTCCCGCTGTTCCCATTGAGGGCATACTTCTTGGGAATCCGGAGGATATATATGCCGAAGCCATAGAGAATAAGCCGGCGATAAAGGCGGAGATGTTCCGGTTGGATGCCACTGAGTTTTCCATTAAGAGCGCAAAGGGGGCATTTCTTCCGTCAATAAGCGCTAATGGAGGAATCGGGACCAATTACTACACAATGAGCGCCGCCCCGTCAGCCGCTTTTATGGAACAAATCAAGCACAATTTCAGCCAGTACCTCGGGCTTTCGCTCAGCGTGCCGATTTTCACCGGATTCCAGACCAGAAACCAGGTGCGCGCGGCGGAATTGTCAAGGACAAATCAGATGCTTCAGCTTGAGAACACCAAGAAGACCCTTTACAAGGAAATCCAGCAGGCTTACTACAACGCCGTGGCGGCTTCGGAGAAATATCGCTCAAGCGATCAGGCTAGGGATAGCGCCAAAGAGTCTTTCGAGCTTGTGATGGCGAAATATGAGAACGGGAAGGCCAACATCACGGAGTTCAATGAGTCCAGAGACGCATATCTCCGGTCCGAGTCCGATCTGGTCCGCTCCCGCTACGAATACCTTTACTCCGCCAAACTACTCGACTTCTACCGCGGACGTCCGCTGGAGTTCTGAAAAATCATCATTATATTTGAGAGTTCGTCTGAATTCTAAGTATAATGATCATGATAAACAGAACTTTACTTTTCCCCACCTTGGCAGTCCTGACGATTCTCGCATCTTGCGGTCCCAAGACTGTCTCAACCAGGCGCGCGGTCGCTGATGACCAGCCTGATGGCGGCGCTTTCACAGAACAGACTGTACCTGTCGTGACCAAGGTCGCTCCTGACGGCCAGGTCACGCTGCGTTTCTACAACGACCTCCCCGATGTCGCTTATATATCAGCGGCTGATTTCCAGTCGATTGTGCTGCCTGGTTCGACCATGGTCGTGACACATACGGGTGTCGGTGAATATACCCTTGACAACGCAGGAGCCAAAGCTGTCGTGAATGTCAATAAGGATGTTTTCGTATCCTCTGATTTCAATGAGTTCACGAACATGATGGGCCTTCTACAACCCGGAATGGCTAATGTCTATTACGACGGCATGCCATTCGTGCGTTACAAGAGCATAAAAAACATCCCATCTTCCAGCACAGTCACGTTGGATTTCGCCAAATACGGCATTGATATCCATGCTGACGGAAAGGGAGCGGTGTATTTCCCCTTCGCTACTCTGGCTGACATTTATTCAGACCTTTTCTACCATCACGCCGGTTTCAACGGAGAGAAGGTGGTCGCCAACACCTCTGTCAATGAGGTAAGTCTCGCCAGAATCGATCCCGACTACAACAAGGTACTTCTCTCGAAGAAGACACGCTCGAAGTCTATGGCTGAGTTCGCATACAAGGAGCTATGTTTCGCCATGGACCATTTCTACGGCCATCCGGGCCGTGTGGCGCTCGATGAATCCTTGAAGACAAAGGGTATGGACAGGACGCTTGAGGAAGATCTCGCCGCTGGTCCTGTCATCAAGAAACTCCTCAAATCAACAGATTTGGCCGAGTATTTTGTGGGTATGAGCGGGTTGAACGCGCTTTATTACGACGGCCATACTTCAATGGACATATCCTCGGCAATGGGCAGAGATCGCTCACAGTATGAAGACCTTGTCTCTGAGGTGCGCGGTCTTCAGGAAAAACACAAGGAGGTCATGGAAGCGATCCAGAATGGACGAGCCTCTATGGGAGGCCGCTATCTGGAGGTTATGGCTGTCCGCCAGCAGCGTCCCGAGTGCTATGGTACCCAGGACACCTACATCAAGAGAGGCAACACAGCGGTCTGTGTGTTCAACTCCTTCAATACTAGGGCAGAGGATGCTTGGAATGCCTATTATGCCGGAAAAGGTCCGAAGCCTAATATCGACGATAACAAGGGCGACTCCATGGTCATATTCCTTGACGCCCTTAACAAGGCTGAGGCTGACCCCGGGGTTGAGAACTTCATCGTTGACATTACCGCCAACGGCGGCGGATCCGCTGATATAGTCATGGCCATGACATCTCTGATTATGAACAAGAGTTATCTTAGCTATGACAATCCGCTCACAGGGCAGAGGTCTATAGTCGATTATGAGGTGGACCGTAACTTCGATGGCGTGTTTGACAAAAAGGACAAGGATGTCAAATATGATCTCAACTTCGCTGTTCTCACATCCGATGTGTCATTCTCTTGCGGAAACCTCTTTCCTTCAATGCTTAAGGATGCTGGTATCCCCGTGATTGGAGAGACTTCCGGAGGCGGAAGCTGCGCTATTCAGGCGATGTGTACCGCTGACGGGTTCTGTTTCCAGATATCTTCCTTCCGTTCGAGGCTCAACACGCTTGACGGAGTTAATATAGACTCCGGTATCACCCCTGACATCCCGATCGCCAATGACAATATGGTTGAGATCGCAGGTCCTAATGACACAAAGATGACCGTCAAGAACTATAAGGGTTTCTACGACATCGAGAAGGTTGGCCAGTTGGTTAAAGCAAAGGTTAAATAATTAATCATGAGAAAATTATTCACGCTGTTATCAGCGTTGACTCTTGTTGTCTGCGCCTGGGGGCAGGATGATGAGTATTCAAAGGACGAGTGTACCAGCATGGTTGTCGGGCGTCTGGCGTCCGCCGACGGCTCCGTTATCACCTCGCACACTTGTGACGGAGTCTCCCGTACATGGATTACCGTTGAGCCGGCGGCCGACTATGGTCGGAAAACAATGATGGACATCTACAAGAACACCCGTAAGACAGCCTTCAAAGGCGACACCACGGGGGTTCGTTATGCCGGACAGATTCCTCAGGCACGTCACACCTTCGCTTATCTCAACACAGCCTATCCTTGCCTGAACGAGAAGCAGGTAGCCATGGGAGAGACGACCTTCTCCGGTCCGGACACCCTTCGCAACGGGAGCTCTATGTTCTTGATTGAGGAGCTTCAGAGGATAGCTCTCCAGCGTTGCGATAATGCTCGTGACGCTGTCAAGATGATGGGCGAGCTTGCCGAGAAATATGGCTATGCCGACGGTGGAGAGTGCATCACGGTGATTGATAAGAAGGAAGCCTGGTTCTTTGAGATCCTCGGCTGCGGCCGTGGGAAAACAGGTGCCGTTTGGGCCGCCCAAAGGGTGCCTGACGATGAGGTGGCCGTCTCCGCCAATATTCCCCGGATAGGCCGCATCGACCGGAAGAACAAAGACTATTTCATGGCGTCCGACAACGTTGAGTCTGTCGCTAAGGAATATGGTCTTTGGGACGGCGAGGGAGAATTCGTGTTCTGGAAGGCCTACCATAGCTCCTATGGCGACGGAAAGAATTTTAAGGAACGTGAATATGTGATATTCAACACCTTGGCGCCATCGCTGAATCTTTCCTATGATGCCCCTGAACTTCCTTTCTCAGTCAAGCCTGACGATAAGGTTGATGTTCGGAGGGTCATGGAGATTCTGCGCGGAACCTATGAGGGCCTTCAGTTCGACATGACCAAGAATCTTCTAGTGGAAGTTCCTGCCAAGGACGGACAGCCCGCCACAAAGAAAGTCAGCCCTGTGGCCAACCCGTGGCTCACTACAGACACCCGCAACATGATTAACGGAGTCGCTCCCGGAGCGGTCGAATTCTCTCGTACCATAGCTGTCGCATGGTGCTCTCACTCTACTGTGATCCAGGCCAGGAGTTGGTTGCCTGACGAGGTTGGAGGCATCTGCTGGTATGCTCTTGACAATCCTGGGGAGAGCCCTCGTTTCCCTATATTCAGTGGAACCACGGAGCTTCCCGCCGCTTTCGACACTTGCGGCATGCGTCGCTATGTTCCCGAAGGGGCTTTATGGACTTTCCGTCGGCCAAACCGTCTCGCGACAGTCGCATGGCAGACTAACAAGGAGAGGGTTTATAAAGATGTTCAGACCATTGAAGATCTTGGTTTCGAGGGACTTCCAGAGATTGAGAAGAATCCGTCAAAGGAGAACCTCAATGCCTACACCGCCAAGATTTACAAGGCGGCAGCCGACCTATGGAAGAAACTTGAGGAAGATCTCTGGATGAAGCACGGAAGGGGCTTCTGATTATTTTCCGAGAGTCACATCCCAATACGAAGTACTCTTTTCCATCAAGGCGAGGGTAGTGATAATCCAACTCTGAATCCACCCGGTTAGCGTGCTTTGCGCACCCCAGCCGGCATCGGCGTTGGATGCCCAGTAGTCCCAGTCACGATAGTTGAATGCCCTGAACCAGGCTCCGTCAACGCTCTTGTGTTCTTCGCTCCTTGCTTGGATCCTCACCAGAAACTCACCCAGCGAATCAGCCATTTGCCTGATTTGCGGATCGCCTGTGGCGCAGGCGGCCTCATTAAGGGCGAATACGGCGAAGTTGCTGGTATAAAGCATGTCGGCTACGGGATCGCCATTCCGGAATATCAGAGGTGCCTCCCCGTTTCCGTAGTCGGAGTTTCTTTTCTCGGCTCCATAATTACCTTTGGAAGGATCCCCTAATTCCTCCCTGATCGCTCCGCACTCGACTTGATTTTTAGCCAGGTCGGCCACGATGGTATCGATCCACTTCTTATGCTCTTCGGTGGGACTTACCCGATATAGCCAAGCCAAAGGAAGAACCATGCGGGCCCTCTCCTGCTGGATGCCGTTGGTCCAGCTCCATCCATCTGGATAGGCAGCCATGGTCAAGGAGATCGCTTTCTCGGAGAGATCGAGATATTTACGGTCTCCGGTGTTGGCATATTGCCAAAGGTAACAGGCCCAAATCCAACTCTCGTAATGGGGGTGAGGATTGATAAGGTCCCTGTTTTGGTAATACTCCAGGCCGTTCTTTTGGATGTCCTGCTCATGGAGTCGCCCGCCTCTGAACCCGTTTTTCCCTGTGGTGTTGAAGTTAGCGTCAATAGCCTCTGCGATCTTTTGGTCCCATTTGTCTGTCCCGAGGATTTTAGAAGTCATGATGGTTCCAAGAAGAGACCTGGCGTTGTCATCTCCGTAATAGACCCATTTGTGGGTATATGCCCACCCGAGAAGTCCGTATGTCGGGCTGGAGGGATCGTTTCTCGGTCCGTCGCGGAATTCTTGGAACGAATAGTCAGACAGATTCTCTGCGATAGTCTTATATTCTTTATTGTCAAGTAATTCCCCTGCCACGGCGAACGCCATGGCGGACTCTCCCTGCACGTCATCCCTGATCCAATAGCGGTAGGCTTGCCTGCCATCTTTGTATATGGCGGAGCAATGCCCTTCAAGGACTCCGAGAGATCCGTCCCCGTCCGGAGCATCTTCCGGAAGTTCTGGTCCGACGGGCATGGTTCCGTCACCGATATATTTCATTAGCCACGATTCTTTCCAATCCGGATGGATCAGGAAATGACCGTTAAAGAACCATTCGAGGCCTTTGGCGACAGCTTCTTTTCTCGCAGTCTTAGGCAGTGTCTCTTTTTCCGAATATGCCGGGGCTACCGTTGTCGGCCATTCCTTGAAAGACACTTTTTTGCCGGTAAGGTCAGACAGTAGCGCTTCCCAGAATGTTTTCCAATTGCTCTCTGGCATAAACCTCAGCTTGGCGAAGTCGCTTAGTTTTGAGGTGCTTATCCATAGATTATCGTTCTGTTTGAAGACCAGGGGGCTGTTCGGAGTGTCCTCCAGGCCGTACACCGCCGTGTCAAAGCCGGCAACTCTCGCGATGACCAAAAATGGATCAGTCGCATCGGTCTCGAGATATGCCGCCCTGTTGATAGAAAGGAGATCCATCGGCTTCAGTTTCTCACCGATTTCTTTTGTGACCACCACCCTCTCAACGTTAATCTCCTTAATCTCGGGATTCTGACCGGGAAGGGTCGCGAACTCGGCGAATACCTTTAGTCCTTTTTCTTTGATGGTGGCGAGGTCTTTTTCTGTGAGTGCCAATGGAGTGTCCGGATAGCCGCCGGCCACGAGGATGACGGCTGATCCAGGCTTGGCCATGTCGATAACCGCTGTGGCCGAGGCGTTTTCCTTCACCTTGAAATGGTCTTCCTTAAGGAGTTTGACGAGGTCGTTGCTCTCATCAGATCCTCCAACGTAAATTACTTTACCATAGTTGTTTCCGCAACTGATAGCTATAAGCCAGACAACTGCTAGCACTGCGGTTTGAAAGACTCTCATGATCTATTTCTTGTATATCCCGAATATCGCGGAGCCGGAGCCGGACATCGCGGCGTAGACCGCTCCGCTGTCGTACAGTGACTGTTTGATTGCCTCGAGTTCCGGATGCGCTTTGAATACGGTTGTCTCGAAATCATTGACCAGCCGCCCTTTCCAGTCCTCAATCGGTAATCGCAACACGCTTATGAGGCAGGGGTCTCCAAGGGGAAGGGTGTCAAAACCTCTGCCACCCTCGGCACGATAAGAGGGGGGACCGGAGCGAAGCGGAGCGGAGCGAGCGGTGGGGTCGAGCGAAGCGAGACGGTTTTGGCATCCTTGCCCCTTGGAGACCGCATCATTGAGTTGATTGAAGCGTGGAACGATGCCACGGTAGGCTTCGCCGGTGGAGACGCTGATCCCTTCCGGGACAAGAACTTTGACAACGTGGCCGGACAAGTCGAGATCGAACGGCTCAAGGATATCCCCGCGTCCAGTGCCGATCATCGGCCTGTTCCATACGAAGAAAGCGCAATCGCTCCCCAGCTTTGAGGCATATTCAGAAAGCTTCTCATTGCTGAGCCCTAGGGCACAAAGGTCATTAAGGGCTTTCAGGGTAAATGCCGCATCGGCCGATCCGCCACCAAGACCAGCCCCGACAGGGGCCTTTTTCTCCAGAAATATTTTTACGGGAGGTAGGTGGAAGTCGTTGTCCAGTAAATAGTAAGCCTTTGCGCAAAGATCTTTAAGCGGGTCCCAGTCGACACCCTCTTCTCTCGCTATAGTGATCATCAGCTTACCGTCCTCGCTTATTCCTTGCGCCAATTCTCTTCCCAGATCCGGAGGGACAGTCCGACCCCGGCGAAGTCCATCCTCGCTTCGCTGCGGCTGAGTATCGCCTAAGGCCGGCTGCCCCTCCGGATCCACGAGGCCTCCATAGCGCCCAAATAGAGAGGCGGAAGTACGGCTATAATCGTCGCCGGTGATGACCTCCAGTGTGTCACCAAACTCGTGGCAAGGGACGAAAAGCGTCTCAATGTCATGATACCCATCTGGCCGCTTTCTGATCACGTTCAGCCCGAAGTTCAGTTTGACATTTGTCTGGAGAATCATAACTAAATGGCAATTGAGCGGATTGCGTTTTCTATTCTTGAGGCTAGGATTTCATCCTCTATGCCTGATAGCACCGGGGCTAAGAAAGAAATCATCTGCAGTACCTTAGCCTCATCTTCCGGAATGCCTCGGGAGCGCATGTAAAACTGTTCTTCCTCATTGAGTTTTCCTACAGTGGCGCCATGGGAGCATTTCACATCATCAGCGTAAATCTCAAGCTGGGGTTTCGTGTTGACCAAAGCCTCGTCGGATAGGACTATATTGTGGTTTTCTTGATATGCTTCGGTCTTTTGGGCGTCTGTAGCCACGATAATCTTTCCGAAGAATGAGCATTTGGCTTCTCCCGAAGCCAAGCCGTTGAATAGTTGCCGGGATACGCTACCGCCAGCATGGTGTCTCATGTTGATGTTAAATGACACTTGGTCTTTACCCGAACTTAGATATAGCCCTTTCAGGTTCACGTTCGCTCCTGGTCCGACGATTTCCACATTGACGGGGATCTCCGCGGAAGTACCCGGCAAAACAACAAATGTCACATCCAGCCTCTCTCCAGCCCCGACCACGAAATCTCTTTGGCGAGACGAATCAACGAAGATCACCACCGGACGGTCGGCCGGTTTTCTAGAACTGCTCGAATCCATCACTCTCGATTTTGTCGATCAATTCCCTTCCGCCCTCGGCAACAATCTTTCCATCTTTCAGGATATGCACCACGTCCGGGCGAACATATTCCAGAAGTTTCTGATAATGAGTGATTACAATGGCGGATTTTTCTGGAGTGTGAAGGGCGTTGACTCCGTCCGCCACGATTTTCAGAGCGTCCACATCAAGGCCACTATCAGTCTCGTCGAGAATAGCCAGAACAGGATCCAGCATGGCCATCTGGAATATTTCGTCGCGTTTTTTCTCTCCACCGGAAAAGCCCACATTGACTTCTCTTTTGGCGAATTCCGGTTTCATTTGGACGAGAGCCATCTTCTCTTTCATCAACTTCAGGAACTCTCCTCCTTTCATGGGCTCCAGTCCCTGTGCCTCCCGCTTGGAGTTTATGGCCGTCTTCATAAAGTTGGTGATGGACACACCGGGAATCTCAACCGGATACTGAAAAGACAGGAACATTCCAGCCCACGCCCTTTCTTCCGGCTTCATTTCCAGCAAGTTCCGCCCCATGAATTCTATGCTTCCAGCTGTAACAACATAGTCCGGTTTTCCTGTCAAGACTGCTGACAGGGTACTCTTACCGGCTCCGTTTGGGCCCATGACGGCGTGTATCTCTCCTTTGCCGACTTCCAGATCGATCCCTTTCAGGATCTCCTTGTCGCCGACAACAGCATGAAGACCGGTTATCTTCAGTAATGTCATATGCCTGTTATCTAATTATTTAATAATCAACACTATACTTGTATTGACGGTCGATAAAACAAGACCGTTATAACACATATCTTATTTATATTCAATCACTTCCATAACAGCTACTTTCCTTCTTTATATAGCTTGTACCATGTCCATAGCGACCATAGGCCGTTGATCAGGTACAGGGCGCTCACAATAGGCATAAACACCAGTCCGGCGCTCAGGTACAGGGTGATATTGGCGGCATTTACCACCAGCCACACGATCCAGCAGTCCCATTTCTTCTGCGCGGACAGGTACTGGGCCAGCAGAGTCAGCATAAGCACGAAGGAATCCAGCCAAGGGGTGGGATCCGGGCTGAAAGCCTTTGTCCACCAAGAGGTTCCTAGCTTGCTTAGGACATATCCCCAAACCAGCCCGGCCACAACCACCACGGTCAAGGCCACACACCAGCCTTTCATATCGAGGCGGCTGACCTTCAAGGCCGAGGAGTCGGCGGAACTCTTCTCGTCCTCTTTTGGATGTGTCCATCTCCAGTGGCCGAAGGCGTTGATGCTGAATGCTATAGGCTGAAGCAGCATCGCCGAGTACAGGTGTCTTTGCCAGAACAACATGAACAACAGGATGTTGTATAAGTAACCGACCCAGAAGTTGTACTTGTTGTTTCGTCCGGCCATCACGACGCAGGTCAGTCCGGCGATGACGCTGACAAGTTCCAACCAGCTTACCCCCGTTCCACCCATCGTGAAAGCGATGTTATTTATGTCGAGTATATTCATTATAAAACTATCCTACTGATCCTTCGAGGGAGACTTGGAGGAGTTTGGTAGCTTCCACCGCGAACTCCATCGGGAGTCGGGAAAGTACCTCGTGGGCATATCCGTTAACGATCAGCCCTACGGCGTCCTCGGCGTCCAGGCCTCTTTGATTACAATAAAACAACTGTTCCTCGCTAATTTTTGAGGTTGTGGCCTCGTGTTCGACGATTGCCGTGGGGTTGTGGCTCTGTATGTCAGGGAAGGTGTGAGCCCCGCACTTTGAGCCGATCAGAAGGCTGTCGCACTGGGAATAATTCCTTGCGCCAACCGCTCCTGGATTCATTCTCACAAGGCCTCTATAGCTGTTCTGGCTGTGCCCGGCCGAGATTCCTTTGCTGACTATCCTGCTCTTTGTACCCCTGCCGATGTGAATCATCTTGGTGCCGGTGTCCGCCTGCTGGTAGTTGTTGGTTACAGCCACGGAATAGAACTCGGACGTTGAATAGTCTCCTTTAAGGATTGTCGAGGGATATTTCCACGTGATGGCTGATCCGGTCTCGACCTGGGTCCAACTTAGATGCGCTCCGCTACCTTTGCATATTCCCCTCTTAGTAACGAGATTAAGGATTCCTCCACGGCCTTGGGCATCGCCCGGATACCAGTTTTGCACAGTTGAATACCTCACATCGGCATCTTTCTCTACCACAATCTCCACCACTGCCGCATGAAGTTGGTTCTCATCCCTCATAGGGGCTGTGCATCCCTCCATGTAGCTCAGCGAAGAACCCTCGTCAGCCACAATCAGCGTCCTCTCAAACTGACCTGTGCCAGCGGCGTTTATCCTGAAATAACTCGACAGGTCCATCGGGCATTTGACTCCCTTGGGAATGTAGCAGAAACTCCCGTCGCTGAACACTGCCGAGTTGAGGGCCGCATAGAAATTGTCTCCGGTGGGCACGACGCTGGCCAGATATTTCCGCACTAGGTCGGGATGATCCTTAACGGCTTCAGAGAAGCTGCAGAATATGATTCCCTTTTCCGCGAGGGATGTGCGGAAAGTGGTGGCTACCGACACGGAGTCGAATACCGCGTCAACGGCGACGACTCCGGCGAGAGCCTCCCGCTCTCGTACGGGAATACCCAATTTCTCGAAAGTCTCCTCAAGCTTCGGGTCGATATCCTTGGGCCTATCAGAGTCTTTTTTAGGGGCGGCGTAGTATATGATATCTTGGAAATCAATCGTTGGCAAATCAAGATGACCCCACGTGGGCATCTTCATCTTTTGCCATTTGCGGAAGGCGTCAAGACGGAACTCCAGCAACCATTCTGGCTCTTGTTTGAGAGAGGAGATGGTCCGAATGATGTCCTCATTAAGGCCTTTGGGGATGAAGTCCTGGCGGATGTCCGTCACAAACCCTTCCTTGTATTCCTGTGAGGTGATCCCTTCAATTATTTTATCTTCTTCTCTTTGATCCATCGTCAATTCTCCATTATGCAAAGATAACTAAAATAAGTATCTTTGTCTTCGGTGAATTAACATTGAGCAATATGAACACTTTCGGCAGGAATTTCAGGGTACAGCTATTCGGAGAGTCTCACGGCGACGCCATCGGTGTAGTGATTGATGGAGTCAAGGCCGGTTTGCCGCTCTCTAAAGAGGATTTCATGGAAGATATCCTTCGCCGCAAGAGCGGAGCAAAGGGTACTACTCCAAGACTTGAGTCCGACGAGCCTGAAATACTGAGCGGGGTCTTTGAGGGACATACGACAGGCGCCCCCATCGCAGTCATATTCAGAAACGACAATACTAGATCGGTAGATTACGAAGCGCTGAAAGATGTGCCCCGTCCCGGCCATGCTGATTACACCGCCTTGAAGAAATGGCAGGGGTTCAATGATCCGCGTGGAGGTGGGCATTTTTCGGGTAGACTCACCCTGCCTCTGGTCGCCGCTGGAGTCGTCGCCAAGAAGCAGTGCGGATTCTCTTTCAAGGCCGATCTTATCGAGATAGGTGGAGAGGAAGACAAGGCCAAATGGCCCACCCTGCTGGATCAGACCGCAAAAGAAGGTGACTCTCTTGGCGGAATTGTCGAATGCTGCGTTGAGGGCGTTCCCGCCGGCCTCGGCGAACCATTTTTCGACTCTGTCGAGTCTCTGATCTCCCATGCGGTATTCTCGATTCCCGGTGTACGCGGCATCGAGTTCGGGGACGGCTTCGCCGCATCCCGCATGAAAGGCTCCGAACATAATGATGCTCTTACGGTCGTTGCCAGCTCTGGCGGCTCGACCGCCTCGCTGTGCGAAGGAGGCACTCCGGCCGGTGAGAACCATGCCACCCTCGGCACTGTAAGAGGGGGGACCGGAGCGGAGCGAAGTGGAGCGAGCGGTGGGGCCGAGCGAAGCGAGGCGTTCGAACGGCCGGAGGTGCCTTCTTTCGCCTTGGAGATGGTGAAGAATGGGGCGGGGGGTGTCAACGGCGGTATCACCAACGGGGCTCCGATAGTGTTCCGGGTGGCGTTCAAGCCTACTTCAAGCATCAGCAAAACCCAGAAGACGCTGAACATCAAGACTGGAGAGATGGTCGATCTGAACATCAAGGGCCGCCACGACGTATGCTTCGCCCTCCGCACCCCGGTCATCGTCGAAGCCGTAGCGGCAATCGTCCTAGCCGGACTTAACAACCAATAAACTCACTATTGATGTCTTATTTACTTATTCTACTCGCAGTCTCTCTCGCGGTGTCAGCTGTCGGCTGGAAATATTTCATTTACTTCTTCAGCCTAGGCTATGGTTTCGGAATATCCGCTCTCGCTTTGACGATAGTGATCCTGTTCGCCGGAGCCATGACACCTCCGACCGCCCTCCTTTGTGCGGTGATGTTCATTTTCGGATTACGTCTCGGAGGTTACCTGTTTATTCGCGAGCGAAAAGCCGCCGCGTATAGGAAGATTCTTTACGATCCTTCCCTCAAAAAGAAGAAACCCATCGGGGTGATAATCACAGTCTGGATTTTCTGCGCCCTTCTTTATGTCGGCCAAGTCAGTCCTGTGGCATTCAGGCTGGCGAACACCGCTCAAGGTCTGCCAATCAACGACTTATGGGCTTGGATAGGAGCGGCCATGATGGCTTGCGGAGTCTGCCTTGAGGCTGGTGCCGACGCACAGAAGTCAGCCGCTAAGAAGGTCAATCCCAAACGCTTTGTGGACACGGGACTCTATCGGATTGTACGCTGCCCCAACTACCTCGGTGAGTTGGTGATCTGGACCGGAGCCTTTTTATCAGGTTTCGGGGCAAGCTTATGTCTCTGGCAATGGATAATCGCGATCCTTGGTTATCTCGGGATAGTCTATGTGATGTTCAGCGGCGCCAGGAGGTTGGAACTTCGCCAAGACGAATCATATGGGGAAGATCCTGAATATCAAGAATATATCAAGAAAACCCCAATCCTTCTTCCTCTGATACCCCTCTACAGTGTAAAGAAGCATACCTGGCTTCAAGCCTAATGCCGGCGGCTTATCTCGCCGTGAGGACGCAATCAACGCCCGGCTTTAAAGTCAGGGTAGTCAGGTAATATGCTCCGTCACGACGGGATTTGGCGCTTGCGCCTTTAGCCTTGACGGGAACCGAGGTGCGAACGGTGACTTTTCCTGGCTTGGATGCGCTTATCTTCGCGGAAGTTAGCTTTCCATCTTTCCAGTCCATGTTGACAGTATAGGCCCCACGGGCGCGCAACCCTGTGACAGAACCTTCACTCCAAGCTGATGGAAGAGCCGGAAGTAAGTGAATCTCACCGTTTTGGCTCTGCAGAAGCATCTCTCCGATACCGGCTATACTACCAAAGTTGCCGTCAATCTGGAAAGGTGGATGCGTGTCCCAAAGATTGGGCAGGGTTGATTTACTGAGAAGTTCCCTGTACATCTTGTAGGCGTGATCTCCGTCCAGAAGCCGGGACCAGAAGCAAATCTTCCAGGCCTTGCTCCAACCGGTACCCCCGTCTCCTCTTCTTTCAAGGGTTTTGATAGCCGCATTGGCCAGAGCCGGGGTCTTCAATGGAGAGATCTCATGACCGGGATGCAAACCGAACAGATGGGAGACGTGGCGATGCTGAGGCTCGGCGTCTTGCCAGTCTTTGTACCACTCCACAAGATTCCCGGCGGCACCGACCTGAAGCGGGTGAAGGTTGTCACGGTAGTGGATCCATTTCTTCCTGAAATCGGGATCAAGTCCCAGGTTCTCACTTGCCTCGATAACGTCGGTGAACAGCTCCCAGCAGATTTCCAAATCCATTCCACTTCCTATGGTGACCTGGCCGTGGTTGCCCTTGTCATCGATGAAAACGTTCTCTGGAGATGTTGAGGGAGAGGTGATATATTCCCCGTCCTTCTCAATGAGCCAGTCCATCAGGAACTCGGCTGAACCTTTAAGAAGAGGATAAGCTGTCTGGGCGAGGAATTCCTTGTCGCCGGTGAAGAGATAGTGTTCGTAGAGATGTGTGCAAAGCCATGGACCAGCCATCACAAAATTGGCCCATGATGGACTTCCCGCCTTGTCTCCGACAGGATTGGCGGCGCACCATATGTCGCTGTTATGGTGGACTGTCCAGCCCTTCATCCCGTACATGTTCTTCACCACTTCATAGCCAGCGACAGAGCTGTTTTTAATGAATTCCATGAGCGGCAGGGCACATTGGCTCAATCCCAGAGGCTCAGCAGGCCAGTAATTCATCTGAACGTTGATATTAGTGTGTAGGTCGCTGCCCCAGGCCGGGTGACGATCCTTGCACCATATTCCCTGAAGATTGCAAGGAACCTCGCTGTCCTCCCTGGAGGATGATATGAGGAGATAACGGCCGAACTGGAAGTACAAAGTCTCAAGATAGGGGTCGGACGCTCCAGCCGCATAAGCCTTCAGACGTTGGTCTATGGTCGCCGGATCAGCTGTCGAGCTTAGGCCGTACTCAGTCGCAGCGGAGCGAGAATGGACGCGTCCGGGCTCGAGCGGCTGTCCGGCGTTCTCCCCAGATCCGAGCGTCAAGCTTACTGTGTTGAAAAGCTTTTGATAATCAGCCACATGGTTTTTGCGAAGCTCATCAAAAGTCTTCGTTTCCGCGGCTTTGATAAAAGACTTCGCAAGGGCGTTCTCATCCCGCCCCTCAATGTCGGGACGCTTGTCAAAGCCGTTGAAACTGGTCGCCGCAGAGACAAGAATCAACACATCACTCGCACCGCTCACATGGATGCAGGGGGCGGTGTACACAAGTCCATCACATTTCACAACTTTAACCCGGAACTGGTAGCGCATGCCCCTTTCCCCATTCGGGCCAACTTGCCATTGCGAGAATGGCTCCTGCCATTTTGTGTCCTGGAAATAACCGACCTGGCCCTTGACCACATATTCATTTGACGAAACGCTCTCGATCGAGCTGCCGTCCCACATTGTGGCACCGTCGAGGTCGAATTCCAGTTTCCCTTTCTCGGAGGATGTGAGATGGATTACCATCACCCGGTCTGGATGCGAGATGAACATCTCTCGGGTATATTCCACGCCGTCATTCACAAAACTGGTCCTTGTGATGGCGTTTTCAAGATCTAGAGAGCGGCGATAATCCATGATGACCTCATCCTTGTTCTCGGGAAGAGCGGCATTATCGCCATGATAGTCAAACACCAAGACATCCTTGTCGAAATCCTGTCTGAGATGTAAGGTGCCCATAGGAAGGTATGAATTGATATACTTTCCTTGAAGCCCTTTGACTTTCTCTTCGGCGGCTTTCCACTCTTCTTTTTCCAGAAGGGCTCTCACCTCCGAGAGAAGCTCCGGGCCTCCTTGCGGAACGGGGTTGTTGTCAGGATTGGCGCAGCCTCCCCATAATGAACCTTCATTGAGCCATATAAGGTCATCGACGACCCCTCCGGACACAGTGGCTCCGAGATGACCGTTTCCTATCGGCAGAGCTTCCTCAAACCTGGTAGCGGGTTTATCATATCTAAGGACCAATCCCTGGGCCGATGCGCACAAACCGGCCAGAATCCCGGCCATCACAAAAAGGAATCTTCTCATATCCGTCGTTATTAGTTTCTTCTACAAGATACGACAAATAGAGAAGATTTCAAAAGAGAGCAGTCTCGTGGTTAAAGGTTCCTTACGAGGTCGAACCAGGATGACGGTGTCTTAATGTCGCCTTTAGACCAGCAGGAACCAACTCTGTATGAGACGGTTCCGCCAGAAGGAATCTCTTTTATGAGAAGGGCATGGTCCAGTTGGTCTGAGACGAGGACAGAATCGGCGTCCGGCATGACGACGGCCACCCCGATGAACCCATCCTCGGGTTCGACACTTTGGTCAGAGGCCCTCTCCCATATAGCCAGGCGGTCACCAGCCTCAAACTGATCCCGGACAGTATTCAGATCGCCATGAAGCTTGAATCCGACGGCGATGGGCATTGTCATTGTTCCAGGAAAAGTGTATGTGTCCTCAACATCGATAAAATAAGAGTCGGCCTTGACTGTTATTCTCTTCTCAAGGCTCACACCGATATTATCTCCTGCTGTCCAAGCTGGATATTCAAGAGTGAACACCACCTTGTCAGGAGAGCTCTCCAGGATTTTCCAAGAGCGGTAATTCGTCTCCGGCCAGCAGAGAGCTTCTCCGATAAACGGAACAGAGGAGCCACCTCCAAGGCTCACGGCCACCTTGTAGCAGTCTTTTCCACCATGATCTTTATGGTAATAATTCTCTTCCGTCACCGCATGGGCGTACCAGTCGTCAGCGACGAGTTTCCCTGGGAGCTTGACCCAGATGTCAAGACCAGGAGAGGTGGGGTTGCCCTCAAGGGCCCTTCCGTAGAATCGCCCGGCGATCAGGTTATTCTCGAACACGAAGTCGTCAGCCCTCTCAGGTACAGTGCGGGCCATGACTTTAGGTTCAACGGTCTTTCTACAACCAATCAACGCCATTGCGGCGAGAGCGGTAATAAGAATATACTTTCTCATTATCTCAAGTCCTTTGTGGCGCACCAGTCCATGTCGTTGTAGTCGTCATTCTCGCCGCACATTCCCCAAATGAAGGTATAGTTGCGTGTGGCGCAAGCGGAGTGGATGCTCCATTGTGGCGAGATGACCGCCTGCTCATTGGCCATCCAGATGTGGCGTGTCTCATGGGGTTCTCCCATGAAGTGGCAGACAGCCGCATCCTCAGGAAGCTCGAAGTAGAAATAGACCTCCATACGGCGGTCATGGGTGTGTGCTGGCATCGTGTTCCAGGTGCTGCCAGGGGCAAGCTCGGTCATTCCCATCTGAAGCTGGCAGCAAGGCACAACCTCTTTGACCAATAAACGGTTGATTGTTCTCTCATTGGATTCCTCAAGGCTGCCGAGATGCATGACAACAGC
This sequence comes from Bacteroidales bacterium, assembly GCA_017557535.1. Lineage (GTDB taxonomy): Bacteria > Bacteroidota > Bacteroidia > Bacteroidales > UBA932 > Cryptobacteroides. The sequence goes on along the minus strand of JAFYYM010000079.1, from coordinate 127,897 downwards.
ATCTTTCTTGGTCACTTTCTTGACCCCGGTCTCTCGATGAGCGGTAGCTGAGCAGAAATAGAAATGAGCCGGCGTGGCAGCGTCGTCGCTTTTGAAAGTGACATGTCGGTCGCCACGTCCGACATAAAGAGCCTCCTTGTAGTCGAGGTGATATTCATCCTCTCCCACCTTTACTGTGCCGGCTCCACCGACGTTAATTATGCCGAGTTCCCTACGCTGGGTGAAGAAATCCGCCCTCAAGATATCGGGAGCGGAGAGGAGAAGCTCCTCATGGACCGGAACAGCTCCTCCGGTGATGATGCGGTCGAACAATGAATAGACCATGTTGATCTCGTCTGGAGCCATGATCTTCTCGACCAGATATTCTTTACGGATACGCTCGGTGTCGTAATGCTTGGCGTCGAGATTGCTCGAGGCCTGGCGAACCTCACAATTCAGTTTCATATTCTTTTACTTTGGCTGTTTACCTATATATGCGAGGATACCGCCATCCACATAGAGGATGTGGCCGTTGACGGCGTCTGAAGCATGGGATGCCAGGAATACCGCCGGCCCTCCCAGCTCGGAAGGATCCAACCAGCGTCCGGCGGGCGTCTTCGCGCAGATGAATGAATCGAAAGGATGGCGGCTTCCGTCAGGCTGCTTTTCCCTTAGTGGAGCTGTTTGGGGTGTGGCTATGTAGCCGGGGCCTATTCCGTTGCACTGGATGTTATATTCGCCATATTCTGAGCAGATATTTCTCGTGAGCATTTTTAGGCCGCCCTTGGCCGCGGCATAAGCCGAGACGGTCTCGCGCCCGAGCTCAGACATCATTGAGCAGATGTTGATGATCTTGCCCTCGCGGCGTTCCATCATCTCAGGGAGAACCGCCGCGCTAACGATATATGGCCCCACAAGGTCAACGTCTATGACTTCCTGGAATTCTTCCCGAGTCATCTCGTGCATAGGAATCCTTTTGATGATCCCGGCGTTATTGACAAGGATATCAATCTGGCCGACCTCTTCATGGATCCGTTGCACCATAGCTGCGACTTGCTTCTCATCGGTCACGTCACAAAGATAGCCTTTCACGTTCCCGATGCCTTCCGCCTTGTAATTCTCAAGACCTTTCTGAAGAGTTGTCTCGTTACGATTGTTGAATATCACCGTCTTGGCTCCCGCCGCGACAAAGGCTTTGGCGATCTCGAATCCTATCCCATACGCCCCTCCGGTGATCAATGCGTTCTTGCCTTGGAGAGAGAATAGATTGTTCATATTTGTCAATATTCGTTACCCTACACAAAAGTACAAACGTTTGCGCCAAAATAGCAAAACATTTGTATTTTTGTATATAGTCAAAAATGCGTCAACCACAATTGATTTCACAAATGACATTCATCAACAAAGATTTCATGCTTGGAAATGATACCGCTAAAATGTTGTATCATGAGCATGCGGAAAAACAGCCGATCATTGATTATCACTGCCACCTTGTTCCCCAGCAGATAGCGGAAAACATCCAGTTTAGGGATATTACCCAACTTTGGCTTGTTGACGGCCATGCGGGCGACCATTACAAGTGGCGCGCGATGAGGGCGAACGGGGTGCCTGAGGATTATATCACCGGAGGGACTAAAACCCCGTGGGAGACGTTTGAGAAATGGGCGGAGACTATTCCCTATACCATGCGCAACCCTCTCTATCATTGGACCCATCTGGAGTTGAGCCGCGTCTTCGGAATAGACAAGCTCCTGTCTCCTGCTACCGCCAGGGAGATATTCGAAGAGTGCAACGCCAAACTGGCGACCGAGGAATATCGCGGCCAGGCCCTCATCCGAAAGTTCGGTGTCGAGGTGGTTTGTACGACAGATGATCCGGCCGACGATCTTCGCTGGCACAAGATGATCGCCCAGAAGCCGTTCGGCACCAAGGTGTTACCTGCATGGAGGCCTGACAAGGCGATGGCTGTGGAAGATCCACGGAGCTATAAGGAATACTTGAAGAAATTAGGAGAGGCGGCAGGTAAAAACATTGATTCTTATACAGACCTGATTGAGGCTTTGCAGACACGCCATGATTACTTCGCCTCGATGGGGTGCAAGCTTTCTGATCACGGAATGGACACCTTCTATGGCGCGGACTATACGCAGCTTGAGATAGAGCTGATATTCAAGAAAGTTCTGCTTGGAAAGGCTCCCGGACCCAAGGAGCTGGAGAAGTTCCGCAGTGCCTTCCTCCACGATATGGCTGTCATGGATGCGGAATCAGGATGGGCCCAGCAGTTCCACGTCGGTCCCCTCCGCAACAACAACTCGAAGATGTTCAATTTGGTCGGCCCTGACACAGGATTCGACGCCATCGGGGACCTGCCTGTCGCTGCCGCCGGACACCGCTTTTTCAATCGACTCGCCGCTGAGGACAAACTCGCCAAGACCATCCTCTATTGCCTCAATCCGAAGGACAACGAAGTTATGATGGCCATGGCATATACCTTCAATGACGGGACCTTCCCCGGGAAAATGCAGTTTGGTTCCGCATGGTGGTTCCTGGATCAGGAGGATGGCATGCGTAAGCAGATAAACGCGCTTTCCTCCCAAGGCTTGCTCAGCAGGTTCGTGGGTATGCTCACAGACAGCCGCAGCTTCATAAGCTATCCTCGTCACGAGTACTTCCGCCGTATCTTTTGCGATGTGATAGGCACCGACGTGGAGAATGGCAAGCTTCCTGTATCCGAGCTGGAATTCATAGGCAAAATAGTCGAGGACATCTCATACAATAACGCCAAGAACTATTTCAATTTCTGACAGTTATGCCTAGAATCATCACGTTCGGAGAGATAATGCTACGTCTATCGACGCCAGGTTACCTCCGATTCTCCCAGACCAGACAATTTGACGCCACTTTCGGTGGAGGTGAGGCCAATGTTGCCGTCTCGCTGGCGAACTATGGCATGGATGTCCAGTTCGTCACACGTTTTCCCGAGAACGACATCGCTAAGAGTTGTATCCGGGACCTCCATTCATACGGAGTCGGTACAGATTTCTGTGTCTTCGGCGGTGAGCGTCTTGGAATATATTTCCTTGAGACAGGCGCTGTCGCCCGTCCGGGCAAAGTGGTATATGACAGGGCTCATTCGGCCATCTCGACCATTGAGACCGGTATGATCGACTGGGATAAGGTGTTCTCAGGTGCGGACTGGTTCCATTGGACAGGTATCACACCAGCTTTGAGCCAAGGTGCCGCTGAAGTGTGTCAGGAGGCGATTAAAGCCGCAAACCGCTTGGGTGTCACGGTCTCTTGCGACCTTAATTACCGCAAGAATCTCTGGAAATATGGGAAGAAAGCTTCCGAGATCATGCCCGCCCTTGTGGAAGGTTGTGACATTATACTTGGCAACGAGGAAGATGCGGACAAGGTATTCGGTATAAAGCCGGAAGGATTTGATGTCACGGCGACATGCGGCGCTGTTGACCAGAGAAGGTTCCAGAGTGTGGGCGAACAGTTGATGACAAAGTTTCCCAGGGCCAAGAAGGTCATAATCACCCTCCGTGGCTCGATCAATGCCAATCACAACACTTGGGGCGGTGTCCTTTGGGATGGAAAGACCCTTTACCAGTCACCCCGCTATGACATCACTCACATCGTGGATCGGGTCGGAGGAGGTGACAGTTTCATGGGAGGTCTCATCTATGGCCTGTTGACCTTCACCGGAGACGACCAGAAGGCTCTTAACTTCGCCGTTGCGGCTTCTTGCCTTAAACATACTATATTCGGAGACTTCAACCAAGTCACAGTCGCCGAGGTGGAGAATCTCATGAAAGGAGACGGATCCGGCCGGGTTTTAAGGTAAATAATTGATTTATGGCAAAATATACCAAGTTACAAGTCATTCAGACTATGATGGAGACGGGTATGGTCCCAGTCTTCTATAATGCCGACATCGAGACATCCAAGAAGGTCCTTAAGGCTTGTTATGATGGTGGTGTGAGGGCATTTGAGTTTACCAACAGGGGGGATTTCGCCCATGAAGTGTTCGGGGAGCTGGTTAAATATGCGAATAAGGAACTTCCCGGAATGATCCTCGGAATCGGTTCCGTGGTCGATCCCGGCACAGCCGCCCTGTACATTCAGCTGGGAGCCAACTTCGTGGTTGGGCCTCTCTTCAATCCCGCCGTGGCGCCGGTCTGTAATCGCAGGCTTATCCCTTATTGCCCAGGTTGCGCAACGCCAAGCGAGATTGGTGCCGCCCAAGAGGCGGGTTGCGATATTTGCAAGGTGTTCCCGGGGGATGTCCTCGGACCGGCTTTCGTCAAGGGAATAAAGGTCCCTATGCCATGGAGCCAGATTATGGTGACTGGTGGAGTCAAGCCGACAAGGGATAACCTCGAGGCCTGGTTCAAGGCTGGGGTCACATGCGTTGGAATGGGCTCCAACCTGTTCCCGAAAGAGGTCATCGCCGCTGGCGAGTGGGGTAAGATATCCGAGCTGTGCGCCGGAGCGTTAGAGATAATAAAATCATTGAGATAATATGTCGACACAGAACAAACTGATGACCAATTGGAGGTGGTGGATATGCAGCCTCCTCTTTGTCGCCACAACAGTTAATTACCTTGACCGTCAGGTCCTTTCGCTCACATATGAGGAATTCATAAAACCGGAGTTCCATTGGTCTGACGCGAACTATGGCACAATCACGTCATTCTTCTCCATCCTATATGCGATAGCTTGCCTGTTCGCCGGCAAATTCGTTGATTGGATGGGTACCAAGAAAGGCTACTTGATCGCCATCGGCGTATGGTCGGCAGGTGCTGTGATGCATGCGGCATGTGGTTGGGCTACAGCTCACATGGGCGGCTTTGAGTCTGTCGCCGCGATGAGGGCCGTTGAGGCAGGATCGAATGCTGCATTAGCTGTCGCGACCACATCGGTGTATTTATTCCTATTATGCCGTGGTATTCTCGCCCTAGGTGAGGCTGGCAACTTTCCGGCGGCAATCAAGGTGACAGCCGAGTATTTCCCGAAGAAGGACAGGGCATTCGCCACGTCAATATTCAATGCGGGAGCCTCCGTGGGAGCCCTTGCCGCACCTCTTTGCATCCCGCCTCTAGCCAAGGCTCTCGGCTGGGAATGGGCGTTCATCATTATCGGTGGACTGGGTTTCATCTGGATGTTCTTCTGGAACTTCATGTATGACAAACCCGAGAAGAGCAAACATGTAAACGAGAATGAGCTGGAATATATACTCCAGGACGATGCCGCAGAAGCTGCCGAAAAGGCCGCTCTCGCTCAGGAGAAGAGCATACCTTTCGTCCAGGCTTTCAAGTTCCGTCAGACATGGTCATTCATAGTAGGTAAATTCCTGACAGATGGTGTCTGGTGGTTCTTCCTGTTCTGGGCACCATCTTATTTCAGCAATCAGTTTGGCGCACCAGCCACCTCGTTGAGGGGACAAGCCCTGATTTTCACCCTGTATGCTATTGTGACGGTAGTCTCCTTGATCGGAGGATATCTCCCGAAGCTGTTCGTTGAGAAGAAGGGGATGCATCCCTATTCCGGACGTATGCTGGCGATGCTTCTTTTCGCGTTCCTGCCGCTCTGTTCTCTCTTCGCCCAACCGCTTGGAGTTCATTTCAACTCTCCTTGGTGGCCGGCTGTCCTGATCGGACTTGCCGCCGCGGGTCACCAGGCTTGGTCCGCCAACATCTTCTCCACCGTGGGAGACATGTTCCCCAAGGGCGCTATCGCCACGATTACTGGTATTGGCGCTATGGCCGGAGGTGTTGGCTCGATGATTATCCAGAAAGTGGCCGGTAACCTGTTCACCTATGCGGAGAACGCCGGGTCAGCCTTCCGCTTCCTTGGCTTTGAGGGTAAGCCCGCCGGGTACTTCATGGTGTTCTGCTTCTGCGGAATCGCCTACCTTCTAGCTTGGATGATCATGCGTGTCCTTGTCCCGAAGTACAAACCCGTTGAGTTGTAAGGTCATGGCCCGCCTGGCTTTTATAATTGCTGCGGCGACTCTGCTGTGCGTCGTTGGTTGCTCCAAAGATCTTCCACAGGTGGTACCTCAGGAAGAAATGGAAAAAGTTTTTGAGGAAGTCAAGACGCCCTTTAAGCGTGGGCTTGTGATTCCTGGTCGTGATGGACTTGCCGCTGATAGTCCCAGCGTCTTTCATAAAGACGGGAAATGGTACATGGTCTACATCATCTTCGATGGTCGGGGATATGAGACCTGGCTTGCGGAGAGCGTGGATCTCCTTGAATGGAAGACGCTTGGCAGAATCATGTCATATTCAGAGGATTCCGACTGGGATGTCAATCAGAAAGCCGGATACCTGGCTCTAGTCGACCCTAAATGGGGAGGATCGTACGAGTTGGAGAAATATGACGGCAAGTACTGGATGAGTTATCTTGGAGGTGACGCTTCAGGCTACGAGAGCGGAGTGCTGTCACCAGGAATGGCTTACACGACAGGGAACCCAACCGAACCTCACGAGTGGAGCAGGTTGGATAAACCAATAATATCGCCCAAAGACCCGGATGCCTCTTGGTGGGATAATGTGAAAATCTACAAGAACAGTGTGATCCGTGACCCGAGGAATCTCACTGGGCACCCTTTCGTGATGTATTATAACGCCAAGGGTAATGCCGAGAGAATCGGGATGGCTGTGAGTGACAATATGGTGTCCTGGAAGCGTTTAGGCTCAGACCCCGTTCTGGAGCATGGCAATAGAGGTATCACTGGAGATGCCCATGTCCAAAGGATTGGAAAGCTCTGGGTGATGTTCTATTTTGGGTTCAATTGGGATAACACTAGAACCTACGCTTGGGACTCTTTCGCATGCTCATACGACCTTGTCCATTGGACAGACTGGACAGGGGAGCCCCTGATAAAGCCATCGGAGCCATTTGACAACCGCTACGCCCACAAACCGTGCATGGTCAAGTGGAAGGGCACTGTCTATCACTTCTACTGTGCTGTCAATCAGGACGATAACCGTGGTATAGCACTAGCTACATCAAAAGAACTCTAGATCAACCTCTCATCTTCTGTACGAACTCTCCAGGCGACTGCACCAAGAGGGTCGTGAAAGGTTTGATATGCTTTGTGTTAGATGTGATAATCATATCACAGAGGTTATCCTCGGCACAGGCTATTAACGCGGCATCTTCAAAATCAGGGCAATCACTGGCCACGGCTTTTGATAGATTCTCCTTAGTTAGCAGAAGGATATCAATAAAAGGAAGGATGCGCCCTATCGCACCTTGGAAGACAGCCAAAGGTTTCTTTCTGGCGATATATGAACAGTCTGTTATGGATTGTGAGGAGAGGCACACATTAAGCAGTCCCTCCTTGGCGGCTTCAAAGATCAAAGCGGCACTCATGAAACCCTCTCGGGAATTGTCCAGAAGGTCGATTATTATGTTTGTGTCCAGGAATACTCTCATTTTGACAGCAAATAAGCCAGACGGTCATCCGCGGCGATTTCTTCTTCTGAATAATGAGGCAGAGTGTTTCCCAGGGCAAGGATCTCATCAGACACCTTGAATCCTTTTCTCAGGGTTGGGTAATCCACATCTGCTGATGCCGCAAGAAGAGTCTCAACATAACTATTGAACGAGCGCTTCTGCTGCTTCGCTTTTATTTTCAAGCGATTATAGAGTTCCGGATCGAGCCGGAGCCCCGTTTGTACCTTGCCGCTGACAGATTCCATAAAAGTTATCATTTTTACAAATATACAACAATATGGTAACATTTTAACAAATAGATAACAAATAATAAAAGTTAAAAACATTGGCAATAACGTAAAATAGAGGTATCTTCGCAGTCCTTTGTAAAATGACTTCAGAATGATAAAGAAGATCTCTAAATATAGTCTTGCGGTACTTCTCATCAGCGTGTTTGTGTTAATGGGATGCGACAAAACGGGACCAGCTCCTTATGATCCGATCCCGGAAAGTGTTATGGAGCATTTCTCACATCGCTACCCCGGAGCGACTCTCCTGAGTGACCGTTTCATTGAAGATTACCAGGGTTGGGCTGAATTGGAATTCGTTGATAGTGATGGATTTAAAGCGACCGCCCACTATAAGGAAGGCATTTGGATGATGACCAATAAGGTATATTCAAAAGAGAATTTCATCTACCAGATTCCAAGGAAGGTAGCCAGGGCGTACGTCGGCACGGGAGTGGATAACGAAGACTATTTATCTGACAACAGCTACGTGATGGAGATATCCCGCCGGTATTTCGAGAAGAAACAATATGAGTTTTGTTTCGAGATTCCTTACGAAGACGAGGATGCGATCAACGGTGTTATATATGAATCCAACACCATAGCGATTGACGAGGATGGCGACCTGCTTTATTATGAACATAATTATGTGAACCCTTCATATTGGTGGAGGGATATCACCCCGTCGTTAAACAGCGTAATCGGGTTTTTACCGGCGGGCTCGACTATCCTTGGGAGTGTGAACGAGGCCGGCAACAACCTTATCTTCTTTAAGGACAATGGCATAATCAAGACAGCGAAGTCTTCGCAAGGCCGTAACTGGGATTGGGAAAAGACATACTTCCCGATCGACAGAGCGAACCTCACCGAAGCGGCGGCCAAAGTGAGGGATGAATTCCTTTCTGAGCATGAAGACTTCCGCTTCACGACACTGTACGATGTCGAGGACCGGTTCGGTAAATATTATGGTCTTAAATTCGAAAAAGGAGACTGGAACAAAGCTGTGGCAACCGACTGGAGCGCCACTACCATCTACATCCCGGCGGAATAAGGTCCGGTTTTGCGATTCCAGTATTAATTAGTAATTTGGTGCTCAACGAACAACGAGTTACTTGTCAATACAGATGAAAATGAAAAACCTCTTCCTTGTTTTAACGTTCACGCTCCTGTTGCTGTCATGCGGCAAAGGAAATGAAGTCTGCATTTATGGCGGAAGTTCCGCTTGTGTCACAGCGGCTTACTCGGCCGCGAAGATGGGAAGCCATGTTACCATCATCTGCCCTGACCAGACCATCGGTGGCATGACCACAGGCGGACTTGGCCAGACCGATATCGGAAATAAACAGGCTGTGATAGGTCTCGCGAGGCAGTTCTACCGCAAGCTCGGCAACCATTACGGCAAACTTGAGCAGTGGCTGTTCGAGCCAAGCGTGGCTGAGGGTATCCTGATGGAATATCTCGACAATCCCCGTATCAAGGTAATGCAGGGCTGGTATCTCGAGTCAGTAGAGAAAGAAGGAACCAGAATAAAGTCAATCACTTGCACTGACCGCAAGGGAGGCTCCACAACCATTAAGGCGGACCAGTTCATCGACTGCTCGTATGAGGGAGACCTGATGGCAAAATCTGGTATCAGTTACCGGGTCGGCCGCGAAGATAACAGCGAATATGGGGAGACATGGGACGGTTTCCAACTCCTTGACCAGCATCAATTCGTGGACGGGATCGATCCTTTTGTCGAGCCCGGCAATCCTGAGAGTGGCTTGCTTTGGGGAATCAGCGACGCTAAGAGGAAGGAAAACGGTACCGGGGATGACTGTGTGCAGGCATATAACTACAGGATTTGCCTTACCAATGATCCTGATAACATGATTCCCATTGAGAAGCCGGAGAATTATGACCCGTCTAAATACGAATTGCTAATAAGGGTTATTGAGGCCGATCCTAATCCTGGTTTGAATAACTATTTCATCTGGAGCCTGATGCCCAACCATAAGACCGACATCAACAACAAAGGACCATTCTCAACGGACATGATAGGGATGAATCACAGTTATCCCGAGGCCTCATGGGATGAGAGAGACGAGATATTAAAGGCCCATAAAGACTACACTCTCGGCCTTTTGTACTTCTACTTGACAGATCCCCGCATTCCGGCCAACATCCAGAACGAGATCCGCAGATGGGGCCTTCCTAAGGATGAGTATTCCCGTACAGGTCATTGGACCCATCAGCTTTATATCCGTGAAGCCAGAAGACTTGTCGGAGAATATGTGGCCACGCAGGCTGACTGTGAAGGTAAGACTCAGATTACTGACGGAATTGGATTCGCCGCCTATGGTATGGACTCGCATAACTGCGAGCGAATCGTTATCGAGCAAGACGGGAAGCTGATGGTCAAAAACGAGGGAGATGTCCAAAAAGGAGTCAGCCAACCCTATCCCGTCTCCTACAAGAGCCTTACACCAAAGCGAGAGGAGTGCACAAACCTGCTGGTTCCGGTGTGTCTATCGGCTTCTCACATCGCATATGGTTCCATCAGGATGGAGCCCGTGTTCATGGGAATGGGTCAGACCTGCGGTATGGCTGCGGCAATGGCCGGCAAGGGAGATGTACAGAAAGTGGACGTCTCTAAGATTCAGGAAATCTACGCCACAGATCCATGCCTGGACGGAAGAGAGCCCGATACCTTGATCGACGAGGATTCCGAATTCATTGAGAATAAGGAAGGATGGACCGTCGTGAACGGAAGAGGCGCTTACGGAAAGACATATCTCCTTTATGAAGGCGATCCTTCGGCTAATCATCTGGCCTACCGTATACCGGAGAATCTTGACGGAGATTATTCTGTATACGCATTCCAGCAGAATGACGGCTGTGGGAGCACCACCTTCGAGATCGAGGTTGACGGAAATAAGACAACCGTCCCGTTCAACAGGTCTGACCTGCTTGTGGAAGGTCAAACCCGTGGAGAATGGGTAAAGCTTGGAGATTTAGGGTTGAAGAAAGGCAAATCAGGAAGTATCCGCATCCTTTCTGATGAACCCGGAATTCACGCCGATGGTATCTTGTTCGTCAAGAATTAAATCCTGACTTTGTGAGTTCCCGGGGCGAGAGTCTTGCCTCCGGCTTTGCATGACGTACCCTCCGGAACGGTTATTTCAGCATCTATCTTCTTTCCCTTTTTCTGAAGATAGACCTCGATTCTGCCGTAATTGGTATCAAAACCGGTCTTGATCCACTTAAGGTCACCCATCTGGGGTTTGACCTTAAACTCTTGATAACCAGGCTTCAAGGCATCAATTCCGGCCAGTTGGCGGACCATTGATATGACCCCGCCCCCGGCCCATGCGTGGTTGCAGGTGCCTTCAAAATTCCAGTGCTCCCATAGTGTTGTGCAGCTGTCTTTCATTATGGTTGGGCAAAGCTTCCGCATCCTGTCCAGGGCCATCTGCGGTTCTTCCATTTTGTAAAGGGCGTCAAGTACATAAGGGAACATGTAAGTTGTCGCGTTGAAGCGTTCGGCGAACACTTTTTTCAACATGGGATATTTATCCGGGGAAGCTACTCCAGAGATGACAGCCAAAGCCTGGACCCGGTCATCCGGAAGGTCCTCGAATCCGGGAGTGATATAGGCTGAGCCATTCCAATATTTCGAGTTCAGCACTGTCTCTATTTTTGACATAATAGCCTCGTTCTCAGTAGCTTCCGTCTCCTTGCCCAGCATCCTGGCGAACTCTGCCTCAGCTTTTAGGGCAAGGTAATACCACAAATGCGACTGAGCCACTCGATCTTGGTGGGCTCCCGCGTCAGGCCAGTCCCAACCACCAACACGGTAAATAGGAAGACCGTCAGCATCAAGCTTCCATACTTCGTGGAGATATTTGTGGATAGCGGGATAGACATCTTTCACAAAAGAATAATCACCTGAATAGAAAGCATATCCCCTGAAACCATACCAGCCGATGGAGTTCAGGATCTGCATAGGAAGTTCCTTGAAATAATTGGAGCAAGGGATAGGGGCGTACATGACGCCGTCAGGCTTTTGCCAGCGGACCAGTTCCATAATACCCTTGCGGGCGAGCTTGTCGGCCTTGCGGTCAAGAAGATAGAAGGCCTCGTTCAGCTCGTTGACCTCGTCACCCCACCATTGGGCCCTCTCACGGTCGGGGCAGTCATAATAAGTGTCCCTCATGCAGACGTATAGCGTCCTTTGGGCTTTCTGCCAATAATCATTGAGAATGGGATCGGAGCAGGAGAAAGACCCGGAGAACTCCGCATCGTATCCGGTCTCCCGGAACTTTACACCCAGGACTTTGACCTCCGGAGGAAAAACATAATACAATTCTTCCCCGTTCATCCAGCCGAAACTCTCATATTCCTGGACGCCTTCCGTGGTGACATATTCCGCACTGACACATTTGGCATTAGAGACAATATCGTGATCGGTGTGCATCGAAATCACCAGCCCCTTCGGAGCCTCAACTTTAAACCAAGGGGAGAAATGACCGTTATACGGAAGTTTGCAATAGAGCGTGTCTCCGCATTGGCGCATTGATAGGTATTCCTTAAGACCATAGTTCTTCCACTGGGGGATCGGCCTTTCGACCAGTTCTCCCATAGGGATGTCTCCGGGGAGGTAAGGAAGCTCAATTGACGATCCTAGCCAATCCGGAGCCTTGCGTGGCACAGGTCTTTCTTCCGGCTTGGGAATTGGGGTCTTGAACCAATTGTAATCGAACAAGTTGGCGTCGTAGCGGATATTGCTTTCAGAGAGACGGTAGTTTGTGATCGGGTGCGAGGCGGTTCCATACCCGTATTGTACGGAACACTCCCAAGATTCATCGGAAAGAATTTCGACTTCGGGGCAGCGGGCATCGAAAAGCAGGGCGCAAGTGCCGCTGCTCAGATGGCTGAACCCAGCCTTCCCCATAAACCAGACAAGGACTGAGATCCTGTTTGGGCCCTCTTTCAGATAAGGTGCGATTTCGACTTTGTCGTAATAACCTCCGCCTATGGACGGACCTCTTTTCAGGCCACCCTCATAGATCACAGGCTCGCCGTTGATCCAAAGCCAGTACTTCGTGTCAACAGCGATCCTGGCCACGAGAGAAGACGGAACCTTCTCAAGGTCAATGTCTTTTCGGAAAGCGAGCCATGAATTGGTCTCGCTTTGGTAATATTGCTTACTGATCCACTTGGCCTTCCAGGCATAATTCTCAGCCCCGGCTACCGCACTGATGCACAGAGCCAGGACTGTCACAATAATAATCTTTCTCATTTCGTGTCTGAGTAGCAGCCTTCGATTTTCACGTCACCGCCTTCAATAATGTAAAGCTGATCTCTTGTGGCAGGGTAACGTAAAATGAAATTCTGCAAGGTCACTTTCTCACAATTCTTCAGATAGATGAGGGTGGGTATAACCGGATCATCAAGATGCCTCATCTTGATTTGTCCATCAATATTCCGGAGCAGTTCCGGACCTCTGCCGTCGAAAACACCTTTGCCATAGATGTTCACTTCGGAAAGATTCTCTCCCCAAAAGATGCCCTTGGCGCCTTTGTAGGAATAGATATTCGTGGAACCCACGATGACAGCTCCCTCCCTGAGGGAAATGTCAACCCCCGATTTTAGCTGTACGGACCCTGTGAGATAACGGCCGACGCTGAACTCCAAAGTTCCGCCACCCTTCTCGGCGATGAAATCAATCGCTTTCTGGATGGAAGTGGTGTTGTCCGTGGTACCGTCACTACGGATTCCGAAGAAGGAAGACTTGTAGAGAGGCTGTTTCTCTTGTGACATCCCCGCCACGGAGACAAGAAGCAGGGAGGCTATAATCAATATCTTTTTCATTTCTTCTTGATGTTCTTGGTGTCCTTGTTGATGATTTGCTTCTTGCCCTTGGGGGCGGTGTCTTGGTTGATCTCCACATTCTTGAGCCTCAATCCGTTGACATCGTCGGTCACAATCGCCGGGCGGTAATCCTCACCGTCTACGGTGATCTTCACGTTGTCGAAAACTATGCCGTTGGCGTGGCGGATATAGAAGCCCCAGGCGGGAAGCTCTTTCCAGTTAGAGAACTCAGGGTAGCTGGTTTCCATCTCGGGAATAGCGTCAAGTTCTTCTTTGGAGGAACCTCTGTATGCATATTCAGGATCAGCATGCCCCGGGTATACGATCTCGATGTTCTCCAGGCGCACATTCTCGATTTTGATGTCGGGGTTGCCGTAGATTATACTGGGAAGGACGTTGCGAGGCAGGTCCTCGACAGGGCCCTCATAGCTGTAGCCTGCGTCGGGTTTGTCGAGAGGCACCTCCGCATACATGTTCTTGATCACGATGTTTCTCAGGACCGGTTTCTGGTCATCACGAGTGTGACGGGTGCCGGTACGCAGGAATATGGGGTTACCGGTGTGGATACTCTCTACACCGTCGATCTCAACATCCTCGATTATCGCACCGTCAACCGTGGCGATGGTGATCGCGCTGCGATAGGTGTCGTAGATTTTCATGTTCTTGAACTTGAAGTTCCGGAATATTCCCCTGGTGTAGGTTCCGAACTTGATGCCATTGGCGCTTGAGCGGCCCACACAGTTCTCGACAAGGATGTTCTCGCTGATACCGTCATTGCTGTGGCTCTTGAAGCAATAAACATCGTCGGCGGCGTCGAAGAAGCAGTCACGGATGATCACATCGCTGCTGTCCACAATGTCAATACCGTCGTTGTTCCAGTAGGATTTCGCATCAACATGTACTCTTTCAACAAGGATGTCGCGGCATTTGTCGTACTGCTGGTTCCAGCATCCCGGATCCTTGAGCAGAAGGTCACGTATGACAATTCCCTCGCACTTGTAGAAATGGATATTCTCAGGGCGCTTCGCTTCTTGTAGACGGTCGTTCCTGAGATCGTCTTCAATGACTCCAAGATGGACGAAGTCTATGTACCTTGTGGCTATGCTGAAGCCGCGTCCATCGATAGTGCCACCACCCTCGATACCGATGTTCTTCTGTCCGATGGCGAAGATCAAAGCGGTCCATTTGGCGTCGGGATCCTTGATATAATCAAACGGATTTAGAGAGCCCAGCAGGGCGGAGTCCTCGTCAATCCAAAGAGTCACATCATTTTTCAAATAGATGGATCCTGACACGTAGTCACCTTTGTCCAGAACGACTTTACCACCACCATGAGCGGACACGAAGTCGATGGCCGCCTGAATGCTCACCGTGTTGACGGTCATGCCGTCAGGAACCGCACCGAAATCTCTCGCGAAATAATCGGCGGCTCCGAGCGTCCCGGAGACGCCCATGAGAAGCAGCGCAGAGGCTGCGAGTCTTAATAATCTTCTCATTTGTATAATTTTACTGGTCCAATCAATCCTGCGGACACATAAGGTTGGTTGCGTCTCAACACGAAACGCTGCGCTGCCCTGTTGTCCTTAAGTGTCTGAATATAATTACCCATCAAGGTGGTAACTTTCACCTCAATGGTGTTCTCTCCCACTTTGACATAAGGGGAAATGTCGTAAATCCTCTCACCGAACCACATCATTCCGGCATCGCGGCCATTTACTTTAAGCTCACAAATGTCAGCGACTTTCCCGAGGTCGATATATTTTGGAAGACTGTTTCCGTCAAGAGTGACGGTGGTCTTGTAAACAACAGTACCCATGAAATTCTTGAAGGTCGTGTCGGCCATGTCCTTGAAGTCCTGAAGGGTATCCAGGCTGGCCGTCCATGTTGAATTAGGATGCGGCTGGTGGAGGGTCAGGTTCCAAGGTCCGCAAGCTTCGACGTGATCTTTCGCTTCGCTCAGGATGACAGGGGCGACAGGGTTGTGGAGAACAGGTACCTTGCCGGAGGTGCGGCCATCCTTATTGAACACGATCAAATATGTCTCAGATGGACCGAAACGGAATTGCGCTTTGCCGCTCTTGTCGAGCTTAAGGGGGAAGCGATTCCCCGAGGCGGGGTCATAGATCCAGGCGTGCTTTCCGGAAGTAATTGATTTAGGGAAAGTTATTTCCGTCTCACGAGCCTCGCTCATGTGAGCGTTCATGATTATGAATATGTCAGACTTGTCATCGGTGACATAGCGGTCTTGGAGAAGGAAGCGGTCAGGTTTGGAGATAGTGATGTAATGAGGCAAGGAATATTTGTCCAAAATACCCTCGTACCACTCGAGGTACTTCCCATCCTCTGGTTTCTCCAGCAAGATGAAATTGTCCTTGTATGACTTAAGGCGCTCGACACCTTCAGCGATTTCCCTGTCACGGGTCTCGTAGTTATTGTATCCCAGCGACTTCTCAGGATATTTGCCCACACAGAATACCCTGCCTCCCTGCTTGACGAATTCCTCAAGCTTGGCAAGGGTCTGGGGCGTAGTGCTTGTGACCTCCACAATGAATAATGTCCCATATTCCTTCGGGCCGTAGCAGAGCTTTCCATTCTTGACGGTAGCGTTGTCGAGGATTATCTCGCTGACATAGTCCGCTCCGCCTCCGGTTTTGTGGATCGCTTCCCAAATCAATGAGGTGTAAGGAACATTCAACTTCACCGGGAACGGCTCTGTCTGGACACCCATCGTGGTCCACATGTCGTAGTTGGCGGGAAGAATCGCTATGTCCGTGTACATGTCAGCGTTCTGGAGCTGGCTGGCTATGCGAGCGCGGTAGTCGTTGAGGTTTTTGACATAAGGCCACCATGTGTTCCTCTCGTTGTGGAAGGTTCCGTACTGGATCCAGCCGGGGAACTTGGCCTCAAGAGGAGAATAGTTGAAACCGTGCCATATAGAATGTGTGATTCCCGAAATGGCGCTCATATCAGATCCGACCTTGAGGAATTCCAAGGATGTCGTGAACACCTTGTAGGTGTTTGTCATCTCCTCGGCGCTGATAACTCTCTTGCCTGAGAGATGTGCGGCGGAAGAGACATATTTGTTGATCATCGTGTATCCTCGTCCGCGACGGTAGTCCTCATCGCCCATCTCCTCGCCTATCTTGTGCTTGAGCCAGTTTGTCGTCCAAGATTCTCCTTCAGGGAAATCAATATTGAAAGAGCTTTCAAGAGGGAAGAAGCCTCTTCCGTAGGCCTGTGCCCTGGTTTTCAAACCTTTCTCCTTGCTCCATTCACTTATGATTCCATAGAAACGTTCATTGAGCAATTCCGCTTTGGTAAGCTCGAAATCAAACCGCACGCGGTTCACTTCTTCTTCAAACTTGGCGCTTTTCTTTGAACCGTACTCAAAACTCTTTACGTCTCCCAGTCGGCCTACCTCGAACATCGTGAAAGGAAGCCAGGGGAGCACGTCATATCCTCTTCTCTCTTTGAACACTTTGGCGAAATCCGAGGTCCAGTTGTTACCCTCAAGCTCCATGCTGTCGACAAAGAGGGCGCGAATCCTTCCGGAGAGTGGGCCTATCCTTTTCTCGATGGCGTCGGTCATGTGGTCCAGATAATGCCTTACGGCTACGGCGTCCATGTGGTTTAATATGGATCCCGCCGCTCCCGGAGCTCCATTGATCACGCTGGCGAAAGACTCGAACTTGACCATGGCGTAAAGTTGCCATTTCCCTTCCGGGACATCGACTCTCAGAACTCCGTCCTTGACGTTTTTGGACAAGTCGACGGCATCTTCCAGTCCGTTCATGGGATCTGGTGCCAGACAAATTGACACAAGTTCAGGGGTACGGCGGGGGTTCACTATCGTGACTCCCGGGTCAATCTCCTTGAAAATGTGGAACAAGGACATCTCGAGAGTCTCTCCTGCAGGAACTTCCTTGGCATAGGTGAGAAGTACCTCGGCTCTCTCGTCTCTCGGCAGGCTCTCTGATCCGAATGGCCATCCTGAACCGATGATGAGGTCGCATGTCATACCTATCTTGTCAGCCTCATCAAAGACAACCTTGAGCATGTCTATCCATTCGTCACTTAGCCACTTCAACGGCTTGGTGTCCAGAGTGTCGTCCCCGGCAGGGAACTCGATGGGATTAATCTCCACGCCTCCTATACCGGCATTCTTCATGATATGGAGCTCGCGGACAAGCTCCTCAGCGTTGACACGGTCTCCATTCCACCACCATCTGACGAAAGGGCGGTAACGGGTGTCGGGCTTCTGGAACTGGGAGTAGAGCTGTCTCGAGGACAACTTGGTCTGAGCCATGGTATAGTTTCCAAGGGTCAGGAGAGTCAGTGCGGCGACAGCGAGAAATAACCTGGCAAGTCTCATATTCAGTCTTTTCTTATTTGCTCAATAACTAAGGAAATCCCACCCCAGATCAGCTGATTAAGCTCCTGAGACTCATGGGACAAGGTTGCGAAGATGATTCCGAACTCGAAAGGAAGGCCATAGACATAAGAAACCGCTCCTGCCACTATGAAATGGAACGCGCCAAAACCTCCCGGAACAGGAACAATTGAAGATAGGGCACCGGCAAGCATCAGGAACATCGCGTCAGTCAGATTGAGGGACTGGATCGTGTTCACCGCCGAAGCGAGACCTGACGAGACAGAAGAGGTGTCTATCCCCTGTACAGCCCAGAGAATAGTCGCGCTCATCATCCAGTAGCATACCCAAAGCAGGATGGTGAGCAGGAAGAACCACCACGCCCGCTTCATCCTCAGGCAACTCACGAATCCCAGCCAGAGGCCCCTGCAGAAATCTTTTATCTTGCCGAGAGGTTTCCACCTGTTGGCGAAACGGATGACTGTCCAACCGGAAGCCAGTATTGCCAAGAAGAACAATACGACAATAGCGATCTTGCCCCATGTGAACCTACCAGCTGCCGCACCGAAAATCTTCTCTACGAAAAAGCCGCCATATTTGTCCCAAGTGAAGATCAAGAAGACCACGAGAAGGACTCCAAGCATCATCACATCCACCGATCTTTCCAGGACGGCGGTTCCCAAAGCCTTGTCAAAAGTCGCGAGACGATGTTCCTCTCCTGTCTCAGGATCTTTGACCTTCTTGGAGTGGGCGGTTATATACGTGCATCGGAGGACTTCTCCGACTCTAGGCAATACCATATTGACGGCGTAACCTATATTGACTCCATTGAAACAGCTCAATGTCCTTGTGGTTGGATCTATGGGCAACAAAACCTCCCTCCATCTCAAGGCCCTGAGGTAGAAGCCACATAATCCGAATAAAGTTGAGAGCAGAACAAACTCCCATCTGCAAGCCCTCAAGGCTGCCCAGAAATCATTCCAATCAACCTTTCGGAACGCGAAATACAACAACGCCACCGCAAGCAGGATTGACAGTCCATACTTGAGAATATTCCCTACCTTCTTGTTCATGGTAACAAATTTAATCAAATAATCCTTAAATTTGTGGACTTAGAGCAGATTACGCTCTTTTTGCTTTATGAAATCAATTCTAGGAATAGGAAACGCTTTAACGGACATTCTCGCCGTCTTCCCTGATGACTCGATGCTCAAGGAGTATCACCTCCCTCCGGGAAGCATGCAACATGTTGATCTTGAGACAGGTGACCAAATCTGGTCGAAACTGAAGGAATTCGGAGTGAAATATGTGCCCGGAGGCTCCGCAGCCAATACCATCACATGCACATCGATATTCGGGATGCCCTCTTGCTATATCGGCAAGATAGGCAACGACGAGCTTGGGCATCTGTATAAGAGCACACTTGAGCAATTCGGGGTTAAGACTATCCTCCTGGAAGGGACAAAGGGTTCGGGACGAGCCATGTGTTTCATCACCGGCGCCAACGCTGAGAGGACTTTCGCCGATTATATGGGAGCCGCTCTCGAACTTGTGCCGGAGGATCTGAAGCCGGAGTATTTTGAGGGATATGATTATTTCCATATTGAAGGGTATCTTGTCCAGAATCAGGATCTGATCCGTAGGGCGGTGCAGATGGCCAAGGATGCGGGCTGCAAGATATCAATAGACATGGCCTCATACAATGTCGTGGAATCCAACGAGGCGTTCTTCCACAACCTCGTCGAAAAATACATTGATATCGTTTTCGCCAACGAGTCCGAGGCCAGGGCATTCACGAAGAAGGAGCCTAGGGATGCTTTGGCTGAGCTGGCGTCAAGTTGTGAGATCGCGGTAGTCAAGGTTGGAAAGGACGGATCCATGGTTCAGAAAGGTGATGAATATCACTACATTGAGGCTTGGCCGGCAGCCACCATCGACGCTACCGGGGCCGGCGACACCTATGCCGCGGGCTTCCTCTATGCGCATTCCCTGGGTATGCCTTTGAAAGTGTGTGGCGAGGTCGGCTCGATAATTGCTGCAAAAG
The DNA here is from genome assembly GCA_017557535.1 of Bacteroidales bacterium. Lineage (GTDB taxonomy): Bacteria > Bacteroidota > Bacteroidia > Bacteroidales > UBA932 > Cryptobacteroides. The sequence continues at coordinate 107,916 of JAFYYM010000079.1, read as the reverse complement.
TCGTTGAGGTCGTCGGAACCAAGATAGATGTCCCTCGCTGGAGGGATGCCAAGGCTGAGATCCGAGAGCTTATATCTTCTGTCAACATCTAAGCTTATGTTCACTTTTTTCAAGAATATATTCAGGAGAAGAAGTCTGAGAAGACATGCGAGTACGGTTCCAACCGAGATTCTTCCTCTCTCGAAAATCAAGTCATACGTGGCGATAATCGATGTGGAAGATCCATCTTTCGATGCTTGCAAGTCTACGATTATGAATTATTTCCGGGGCATGGAGATTAATGGCGCCGTGTTCTTCCAGGATTTCCGTAAGATCGGGAGTGAGGACAGGTTGATCACGAGTATTCAAACCACCATCACTAAAAAAGATCTTGATTGGCTTGGCCGTCCAAATAAGTACAAGATGGGAGTTCTTGAAGAGAGGAATCCTGACGTGTTTATCTCATTGATAAAAGAGCCGGATTTCGCTATCGAGTACATGGCTCGGACTTCCAAAGCCCGTTTCAAGATCGGTAGGAAGCAGTTGGGAGGCGATCTTTTTGATCTGGTGGTCTCAGACCCCGCAGGGAAGGATCTCTCTCAGCTGGACAGTTTCAACGCCATGAAAAGCTATCTCGGAAAGATCCAATAACGAATGTCAAATATCATCAATAATGTCGTTGTCGCTCTCAAGGGATTCGCCATGGGAGCGGCTAATGTTATCCCGGGAGTCTCAGGCGGCACGATCGCCCTTCTCACGGGTATATTCAACGAGCTCATCGACTCCTTGAATGCCATCATGAGTGTTTCCACCTGGAAACTGTTGATTAAAGGAAACTTCAAGGAGTTCTGGAAGACCATCAATGGCACGTTCCTCCTGTGGCTTGCTATTGGTGTGATTATAAGTGTCTTCTCACTGGCTAAGCTAATGGAGTATGTCCTGGCTCACCACCCGGTCCAGACATGGGCGTTTTTCTTCGGCCTGATTGTCGTCTCCGCGGTTTTTCTGCTTTGTGACATTAAGGATTGGAAGGGCTCGGATGTTATTTGGCTGGTTCTCGGTGTTGCTCTCGGGGCTTTCATTTGCCTGATGTCCCCCACGGAGACCACCTCGGATCTCTGGTTCATAGCGGTCTGTGGCGCCATTGCTGTCTGCACCATGATTCTTCCCGGAATCTCAGGAAGTTTCATTCTTGTACTGTTTGGAAAATATGAATATATCATGAAGGCGGTCAGCGAGTTGAATATTCCCGTTCTGCTCGTCTTCGCCCTCGGTTGCGTCATAGGAATCGTGGCTTTTTCCAAGATTCTTCATTGGTTGATCGGAAGGTATGAGAAACAGACCCTTCTGGTGTTGATCGGTTTCACGATAGGGGCTCTTGTCAAGGTCTGGCCATGGGCAGATAAGACGGCTTATGAGGCTGCCAATATCCTGAACGGGCAGCCAATAGGAACGCTTCACACCGGAGGTGCTATTCTCTGGGCCCTGATTGGAGCCGGAATGGTGCTCACCATGGAATTGCTGACCAGGAAGAAAAAATCCTGATATTATTTCACGTAATAAGCCTTTAGCTTCGCTATATCTTCATCGCTGAATGCATCAGCGGTGATTATCATCTCGTCCAACTGGGCCGCCAGGCGGGCGCCGTACTTGCCCGTCCCGTCCTGCCCGATATTCAAGTCAAGAGCGTCGAAAGAGACTGTCCTTAACGATTCGGGGATGTCGTAGTCCAATTCCGAGGCGAAATCATAGAAGAGCCGGACCTTATTTTTCACCCTGTCCACAACAAGGGTCACGTGCATCCATCCACTCTTGTAATCAAGAGGCAACCCTGCTCCGGCATCCATTCTGTCACCATTGTTGCCAGCGTTGAACTTAATGTCGTCGTCGCTACGGATAGACAAAACGAAGCCGATATTACCTCCCGAATTCCAATTCTTGTTCGAGAGTATGCACGGATCGGAAGGCACACCGTTTGTCTTTATCCATAAAGCCACTGAGAATGAGTTGGTTCCGACAGATACGTCTTTTATGGTTATATACCCGTCCGACATATCGACACCTGTTCCGAAATAGGCGTCAGAGTAATATAGTTTGCCCGTCTTGGTAGTCTCGACCTTGCCGAAAGCGTCCTTCTCATCACCATCAAATGGGAAATAGGCCGTGATTTTATGCCCCTCGAGAAGAGACTTGACCTGGTCAAGTTCAGGGGTGGGTTCTGTCTGATGTTTTCTGTTCTCTGACACAGGGATGTCCCCGGGATCCATCTCGTGACGCTCCATAGCTTCTACTCCCTGGAACAGTCCACCCGGTACTATTCCGGTCCAAGTCTCCGGGAATTCAAGACCAAGGGCATAGGCCGAGATCGCTGCTATATCCCTGACCTCAGGCTCCTGAATCTGTCCACCCTCGACCACGGTCTTTCCGGCGACCCCGAGGAAGACATATCTTTCCGCTTCAGTATCGCCGCCGTGGGAACCCTCCGGGGTGCCTCCGTGGTCGGCGGAGACTATGAATAGTGTCTCGTCCTGGATGCCTTTTCTCTTTATGGCGTCATGAATCTTACCAATTAATTCGTCTACAGCTGTGATAGAGGCCAAGTGCCGCTCCGATCCATATCCTGAACCATGGCCGGCCCCGTCCACGGAGTCAAACTGGACGAAAACAAGGGTCGGATCGTTGCTCTCGATATAATTGACCACTTTGTTAGCCACTTCGGGGTCATTCCCCGTGTCTTTTACTACCCCGAGATTATCCTCGATGATTCCAACGTTAATAGGGTTCCAGTTGCAGAAGGATGCCATATCCGCATCGGGAAAAGCTTCTTTGACAACCCTGAATATTGAAGGAAAAGGACTATCCGGTTTGAAAGGTTTGCTTCCCACGGTGCCGTTGGTCAGCCGGTGGAACTCGGGAAGGACGGCGTGAAGCATCGAGCCCCAGCATTGGGCGCTGATGGTGGGGTAGGATGTTTTGGCCCTGTAAGAAACGGCTCCATTCATGAATATCGCATCCATTCTCGGGGTGGGGGTATTTTGGAAGAATGCGCCTCCTCCATCAACTCCGATGATAATCACATGCTTGTATGCTCCTTTGGATACCGGCGGTCTGGCTTCAACAGTCACGACACAGGTTGCTGTTTTGCCCCCGTCTGCAGTAGTGGCTGTTATTGTCACTTTTCCAGGAGCGATGGCCTTCACATTGCCATAGTCATCCACAGTGGCCACATCGGTTCTGAAGGATGACCAACTGACAGATGTATTTGTGGCGTTTGACGGTGAGACAGTAGCATAGAGCGTCTCACTGTCTCCTTCGACGAGGGAGATGGATGTCTTGCTGATGGATACGCCCTCCACGGAGACAATAGCAGGTCCGTTTTCTTTACAACCAATAGCGGAATAAGCATAAATAATTGATAAGACTAAAACGACCAGAGTCTTGAGAGTTGAGTTTTTCCCTAAAATCATGATTCTTGACAACACTAACCCAAATACCAGACAAATATAACGATTCGTAAGGCGATAGTCATACCTGTTTCTCCCAATTATTTTGTTCAAATGGAAAAAAGTGTAACTTTGCACAACTTTTCGGGAAGACTTGGTTCGGTAGCTCAGCTGGATAGAGCAACAGCCTTCTAAGCTGTGGGTCTTGGGTTCGAATCCCAACCGAATCACCTGATAATCACACAACCGTCTCCAGGGCACTCCGGAGGCGGTTTAATTGTAATTGTAACTGGACTTGTTTATCTTTGCTTATGCCTCTTCAATAGGCTAGTTTCGAGAAGGTCCTGGATAATGAGATAATTTATTGAGTATTAATATATAAAAACTAGTGACTCAACGATTTCAACTAATGGTCAGTAGCCTGATCTGCTTGCTCTCCTTCCTTTCTGTGGGGAGGCATACTCAGGCTCAGACTTCCCGGGCAATCCGGCCGGATGACATTTTCCGGACGACAGTATTCCGGGCCGATTCTGTCTGCTACCGGATTCCGGCACTGCTTTGCTGCCCCGATAGCTCTTTGCTGGTAATAGCCGAACGTAGAGAGTCCTGGAGGGACAAGAGCCACACCGACGTGGTGGTAAAGCGTAGCCAAGATCAAGGGAAGACGTGGGGGGACGAGATGAACCTGACTGTCTCCGCCAACGGCGGAGGCTATGCCTTCATGGATCCGTGCCCTATCCTCGACCCCTTGACCGGCAAGATATTCTTGTTTTGTACACGCTGGCACCGACTGGATCCGGACGTGACAAAAAACCGGGCATTCATGCTTGTGTCTGAAGATTTCGGCAAGACTTGGAGCAAGCCCTTCGACATATCTGATTCGCTGTTGGCTCCTGGCACATATATGTCAGGTTTCGGTCCCGGGCACGGCATATGTATCCCGGAGGGTCCGAACAAGGGGAGACTGGTACTCATTACACGCCAGTCAGATGGAACTGTTCCCGCAGGCAGGACACTCTACTCTGACGATCACGGAGAAACTTGGTCATGTGGCAATCCGGCAGTATTCGGAGAAAGCCAGATCGCACACCTAGGTGGCGGGCGGTTATATCTGAACATCCGTCGCGGAGCATCCCGTTCCTATTCATTCTCGGAAGATGGAGGCATAACTTGGTCCGACCCGGTTCTGGATGAGGCGCTTCCCACTTTGGAAAATGGCTGGAAAGGATGTCAGGCCAGTGTTCTTGGAACCGATAATGGATTATTGTTCTTCTGCGGCCCGAAGGGCGTTCCGTCCACATCCACCCATGATAACCGGAGCGGGCTGACTCTATTCCGCAGCTCCTCAGGAACCCTGTATTGGAACCGTCGGCAGGAACTTTATCCACTTGCTTCTGGATATTCAGACATGGCGCTTCTTCCTGACGGGAGGCTTGCGATATTGTTTGAGGCCGGACCAGAGGAGGGCTTTATCCGAGGCTCCGGACCCCGGCCGCCGGGATGGCTTCGTCAGGATCTGCTCATACTCCCTGTTGAAATATCCGATGAAGGATATTGGTTCGAATAATGAATAAGATAATACTGAACTTATAGGCACGGCGGCATTATCGTCGGCTGTCGCATGTGTTGACAGTGATTATCGTGTCCCGTGATAATCAGTTAATTGGAAGAGACGTTTTTGCCGGGTTTTGACTGCAAGTGCTGATGATGGGCGGCGGGCTCTTGGCCAAGGAAAAGATAGTTAAACGATATCAATAAGCACCCTTTCATTTATTCAATTGCAGGTATAGCTTGTTGGCATTGAAGATTATGGTCTTGAACTGGCGAAGAACATCCACACCCAAATTGCCGTCGAATCGCTTTGCCCCGGAACCCTCAAGCAGAATGCTGACATCAAACAACTCGCAGGCCTCTCCGCATAGTTCAAATCCGGCCCGATCAATAACATATACCTTGGTTTCCCAGGTACGATCCACCTGGGTGACCGTCAACGTACCTTCCCGATAGGTATTGTCGGACGGGAAGCGGTCAAGGTATCGGCCGCTCATTATCGTATTCGTATTTCCGGTATCAAATAGCATTGTGACCGGATGGTCATTCAGGACCCCTTTGACATAGTATTCGTGACCCTCATAGGTCCAGAAGACGTTCTGGGGCAGACCAAGTGTCTTATTAGAGAAAGAAACGGTCCCCGCCTCGTTGTCAATAGTCATGTCCCCGACCCGTCGCAGCACGTTCCCGCCGATGATGATATCCAGGGCATGTGTCTCCCGCACCGCCGTCAAATGGTCGGACACATCGACCAGCACATTCCGAACAATCAGGTTTCCGAGCGACAAGGAATCAACGACTCCGATAAATGCTTTGCTTCGCCTGTTGCCATTAAACCTGATAGTTTTCCCAATGGGACGGACCCCCAATCGTTCGGCAAGCTCCGTTGATATTGAACAGTAATTACAGCAGCAGTTGTCAATCATCCCCAGGAGAGGAGTTCCATTTACCATGACATCTACGCCGTACAGGCTGTGTCCCCGCGGGCCGATCGTCCTGAGAGGGAGCTGTTCCGTCTTATCCGGCCAGATAACGTCCATTGGCGGAATCTTGGACACATTGATCCAGTACTCGTAATCAGACCTGTCCAAATTCCGTTTCACATATTTCGAATTCAACACATTCAGGAATTCCGCATGTCTGCCGGTGTGATAAGTGTTGTCCAGCCAGAGTGTACATACTTTCCTCCGCTGTAAGCGCTTCAGTTTGAGGCTTCTGAGTTCAGTCAGCAGCGAGTCGCATTCCTGGTGTCTCCCGCTTTCGAAACACTCCCTGGCCTTCTGGATAAAGGTTGGGTAGTCTCCCGATACGGGAGAAAGAGAAAGCGTGAAGAATAATAGTATCCCTAAAAGAATCATAGCTCCTTTACCACCCGACATGGGTTACCGACGGCAACCACATTGTCTGGAATATCTTTAGTGACAACGGAACCGGCCCCGATCGTGACATTGTTTCCAATCTTTACTCCTGGCAGGATTGTGACGCTGCCGCCAATCCACACATTATCCCCGATGGTTACCTGTTCGGCCCATTCCTTCCGGCCGTTCCTTTCCACCGGGTCCGTGCTGTGACATGCCGTATAAATACTCACGTTTGGGCCGACGAAACAATCATCTCCGATTGTGACCGGCGCCTCATCCAGCACGGTGAAGTTGAAATTGGCGAAGAACCGCTTGCCAACACGGATTTGTTTACCGTAATCGCAGTAGAATGGCTGATTGATAATTATTGTATCATCTTCGATATGTCCCAGCAGGTTTTTGAGTATCGCCAGTCTTGATGCGGAATCAGAAGGAGGGAGCGCATTATACCGGTGAATAATATCCTTAACAGCCATCAGCTCCTCCAGAAGCTGCTGATCTACTGCTGAATACAGTTGCCCGGTAAGCATCTTTTCTTTTTCTGTCATCTTTCCTTTCCTTTCCTTTCTTGTGTCTTCTAATCTCAGAATACATGGCTAATCCACAAAGTCCCCGACTACTTATAGGCGACCGTTTTTCGGAAACGTTTGATCTATCGCTCTTTAAGGAATTGTGTGTGGTTAATGATTACCAGGCATAATCATCCAATATCTTGATAATTAAGTGATTATGAAAAACGGCCCACAAATAAAAGAAATCTCCGAAGAACAGCCGCTCAATACTACAGCTTCACGTCCACAAAGTTGGGGTAATGGTCGGTGAGAGGTAATGTATACGCATCCATCATGCAGTAATATACCAGAACTTCCACATCTTTTGGCGCATTATGGATGAAGAAGTGGTCAAGGGCTCCAGAGGCTCTGTCAGGCCCTTTTCTGGCGCTTTCAGCCGAGAAGCCACCCGGATCACAACGGTGATGTCCGTTATGGTTGTCCCCGAACACGGTAGCCACCTTGTAGCAAGGAATATAACCTCCATCCAATAGCTGGCGGATAGGCACTGTGTTCTCTTCGCAATTCATGTCTCCCATGAGGAATATAATACAATCATATTCCGCTTTGAGCGCATCCGCCTCAGCCATCATAAGTCTGATCTGAGATGCCCTAGCCATCTCACTTCCGGGTTGTGCCTCATCCGGCTTCCACCAAAGATGGGTGTTAAGCACCGCGAAAACCCGTCCTGTCGCCCTATGCTTGAACACTGCCGAGGTGAAAGACTTGGTGTTGGCGTTGCTGTAAGACTTGGGTGTGTAAAGATTGTACCTCACCTTGATAAGCTCCACGGCTGTACTGTCATAAAAGACGGGGGTGAAGTTCCAGGAGCCGTCTTCCTCGCAGGCATTGGTGAAACCGAGATCGCGCAGCTTTGGAGCCAAGTGTCCATCCATATGGGATGAATACTCCTGAAGAGTCACGATGTCGGGCTTATGGTCAGCGACCATTTTGGCGAATCCGAGGCTTCTCGCTGAGTCTGTGCAATCAATTCCGTATGGTTCCCAAGCATCCGGGATAGTCTCCTTGTCATATTGCCAGATATTGTCGTCGAATATTCTCAGGCTGGTTCCAGGAGCCCTCAGGGAAGGGTTGACATCGAATCCCGGGAAAGGAGGAGGGGTCATTCCGGCCTTTACGGCATTCCAATCCGGAAGCACCCGCACCTTGTACAGCCTGAATGCTGGATCAAAAGCTAAGGTCTTATCCGGATTCACAAAATAGATATGGTTGGTCCACCAGCTCGTCTCTCCTAATGTGTAGACAATCTGCCCAGTGGCGATATTGTGGTTCACTGACTTGACGTTCCTTTTACCGTCCAACGGTGAGAAGGGGCTGAAAGAACCTGACACGATGTCGAAAACATATACCCCGCCACCGTTTGTGATTATGAGAGCGTCCTCCCCAGAAGGAGTCAGGTCATGACCGCCGGCTCCGGGGAGTTCATATGTTTTCTCTAGGGAAAGAGAGGGTTGCGGAGTGTCCCAATCTTTCAGAGTGTATTTCCGGAGCTCTTTAAAGCCAAGGGCATAAAGGCAGTTGTGATTCTGGGACCAATACACTCCGTGGCCGCTGTACAACGAGTCTTTCCAAACCACCACATCCGGCTTTGAGATATCGTATATCTCCAGGCTGTTGCCTGCCGGATTGGTGGAATTAGCCACTGCTATCCTTTCGCCGGGAAGCATATCCGCGGAATGCGACATCGGAGTCCGGGCGTAGAATATGACCGCCCTTGACGCGATATCCAGTAACAAGGTCTCACCACCCGAGGATGTGAGGAGAATGCGTTTCCCTCCATCAACCGGCTTGCAATCATCCAGAACGCGGGATCTGAAGGCATCCTCGTCAGGAATCTGACCCTTCGCCTCGTCTACATTCCAGTGCCAGAGCACTTGAAGCGAATCCTCTGTGGAGGCAGCCGCATCGATGATGTAAAGATCCTTATCACCGCATGCGACAACATAGTCTCCCCATGCGGCTTTCTCCTTGCCACCGCATCCGGCAAGGGAGATGAGTGCGGCAGCAACCGCCACTAATGAGATAATCTTTTTCATAACGTCAAATTTACCCATCTTTATACTCATTTCCAATCGTGACGGGCTTTGTTTTAAGGATTGTTCGCGCTATCTTCGCATAAACATGATTAATATGAGACCATCAAGATTGATTCTCCCGGCAATCGCCCTAGGCTCCGCAGCATGCGGAGGAAATGAAACAAAGGCACCTAAACCCAACGTGTTGTTGATTGTGGCTGATGATCTCGGTCTCGGTGACGTCAGTTGCTACGGCAGCGAGACCATATCTACACCCAATATCGACGCTCTTGCCCAGGAGGGCCTTCTTATGCGTAACGCCTACGCCACAAGCGCCACCTCGACCCCTTCCCGTTTCGGCCTTTTCACTGGGATGTATCCGTGGAGGAATCCTGATGCCCAGATACTTCCGGGGGATGCCCCGCTTTTGGTGGATCCTCAGGCGCCCACTCTCCCCAAGATGATGCGGGGCCTTGGCTACGCCACAGCGGCGGTTGGGAAATGGCATCTTGGCATGGGTTACGGGGCGACGGATTGGAATAAGGAGATATCTCCTTCCGGTAACACACTCGGATTCGATTACACGAATCTGATCCCGGCGACGGTGGACAGAGTACCTACGGTCTATGTCGAGAATGGGCTTGTTCAAGGCCTCGATCCGGAAGATCCGATTCTGGTGAGCTACAAGGAGAATTTCCCGGGCGAGCCAACGGCGATCACTAATCCTGAGATGATGACGATGAAGTGGGATCATGGTCATCAAGGAACCATTGTGAATGGGATACCGAGGATCGGATTCATGAAAGGAGGCCATAAGGCGCGTTGGAAGGATGACACCATGGCCGACTATTTCCTCTCAAAGGTCAAGTCGTTCATTGTCAAGCATAAGGACGAGCCGTTCTTCCTGTATTATGGTCTTCATCAACCCCACGTTCCCCGCGTGCCCAACGGGCGTTTCGTTGGCAAGAGCGGTCTCGGGCCAAGGGGGGACGCCGTGATAGAGGCGGACTGGTGCGTCGGGCAGGCGATAGCCTGTCTGGATTCTCTTGGGATACTTGAGAACACGATCGTGATATTCACTTCCGACAATGGGGCCGTGCTTCAGGATGGTTATCAAGATTTGGGCAAAGAGCTTGCCGAGGAGAAGGGACATGATCCTGACAATGGCCTCAGGGGCGGTAAATACAGCCTGTTCGACGGAGGTACCCATATCCCTTTCCTGGTCTATTGGAAAGGTCATGTGAAGCCCGCCAAGTCGGATGCGTATATCTGCCAGATGGACTTGTTCGCCACCCTCGGGCAGTATTTGGGAGGGGAAGTTCCGGAAGGTCTTGACAGCGAGCCATATCCTGATGTGCTTCTTGGTAAGGACTTGAAAGGAGGACGAGAGATCCAGGTTCTTGAGGCACAAAAGAAACTCGCCTTGAGGCGTGGTGGTTATGTGTATATCCCGGCTTATAAAGGGGCCAAATACAACCAGACAGGAATTGAGCTTGGCAATAATGACACCGAGACTCTTTGGAATTTGGCCGACGATCCGGCCCAACGTGAGGATATATCCGGAAAGATGCCGGAACTGCTTTCAAGCATGCGGAAGCAGTTCGAGGAATTGACTAAATAACAACAAAACCATGTTGAAAAGGTTAGTGGTATTAACGTTGGTCGCGTTTTCCTTTTTCGGTGCCTCGGCAAAGGAACGGAAAGCGGTTATCATTATAGTTGACGGTGTCCCAAAAGATGTGGTCGAGAGACTTCATGTACCCGTGATCTATGAAATAGCCCGCTACGGCGCCTTCGGTGCCAGCTATGTAGGCGGGGAGACCGGGATGTACAATGAGACTCCAACCATCTCGGCTGTCGGGTACAACACCATGCTGACAGGAGTGTGGGTCAATAAGCATAATGTTTATGGGAATACCAACCTGTCTCCGAACTATAATTACTGGTCTCTTTTCAGGATAGCTAAAGAGCAGGCGCGGCCCCTCACGACAGCTATCTTCTCAAGCTGGACTGATAACCGTACCGTTCTACTGGGGGAAGGCAAGCCGGAGACAGGGAACCTCAAAATAGATTATGTCCGGGATGGATATGACCTGGATAAGGGGAACTTTCCGGATAAAGAGAAAGACTTGCATGTCTTTGACTATGACGAGAGAGTCTCCATCGAAGCCGAGAAGTGCATCCGTGAAAACGCCCCGGACCTCAGCTGGGTCTACCTATGGTACACCGACGACGCTTCCCATATTTATGGGAACGGTTCATATTTCGATGAATATATACTCAAGGCCGGAGAACAGATAGACAGGGTGTGGAAAGCGGTCCAGTACCGCCAGAAGAATTTCGGAGAGGACTGGATGATCATCGTTACGACAGATCACGGGCGCACGGTCAATGGACATGGCCATGGTGGCCAATCTGCGAGGGAGCGTACCACTTGGATCGCGACCAACCAAAAAGTCAATCAACGTTTCAAGGATGGCAAGGCATCCATGACCGACATCAATCCCACGGTCTGCGAGTTCCTCGGGATGGAGGTTCCGGACCAGGTCGCTTGGGAGAGGGATGGGATTCCTTTTATCGGAAAGACACAGATAAGCGACCTTGATGTCTCCACTTACGACAGGGCGGTCATCCTGACTTGGAAAGCCGCCAACAAAAATGCCAGGGTGAGTGTGTATGCCTCTCCTAAAAATGATTATAAGACCACCGGGAAGGAGGAATGGAAGCATCTCGCGGATTTGAAGGCGGGAGAAGAGGAGTTCCGCTACGATCTGGACATGATCGGACAGTCCAAGTTGTATAAATTCGTTGTCGTCGGAGATCATGAGAGTCTTAACCGATGGTTGGTAATGTGATTGTAATAACAGGATAAAATAATGAGACACAGCGGTTTCTCTTTAACCATACTTTTTTTGATCCTTCTCGCCGCCCCATCTTGCGAGCGGTATTTGAATCATCCTGACTGGAGTCCGGACGCCAAAAAAGCGCTGAACAGCTTTATCCGTTCTGAAGGGAAACAGAAAGAAAGACCATATGTCGTTTTCGATTTTGACAACACATGCTCTATTTTTGATGTTTCCGTCCAGTTGATGGCGTACCAGCTTGAGACAATGTGCTTCAACCTTGATCCCGAGGGGTTCTCAAGGATGGCGAACACAGGCATGGAAACCTATCCTGAAAGCCTTCAGGAATCCCTTCGTTCAATAATCAGCGACTATGCGGATTTATATTCCCGATATGGTCCTTTCACGTCCAAGGGAGTTGACTTTGACACTCAAGCCAGGATGGGTATGGATCCCGTCTGGAAGGATTTCGCCTCCGACATGGGGCTAATGTATGAGAAACTCCAGGAATATATGACCGCTGATGACGCCTACCTGTGGACGATGGGCTGGTTCTCAGGGATGACTGGGGAGGAAGTGTATCAGATGGCCTATCGCTCTCATGAGAAATACTCCAAGGTCAAGACTGCCTTCAGGTCACTTAAAGGAAGCCATGGAACCTATTCGTGGATTGATGGGATCGCTGTCACGGATAATATCCGGGAGCTTTGGAAGGCGTTGTACGTCAATGGCTTCGACATTTGGGTGTGCTCCGCATCCGAAGTTGGACCCGTGATGGCGGCTGTGGATTTCTTTGGCCTTCATGACTACTGTAAAGGAGTTCTCGCCATGACCATGGCAAGAGATTCTTCAGACCGGTATCTTCCCGAATATGACTATACTGATGGCTGCGGATTCCTTGCCACTCCGGATGGAGGATGGGTCAAGGACAGCGTCCCTACCCGCACCAGGCCGATGGGTCCCGGAAAGGTGGAGGCAGTGCGCAACTGCCTTGTGCCCCGGTATGGCGACAAAGGACCGTTGGCTGGATTCATGGACTCTACAGGGGATTTCAATTTCTGCACGGAGTTCTCCTCCATGAGGCTTGTCGTGTGCTTCAACAGGGCAAGCCGTAAAGTGACAGATGGCGGGGGGCTGATAGCGGAAGTAGCTATATATGAGAAAGATGCTTTGAAGTATAATCTCAGGAAAGCGACAAAAGCCGGGGATATCCTCTACATTCTTCAAGGTCGTGACGAGAATGGCTTGCGTACCCTTCGCCCGTCTGAGCAGACAATCCGTCTAGGGGATAAGGCACCGAAGACATTTGCGGATAAGAATAACCACACCTGTCTGGAATACTTCAAAAACAATCATATGTCTGTCAAAGACATCCTTGAGACGTTCAGTTTGTACACAGATGTCTCCGCCCCTTCCAATACCCTTGGATTCACGTTTGGATTCCTGGATTCATATGACGGTTATCGGAGTAAGGAATAGGGATAATCTTCTGAAAATTCCCTATATTCACGGGAAATTGAAATAGCGATCACAATGTATTCTTTTGTTCAGGACGGCGACACTTACGTCGTGAGTATTGACAACCATCAGGAAGTGGTGGCCGCATTGATGGCTTTTTGCGAGGAGCAAAACATCCTCGCGGGTGAGATCACAGGAATCGGGGCGGTAAACCATGCGGTTTTGAGATTCCTAGACCCGGCGACCAAAAAATATGTTGATAAGGTTTTCGAGGAGCAGATGGAAATATCAAGCCTTGTCGGGAATATTTCCGAGAAGGACGGGAAGCCATATCTCCATCTCCATGCCAACTTTGGCCGAAGGGACTACACTGTGATTGGCGGCCATCTTTTAAGTTGCGTTCTTAACGGAGCTTGTGAGCTGGTAGTCAAGAGGTTCCACTGCAAGCTCGGTCGCCGTTTCGAACCTTCACTCGGCCTCAACCTGTACGATTTGTAAAACACATCCAATTGAGCGATCAGATAAATATTATTCACTGTCCTATCTCAGAGGTCGGAAAGTATCTGAAACCGAAACCGGTGAGTCAGATATTCATGGTGTGTGACCGCAATGTCCGATATTTGGCGGATAAGCTCGGTGTTGAGGCGGATGGTGTGTTTGAGATTGGCGCTACAGAAGACAATAAAGACATAACCACAGTGGTTGAGATCAACCGCTGGCTGATGGACAAAGGCGCTGACCGTACCGCCCTTCTTCTCGGCATTGGCGGGGGAATCACAACGGATATCACCGGCTTTGCGGCGTCGGTCTATAAAAGAGGCATCCGTTTCGCCTTTATTCCCACGACTCTTCTGTCGCAGGTGGACGCCGCCATAGGCGGGAAGAATGGAGTCAACCTCGACTCCTTCAAGAACATGATTGGTGTGATCCGCCAGCCGGAAGCTGTATTTATATGTCCGGAACCACTTGAGACACTGCCGTATTCACAGATAGTCGGCGGCGCCGCGGAGCTTCTGAAAACGTTCATTATCGACAACTCAAAAGACCTGTACGATAAGGCTGTGGAGACCCTGTCCGGAATCAGAGAGGCGGGCGGGGATATATCAGGATTTTCAAGGAACCTCGATGCTCTGATCGCCGAGGCGGCTCTTGTGAAAGCCGGAATCGCCGGGAGCGATCCCTTCGAGAAAGGCGAGAGAAGACTTTTGAATCTAGGCCATACTTTTGCCCATGCCATCGAGAAACTGTCCGGAGAGAAGATTTCCCACGGAGAGGCGGTCTCAATCGGGATCATCCTCGCGGCTCGGCTGGCAATGAAAGTAGGAGTGGCCGAAACAGGCCTTGAGGATCGCCTGAAGGCTGACTTCACCGCTTGCGGTATGTCAATTGAATGCCCTTTCGAAGTTGGAGAGATGACCGGTGCCATGTCAAAGGACAAAAAAGCCGAAGGGAGTATTATTCATTTCATCTTGCCTTCCGGGATAGGAGATGTCCGTGTTGTGGACATGTCTCCAGCCGAGGCCACAAGAATGCTGCTATAAATGATTTGCGTCACCCTCCAGAACCGTTCCATAGAGGAGATTTTTGATGCTCTTGAAAACAATGTCCCGGCTATCCAGATGGCTGAGATCCGCCTTGACCGTTGTCCTTTGGATGAAGAGGAGATTTCGGATTTATTCTCATCCTCTGACACCCCTTTAATCGCGACTTGCAGGGTGGCTTGTGATGGGAGCGGCACTTGGGAAGAGGCTGAGGCCAAACTGCAGGCGGCTATAGAGGCTGGTGCGGCTTTTATTGATCTGGAGATTGAAGCTCCCAAGGAGATGGGGAAGCGCCTGCGTCGCTCATGTAGCGAATATGGTACACGGATGATTCGCTCTTGCCACTTTTTTGAAGGAACGCCTTCAATCGAGGAATTGCGGGAAACTGCTGAAAAATGCCGTAAGTTCGGCGGAGAAATCTCGAAGATCGCGGTTTCGGCGAACTCTGAAGAAGAGGTGTCCCGAGTGTTGTCTCTTTATGACGATTTTGAGGAAGGTCGCCTTGTCGCTTTCGCTATGGGTGAGGCCGGGCGATCGAGCAGGCTTGATTGCCTTCGCCTGGGAGCTCCGTTTACATACGCTGCCTTGAATTCGGAAGAGGCTGCCGCTCCCGGTCAGTGGCCATACGCCGAGATGATGGATACCTGTCATTTGGTTCCTCACCGTCACCAGGAACCTCTCCAGATGCCCGCCTCAAAGAGTTTCGCCCAACGGGCCATCATAGCGGAGGCATTGGCGGATTGTCATTCCGAAAGTAGCGAAGAATCTCTTTTGAGTGGTTACACACCTTGCGAGGATAGCGAAAATGCCAGGAATGTCGCGGATCTTTTGAAACAGAAAGATGTTCCGGCTCAAATCCATGTCGGAGAGTCCGGTCTGCTGACAAGACTCATGATACCTATCGTAGCCGCTCTCCAGAGTCGTGGGAAGTGTCCTGCTATGGTCGAGATTACCGGAGGAGGTACCCTTCTGGCCCGTCCTCTCAAAGGGGCCACCGAGATAATGGCGAGGTTCGGAACCATTTTGAGGCCTTTGTCTGATCAAACCGGAGAGATAAAGGTTCCATTATCTGTTCAAGGGCCACTGCTTCCGGGCAAGGTGGACATCTCCGGGAAAGATGGCTCACAACTGATTTCAGGCTTGTTGATGGCGCTCCCGCTCCTGCAAGGAGATTCGGTTATCCATGTACATGACCCCAAGAGCATTCCCTACATGTTTATCACCATTGATGTTTTGAAGAAATTCGGCATCAAGATAGGAAGTGAGATGGAGGGCGATGAGGAATTCATGGAGACACAGGACTGGGGCCTTTGCACGGGAATAACTTTTAAGATCAAAGGTGGACAGGAATATAAACCAGCCTGTTTCAGCATCGAAGGGGATTGGAGCGCCGCAGCCAACTTCCTGGTCACCGGAGCCGTGTTCGGAAAAGTCCAGTTGAAAGGCCTTGACACAACCTCCCTGCAGGCAGACATATCCATAATGGACATACTGATGGACGCTGGTGCCAGCCTCTCGCAGGAAGAGGATTCCGGCATCATCACCGCCCAGCGTGCTCCGTTGCGGGCGTTTGACACAGATCTAAACAACTGCCCGGATTTGTTCCCGATAGTCTCTGTGCTAGCCGCATTCTGCGGTGGTGTCAGTCATATTCTCGGATTCAAAAGGCTGGCAGGAAAGGAAAGTGACCGGGGTAAGGCTATCATAGACACGTTGACGAAGATGGGTGTCATGGCCTATTCTGAGGGTGATCTCTTGACAGTTGAGGGCCATTCTCTTGAGAGCCGTATCCTTAACGGAACGCTATTGAGAGGTGGAGAATATACCTCTTATCACGACCATCGCATGGCCATGGCATTGACCGTCGCATCACTTGGAGCGGACGGTCCTGTCGTTATTGACGACACTGCCTGTGTGGCCAAATCTTTCCCGGTATTTTTCGACACCTGGGCTAAAGTTCAGCCGTAAATCTCACGCAGTACCGCTAGAGAGCGGACATTGACGGCGGATTCGGTGTGGTACTCTATGTATTTCAAGATGGATTCCGCGATGATGTTGCGGTCGGCTCCTGATAGTGGCAGAAGAAGGGCCTCTGCGAAAGGACGTCTCAGAAGTTCCTCTATATGAGTGATATGCTTATCAGCGAAGGGTGCCAGTCCAACGATGTCAGGGTCGAACCCCAATGTAGCGCAAAGATTGAGCAAGAACAAGAGATGGAAGTTGGCGAAGTCGTTATCCAACGCATCTAATGTCAGGATCTGGGACTTGAGCCAATCGGCCAGTCCGTCCTCGTTGGTCTGATCCTTAACCACACGATACAACACCTCGCTCATGAAGAGAGTCATGGTGTTCTTGTGGATGTTCCCCCTGATACCATTCAAAGGCGTGACACTCACAAAGTTCCGGGCATACCAAAGGTCAGATTTAGGGT
Source organism: Bacteroidales bacterium (assembly GCA_017557535.1). Classification (GTDB taxonomy): domain Bacteria; phylum Bacteroidota; class Bacteroidia; order Bacteroidales; family UBA932; genus Cryptobacteroides. The sequence continues at coordinate 90,722 of JAFYYM010000079.1, read as the reverse complement.
TCTCCGTCACCTCGGCCTCAAGAATATTCAGAGGCAGGAACAAAGCCATAGAAGTACGTGGGCTGACCTTAACCAGAAAGCCCCTTCGACCATATTCGGAACTGAGCGTGTGGAGCACGATCGAGCTTTCTCCGAACTTTGTGTGGTTGATGACTATGAGCTCCGCCTTTGATTTCATGTATCTTTGAGAAAAGCGGCCATGGCACGTAATGCCTTGCCCCTGTGGGAAATCTCGTTTTTCTGCTCCTCGGTGATGTCGGCCGCAGTCAGACCGGGATATTCGTCAGGAATGAATATAGGATCGTATCCGAAACCTCCCCGACCGGACTTTTCACGAGCGATAGTCCCATCCATAATCCCTTCGAATTGATGTGTCTCACCGTTTAGGATCAATGTCACCACACTGCGGAACCGTGCCCTCCTTGTAGTTGTGGGATCCTGAGATTCAAGAGCTTCCAGTTCGGCCAGAACCTTGTCCATATTCTTGCCGAAGTCCTTGGATTCGCCGGCATATCGGGCGGTGTAGACCCCGGGCGCACCTCCGAGAGCCTCGACTTCGAGGCCTGTGTCGTCCGCGAAACAGTCACACCCCTTCCTCTCGAAAATGAATTCGGCTTTTTGGCGTGAGTTTTCCTCCAAGGTGGTACCTGTCTCTGGGATGTCTTCGGTCAAACCGAAGTCCATAGGAGTGTAAAGCTCATATTCCTCGCCGAGAATCTCTGATGCTTCGCGAAGTTTACCACGGTTGCCTGTAGCGAAAACGATTTTAGTTTTTTCCATGTATGCAAATATCCGAAAAATAGCGGGTTTATTCCTCTTTATTGGTTAAATTTGTAGATAACTAATTCGAAAACACTATGGCAGTTGACTACGAGAAGGCGGGCGTAAGCCTGGAAGCGGGCTACGATGTTGTGAGAAGAATCAAGAAGCATGTCGCCTCAACCGCAAGGTTGGGAGTTATGGGCAATATCGGAGCTTTCGGCGGGATGTTCGACCTTTCCGCATTGAATATCAAAGAACCTGTCCTTGTGAGCGGAACCGATGGCGTGGGTACCAAGCTGAAGATAGCCTTCGCGATGGATAAACACGACACAATAGGTATTGACGCCGTTGCCATGTGCGTGAATGACGTGTTGGCCCAGGGTGCGGAACCTCTTGTGTTCCTGGACTATGTCGCTCAAGGGAAGACCCGTCCCGAGGTGGTCGAGGCTATAGTTTCCGGAGTGGCGGAAGGATGCCGCCAGGCCGGATGTGCCCTCGTTGGCGGAGAAACCGCGGAAATGCCGGGAATGTACGAGGACGGTGAATATGACATCGCAGGATACACTACCGGAGTGGTCGAAAAGAGCAAGTTAATCGACGGGACAAAGGTCAAGGTCGGCGATGTGCTGGTGGGAATAGCTTCGACCGGAGTCCACAGCAACGGCTTCAGCCTGGTAAGGAAGATATTCTCCGACAACGAGTTGGATCTTCACAAGGCCTATCCGGAACTTGGGACGGACGAACCCCTCGGCCTGGTGGCCCTGACACCTACAAGGATATATGTCAAACAGGTGCTGGATGTTATCCGCAACCTGGATGTCCATGGCGTCGCCCATATCACAGGCGGCGGCTTCGATGAGAATATCCCGAGAATACTGCAAGAAGGGCAGGGAATAGAGGTTTGCGAAGGTTCTTGGGAGATTCTTCCGATATTCCACTTCCTCGAGAAATACGGCAGGATCCCTCACAGGGAGATGTTCAACATATTCAACATGGGCATCGGAATGGTCTTGGCGATGGATGCGACCCAGGCTGGAGAGGCGATCGATATCCTGGCTCAGCACGGCGACAAGGCCTCTGTCATCGGCAAGGTCACGGACAAGCCGGGAGTGAATATTTCGCGTTTTTGAAGCAGTATTCCATAAAATCTTGTGTTTAGTCTGAAAAGACTGCGAAGATTATGAGAAGGTTACTTAAAAAACTCCTATCTGTTTTCGGCCCCTCGCTTATCGGGGCTCTTGGGTTCACAAGCTGTGATTTACCCTTTATTCCCCGTACCGAATACGGCACGCCTAACTGTGATTTCAAGGTGGACATCACAGTACAGGACGAGGCTGGCAATCCGTTGAAAGGCATCAAGGTATCTCCTGTCTTGATATCCACTTATAATAAACTGAATTATACCGGAACCACGTCCACTGCTGAACATCGGGAAGAATTGGCTTCAATTGAGACAGACGCTTCCGGAAAAGCTTCAGGGTCATATAATCTGTTTGGAGTCACAAAAGACATACGGGTAATATTCGAGGATGCTGATGGAGACCTTAACGGCGGCACATTCGCGAAAGATTCCATGGACTTCACGCCCGTCCAGACAGGTAAAGGAGACAATCATTGGTATTCTGGCGAATACACAATCTCTGGCACAAAGAAACTTAAGAAAGAATAATGGCAGAAGTTTCCCTCAGAAGAAGGATAGCGCTGGACATCGCGGCTTCGCTCAGGAAGTCCGAGACGGAGGGTTACCCTCTCCGGCAGCTCTTCTGGGAGAGCACTTTACGTTGCAACCTCAAATGCCGCCACTGTGGAAGTGACTGTAAACAAGTCGCTAACACTCCTGATATGCCCAAAGAGGTCTTTTTCAAGGTCCTTGACGGGATTGCCACCCACACGGATCCTCACAAGGTATTCGTGATAGTTTCCGGCGGTGAGCCGACTATGAGGGCCGATCTTGAGGAGTGCGGCAAGGGAATATATTCCCGAGGCTTTCCATGGGGGATGGTAACCAACGCTTATGGCCTGAATCCGGAAAGGTATCAAAGATTACTGGCTTCCGGTCTCCACTCCATGACCATCAGTCTTGACGGTCTTCAAGAGAACCATGATTGGCTGCGTGGACGTGAGAACAGTTTTGAGAGAGCCTCACATGCTATCAAGATGGTGATGGATTCAGGAGCCATCGCCTTCGATGTCGTGACTTGTGTCAACAGACGTAATTATCAAGAACTTCCTGCGATTAAAGAGCACCTTATAAGCTTGGGTCTAAAGGAGTGGAGATTGTTTTCGATATTCCCCACAGGCAGGGCGGCGTTGGATCCGGATCTCCAACTGCCTTCGGATATGTTCAGGGGAATGTTGGACTTCATCAAGGAGACTCGAAAGGAAGGTCGGATAAAAGCCAGCTTTGGTTGCGAAGGCTTTTTGGGTCGCTATGAGGGCGATGTGAGAGATCATTTTTATTCCTGCCAAGCCGGAGTGACTATTGGCTCTGTCTTGATTGACGGGTCCATCTCCGCTTGCACCAGCATCCGTGCGGACTACCACCAAGGCAATATCTACAAGGACGACTTCTGGGAGGTATGGACGAATAAGTTCCAGCCCTATCGTGACCGCTCCTGGATGAAGAAGGACGAGTGCGGCAGCTGCAAATGGTGGAAATGGTGCGAGGGGAACGGGATGCACTTAAGAGATTCTGAGGGCAAGCTTATGCTTTGCCACATGAAGCGTATTACAGACAAATAGATAAATATGAAGAGAGCTTTAATCAGCGTGAGCGACAAGACGGGCCTGGTTGAATTCGCCCGTGAACTTGTGTCTCTCGGGTGGGAGTTGCTGTCCACCAGTGGTACCATGAGGATGTTGAAAGAGGCCGGCCTGCCCGTGACAAGCGTCAGCGACGTCACCGGGTTCCCGGAGATTTGCGACGGTAGGGTCAAGACCCTTCATCCGAAGATCCATGGTGCCCTGCTGGCCAGGAGGGATATTCCTGATCACATGAGGCAGTTGGAGGAGAACGGGATCGGTACGATAGACATTGTCTGCGTAAACCTTTATCCTTTCCGTGAGACTATAGCAAAGCCGGACGTTACGATGGAAGACGCCATCGAGCACATCGACATCGGTGGACCTTCGATGGTACGCAGCGCCGCGAAGAATTGGGAGAGCGTGACAATTGTCGTCAATCCGGAAGACTATGCCACAGTTATTTCCGAGCTTAAGGCCGAAGGGCAAACCAGCCGCGAGACCCGTCTGCGGCTTTCCGCGAAAGCCTACACCCACACCGCTGAATATGACATGGCAATCTCCACGTGGATGCGTGCCCAGGCCGGTCTTCCTGAGAAGTTATTCCTTGAATATGACATCTGTCAGCCGCTACGTTACGGGGAGAATCCTCATCAGGACGCCAAGTTCTTCAAGACCCCCTCTGAGGCCCCTTATTCATTGGCCACAGCCGAGCAGCTCAATGGGAAAGAATTGTCTTACAATAATATACAGGACGCCAACGCAGCCCTTAACATAGTTCGTGAGTTCAAGGATAAACCTTTCGCCGTGGGCCTTAAGCACATGAATCCATGTGGAGCCGGTGTCGGTGAGACCATCGCTGAGGCTTGGACTAAGGCCTATGAAGGTGACAAGACCTCCATTTTCGGAGGAATCGTGGCGTTCAACCGCGAGGTGGATCTCAAGACGGCCGAGATGCTCAAGCCAATATTCCTGGAAATCGTCATGGCTCCATCATTCGCTCCTGATGCGTTGGAACTTCTTTGCTCCAAGAAAAACCTTCGGGTTTTGAAGGTTAACATGGATGGTGATGTGACCAAACAGATGTCCTGCGTCAGCGTTAACGGAGGCCTGCTTGTCCAGAATCAGGATCTCTCAATCTGCCCCTTGTCGCTTGACCAGTGTGTCACTAAGGCGAAACCCACAGAAGAGCAAATGAAGGACCTTGAGTTCACCTGGAAGATGGTCAAGCATGTGAAATCCAATGCGATAGTCGTCGGTTGCGGCGGGATGCTCCTCGGTGTCGGTGCCGGCCAGATGAACCGTGTCGGCTCCGCCGACATCGCCCTGAAACAAGCGTCCGGCCGGACACAGTTAGTTTTGGCCTCCGACGCATTCTTCCCGTTCGACGATTGCGTCACACTTGCCGCGCAGTACGGCGTCAAGGCAATAGTGCAGCCAGGCGGCTCAATACGCGACGAGGACTCCATAAAGAAATGCGACGAGCTCGGCATTGCCATGCTCTTCACCGGAGAAAGACATTTCAAACATTAGAAACATATGGGAATCAATTCATTACTCCCTTGGAAAAACAGCAACGTCGAGATTGACAAAAAGGCCTACGAGGATTTCTGGCGCAGGATGTCAGTGCTTTCTGACGCTAAAGTCCTTGTGGTCGGAGGCGGAGGACGCGAGCACGCCATAGTTGACGCTCTTTCCCGCTCCAGCCATGTCGGAAAGATTTATTGCGCCCCCGGTAACGCCGGAATCGCCGCACAAGCGGAATGTGTCCCTATCAAAGACACTGAGATAGAGAAACTTCTGGAGTTCGTGAAAGAAAAGGGCATCAATTTGACAGTTGTTGGCCCCGAGGCCTCGTTGTCAGTTGGAATAGTCGACTTGTTCACGAATGCGGGAGAAACCATATTCGGACCGACGAAAGCCGCCGCCACAATAGAATCCAGCAAGGATTTCGCCAAGCGGCTTATGGAGAAATATGATGTCCCGACAGCGGCATACAAGACCTTTGGGGATTATAATGAGGCATTGGAATATGTCAAGGAAGGTTCATTTCCCGTCGTTTTGAAATACGATGGACTTGCCGCCGGAAAAGGAGTAGTCATCGCCGAGTCTTTTGCTGAGGCGGAGACTGCGCTAAAAGACATGCTCCTTGACGACAAATTCGGTCATGGCAAAGTGGTCGTCGAGGAATTCATGACGGGTCCCGAGTTCTCCTTCCTTTGTTTCGTATGCGGGGAAGAGGTATTTCCGATGGTTCTTTCCCAGGACCACAAACGCGCCTTCGACGGAGACAAGGGACCCAACACCGGAGGCATGGGGGCATATTCCCCCTTGCCGTTTATTACCAGGGAAGATTACGAATATGCCCTGGAGAGAATAATGAAGCCTGTGGCGGCTGGAATGGTCGCTGAAGGTTGCCCGTTCAAAGGGGTTCTCTATGGCGGTTTGATGAAGACTCCTAAGGGTATTAAGGTCGTTGAGTTTAACTGCCGTTTTGGAGACCCGGAGACCGAGGTAGTCCTGCCCAGGCTCGAGACTGATATCTTCGAGGTATTCTGTGCTATAGCTGAAGGAGGTTCGGCTCCTGAACTTCCTGAGGGGACGATCGCTTTAGAAGGACTTACAGTCCCCGCCTCGGCCATGATGCCGGATCTCAAGTGGTCCGATGAGGCCACACTGGGCTTCGTGATGGCCTCCAAGGGCTATCCCGGCTCTTACGAGAAAGGGTTTGAAATCACCGGTCTCGAAGACGCCCTAGCTGATCCTTCTATCCGCATCTACCATATGGGCACGAAGGCCTCTGAGGCCTTGTATACCGCAGGAGGAAGGGTTTTGATGGTTGTTGGATCCGGGAAGGACTTGAGAGAGGCGAGGGATAAGGCGTTGGCGGCATTGAGCAAGATTCATTGCGACAATCTCTTCTATAGGACAGACATCGGACATTGGGTATTATAACGAACAAGATAAATGTTAATCAGTGGAAAAGAATTGTCGGCCAAATTGAAGGCCGAGATGGCGGAACAAGTCGCCGCATTTCCTGAGAAATACGGAAGGGTCCCGCATCTGGTTGTGATTTTGGTTGGAAACGATCCTGGAAGCCAGACGTATGTGCGCAATAAGGAGAAAGCATGCGACGTGGTAGGATTCAAGCATACTACTTTCAGGATGCCCGAGGAGACTTCCGAGAAGGAGGTTCTTGACAAGATAGAAGAGTTGAACGCTGATGGTCGTGTTGATGGTATACTTGTCCAATTACCTCTGCCAAGGCATATTTCCGAGACAAAAGTCATCGAGGCGATATCAAGAGAGAAGGATGTGGATGGATTCCATCCGCTTAACACGGCGGCGCTTTGGCAAAAGAGGCCTAATTCCTCATGCGTCGTCCCTTGCACCCCTATGGGAATAATCAAACTCTTGGAAGCCGCTGATTATGAGATCGCCGGCAAGAGGGCGGTGGTTCTCGGACGTAGCCAGATCGTTGGTCTTCCCATATCAAAGCTCCTTCTGGACAGGAACGCCACCGTGACCATATGCCACTCTAAAACAAAAGACTTGTCGGAGGTCACCAGGCAGGCGGACATCCTTGTGGCCGCCATCGGCAAAGCCAAATTCGTGACAGGGGATATGGTCAAGGAGGGAGCTGCCGTGATTGATGTGGGGATGGATCTGGACGAGAACGGGAAACTTTGTGGTGACGTGGATTTCGCGTCAGTGGAGCCTAAAGCGTCGGTCATCACTCCTGTTCCCGGAGGTGTCGGTCCAATGACTATCTGCTGCTTGATGTCCAATACCATACAGTGCTTTCTGGCCCGGATGGGTGAATAAACCTTAGTGATTAGTATTTAACGCATCATGAACCGATTGGAATTCCTAAGAAGGGCAGGTGCCCTGATCGCTGCCGGATCTTTTTATCCGGTTTTGACAAATAACCACTGCGCTCGTCCGATGGGGGCGAATGACCGTATCAATGTGGCGCTCATCGGTTGCCGAAACATGGGATGGGGAGACCTTAACGACGCCCTTCTCAGGCCCGAGGTCCGTTGTGTGGCTTTATGCGATGTCGACCGTAAGATATTGGAAGACCGTGCCGCCGAATTGGAGAAACGGACCGGTGTCAAACCAGACCTTTATGGGGATTACCGTAAAATGCTTGATCGCAAGGACTTGGATGCCGTGATCATCGGTACTCCCGACCATTGGCATTGCCTGCAAATGGTGGATGCATGTGCGGCGGGGAAGGATGTGTACGTTGAAAAGCCGATCGCCAATTCCATCGGCGAATGCGACCTTATGGTGACGGCCGCCAAGAAATACGGCAGGGTGGTACAGGTTGGACAGCAGCAACGCAGCGCCACGTTGTGGAACAGCATGAAGGAATACATCGACAGCGGGAAACTCGGCCGCATCGCCAAGGTGAATGTGTGGGCGAATTTCGCATATGCCCGTATCACAGACCCTGTTCCAGATCAGGAACCACCTCAGAATGTGGACTTTGACTTCTGGCTCGGACCGGCTCCACAGCGCACTTTCAATCCGAAACGTTTCCACGGGTCATGGAGGATGTTTTGGGATTACGGTGGCGGCCTCATCACAGACTGGGGCGTTCACCTGCTCGATATGGCTTTATGGGGCATGAATGTGAAAGGAATGCCCAACCGGGTCATGGCTTCCGGAGGCAACCACCAGGATCCTTTGAATTACGCCGAGACCTTCGACACCATGTCCGTGGTCTACGAATTTGACGATTTCATTATCAATTGGGACAACGTGACCGTCGAGACTGGTCCATATAACAAGAATTATGGGGTGGAATTCGTCGGTGAGAACGGAAGTCTGGTGGCGAACCGAGAGAGTTGGGAGGTGCTGCCCTACCATAACAGGATCGAGCCTTTCCAGAGCCTGCCTGATAACCTTGACCACCGTGATCATCTGGCCAATTTCATCGAATGCATGAAAAAGCGGGAGATGAACACGGCCTGCACGATAGACAACGGGGCACTGTGCGCCAAATACGCCCATCTTGGCAATATATCCGCCCGTGTGGGCTCCGACATAGTCTATGATGACGTCCGCAAGACATTCAACAGCAAGGAAGCCAACAAGTTGTTTATCAAGGAATACAGGAAACCCTGGAAATTACCCGTATTATAAGCCTTGCCCATTAGATTGTTTTCAATATCTTTGTATATATTCACTTAGCAAATTTGTTTATCATGAAAAGAACTCTCCTTCTTGGGATTATCCTCTCTGTAGCCATGTCCCTCCCCGGAATGGCTCAGGACAAGACCGTAAAAAAGATTATCGAGATCGGACAAACCGATAATCGGGTGATGGATCACAACAACCACCTGTCAAATTACATCGGCGGACGTCCGGTCGGCTCCTCCGCTTTGACTCACGCCGAGGCTTGGGTCAAGGAGCAATTCGAGTCTTGGGGACTTGAGGTCATGGTTCAGGAGGCTGGCGAGATCAATGTGGGGTTCGATCGCGGGCCTTGGTTTGGTCGCATGCTCAGCGAGGACGGGATGGATCTTCATTTCGGAACACCTTCATACACGGCTCCCACCAAAGGAAAACAGACAGGAATAGTACTTGCCGAGCCTCATTCCAAAAGAGAGTTCGAAAAGATGAAGGGCGCTTTGAAAGGTGCTTGGGTTCTCCTCGACGCCGAGTCCAATGGAATGGCCATAGACTGGTCTGACAAGGCCAATGAGGCCAGGGCGGAAGTGATCGCTAAGAATGAGGAGATTGACCGCAAGAATATGGAGATCCGCATGTACAACTACACTCACAGGAACGAGACCCCAAAGGAGATGTTGCCTTATGAGAAGACCGTGGCTCCGTTCTACAAGGAAATGGTCGAGGCCGGAGTGGCCGGCTTCATCCGTTCCGCCAAGGTTCCGCTTCGCGTCATGTACGACAGGGCTAACTGCTACGACATCACGATGGAGAACCTGCCCACAGTCTGCGATATTATCCTGGACGAGGCCCAATTCGACATAATCAAGAAGAAAGTCGAGAGAAAAGACATTTTCCAGCTGGAGTTCGACATCCGTAACCATTTCTACCGCGGTCCTGTCAAGTATCATAACATCATCGGAATAATCAAGGGTAGCAAGTATCCTAACGAGTATGTGCTCACCGGTGGCCATCTGGACGCTTACGACAATGGTGGCGGCGCCGTGGACGACGGCAATGGCGCCAGCCTTAATATGGAGGTCGCCAGAATGCTTGCTACTGCCGGTGCGAAGCCCAAGCGTTCAATCATGATCTGCATCTGGACTGGCGAGGAGTACGGCCTGCTAGGATCCAAATTCTTTGTCGAGAACAAGACCGTTCCGCTAGATAAGATATCCAACTACATCAATAGGGATGGTGGCCCTTTGATGTCCACGGGTGTGACAGTCCCTCCGGCCATGTATGATGATTATGTGTCTATCTGCAAACCAATCATGGATCTGAATCCTGAGGTTCCCTTCACTGTCAACAAGAGAGAAGGAGAGGCTCGTCCTCGTCCCACTTCAGCAGGAGGTAGCGATCACGCTTACTTCGCCATGAACGGAGTTCCCACCATTAGCTTCCAGGAGACTGATCCTATGGGCTATAATTTTGAGTATCAGGAGATTTGGCACACAGAGAGAGATATCTACAACAAAGTTATTCCCGAATATATGGAGTACTCCGCCACGGTCACGGCAGTGGTTGTCTACGGTCTCGCCAATCTTGATCACCAGCTCTCCCGCTCTGGCCTTTATAAGGAATAAAAATGCGTCTTAAGGAAATCCACCGCATATCTTCAGCGACTTTTCTGCTTGCCGGAAGCGTGACACTGGGCGCTCAGGACAAGCCTAATATCATAGTGTTCCTTACTGATGATATGGGTCCGATGGACACGAGCGTTCCTTTCATCACAGACAGGAACGGTGTTCCCGAGAGGTTTCCTTTCAACGATTGGTATCACACACCAGCGATGGAGCGGCTGGCGTCCCAAGGGGTACGGTTTTCCCAATTCTACGCCATGAGCGTCAGCTCTCCTTCTAGGGTATCATTGCTTACCGGGCAGTATTCCGCTCGTCACCACACTACCAACTGGATATATTCCGAAAGCGACAACAGAAACACTTACGGCCCATATGGTTGGGGATGGAACGGGATATCACCAGAGGAGTGGACGCTTCCTCGCCTTCTCGCTGACGCAGGATATAGGACGATACATGTGGGGAAAGCGCATCTGGGTAACAACGAGTCTCCTTCAGCGGATCCGCTGAATGTCGGCTTTGACGTGAATATAGCCGGATCTTCAATAGGGGAGCCTGGCAGTTACTATGGCGAAGACGGCTACGGGCTCTACAAAGGTTATAAGCCAAGAGCAGTTCCTGGATTGGATAAGTACTTGGGTACCAATACCTTCCTTACGGAGGCCCTGACTCTTGAGGCTATGGATCAGATAGATTCGGCAATGGTGGATGGAGAGCCTTTCTTCTTGTACATGTCTCACTACGCCGTGCATAGTCCTCACCAGACAGATCCCAGATTCATCGATAGATATAAAGGAGATGACTCTAAGCCGGACAACGCCAAAGGATTCGCCACGCTGATCGAGGGTATGGACAAATCCCTTGGGGACATATTGGATCATTTGACGGAGAAGGGAATAGCGGAGAATACTTTGGTGATATTCATGGGCGACAATGGCACAGGACTTTTCCTTGGAACCGACCGTGACTATTGCTCAAGCGCTCCGTTAAGGGGCATGAAGGGGACTGAGTTTGAAGGTGGTATCAGAGTGCCTTGCATTATTTCCTGGGCGGCTCCAGGAAAGGGTGCCGCTCAGGAAAAGCTGCCAATCAAGAGTAACTCCACTTGCGAGGATGTGGCTTCAATCTGCGATATTTACCCGACAGTGGCAAAGATTGTCGGGGCGGATATTCCTTCGGATCATTTAGTTGATGGTCAGGATATTCGTCCTTTGCTGAGTGGTGGTCATAATGGCCACAGGGACGAGTTCCTGATGCATTTCCCTCATGAGCATCGGGGAAGTTATTTCACGGTGTGGCGTAATGGAAAGTGGAAACTGATTTATTACTACAATCCAACTCACCCTGAGAATCCGCAGTGTGTTCTTTACAACCTCAAGAAAGATCCGTTCGAGACCACAGACTTGGCGTCCAGACGCCCCCAAAAGACCAGGAAGATGACTCGGGAGATGATTTCCAAGCTTAAGGAGGCTGGTGCCCAATATCCTGTGGATTTCGTTGGGAACCCCATTCCTCCGAAGGTCCTATAGACCTTTATCAATTGATATTAAGAGTGACTGCTTTCAGATCCTTGTCGTCTGATGAGGATCCTATAAGTATTGTGAACTCGCCGGGCTCAACGCTCCAGCGGTTTTCGGCGCCGAAGCATTGGAGCATTTCAGGGGTGATGGCGAAAGAGACTTCCGCGCTTTCTCCGTTTTTCAGGAACACCCTCTTGAAGGCTTTCAACTCTTTCACCGGCCTTGTCACCGAAGCGTATTCATCCCTGATATACAACTGCACAACCTCTGCCCCGTCGTAAGGTCCCTCGTTAGTGAGATTTACCGCCACTCTAGCCACGGCAGATGGCACCTCTTGTGGCTCGACCGCCTCGCTGCGCGAGGCCCCACCGCTCGCTCCGCTCCGCTTCGCTCCGGTCCCCCCTCTTAACGTGCCGAGGGTGGCAGTGGTCTCGCCATCAAGAGTGCCATCTGCCGTAGTAATTGTAGGGGATGAATAATGGAAACAACTATAACTCAGTCCGAAGCCGAAGGGCCAGAGGGGGCCGGTGTCATTTGTGGCGAACTGGCGGGAGTACTGTGAATGTTTATGGTTGTAGACTGTTGGTACCTGACCGACACTGCGTGGCATTGTCACGGGCAATTTGCCAGAGGGGTTGACCTTGCCGGAAATCACCTCGGCGACAGCCTGACCTCCCATCTGACCGGGTTCCCAAACATTAAGGATCGCATCCACATTGTCTTTTGCCCAAGCAATGCTGTTTGCCCTGCCGGTCATCAGGACCAGAATGGTGGGTTTGCCGGAGGAGACCACGGCCTCAAGCAGTTCTTCTTGCATTCCTGGGAGGTCGATGTCGTCCCTGTCACAGTTCTCGCCGCAAGTGCGTCCGAAGGCGGAATACCTCTGGGAGTTTTCTCCGGCCACGACGATGCAAACGTCGGCGACGGAAGCTTTATGACGAGCGGCGGCTATTCCTTTGGCGTCCACTTTGGTAATCATCCCTCCGAAGCACATAGTGTCGATGATGACACTTTGGAACTCATTCTTTATGCCTTCCAAGACGGTAATAACCAGCGAGTCCGGTTGCGGTGCCGCCCAATCGCCAAGAATCGTCTGACTGTCCGCATTCGGCCCCACGACGAATATTCGCCTAACGGCAGAAGGCCCTGGCAGTCCAGACTCCTCGCTTCGCTCGGCCCCTCCCATCTCTCGGAGAGATTGTGAAGACAAGTCTTCCCACTCTCTCCATCGTTCTGGGCCCCTCCCTCTTACGAGCCGAGGGTGGCTACGGTCTGGACTTGCCAGACCTTCTGCCGTTAATGGTAAAATGCCGTTGTTTTTTAGGAGGACGATACTTTCACGGGCGGCGGCAAGAGCGGTCTGGCGGTGCTCATAAGCGTTCTCAAGAGGTTCCAAAGAGGGGAGTGGGGCCTCGAACAACCCCACCGCGAATTTCATCTCGAGAATCTTTCCAGCAGCCTCGTCAATCCTTTTCATCGGAATCCTTCCAGACTTGACAGCATCGATTACGGCCTCGAAATAATTGTCCCCCTGCATGTGCATGTCTATTCCTGCTTCTACCGACCGGACAAACGCCTCTGTCGAATCAGGAGCCCAATGGTGCATCGCATACAGCCGCTCGATGTCCATCCAATCGCCGACAACGAAGCCATCGAAACCAAGCTCCTCACGAAGCAAATCTTTTAACAGCCAACTATTTCCGTGGCATGGGATTCCGTTTATCTCGTTGTGTGCGGCCATGAAGGTCCCTACATGGGCGTCTTTGACGGCAGACCCGAATGGAGGGAGGTAAATTTCTCTCAACTGTCTCTCGGACAGATCCATAGGAGCAGCATTAAGGCCTCCGAAAGGTTCTCCACCTGCGATAAGGTGTTTAGCGCAAGCGATAACGTGTCCCTCATCAAAGTTCCGGTCCCTGCCTTGAAGTCCCCAGATAGAATACTTTCCCATCTCGGTCACCAGAAACGGGTCTTCCCCGAAAGTCTCTCCCATGCGGCCCCATCTGGCATCCCTCGCCACGTCCAGATTCGGAGCGAAAGTCCAGTATAGGCCCTTTTGGCGCATCTCTAACGCGGTTTCGGCTCCGATGCTCTCTATGAGCTCAGGATCAAATGTGGAAGCGAGATTGATGCTTGTAGGATATATGGTGCAGCCTTCTATGAGGGCATTGCCGTGAATGGCGTCGATACCTATAAGAAGAGGTATACCCAGACGGCTTTCTTTAGCGAGTTCCTGAAGCGCGATTGCTTCCTTTGTGGTCATGCAATGAAGGAAGGAGCTCACTTCACCTCGGCGGATCTTGTCCGCCAGGTCCTTGTTACCAAGGTTCTCATCGGTCGCGTCGATATTCTTGTAAGGCGAACCTTGTCCTGGAGGCACGTAGCATGGCGCCACATACTGGCACATCTGTCCTACTTTCTCCTCAAGGGTCATTTCCTTCAGAATAAGCCTAGCCCTCTCTTCCGCCGGAAGCGACGCATCCCTCCAGTCTCCCTTTCCACAGGAAGCGAGACTTGCCAGCAAAAGAAGAAAGATTGTGAATCTCTTCATAATATGCCTCATTTTTTCTCAGGCTCTTTATGTGCCCTGAAATTGGCTGACATCGGGGGATCCAGGAACACCTTGTTCTCGATTTCTCCGGAATTCAGTCGGACCCAAGTCGTGAAACCACGCTGCCCGGCGGTGAACTCAAACACCCTCGCCCCATTGGGCTTGAGGTCGTTGTAGACGGTGTCGCAGCCACTGAAACGGCCATAGATGAGCATCACTCCCATGTACTGCATGACGAAGTCGTTGTTGTGCTCATGGCCGCAGACTATAGCTTGGATGTCACCGTTCAGTTTCATGGCTTGGAACAGTCCCGAGTTCAGTTTAGAGCAGCCGATATGTTCACCCATATGGCCTATGAATGTCCATCCGTCGTTCCCAGCCAGCCTCAGGCTGTAGTCGAATTCAGCTGGTGGGATGTGGAAGAAAGCGAGGGAATGGACCGGCTTCCCGTCGTTCTTCGCAGTGAATTCCTTGCTGTAGGAATCGTACCATTCAATCTGGTCCGCATGGACGTTGTCATAGCCACCACCCTCAACCTCAATCAAACGGCCTGAATCGAAAAGATACAGCACCCGGTCGACACCTCCAGGTCCGGAAAGAGTGATAACATCGTTGGTGGCCTTTGAGATGCCTTTGTCTGACGGGGTATTGATATTATATGGTATCGTGCGGATAACATCCAGAACCTCAGTCCTGGTCAGGCCGAACTCGCTATCGTGGTTGCCCAATGCTACCGCGAATGGAATCTTGTGGTCCGCGATGATTCCTAGGACCTTACGAAGACTTTCCTCGGCCGGACGGCCGAAAATGACATCTCCAGTGTGTATCACCAGGTCGGGTTTCTCGAGTTGGAGCATTCTGTCCACGTTCCCATAGGCTCTCTCACTTCTTTGATCACCAAAAACCACGTGAGTGTCAGTCAGTTGGAGAACCTTGAATGAACCATCGGGGTTATACTTGAAATCCCTTGCGATACCAGATCCTTTTCGGGGTGAGGGATAGGGCGAATAGGCCCCTGTTTCTTCCTTACTACCCTTGATTCCAGCAGTCGCTCTCATTCCTGGGATCACCATCGCTGAGCCTGCGGCCATGACCATCGCCGAATCTTTTATAAAGTCTCTTCTGTCCATATCATTATAAACCGTTAGCGACAGGATTACAAAACATCTATTACTATCTTTTCAGAAATATCGGTCCTGGGAAGCGAGAAGCGAATCATGCCATCCTCGAAGGTCCAGTCCTTCAGTTCTTTCCCTCCGACCAGGACGGAAGAAGCCTTCCCGTCGTTACGCACGGAGAATGAATATTCACGGGTGGAAGGCATCCCTTCAAAGGAACCGGTTACAGGATTGACAATTATTCTCGAGACTCCGCCCTTCTCGTGACATTCCACCTTCGTGCGTGCGATGGCTCCCTTTTCGTGATTATACGTCACCCCGTCGTCATCAAGGAGGGTGAACTCCGAGTCCCCACAGGGATAGATATTCAAAGTGACCTTATCAAACGGGCGGGCGCCTAGATATGAAACATCTCTCTGGGTAGGGATGATCGCTCCGTCACGGACAAAGAGCAACCCGGCTCTGTCGGCAGGATATTCCCGAGTGAAAGTCTCGCCCTTGCTGACTATCCTCTCTCCTGTCCAAGCGTCGGTCCAGGTGCCTGCCGGCAGGTAAATCTCGTTCGTGAATATTCCCACGCAGTACCAAGGGCCGAACATGTACTGATAGGTCATATCGTCGCAGTTGCGGTCCTCAGGAAAAGTCAGGGGCATGGAACGGACGATAGGCATGCCGTCTTGGGTGGCCTCAAGAGCCATGGAATAAATGTAAGGGGCCAGTGAGTAACGAAGCTTTACATAGAAACGGTAGATGTCCTGTTCGGGCTTGTCGTAATAGAACGGCTGCATCATTGAGAACCAGCTGTTTATCTGGACCCAAGGTAGGAAAAGGCCGAAATGGAGCGAAGGCATCTCCAGGTCCCGGGGCACACTCATCACGTCGCATGAAGTATTGAGGAAGCCGCTCATTCCGAGGTTCAGCTGGTCGTACAAGGCTGTTTTTCCTCCGCCGTTATCACCTGAGGTTGATGCTGTCCAGTGCTGAGTGCCGGACCATCCACCACAGTAGTGGTGCCATGTCCTGCGGTTGTTGTAGTTTCTGCCAAGCTCAGCCATCTGCTTGGGAAGCAGTACCTGGTTGAGGTTGTGCATCACCGCGTCGGTCCTGCCGTTGTAGTATGGCCAGTCCGGGTGATTGTCGATAGTGCGGGCGGGATCAAGTTTGAAGCCCTCAACTCCCTGATCCATGAAATTCTTCAAATGGTCCATCCAGTGCTCCTGTCCTGAAGTGTCACGACCCTCCCGCAACGCTACAAGATCCTCCTCGACAAGGCTCAGGTCATATTCCTCGCATAGCCAGAGGCCGAGGTGGAAGCCCATGGAGCGGAGCTTTCCGATGAATAGCCTGTGGTGGAGTTGTTTGGGGTATTGGTCTTGGACCCAGTAGGGTTCCGGGGAGAACCGGTCATAGTTCCAGCGCTTCTTGGTGGTGAAGTCATAGCGCTTCGCCATCCACTGCGGCTCAAGCCAGAAAACGTCACAAGGGACGTCTATCTGGCGGAACATCGCAGCGTCGTGCAGGATGTCAAACTGCTCCTCACGCATGTTGGGACCGAAGCAAAGGCCATAGGCCCACTTCGGAAGCACATAGGTGCGTCCGGTGACAGTAGTGTAGGCATTGAGTATCGCCGGCATATCCTCTCCCGCCATAAGGTAGAAGTCAGCCTCATCGTAAGCATTGACTATATTGAAACGATCTTTTTGGAAACTTCCCACATCGAAGAAACTCTTTCTGGTGGTGTTGTCGTATATTCCCCAACCCCGGGAACTCATCATGAATGGCATCGGGATCTCGGTGTGCTGATAGGTGACCCACATCCGGAGAAGCTCGCCCCTGTGCTGGATATGGTCGCGGCTTGTGCTGCCTCCTCCGTAAAAGCGCTCGCCATCCTCCATCTTTATCGATATCGCGCAGATCTCCATCGCCCCGGGGATCTCCCTCTTGTCCATCTTGGCGAATTCCTTGTCGTCGCCGATGATGCCTCCGCCGTTGCTCACAACGTTGAGGTCCTCCCATTTCTTGTTGATTATCTCACGGAGATCCTTGCAGGTTTTGTCATCGTTGCCGAGAACCTTGATTTCACGAATGACGTAGCCGCCCTTGGCGTCCTTCAGCGAGATTGCCCCGTTCTTCTTGTTGACGGTTAATGAATATGACTTCGTGCTGACTGTCCACTCGTTGCCGTTGGTTTTCTCTGTGCTTTTGACGGGGCTCCAGTCTGTCTTGATGCATCCGTATCGCTCCATCAGCGACTCTTCGAATTCTTTACGGGGGCTGATTCTGACCCGGAATATTCCATCGTCGCACACATCCACCAGGACTCTGCGTCCGTTGTTGATTGTAATAGTCTTGCCTGCCGGAGCAGCCGCCGGGCTTAGGCCATACTCAGCCGCAGCGAAGCGAGGATGGACTTGGCCGGGCTCGAGCGGCTGTCCGGCTGAAAAAGCAGGCTCGGAGGCCGCTCCGGCGAAGGAAACAACATATGTGGCCAGAAAGGCCAGAATCAACAAAGAGCGTTTCATTTTTTTACGTTGTTTTACGTTACGTTATTTTACGTTACGCTTGACGATTTGTTTCTTGTTTTTTGAGCCGGGCTCGTCGGTCTTGAGGTTCTTGATAGTGAGTCCGTTCACGTCGTCAGCT
This sequence comes from Bacteroidales bacterium, assembly GCA_017557535.1. Classification (GTDB taxonomy): domain Bacteria; phylum Bacteroidota; class Bacteroidia; order Bacteroidales; family UBA932; genus Cryptobacteroides. The sequence continues at coordinate 72,628 of JAFYYM010000079.1, read as the reverse complement.
ACTATCGCTGGACGGTAATCCTCGGCTTCGGCCACAAGGCGGACATTTTCAAGAGTGATTCCCTTGGCGTGGCGGATAAATAGTCCCCATGCAGGAAGCTCCTTGAACTGAGAGAATTCTGGGTAGGTGTCAATCATCTCGGGGATGCTGTCCAATTCCTCAGGAGAGGTGCCCCGATAGGCGTAATTCTTATTACCGCCTCCAGGGTAGGTGATCTCCACATTCTTGAGGGTGACATTCTCGATCGGGATGTCAGGGATGCCGACGATCCCGGCGGGAGAAGTGTTTCTTGGCAAGTCCTCGATAGGGCCCTCGTAGCTGTAGCCTGAGTCGGCCTTCCCCAAGGGAACTTGAACTTTTATGTTTGACAAGGTAATATTCTTCAAGTAGCCCATCTTCCCGTTGTTCCAGCGGATTCCCGTCCGGAGATATATAGCATTACTGGTGTTGACGGCATCGAGGCCGTCAACAAGAATATTCTCAACCTCGCCACCGTCAACGGATTGGATGGTGATTGCGGAGCGATGGGTGTCGAAGACTTTGTTGTTGATCAGCCGTATATTCTTGAAACCTCCCTTTGAAACGGTTCCGAATTTGATACCGCTGGCGCTTGAGCGGGCCACGCAATTCCGTACCTCTATGTCCTCGCAAAGGTGGGCGGCAGAGTGGGACTTGAAGCATATGGCATCATCGGAAGCGTCTATGAATGAGTCTTTTATCAAGACGTGGCGACAGTCTACTATGTCCAGGCCGTCATTGTTCCAATAGTTCTTGCTGTCCATCAGGATCCCGCTGATTGTGAGATTCTCACATTGGTCGGTCACCAGGGTCCATTCTGCCGAGTTCCTGAGGTTTATCCCCTCGATCACGACATCCTCGCACTCACGGAAGTAGATGAGTTTAGGCCTTTTAGTGACCCTATCGTACTTGGTGGTGTCATCCAGAAATCCCAGGTGGACCTGGTTCAGGAAGTTGAGGGCGCAGTCGAATCCCCGGCCGTCAATGACACCCTTCCCTTTTACGGAAATATTCTTCTGGCCTTTTGACAAGAGCAATCCGTAGTTGCCCTCGACCATGTCGTAGTCGTAGGGGTTGGTCGATCCGACCAGCACTGCGCCCTCCAGGAGACGGAGCTCCACATTGTCTTTCATGTGGATACTGCCGGTCAGGTAGCGGCCGACCGATATTTCCAGAACTCCTCCTCCTTTGCTGCTGATGAAGTCGATAGCGGCCTGGATTGAGCGGGTGTTGAGGGTGACTCCGTCGGATTTGATACCGAAAGAGGAGGCTTGGTATATCGTTTCTTGCGCGCTGACGGAGATAACGGACAGAGCGGCGATGATGCAAGGTAATAATCTTTTCATGACAAATTATTGTATATGATCATTTAAAAGTCACGTCAGTTCCAGGATCATTCTTCGCGATACCAGCCATCTCGTCTTTGTCAAATAGCACCGGTCCGGAGATGAACTCAGGGACATTGTACGACTTCATCAGATCCTTGTCGTGACTGGTATTCTTTTGAGGCATAAGGAATGGTTTTGAGGCCTTCCCATCTTTGTCAATGTGGGCGATGAAGAGCCGGGAATACAGTCCGTCAATCCTGCGGCTGGCCCAGATTATCCACCGACTGTTGCCACTCCAGGAGTGATAGCTGTCAGCGTCCGGGCCATTGATATCGTCCATTGTGTGGAATGTGCCGTCCTGAAGGTCAATAATCCTCAAGTCGGAATCCTTGTGCCAGATAGCGAAGCAACCATATGCGGTCTCGGAAAAAAGCAAGAACCGGCCATCCGGGGAAACCCTCGGGAAGGTGGCGCCCATCCCGGTTTTGGCCGCATTGTACAGTGTGTCAACCTTTTCGCCAAAAGAAAAAGACTCTGGATCGAAAGGTATTGAACAGATGCTGTATCGGACGTCTTTATAAGCTTGGGGCATGTCGGCTTGCTTTGTGGAACAATAGTAAAGGGCCTTTCCGTCCGGGGAGAATGACGGGAAGGTCTCCATCCGGGTTGTGTCCATGAGCATAGGGGAAGAGGATACCTGATGGTTGTCGACATCGTATACCACCACGTCAGACTTGTAGTCATACACCTCGATCCTGTTTGGGTTGGTGGAGTGGAAAAACTGGGCTATATCATTGACTGAGAAAGCGATATATTTCCCCGACGGATGCCAATAGGGATACACCAGGGCAGAGATAGTCCGAGGGGTCTTCGTGTTAAGTTTGTCGATTTCTCCGTTATTCCAGACATAGGTGCCACCGTTCTTGCCTCTCATGTGGAACATCATCGTCTCTGGACTCCTTGTCTTGAAAGAATGGCAGTTCATACAGTTGCGGTCGGTCTTGTCATTCGTGAATATTGGAGTCTCGCGGAAGTTCTCAAGACAACGTTGATATATGCCCAGATCGTTCCAGGCCTCATAGCCCGGATCGATCAGACGGTAAGCGACGTAGGGGTCTATCCTGTCTTCAGACACAAATATCTCGAACGGCTTTCTCGCCACCAGTTTACCTCCCTCCTTAACGGCCACGGTTACAGCTATTTCCGAGCCGGGAGCGGCCAACTCCCGCCAATCGTCCGCAGGTATGTTGAATCCTCCTTTCCTGGATTTGAGGACCAGCTTTTTTCCGCCATTCTCAAGTATCGCAACCCCTTTCTCCTCACCCTCTTCCAACGAGAAGTTCAAAGGGGCGATATTCGGCGGCACGGTGATTTCCTTATAGTCCGGGAAAATAGCCGCCTCAGCCGCATCCGGGGCAGGGTCATCCACCTTCGGGGTGCAGGCGACCGGTATCAAGGCGATAATGGCCAGGGCTTTAAATTTTCTCATTGACTGTTAACTCTCATTATGTAATACCAGAATGTGTCCTTATACTTGTCCTGTGACAATCCGTTATCCAGCCTGGCCTTGAAATCCGTGTATTTTTTGTAAGTATCAACCGGGACTCCTACGGTTTTCCAGTACCCTCGGTGGATCTCTGAAAGCATGCAGGCCGCCTCGGCGAATGAGGTGTGGAGCTCTGGCAGCGCCTCAGTCCCGTAGAACTCGTCAAGCATTTCCTTGAACTTATCCATCTCACAGTCAAGAAGATAGATAGCTCCGAGATATTCAATAGCCTTGTGATAACCAGGGTTTGCCCGGATGATATCTTTCAGATCCTCGTCGATTCCTCGGACCATAGAAATGAAATCGGTCTTTGGGATGCATTTTCGTTTCGCACCGAGAACCGGATCCGATTCAACGGCCGCATCGTTGTAAAGGAACTTCCTGTAACTTTCAGCCACTCTTCTCCAAGCCCTGGCCTTACCTAGGATGTCAATATATTTCTTGGCCACCGGATATGCCCCGTAGACGAGGTTGGTCTCTATAAGGCGCTTTATCATCTCCGGATTAAACTCCCTGTCATCCATGACAGTGGCCTCAAAGGCCATCCTCTGCGCGAGGGCGATGTGACCCATTGACCAATAAGTGTCAGTCAGGAGCTCCCCAACCTCCTTGGCAAGGTTCCATTTAACAATGATGCCGTATGAGCCTGCCTGGGTGTAATGAAACATCTTATCAGCCAGCTGACCTGTCTCGGCAAGAGCCATGTTCAGGCGGGAGAGTTTCAAATAATCCACCTGACGTTCGTCATCGACATAAGACGCAATGATTGTTTCCGGGTCAAATGAAGATGTCGCTTCTCGCCCACAGGCTATCATCAGGACCAGAAAAGGAAATAAAAGAATATTAAGACGAGGTTTTCTCATGAAAATGCGAATAGAGCCCATTCATGACAAATATACAAAAAAAGGGGACGGATTCGCAAAGGATCCGTCCCCCTCTTTATAGAATGGTGGAATGATTCCAGATAGGAGTTCCTCTGGAAATTCACGTCCTCGAGGCTTCTTGTGCTTGTTGAGCTGATTGTCAAAAGCGGGATTGTTGTATTTGTTTTTATTTGTTTATATATTTGTCGAGTTATATTGGTATTATAGGGTGATATAAAAGATTATTGTTTTTTTACGGATTTGTTAATTTTTTCATATTTAAGTGGTTACAAATCTTTTAATAAATTTAAGGTATTTACTGTTAATCCATAACCAATTTAATTATTCTGTTTATGAGTAAACGTTTATTTACGGCATTGCTGGTACTTCTCTTAGTGGGAGTACAGGCATTCGCACAGACGGCCGTGTCCGGTAAGGTCACGGATTCGTCAGGCGAACCCCTTGTCGGAGCGAATGTCCTCGTAAAGGGCACCACTAACGGCACTATGACGGACTATAACGGAAACTGGAGCCTGAATAATCTAAGGCAGGGAGCCGTTTTGGTCTTTTCTAGCATCGGTTACGCGACCGAGGAAGTGACAGTCGGATCTCAGAAGACTATCAATGTGACCCTGAAAGACGACTCCGCGTTCCTGGATGAGGTCGTGGTCGTTGGTTACGGTACCGCCCGCAAGAAGGACGTCTCCGGCGCAATCGCCAGCGTCAACTACGCCAACGACAAGAACATCACTGCGTTGCCGAACCCTAACGCCCTTGCGGCCCTGTCCAGCAAGGTGGCTGGTTTCAGCTATTCTCCTACCACCAGCGCCGGTGGTGACAACACCTCCACCATGACCATCCGCGGTAAGAACGCTATCCCTTCAGGCGGACGCGTCGCGGCGTCGAACCAGAGCGTCAACCAACCTCTGCTCGTCGTTGATGGTGTTCTCTCTTACGGTTCGATCAACTCGATCAACACCGCCGACATCCAGAGCATCGACGTCCTTAAGGACGCTTCCGCAGCCGCCATCTACGGATCCCGCGCCGCTAACGGTGTCATCATCATCACCACCAAGCGCGGCGCCAGCACAAAGCCTCAGGTTTCTTTCAACGCGAGCTTGAGTCTTTCCGACTGGACCCGTATGCCCGAGATGGTCACTGACAAGGAGACCTTCCTGAAGAACCGCTTCTACAGCCAGCAGGGCAGGGACAACGTGAACTTCAAGGACAAGAAGTGGTCTGATTACGGCAGCCTTGACGCCGCCGCCACCGAGCTTCTCTCCGAGCGTGAGCAGAGGGCTTGGAACGATGGACTCTGGACCAACTGGCTCGACGAGATTTCCCGCACCGGTGTCGGACAGAAGTACGATGTGGCTGTCAGCGGTCGCGGTGACAAGGTCAATTACTATGTCTCCGGCGACTACACCCGCCAGCAGGGCATCCGCAAGGGTGATGACTACGAGAAGGCCGGGGCCATGGGTAAGGTTGACGTCAATATCACCGATTGGCTGACCGTCGGAACCAAGGCCAATTTCCTTTGGGCCAACAGCTGGGGTCAGACTGCGAAGATCCAGAACGCCATGTGGATGACTCCGCTTTCCTATGTTTACGCTATCCAGCCCGGCTATGAGAACTGGTACAACAGCAAGCCGGACGGCAACACCGCCAGCCCTTACTGGGGTGCCGGTACCAATGATTCACATCTTTGGACCGACCGCGGCTCCAAGAGCTACAACATCAACGGTGTCGCCTACGCCCAGGTAGACTTCCCCTTCATCAAGGGACTCAGCTATAGGATCACCCTCCAGGGACAGCACAACTCTTCTTACACAGATGTGTTCAACAATCCGGAGATCGCAGTCGACACTGAGCTTACAACCAGCATGGACAACCCCCAGCAGTTCATCGGCCAGGCCAGCGGTACCTCTTCAATGAACCACTATGCCGCCTGGAATACCGACCAGCTCCTTACCTACACGAAGGATTTTGGCAAGCACCACATGGACTACATGCTGGGTTACACTCGTGAGTACACCAACAACAACGGCTTGAGCATCGGTTACAGCGGTTTCACCACCCCTACCACGCTTAAGCAGTACAATCTTTCCGCCGCGAACACGTTCACCCCTAACCGCACCCGTGTCGTTACCAGTGCCGTAGGTTATCTGTTCCGCGCCAACTACAACTTCGCCAACACCTACTATCTCACGTTCAACTTCCGTCGTGATGGTTATTCAGCCTTCGGAAAGGACAACAAGTGGGCGAACTTCTACGGCGCGTCCGCGGCATGGGTCCTCAGCAACGAAGGATTCATCAAGGATGTGGATTGGATCAACTTCCTGAAGCTCCGCGCCTCCTGGGGTCAGAACGGTTCCCGTTCGGTTACCGCCGGAGCGACTTATGCCAGCGTGGGCAAGCAAACCGGCAACAGCGGTGTGATCACAATGACATGGCTGGGCGACCAGAGCCAGCTCGGTATGACTACCACAAGTATGGCTAACCCCCACTTGAGCTGGGCGACTGTCGAGAAGATAGACCTCGGTCTCGACTTCTCATTTGTCGACAACAGGATCAACGGTAGCGTGGATGTCTATACCGGAAACACCACCGATATGCTTGTCAGCCGTTCCGCTCCTTACTTCTCAGGTTTCAGCAGCGTCTATGACAATGTCGGTAAGATCACGAACAAAGGTATTGAGCTTGTCCTGAATACTGTCAACATCAACGGCGACGGCCGTGACTCCTTCCGTTGGGAAAGCAATATAGTTTTCGATTCCAACGCCAACAAGCTCGTCTCCCTCTTCGGTCCCGATTATGAAGGCAATGAGTCGAATGACGTGGCCAACGCCGTGGCTTACGGTTTCGATTCTTACTACGCTCTCCAGGTCGGCCACCCTATCGGCTCCGCTTATGATTATTCTGTGAGCATTTTCCAGAGCGCTGACGAGGTCAAGAATTACGTGAACAGCAAAGGCGAGCAGTATCAACCCAACGCCAGGCCCGGAGACCTCAAGTTCGAGGACTGGAACGGCGACGGCAAGATCAGCGACGCCGATATGCACTTCCTTGGATCTCCCGATCCTCTCTTCACGCTGAATTTGGGCAACACTCTCAGCTGGAAGAACTTCAGCCTGTATTTCAACTTCCGTTGGGCCCAGGGCGACAAGACCCACTTCCTCTGGTTCGACCCGAATGCTTTCGGAACCACTATGACCAGCGGCAACCAGCTCGCCCGTGTCAAGCCTTGGACGGCGGAGAATCCCTCGACGGTATTCCCTCGCTACGGATATAACAACACCGAGAACGATAACGAGTTCTTCTACCGCTTCTGGAACCAGAGATCTTTCCTCAAACTGAAAGACCTGGTGTTCTCTTACAATTTCAACCCGACTCTCACCAAGAAGATCGGCGTCGCCGGTGCCCGCGTCTATGTCGCCGCGACCGACTTGCTGACCATCTCCAACTGGTCCGGTATCGATCCTGAAAACGCCGGCACAATCGCCTCCGGAGCGGGATCCGACCGTTACGGAAGCAACGGAGCCTACAAGACCGTCACCGTCGGTGTCAACCTGACTTTCTAATCTTAACACAGAAGGAATTATGAAGATCAATAAAATAATCGCGGCTCTTACCGCCAGTGTTGTACTCTTCGCCGCCTGTAATGATGAGGAGTTCATAAAAGAGACCTCCTATCAGAACGACAGCGAAGGATTCTTCCAGTCCGAGATGTCCATGGAAATCGGTTTGGCAGCTTGCTACGCTGAGGTTCAGTACATGATCTACGGATGTATGCGTACAACCCACTCTTGGATGCTTATGGGCTGCAATCTCGACTCTTTCACCGAGACCAGCGCCACCGGTAACGTGAACTGGGGATCCATGGGACCGAACAGCGGTTACGCCCGTCACTGGGCTGACTATATGTACGTCCTTGCCAACCGCGCCAACACCGTGGTTGACATGATTGACGATCATGAGGATATCGCTTACACCACACCTACCAAGAAGAATGAGCTTCGCGCCGAGGCTGTCTTCATGCGCGCTTGGGCCTACAGGGTTCTCGCCGGCATGTACGGCGGCGTGGTCTATTCGGAGCACTCTTCCACCGAGGCTCGTTATGACTACGAGCTTAACACTCGCCAGGAGACTTGGGAGAAGATCAAGGAAGACTTCGCCTGGGCGGAGCAGAATCTGCCTTCCACTCCGAGGCTTATGGGTACTGTGACCAAGGCCGCCGCCGGACATTATCTCGCGGAAGTTTGCCTTGCCCTTGGTGACTTCGCCGGCGCCCGTGACGCCGCCAACCGCGTCATCGGCGGTCAGGATGGTGACTACCACCTCATGACAACCCGCTTTGGCAACCGCGCCAATCAGGCTGTCGACCGTTATGGCAACTCCCTCGCGGCCCCTCAGGGCGCTTATTGGGATCTCTTCCGTAGCTCCGCCAAGACAGACGGCTCCATAGCTTCCGACGGCAACTCCAACGATCCCGCGAATAAAGAGGCTATCTGGGTCTGCCAGTCCGACTTCGCCGAGAGCGACCTTTGGACAGAGGGCGGTTCCGGAGACTCCTGGTGGAGAACCCATAACGCCCCTGTCGAGGCTTGCTGGGCCCCCTGGCTGCCTATGGGTGGAAAGAACGGTACCAGGGAAGACAGGACTCAAAAGAATCCTAGCGACCCCACAAAGAATCTCAAGTTCTACATATTCACAGCAGATGCCACTTGCTTCCCCGAGGGTGTCAGCCCGGCCGGAGCCGGTACTCCCGCCGCTGATATTCCGGAGGCCCAGGGCCGCAAGCTCGCCTACAACCTCAGCGTGAAGAATGACTCCATCGCCAACCGCGCCCAGGGTAATGGCGCCGCCTACGGACTTACCAACATCGCCACTGAATATGTGACCCGCGTCGCCGGAGATCCTCTCGGCAGCGTGTGGGACGACCCCAACGATTTCCGTGGCTCCGAGGTCATGATCCAGAGGGATCCTTACCTCCCTTCAGGGAAGAAGTGGTCAGAGGTTAAGAAACTTATCGACGAGCGCGCCGCCGCTCATCCCGATGAGCCCAACTATGTCCTGACCGCCGCCGACACCATGAACGTCACTCCTCGTTTCTGGAAATTCTCCGATGACAAGCACCCCAGCAAGTCCACCGGTGTATTCTATGATTGCGACTGGTACATGGTCCGTATAGCCGAGACTTACCTGCTTCGCGCTGAGGCGTATCTTGGACTTGGCGACAAGGCCAGCGCCGCCGCTGATATCAATGTCCTTCGCGAGCGCGCCGGAGCGAAGCCTGCCACCGCCGGAGACATTGACATCGACTACATCATGGACGAGCGTATCCGCGAGCTCTTCGGTGAGGAGCAGCGTTGGATCACCCTCAACCGTCTGACCTGCAACCCGAACGCCACTTACGTTCTTGAGAAATATCCTACCCAGAACACGACCTCTTCCAACTATATGTATGAGCGTGTCCACAAGTATGGATTCGGATTCGAAGGCGCCCCCGGAGCCCGTGAGGCTTACACGGATATATACGGCAAGACCCGTCACTATTCCAACTTCAAGCCGCACAACTACGTGTTCCCGATCCCGACCCAGATCATTCAGTCCAATAAGGACGTGAAGATCCCTCAGAACGATGGCTATTAATAGTTAATCAACATTTAAGACCGGCTCCGCTGGGGGCCGGTCTTTTTATTCTTATGAAAAGGAAATCATTGACACTCATACTGTCTTCGCTGCTTTTGCTGGCGTCCTGCTCTTCAAAAAGCGGTCTTGAGGATATGGCACTTGGGTTCCTGCCGGATAAGGTGGAGGAATCAATGTCCATATATCTCGGCTCCGTAAAGAGACCGGAGATAAGCGATGTCCGTCTTGTCTATGATAGTGACAGCATCTGCGTCATACAATGTGTGGCGTCTTCTGCCGACGCTTCCGGAAACAACATGAGCCAGCCGATGCGCTATGTTTTCGCTAGGGATTCGTTCATGAGTATGGCGAAAGGCTCCGATGTCTATGTCCATGCCGCTGTGGGCGCAAAATATCTGGATGATGACGGGATAAAAGAGTTCCGGCAAAAGATGGATGACAAGAGCAGGAACTTGTATGTGACTTACTTGTCAATGTGCGATCCTATTAAACAGTGATTTGGGATGAATCCGTTTGCCCTGGCATATCGGGAGCGGCAACAGCTGTTCATATTTGACAGGACCTACATCCTTGGGACATTCCTGAAGGTGGGAGGATTGGCGACCTTGCTATCCCGTTTCATCGTCCAGTTCTTCTGGAACCCTACGGTGGCGCTTGTCCTGACACTGCTGTCGCTGGCTTTGTCGGCATATATGACCTGGGCCATAGTGAGGAAATCCCGGAATGACTGGAGCGTTTTTTCTTTATGCGTTATACCTTCCTTATTCATAGGAGCTTCCCTTTCCGACAACAGTCTGCATTTTGATTATTTCACCGCCATACTTCTCGTCCAGGCCGGTCTTCTGATATATAAGGGGATTAAGTCCCATAGGACGCTATGGGGTGTTTTGCTGACTATAATCCTTTATTTCACAGCAGGTTCCGCCGCCGTGATTTTCGCCATCAGCGCCGCCGTCCCTGATTCTTGGCGTCATTCCCGGCTTGACCGTGAATCTCATTTCCCGTGGACGCTTCTCAGTATTGTCGCGGTGGCTCTGTGCGGGATTGTTTCCTACGCCCTCGCGTTGGTCCCGACTTGGAGCGAAGCCTTCACTCCGGCTTTGTACTATGACCTCGACGCCTCGCTTCCGGTCATGCACTGGGCCGGATGGGTCACCCTGTCGCTGGTGGTCATTTGCGCCGGATTGGCTAAACCTGTCCCCTCGAAAGGCTGGATCACGGTTGTCTCCAGAATAGCGCTGCTGGGTGTTCTTTTCGTCCCGGCATCAAAGTTCTCAAAGAAAATCGAGGAGAAACAGCCAAGTCTCGCCTACGTGTTCGAGCATTATGCCGCCAATGAGGACTGGGATGGGCTTGTCAAGTCCTGCGGGAAGGCCCCGTGGCTTCCACGGACGGCCAATTATCTCAATATGGCCCTGGCGTGGAAAGGCGAGCTTTCGGAACGTCTGTTGGAATATGACCAGCGCGGGCCACAGTCTCTTGTGATGACCACCAAGGATCGCGCCGTGGACGTCGCTCAGGCCCATCTCATGTTCACAATGGGGAATGTGGCGGCCGCCCAGGACGTCGCGTTCAACTCTCTTTCCTCCCTTCAGGGATTCTGCCCCGACATGGTTAAGCTCAATGCCCAGGTGGAGCTGATGCGAGGAAGTTATGAAGTGGCGGACAAATATCTCTCTTTGCTGGAGAAAGCTCCCCGTTACCGGAAATGGGCGAGGAAGTACCGCGGCTTCATATTCAATGACGACGCTGTCGAGGCGGATCCTTTGCTGGGGAACGGCCGCCGGAACCTTGCCGCGGAGAATTCCTTCATCATGTACACCGACCCGATGTCGGAGTTGTTCCCCATCCTTGATGTCAACCCCAAGGACGAGAGGGCCCTGGAATATGGCCTGTGCTATCTTCTCCTCGCCAAAGACTTGAATTCCGTGAAGCGGTTCATCACGGATTATTACAGCTCACCTGAATCGCCCGAACTGCCGAGGATAGCCCAGGAGGCGATGGTATTCTACAGTGAATACTCAAGGAATATGGAAGGAATCGAGCCCTTCGGCCTGGACTGGTGCTATGAGCACGGAGTCAAGCCTGAGACTGTTAAGCGTTTTGAAGAATATCAAAGGGCGGCAGTCGCCGGGCCCGTGTCCTTGAAGAAGTTCCGGGGCACATATTGGTACTATCTGGTTCACACGGAGATTTAACGGAACAAGCCCGATAATCATGAAAAGGATTCTCACAACAGCTATTTCCTTTGCCGCACTGGCGCTGTCGTTCTCTTGCTCGGGTGTTCCGGAAGGCGCTTCCCAGATAGCCGAGGAGGCCCCTATATTCCCTGATTATAAAGAGGTTACTGTTCCGGAGAACATTGCTCCTCTGAACTTTTCATACCTCGGAGAGGGAAAGGCGGTCCTGCTTGCCGGGGATAATGTCATCAAGAGTTGTCATGGCGTTTTCAAATTCGGAGGACGCAAGTGGAGAAAACTCATCTCAGAAGGGAAGGAAAGCGGCAAGGTACAATTCTCCCTGTCCGTGAAAAAGGACGGGAAGTGGTTGTCCTACAAGCCTTTCAATATTTATTTCAGCCAGGACAAGATCGATCCTTGGCTCTCCTACCGCCTGATTCCTCCGGGCTACCAGGGCTGGCAGGAGATGGGCATCTACCAGAGGAATCTGGAGTCATATTCAGAAGAGGCGATCCTGACAAACGACCTTACCGGAGGGAATTGCATGAATTGCCACACTTTTTTGAAAGGAGATCCTTCAAAAATGGTTTTTCATGCCAGATCCGCTTTCGGAGGCACCATCGTCGTTGACGAGGGGGAGATAGAGAAACTGAACACCAAGACCGACTCCACCATCAGCGCCCTTGTCTATCCGTATTGGCATCCTTCGGGAGACTATGTCGCCTTCTCCGTGAACAAGACCTTTCAGGCTTTCCATAATCACGATCCGAACAGGATCGAGGTCTATGACGAAGCTTCGGACGTGGTGGTTTACAATGTGAATACCAAGGAGATAGCATGGTCTCCTCTTACGAGGACCGAAGACCGCTTCGAGACGTTCCCGACATTCTCCCCGGATGGGAAGTGGCTTTATTTCTGTTCCGCTGAGGCTGTCTCTCCGATGCCGGACAAATATCGCAAGGCCCGCTACGGCCTGTACCGCATCGCGTTCAATGCCGAGGACATGAGTTTCGGGGACACGTTGGAATGCGTTTATGACGCTCCCGCCGACAGCGCAAGTGTTTCATTCCCACGTATTTCCCCTGATGGACGTTTCCTCTGCTTTACCCGCCACGGTTACGGTAATTTTTCCATCTGGCACAAGGACGCCGACCTTTGGCTGGTTGATTTGACAGACGGGTCGCTGAAACCCATGGAGAAGGTAAACTCCGATGATGTGGAGAGTTTCCACACATGGAGCTCAGACGGGAAGTGGCTGGTTTTCAGCAGCAGGCGTGACGATGGCCTTTACACCAAGCCATATTTCACCCATATCGACGCCGACGGGAACGCCGGCAAGCCATTCTTGCTACCCCAGAAGAATCCTCTCGCTTATTACAAGCGTCTGATGCAATCCTACAACCTGCCGGCGTTCACCACCGGGAAGGTCAAAATCAGCCGCCGTAAGCTCGTCGACGTCTTGAGAAAGTCTCCAGGCACTGACGTCCAAGCCAGATAAACACAACCGGCTATCGGGCTGTAAACGCTCCCTTGACCGGCTTGCGGGACATCTCGAAGTGGAGGGTCGCTCCGTCCTTGATGTCGTCATAGTTGATGACGGGATAGTCAAGCCTTTTGCCGTTGAGCCAGGCGGCCTTGACGTAGACGGCGTCCTCGCTCCAGCCGCTGGTGGTCATCTCGATCTTTTTGCCGTTAGAGAGGGTGATCGACATTCCCGGAACGCAAGGGGAACCGACATAGTACCAGTCGGCTCCGGGGCAGAAGGGATAGAATCCCAGGCAGTTAAAGAGGTACCAAGCACTCATCTGCCCGCAGTCGTCGTTGCCGCTCAGGGAGCCTGGCTCATTGCCGTAATAGTTCTTGGCCACGTAGCGGACCCATTTCTGGCAGTTCCAAGGCTCCCCAAAATAGTCATAAAGAAAGGTCACGTGGTGGCATGGCTCATTCCCATGCCAGTAGCCACCGATACGGCCCCAGATATCGTGCGCTCCAGGGATATCCTCCGGAAGCTCAATAGTGAAGAGCTCGTCAAGGTATTTCTTAAGCCTTTGGCGACCAGCCATTTGGACATAGCCGTCAAAGTCATGGAAAACGCTCCAGGTGTATTGCATAGTGAACCCTTCGGTGATGTCGCCCCAGCCGTTGACTGAGCCGGGTCCCTGATAGGCTATCGGGGCGAAAGGATCACGCCAGGCGCCCTTTGAATCCTTTCCTCGCATGTAACCGGTCTCGGGATCGACCAGGTTTTTGTAATTCATGGAGCGGTTCAGGAAAAACGTATAATCCTCCTCGTGACCTAACTTCTTTGCCACCTGGGCAATGCACCAGTCGTCGTAGGCATATTCAAGGGTCTTGGAGACACTCTCTTTCTCCAGGTCGAAGGGAACGTAGCCTAATGCGGTGTATTCGGGAATACAGTCGTAGTGGGCATTGGTGGCCGTGGTTTTCATGGCTTGGAAAGCCCTCTCGTAGTCGAAGCCCGGCACATCCTTGAGGATCATATCCGCAAGGATGGAACACGAATGATAGCCTATCATGCACCAGGTCTCTCCTCCGTAGAATGACCAGTAAGGCAGCATCTTCTCGGCGCTCTTGTCGAAGTGGGCGAGCATGGAGTTCGCTATGTCAGCCTGGAGGGGCCTGTTGACGAGATTCATCAAAGGTTCGAAGGCCCTGAAGGTGTCCCAGAAGGAGAATGTCGTGACGTTTGTGAATCCTTCCGCCTTGCCTATCGTGCCGTCGTGCTCGCGGAACCGTCCGTCGGCGTCCTGAAACACGAAGGGATGGAGCATGGTACGGTAGACACTGGTGTAGAAGGTCTCCCGGAGCGTTTTGTCCTTGCTGTCCAATGAATATGTCCCGAGAGCCTTCTCCCATGTGTTCTCCGCTTCGTCCAGCACTTTGTCAAAGTCCTTTCCATCCAGTTCCTTAAGGTTCAACAGGGCGCCGTCAGTGCCGACGCCGGAAACAGCCACCTTGATCTCCAGTTGGAACTGTTGCCGCTCGGAAGTTCCGCCTAGCTTCCCGACAGCCGTTGGCAGTTCCATACGGGTTATATACGGCGATGAGTCGCCGTCAAAGCGTACTACAACCTTAAGCTTTTTGCCCCAGGCCTCCAACGAGCTGCGGAAGCGTTTTGTGTTGTAGATGACAGGCTCACCATTTTGAAGAATTGTGAAGTCTTTGATAGGTTCCGAGAATCGGGCAGCGAAATAGACATAACGTCCAGGGTTCCATCCAGCCACGACCTTGCTGCCGATGATTGTGTATTCGTCAAGGAGTTTGACAGTTGACCATTCACAATCCCATTTCAGGGTGTGGTCGAGGTCAATCATCACGTAGGCGCCATCTTTCTTTGGATAGGTGAATTTGAATACTCCAGAACGGAGTGCGGCTGTCATTTCTGCTTTGACATCACCGTCCAGGGTTATTCCGTAATATCCCGGGTGCGAATTTTCCTTGCCATGGTCAAGTTTGGAGGGTTTTATCTCCTGTCCGATTCCCGGAAGGAACAGAAAATCACCGAGATCGGGAATCCCGGTTCCGCTAAGGTGAGTCAAGCTGAATCCTTGCACGAAAGGCTTTGAATATTTGTACCCGGCTGCGCAGTCGTAGTCCTTGTCGTCGCAGTCGGGACTGATTTGGATGCCTCCATAAGGCAGTTGCGGTCCAGGATACACATTCCCGAACCCATCCGTCCCCACGAACACATTCACATCGTCAATTAACTTCTTCTGGTTTTCGTTTCCGGCAATATAGCCCTCCCAGAAACCGTGGCCGCCCGTGGCCACGTGAACGGGGGAACCGCCGGCGAAGCCGGTGGTGGGACGAGGGCCGTCAGGCCCGAAGGTTTTGGGGAGGGCTATATTGCCGGAAACGGGTATGACAGAGAAAGTTATGGAGATGAGTGCCGCAGCGGCCAATCCTTTGAGATAATCCATGGCTGTAAGTATTAATCGTCGTTGATAGTACAAAGATAATTATTCCTGTCGAGGGCAGCCGACATTATCCTTCATGATGAAGCCTTCACCGTGTCCACCAAGGTCGACAACCATGTCTTCCATATAGCCCCTCCAAAGCGTATTGCCGGAAATGATTGTGTGGGAAAGGTTCTTGATTATGAAACCTACTTGAGGGGTGAATAACCCGGATCCTCCGTCATCCTGTCCGGCGAGGCATGCATTCCCGGTCATAGAAAGACCGTGGCAGTCCTCGAGTTTCACCTGGCAGGAACGTTCTCCGGGATTCAGGAGATTCGAATCTTTGCCGCAGCGCCTGAATACATTGCCGGTGACGGCGACCGCACTGGCTTTAAGGGCATATAAACCAGCGCTATAGTTACGGTCAAAAGAATTACCGGTCACATTCCAGTCGTCCCCGTTGTGGATGAACAGCCCGTATCCGCGGTTCCATTCCACCCGGTTGGCCGTGAACATGACGGTGGCTCCACAGTCGTCGCAGCCGAAACCGTTTCCGCCGTTCCCTGAAAACTGGTTGTCAGTGACAAAGCCGTCCCAGCCGAGTATCCTGAAGCCATCACCTTTGTTGCTCATGAAATGGCTGTGGCGTACAATAAAGAGCCAAATGCGCTTCAGGAACACCCCATGCCCCGAGAACCTCATAACCTTGGTGTCGTCGATGACGATGGTATCCTCTTTCGGACTCCAAGCCTCAGTGTTGTTCAGATATATTCCGTGAATCGGTTTCTTGGCGTCTGGAATACCGTTAAGCACCATGCCCCTAATCCTGACAGCATACGCTCCCGTAATGTCAAGCAAACACTCGGCATCATTACTGTCGAGTTCAAGGACCGCCCCCCGGTTTTCGCACCTGTATATCCACACTGGATCACCCAGCAGAGTCACATATGGAGGAACTTTCAAGTCATGGCAGCGGTAAACTCCAGGGGGGAACCAAACGGTGCCATTAATCTTTCCAGCCGCATCCAGGGCCTCCTGGATTGCTTTGGAGTCAGGTGTCTTACCGTCCCCCTTCGCCCCAAAATCCTTGACATTCAACCTATTGTCCGTATTATCGCATGATGCTGGCGCACAGGACTGAAAAGACAGGGAAGCTGCCGCCAGCCCTGCCAAACTCGTGAGACCTGTTTTTTGGATGAAATCTCGTCTTTCCATAATGTTGGTTCTTTCCGGGATGATTTACACAAAGATAATGATTCCCGCCAAATAGATGTGCGGGCCGTGGTTTTTCGGGAAGAATCATTATATTGCCGAAAATCAAGAGCCATGTCTATCAAGTCAATGCCCGTATGGAAGTGGTCCCTGTTGCTTCTGGCCTCGTTTATCCTGGCTTTTCTCCTCTATGGATTAAGCGATGAGGCGGTGCGTCTCATTCCAGTCGGATGGATCCGCTGGATCGCCTGTGTGGCTGCCGCCATCTGGATGACAGCTCTGTACTCGGTGTTCGTCAAGTGGATAGAGAAAAGCCCCGCCAAAGATGTCCCTAGACGGAAGTCGTTGAGTGACACTTCGAAAGGTTTCGGGATCGGAGTCCTTTTCTTCGTCTTGGTGGTGGGAATCATGATGCTCTCCGGAGTGTATTCGATACTCAATATCGGCTATGACAGGACCTTTGACATAGTCGACTCCTTCTTCCTCTTCCTGATAGTGGCTGTTGGCGAGGAAATCTGGTTCCGGGGAGTGGTTTTCCGCTGGATTGACGAGAAATGGGGTTTCACGGCGGCGTTGATCGTCTCCGCTTTATTATTCGGGGCCGTTCACTTCCCGCAAGGCACTTGGTGGTCTTCCTTGGCCATAGCGATAGAGGCCGGTCTTCTGTTGGGCGCGGCTTACAAATGGTCCGGGACCCTATGGTTCCCTATCGGTATACATTGGGCCTGGAACTTCTTCCAGGGTAACATCTTCGGCTTCGCCGTGTCTGGCGGAGGAGTTGAGGCAAGTCTCATCCATGCCAGCCTCAGCGGCCCGGACATCCTGACGGGAGGCTCTTTCGGCGCCGAGGCGTCCATAATCTCCGTGGTGATAGGTGCGGCGATCTCGGTTTTTCTCATCATCAAATCCGCCCGGAGATCCAGCCCGGAGGACCGCTATCGGGAAGTCATCGAATAAGGCTTGTCAGCGGGCTTGAGACCTCTGGACTTGTTGGGTTTGGAGGCCATCTCAAACTCAATGACACCGCCGGCCATAAGGTCGGAATGGGTCAGGTAGAGCTTGGAATATTCCTTGCCGTTCAGAAGGACCTTCTTGACATAGCGATTCTTGTCGCTTGCCTTCGGGGCCTTGACTGTCAACGACTTCCCGTTTGGAAGATTGATGGATACCTCCTTTAGGAATGGAGCTCCGATCACGTACTGGTCGCTTCCGGGACAGACTGGATAAAATCCCAGGACTCCGAAAATGTACCATGCGCTCATCTGGCCGCAGTCGTCGTTGCCGCCGAGTCCGCGTATCTCGGGCTTGTACATCCTGTTGATGATTTCCCTCATCCAATACTGGGTCTTCCAAGGCTGCGAGGTCCATGCGTAAAGGTAAGGAATATGATGGCTTGGTTCGTTGCCGTGGACATAACCTCCTATCAGGCAGTCCTTGGTGATGTCCTCATTGTCCGCATAAGCATATTCGGGAAGGTCGTTGTAGAATAGCTCGTCGAGAGCGGCGGTGAACTTCTTCTCTCCGCCCATCAGCTTCATCACGCCATACACATCCTGTGGGGCGTGGAAGGTGAAATTCAACGAGTTACCCTCTATGAATCCTTCTCCTACGGTCTGCATGATGTCGAAATCCTTCTTGAAGGTCCCGTCCGTATATTTCGGCCGGCAGAAGCCCAGCCCGGTGTCGAACACATTCCTGTAATATAATGCCCTTTTGGCGTATTCCTCTTCCACCGCCTTGTTCCCGGAGAGGCGGGCGGTGTTCCAGATGGTCCAATCGTCGTAGGAATATTCAAGGGTGTTACTGGCCGCTGTGGAGATGTGGTCATAGGGAACATATCCAAGTTTCATATAGTCCCCAAGGCCACAGTACCATTCTTGCTTCGATGTTGTCACCATGGCTTCAAGGGCTCTGCTCTTATCAATATCCAGTCCTTTAACGATGGCGTCTGCCAGCACAGGCACCGCATGATAACCACTCATGCACCAATTCTCGTTCGCCATATGGCTCCAAACCGGGAGCATGTGGAGCACGTTCTGGTCGTAATGAGCCAGCATTGACATGACAATGTCCCTATCCCTGTCCGGCTTGAATAGCGCCAGGAACGGGTGCTCCGCCCTATAGGTGTCCCAGAGTGAGAATACCGTGTAGTTTGTGAATCCATCTGCCTTATGGATCTCATGGTCAAGGCCCCTGTAAGAACCATCCACATCCATGTAGACAGAGGGGTTGATCATGGTGTGGTAGAGGGATGTGTAGAACATCCTCTTCTCAGCGTCTGTTCCCTGTATCTCCATCTGGCTCAGTTCCTTCTCCCAAGCCTTGGAAGCCTCGGAGGCGATTTGGTCAAATGATTTGCCGACAGCCTCCGACATCAGGTTCTTCATGGCTCCGGTGGTTCCCGTTGAGGAGAGGGCGACCTTGACGGTCAGTTTCGGGTTCTTTGAAGTGGCGAACTTGAACCATGCGACCAACTTGCGTCCAGCCATCGCCGCGAAATTCCTGCTGGTGTCGAACTTGCTCCAGCCGCCTTTATAGTCAATCTTCTGGCGGTCCGTGTAGCCGTATTCGACGATTGGCTGGGAGAACTCGATGGCGAAATAGGTGTAATTTGTCCTTGCCCATCCATTGGTTATACGATAACCGGTGACATGGGTCGGATCCTGAACCTGTACTTCCGCCCACAAGGTTTTTCCGTCATAGTCATAAATTCCGTGGATAAGGTCAAGGATAATATGACCGTCTGAAGGGTAGGTATATTCATGTACCCCAACTCTGGAAGTCGCTGTGAGCCTTGCCTTTATACCATAGTCATCAAGCGTCACCCCATAGATTCCGGGGTGGGCGCTCTCAGTCGAGTGGCTGAACCGGCTGCGGAATCCGCTGTCCGGATTCTCAGCTGTGCCAGGGTTAAGCTTCAAGGCACCCGTGGCGGGCATTATGAGAATGTCCCCGAGGTCTGAGTGACCTGTCCCGCTGAAATGGGTGTGGCTGAATCCCACGATCGTAGGGTCGTTGTAACGGTAGCCGGCGCAGGTCTCATAGACCATCGGCTGGTACTTTCCGTTGATATTATGAGGAATAGAATCGGTGTCCGGGCTTAGTTGGACCCCTCCGAAGGGAACGCAAGCTCCCGGGAAGGTGTGCCCCATCCCGTCCGTGCCGATGAACGGATCAACATAGCTGGTGTGATTCTGTCCGAAAACGGACAAACAAGCAAGTAGTAGCGCTCCGATTGTTAACAAATTGATTTTCATGAGCTTCAACTATTTAATTCCGTATTTGCGGAGAATCCTTTTAACTGGTTTCTCGATTGACTGTGCCCAAAGCTGGTATCCTCTGTCGGATGGATGAGTACCGTCCTGTGTGGTCTCATGATCAGGAGCGGATGCGCTCGGGTGGATGTAATACACATCGTTGTATTTCTTGCAGGCTATCTTCATCAGGCTGTCGACAACAGCGATCCTGTTAGCCTCGGACGCGGCCGTGACCGTGTTGAAGTTGCGCCATTCACGGTAGATTGTCCTCTGGAAGATAAGGGGCTTTCCGGGATGTGCCGTCTGGACCTTTTCGATGAAAGGGAACAGCCGTTCCTTGATTTGTTCGATGGAAGGATTTGAGAATGTGTCGAATATGAAGGCATCCACATTCGCGGCGGCAAGGACATCAGCGAAATAGCCCTGGAGTTTGCAATTGCCGCTGCAACCAAGGCTGAGGAGTTGAAGGCCTGTGTCCCTTGTGAATATGGCCGGATAAGCCATTCCTGCCCTGCTCGTGGAGATACCGTGGGTGAAACTGGATCCGAAAATGCCTATCCTGTAGCGGAACGGGTTGGGAAGCGGCTCAAGTACAGAACCTTCCTCGACCCCGATCTTAACGGAATACTCTTCACTGAGAATAGGGAGGTACATCAGGCACTCTTTCATGGTTTCATCCATGTTTGAGATGACGTTGAAGGGCTTTGTGAGATCCCCGGGAACTCCAGCGCCTGCCCAAATCCATCTGCCGTCCCTTTTAATATAGAGGTCATATCCTCTGGCGGAGAATCCTCCGGTGTTGTTCGGCCAGCCCACGTCTCCGTATTCAGTGAGAACAGAGATTGACTTGGCGTTCGTCCTGAATGCCACGGCGATTCCGGCTGAGTTCCGGACCTGGTTGTTCTCGCTTTTCGTGAAGCCTTTGAAACGTACCGTGTCCACCCTATGATAAGGATTGGGAGTGTCCATGAGTTTTCCCGTGAGGGTCAGGCTGCTGGCTTCCGTGTAAACAACTCTTGGAGATGTTTGCGCCGCGGCGCTTAAAGCCATCACCATCAAAACCGGAATTAAAAGTCTTCTTATCATGATGAAGTTTATTATATTGAAATCATGTGTCGTGTCAACAAATTTACTATTTTTTGGCAACAAACCTTATCTTTGTGTTATCAGAGTGAAGATTATGCCCAGCAAGAAATTATTGATTCTTTTCATCGCCGCCTTGGCGGCGGTTTCATGTGCTCAGAATGCTGTTCAAGGTGGCTTCGACGAGAGTGCCGTCGTCCTTTCTGTTGGGGTGGTCAGTGACGTTCATATAAACACTGGTCTTCCAGTGACCTCCCAGAAATGGGAATCCGCCCTCAATCAACTTTCCGTAAAGGCTTTGGAGACGGACAATGACGGATTGGACGGAGTGCTGGTCGCTGGAGATTTGATCGATTATCCCGATGTTCCGGCGATACAGGAATTCAAGCGGGTCTATGAGTCTGTGTTGGATCCCCTGAAAGCGCCCTTGATCTATGCCGTCGGCAATCACGATGTCCCGAATTACAAGTGGAGCGAGACAATGGTGGGAGATGCTGAATATATTCGCAAAGCACTGGGTGATAATTATTTCCAGACCGATGTCGATATAGAGGCCGGCACATCTCTAGAGTGTCGTCACTGCGTCGTCGGCGACTATGATATCATCGCTATATCCCCCTACGGTACCAGTCCGGTGATCTACGACCCCAAAGCTTTGGAGTGGTTGGACAAGACGCTGTCTGAGATTACCTCGAAGGATCCTTCCAAATATGTGATTTTGATCACTCACCCGATGCTCTACGACACCGTCTATGGCAGTCTTCTAGGTGAGGCGGACGGCATCTGGAAGTCATATCACCCTGGTTATTGGGCGACGAGGGAACTGCCGGGAATATTGTCCAAATATCCGCAAGTTGTGGCTTTCGGTGGCCATCTTCACTTCCCGCTCAATGATCCCCGGAGCATCTGGCAGGGAGCTTTCACGGCCTTGGGCTGCGGCTCCGTAAGGTATATGGCCATAGAGGCCGGTGGTTATGAGAACATGGCCGGTCAGACCACAATGAAAGACAAGGACGAGTTCTCACAAGGGCATCTGGTCCAGTTCGACAAGAAGGGGAACATGATGATTCACAGGATGGATTTCTACAACAAGGCGGTCATAGGAGAGCCTGTCATCATTCCCCGGCCAACCAAAAACGGAAAGCATCTGGAGGAGTATTCTTTCGACTTACGTGAGGCCTCGAATGAGCCTCCGACTATGTCTTCAATGGATGTGGTCTTTGAGAAATCGCCTGAGTCATGGAAGAAGAGTGAGCCTGGTTATTTCTCTGTGAGTTTCTCCGCCGGGGCGGATGATGAATTTGTCCATCACTATGTCTTGACTCTAAGCAAGGGTGATGAGATTATCATGAGCAAGAAGATACTGGCGGATTTCTATAAATACCCGCAACCTTCGATGATGAAGCAGGTCTGGAGGGAGAATTTGACCTTATTCGACCTTATTGAGAGTGATGATTGGGCGGGTCAGGAACAATTCGAGCCAGGTGTATACACGATTTCTTTGACCGCTTTTGACTCATGGGACGCGGCAAGTGAAACACTTTCAAAAGAGATCGTGATATGAACAAATCCTTGAGTGTCATTTCGCTGATAGCTGTGACGCTCGTCTCAGCGGTCTCTCTCGCGAATGCGGAAGGGATTGACCGGAAAGCGGTGGTCTCCCGGCACAATCCTGTGACATTTGTTTCTTTTGAAAAAAGTCCCTCCCAGGTCGGTAATGGCCGTTTCGCGTTTGGGGCCGACATAACCGGACTCCAAACTTTCCGCTCATTCAACACATTGAGTGATTGGGGGTGGCATTCAAATCCGCTTCCAGACGGCGTGTCTGTGGAGGACTACAAGCCTGTGGAATTGGAGACATGGGGACACCGTATCCCGTATATCCTTAACAATCCGGATTGCCCGGAGATATCTGATTGGCTGCGTTGGAACCCACATCGGATCAATTTGGCGAGAATAGGTTTCGTGTTGACAAGAGCTGATGGAGAGCGGGCAGAGGAAAAAGACTTAAGTGACACTCGTCAGCAGACCGATCTTTGGACGGGCATCGTGAATAGCCATTTTGCGCTAGAAGGGATGCCGGTGTCTGTCAGGACGGCTTGCCATCCGTCGATGGATATGATCTCCATCCACGTGGAATCCCCGTTGGTTAAACTTGGAAGGATCGAGCTTTTTGTGGATCTCCCTTATTCCGATGGAAAGAGCATGTTGACATCGGTTGGGGATTTCAATAATCCAGGAAACCACAAGAGTGAGCTTTCCTCCCAAGGACCCGGCAGCGGGGTAATCACCCATGTTATGGATGATACCGAATATGAGATTGACATTCAATGGAAAGGGGATGCGGATCTTTCACGCTTAAGCGCCGCAGCCCATGAATATCGGTTTGTCCCGTCCGGCGAGGACAGTTTTGATGTCACGGTCCTGTTTAAGCCATCCAGTATTCCAGAGATGGATATTCTTGATATCTTGGAAGAGTCAAAGGGTGCGTCCAAGCTGGAGGTGAAAGATGTGGAAAAAGCTTCTGCTGAAAGCTGGGAGAATTATTGGATGTCTGGGGCGGCTGTGGACCTGAGCGGAAGCTCTGATCCTCGTTGGAAAGAGTTGGAACGACGTATCGTCCTTTCCCAGTTTGTGTTGAAGCTTAACGAGACAGGGATATTCCCGCCTCAAGAAGCCGGACTTGTGAATAACGGGTGGTATGGTCGTTTCCACTGGGAAATGATATGGTGGCATGGGGCGCATTTCCTGCTTTGGAACCGTCAGAATTGCGTTGATGGTTACCTCTCAAAGTACAGCGAATTCATGGAAGAGGCAATCTCAAGGGCTTCTTTCGAAGGTCGAAAAGGTGCGAAATGGCCTAAATGCACAGGGAATTTCAATAGGGAGTGGCCATGTGAGCCACATGCCGCTCTTTGTTGGCAACAGCCTCATCCGATATGGTTCGCTGAGGAAGAGTATCGCTTGAATCCATCACGGGAAGTACTTGACAAATGGGCGGATATAGTGATCAATACCGCCGATTATATGGCCGATTATGTCTTCCTGGATAAGGCCGGAAAGCGTTTTGTGATAGGGCCGCCGGTCATCCCCGTCTCCGAGAACACAAAGATGATGGAGACAATGAACCCCATATTCGAATTAGGATATTGGCGTTTCGGTCTTCGTGTGGCTTTGGATTGGGCCAAACGACTCGGTTTGCCCGCAAAAAGGGTAAAGGCTTGGAAAGACGTTCTCCGTAAACTCTCCGACCTACCTGTCGAGGATGGTTTTTACATCACTCACGAAGGGATGATTGACATGTGGAGCAATTATAATTTCGAGCATCCCGCTCTAACGGGGGTGTATGGGTGGTTGCCGGGAGACGGAGTTGATGTTGAGATTTTCCGCCGCACCTTTCATCGTGTCCTGGAAACATGGCAGATGGAAAGGATATGGGGCTGGGATTATCCTATGCTCGCCATGGCCGCCGCAAGGCTTGGCGAACCTGAGAAGGCTATCGATTTGTTGTGCACAACCTCCCATAAATTCAAATTTGATGAGCACGGTTTGGCGGATATGTGGCCGTTCCCGTATTTCCCGGCAAATGGAGGTCTTCTGACTGCGGTCGCGATGATGTGTGCCGGTTGGGATGGCCTGCCAAAAGGGGTGTCCGGGTCGACCGGGGAGAGTCCCGGCTTTCCGAAGGACGGTAGTTGGGTAGTCAAATATGAGGGGTTTGAAAGGATGATGTAAATAATAAACGATTGATAATCATGAAATTCATAAGTTGGAATGTGAATGGCCTGCGGGCCTGCGCCGGGAAGGGCGATTTTGATAAGGCTTTCACCGCCCTGGACGCCGACTTTTTCTGTCTTCAGGAGACCAAGATGCAGCCTGGGCAGCTGGATCTTGAATACCTAGGTTACACTTCTTACTGGAATTCAGCCGAGAAGAAAGGCTATTCGGGAACGGCTGTTTACACCAAGCATCAGCCTCTTTCCGTAACCTATGGGATAGGTGTTCCCGAGCATGATACAGAAGGTCGTGTCATAACTTTGGAGATGCCTGATTTTTACTTGGTTTGCGTCTACACACCGAACTCCCAGGACGGCCTTCGAAGGCTTGACTACCGTATGACTTGGGAGGATGCTTTCCGGGAATATGTTCTTTCTTTGAAAGCTCGTAAAGGAGTCGTGATTTGCGGGGACCTCAATGTCGCCCATAAGGAGATAGACATCAAGAATCCCCAGTCCAATCGCCGTAACGCCGGATTCACGGACGAGGAGAGGGGCAAGTTCTCCGATTTGTTATCGTCAGGGTTCATTGATTCCTGGCGTTTTCAGCACCCGGAAGAAGTTAAATATTCATGGTGGTCGTACAGGTTCAATGCGAGGGCGAATAACGCCGGTTGGCGCATAGATTATTTTGTGGTTTCTGAGAATCTTCAGGATAAAATAGCGGCCACAGACATCCACAATGAGATTTTTGGGTCGGACCACTGCCCGGTCGAACTAGACCTGTCTCTTTGATTTTTCAATATAATGTGGTAATTTAGCAAACTGCAAGTAGTGCTTTTAAGGACCTGTAAAGAATAATACAAAACTATAGCTATATGAAACCGCGGAATTTATTTTTGACGCTATTTGCTGCCACTGCATTGGTATTCGGCTGCAAAGAGCAAAAGGAACCGGAGCCGGCGATCCCCGTGCTCAATGTTGGTCAAACTGAGCTTTCTTTCGAGCAGAACGGTGGAACGGCCACAGTCACAGTGACTTCCAACCGTCCCTGGAGCATCTCCACTGATGCGGACTGGCTGGCTTTCAGTCCTAGTAACGGAAGCGCTTCCGACGCTCCTGTGTCGGTCACTGTGACCGCCCTCTCCAATACTTCAAACGACAGGACATCTTCCTTTAAGGTGAAGACAGACTTCGATTTCAAGACCGTCACAGTCTCTCAGAAGGGTCAGAAGGGAGAGGATCCCAACGTGACTCCTTCAGGCAGCGGAACGGCGTCTGATCCTTACAATGTCGCCGCCGCGCTCCAGAAAGCGCAGTCTCTGGTAGCATATAACAATGGAGATGAACTCGGCTCACAGAACTCCGCCACAGTCTATACCAAGGGTAAGGTGGTGTCTGTCGAGATAGATCCGAGCTATGGCAATGCCACATACTACATCTCCGCCGACGGAACAGCAGAAACCCAGCTTGAGGTTTACAGGGGCAAGTATATTAATGGGGACAACTTCATAATGGCAGATCAGCTAAAGGTCGGGGATGAGGTTGTCGTCTACGGAACCTTGGTCAATTTCAAGGGGAATGCTCCGGAATACACCGCTGGCAGCAAGCTCATTTCCATCAATGGTAGCACTGAACCTGGTAAGATAGACTTCACCAAGTTTGAGCTGATAACTGTCCAGGCGTTTATTGATAAGGCTGATAAGGCTAATTTCTACCGCCTTAAAGGGAAAGTCAGTCGTTTCAATAAGGAGTACTGCAGCTTCGATTTGACTGATGACAGTGGTAAGATATACGTCTACAACGTTAATAACAAAGACGAATGGGTTGACAAGATCAAGAACGGAGGCACCATTGAGCTTGCCGGTCTGTATACCTACTACGAGAAGAACAGCCAGCATGAGGTCGTAAGCGCCCAGATTCTCTCCTTCGAGGGCGGAAGCGATACCCCTTCAGGCGATCCGAAGGGCACAGGAACCCTTGAAGATCCGTACAATCCGGCAGGAGCGGCTGCCGCAGTGAAGGATCTTACCTGGACCTCCAATGATAATTACGAGACCACGGATGTCGTTTATGTGAAGGGTAAGATATGCAAGATTGCCAGTAATGGCACCTTTACTGAGGGGATCAAATATGGCAACGCTTCGTTCTTCATCTCTGAGGACGGAACGGGAGAAGGTGAGTTCCATATATTCAGGACTCTTTATCTCGGCAACAAGAAGTTCGCGGAAGGCCAGACCGATATCAAGGTCGGTGATGAAGTGATCATCTGCGGCAAGTTGATGAATTATCACGGCAACACGCCCGAGACGGATGCCAATAATTCATACCTGTATTCACTCAACGGTGTGACCGGCGGTGACGATCCGGGTCCTGGCGGAGACGATTATACATCGGCTGAGCCCAAGACCGTGGCAGACTTCATATCTGCGGCTGATAAGAACACTTACTTCAAACTTACCGGTACCGTCAGCAAGTTCAACTCCCAGTATTGCAGCTTTGATTTGACGGATGACAGTGGTACCATTTATGTTTACAGTGTCGCTAACAAGAATGAGTGGTCTTCCAAGGTCTCCAATGAGGGAACTGTTACTCTTGCTGGTAAGTATGACTATTACTCGGCGAAAGAGCAGCATGAGGTTGTCCAGGCATACATCCTCTCCTTCGAGGCCGCCGCTCCGCCGGAGGCTCAGGATGCGACTGTCGCGGAGGCGATTGCCGCTGATAATGATACCCAGTTGAAGGTTGGACCCGCAGTTGTTGTCGCTTCCGCTGACGCTGGATTCCTCATGGAGCAAGATGGTGCGAAGATCTATGTGTATGGCTCCAAGGCGAAAGTTGGTGACAAGGTCACGGTGACTGGAAAGAAAGTTGAGTACGGAGACGCTCCACAACTCTCCGAGGCTACGGTTGAGACTAATTCGACCGGTGTTGAGGTGAGTTATCCCGAGGCCAAGGACATAACCTCATCCGTGGACACATATTCATCTGATACCCGTGAGTTCGTGACCTTGAAGGGCAAACTCTCAATCAGTAACAATAAATACTTCAATATCGTGGTTGATGGCGCTACCACTGTGACAGGAAGTATCGTGAAACCTGTTGAGGATATCGCGTCCCTTAACGAAAAAGAAGTCACTATCAAGGGATATTATCTCTACCATACTTCCCAAGGCAAGTATCTCTATGTGATCGCCACTGAGATTAATGGCATCGCTATCACCGGTGAGGGTGGTGACACTCCCGGAGGAGACACTCCAGGTGGAGAAGTTTCGGGAGATTTCACCAGCAATGTTGAATGGACAAAGGGTGAGAGTGCTTCTGATGCCAAAGCGACCGTCAATGGTAAGGAGATCACAGCTTTGAAACTAGGAACTTCTACCAAGACCGGTACGGCCACTATAGTTCTTCCCAAGGGTAGTACATCACTCTCTTTTTACGGTGTGTCATGGAAAGCGAAAAAAGCCAAACTCCTGGCCAAAATTGGTGAAAAAGAGTTTTTCTCTCAGGACCTTGCCACTAATGATGGAGCTGCTGGTAACCCTCCTTTCACAATGACAGTGACTAGCTCCGATTGTTATACCAAGACCTTTGATGCTCTCGCTTCTGATACAACAGTGACGTTGACTACGACTGGAACTAATACTAGAATCATCCTCTTCGGAATCAATGTTAAATAGAATTGAATAGGAGATTCCATAAATTATTATGTCCATCAGTGGCAGTGCTTCTGGCGCTGTCACTGATGGTCGTATCCTGTGGTGGCGGTTCGGGCAATGGAGGCAAAGAGGAACCGCTTGTTCCGCCTACAGTTAGCATCAAGACACAGTCGGTTACAGGTGAGGCGGGTAGCCAATTCTTGACAGTGACAGCTACTGGAAACTGGACCATAACCACTAACGCCTCATGGCTCACCGTGAGTCCTTCAAGCGGCTCCGGTAGCTCCAGCACAGTTGTGATCAGTTACACAGAGAACACTGACGCTATTCGTACAGGAGTTGTAACTATTTCCAGTTCTGGAGGTTCCGCAATCGCGAATATCACCCAGAGCAAACTGGTGGTTCCTGTCCCTCCGACACCTCCAACTCCAGGCACGCCCGATGACCCGCCAGCGCAAGAAGAGAATGGCTATGGGTTCAAGACCGCACCGCATAGCTGGCTTGAATTGCCGGAAACTCCGGAGGATGATAAGCTTGAGTTCTTCACACACTATATGAAAATAGGCGATGCCACGGTGAGGAATTATTCCTTTGATTGGGATTACGACAATCTTGTCGCTCCGTGGGTGGCATATCCTCTGTGCACCGGCAACATCGGAAGCGGCAGCCGTACAGACCAGTGGGGACTTGACCCTCTGCTTCCGGACACAAAACAACCTATCCTTTACGCCGCCTTCTCCGGCTTCGGTTCGAGGGGGCATCAGATCCCTTCCGCTGACAGGCTCAACAAGGACGCCAATGTCCAGACATTCTACTTCACCAACATGACTCCTCAGGATTACGATTTCAACGGAGGCATTTGGGCGAACCTTGAGAACCAGGTGCGGACATGGGCGAAGAAGACAGGAACTACGTCTGGTACAGACACCCTTTATGTCGTTACGGGTTGTTTCATTGGAGGTTCCACAAAGAAGGCCAAAGACAATGCCGGCAAGGCCGTGGCGGTCCCGGAAGCATATTTCAAGGCCCTGCTTCGCTACAAGAACAACGAGTCCGTAGGGTATAAAGGCTTCATGGCCTGCGCCTTCTGGATGGAGAATGAGAATAAGTACGGATCTAAAATCACCAAGGATCTTTCTATTTCTATCTCAGATCTGGAAAAGAAACTAGGATATAAATTGTTCGTGAATCTCGACGCCAAAGTTGGTGCTGAGACAGCCAAAGCCATAAAAGAAGAGAACCCCGCCTCGGTATCCTGGTGGTGGTAAAGATATTAACACAGCTATAGCCAATGAGAAGATTTCACTTTATACTCCTGGCAGCCCTTTTGTTCGCACCTGTGGCGGGGGCCCAAAAGGTACAGAAGACTCACGTGATCGGGTTCTACAACCTCGAGAACCTGTTCGACACTTATCACGACGAAGGTAAGAATGACTATGAGTACCTTCCGGACGGTGCCAACCAGTGGACCGATGTGAAATACCAGAAGAAACTCCACAACATGGCCGAGGTGATCCGGGCGATGAAAGACGACAACAAGGTGTATCACACTATCCTTGGTGTCAGTGAGATTGAGAATCGCAATGTGCTCGAGGACCTGGTGTCTCAGCCTGAGATAGCTGACGCTAATTTCCAGATTGTCCATTATGATGGCCCCGACAGACGAGGCGTGGACTGCGGCCTCCTTTACAGACCTGACCAGTTTACTCTCCTGGAAAGCCGTCCGATACCGTTTACCTTCGATTCCCAGTCCATTAATTTCTCAATGACACCCGAGGAGCAGGCGAATTTCCGTACTAGGGATGTACTTGAGGTGAGGGGAACCATCGGAGACGAGATGTTCGCCTTTTATGTTACCCACCTTCCCTCCAGGATTGGCGGGAAAAGCGGTGACTTGCGTTCCAGGGGAGCCGAGATCATCCATGAGAACGCCATGGCCCTGATGGAGAAATAT
Source organism: Bacteroidales bacterium (assembly GCA_017557535.1). GTDB lineage: Bacteria > Bacteroidota > Bacteroidia > Bacteroidales > UBA932 > Cryptobacteroides. The sequence continues at coordinate 42,240 of JAFYYM010000079.1, read as the reverse complement.
CCCGGGATCAAGATCGTTGTGATGGGGGATATGAATGACAACCCGTTTGATGAGAGTATGGTGACTTACCTCCACGGCAAGGAGAATATCTCCGAAGTAGGGAAAGAGGATTTCTTCGATCCTTTCCTCTCGATGATAAAAGCCGGATACGGTTCTCTCGCTTATCAGGGTGTCTGGTGCATATTCGACATCATCATGGTCAACGAGAATCTCGTGAATCCGCAAAAAGGAACCTATGGCATCCAGCCTCTGGTCAAGAAGAAGTTCTACGGCAGGGTGTTCCAACAGCCTTTCATGACCCAGCAGGAGGGTCAGTACAAAGGAACCCCGAAGAGAACCTCGTCCAACGGTGCTTTCATCAACGGCTACAGCGATCACTATCCAACTTACATAGTAATATCCAACAAGTAATATGAATATCCTCAAGAGAATCTCCGTTGCCCTCGCCGCCTGTCTGGCCGGTGTTGTCATGTACGCCCAGACCCCGACGGGAGGAGTGAAGGGAACGGTTATAAACAGGGCCGACAGGACTCCCATTGAGGGGGCCGTGTTGAAACTAGCGTCCGGCGCCGCTGAAGTAGGTGAGATGCGCTCCGACGCCCAAGGCAACTTCATTATCAATGAGCTTGCTGACGGAATATACAACCTTACGATCGAGGCCCCGGGATATCTTCCTACCATTGTCAACGTGACGGTCAATGACGGATATGTGAAGAATATGTTCAACCTCAGTCTTTCACCTTCTGTTGTGGCTGGCGAGGTGGATGACTCTTCATTCGGCGAGTTTGACTTAGACGGTAATGGATATGAGGACACTCCCACGATCCTTTATGACCAGAACGACGTGTTCAACAACCAGGCTGGCTACAACTTCAGCGCTGTACGTTTCAAAGCCCGCGGCTATGCCAGCGAGTCCCAGGATGTGTACATCGCAGGCGTGAAGATGAACGATGCGTTGACCGGTTTTTCCCCGTATTCCCTTTGGAGTGGTCTCAACGAGGTCACCAGGGCGAAATCCTCCGCTATCGGTTCGGAGATATCCCCTTACGGTATAGGAGGCTATAATGGACTGACGAATATTTATGCCACCCCGGGCCAGGTCCGCCCTGGCAATCGTTTCAGCATTCTCACAAACAGCGCGCTTTATCGCCTCCGTTTGATGGGGACCTGGGCTGTCCCCGAGAATGATAAAGGCTGGTCTTACGCCGTGAGCGCCTCCGCCCGTCTTGGAGGAAACGATTGGATACAAGGTGTTTACTATCGTTCTTTCGCTTATTATCTCGGTGTTGAGAAGAACTGGGGCGACGTCCATCGCCTCGCTTTGGTCACCTTCGGAGCTCCCGGTCAGAGAGGAGCCCAGAACGCTTCCACCCAGGAAGTTTACGACCTGGTGGGAGACAACATGTACAACTCCAACTGGGGATATCAGAACGGCAAGGTCCGCAACGCCCGTAACAGGATAACCTACGAGCCTATCACCTTCCTCAAGTACGACTACACACCCTCGAAAGAATTCGCTGTCTCCGGCACCTTGCTTTTCAGGACCGGTAAAAACGGATACACCGCCCTCGACTGGTATGATGCCCCGGATCCCCGTCCGGACTATTACCGTAACCTCCCGAGCTATTTCTATATGGCCAATGAGGATTACAACCGCCTGAACCCCACGAAGGCGGCTTGGGCCAGGGAGGCTTGGCAGACAGACCAGGCTTCAACCACCCATGTGGATTGGGACAGGCTATATTCGGTCAACCGCAATTCTGAGGGAGGTCGTTCGAAATATGCCCTTGAGGAAAGGCACGTGGACCAGAACGACCTCAATCTCGCCACAAGTATCCTGTGGAAACCTAAGACAGGGGTTGCGGTGCGGGCTGGTTTCAACGCCAAATACAACCGTACTGAATACTACAAGTCAATCAATGACCTGCTCGGGGGAAGTTATTTCCTTGATGTTGACCAGTTCGCCGAGAGAGACTATTCCGCCTCAGCCATCAGGGTCCAGAACGACCTTGACTACTATCTTTCCCACGGAGAGGCCCGCAAGCTGAAGGTGGGTGACAAATATGGTTATGACTATTATGCGCATCTCCTGAAAGGGGAAGCCTGGGCTACCGGCAAATTCGCTTTCGGTGGTCTTGACGTGACGGTCGGCGGTAGGGTTGGCTCCAACTCATTCTGGAGGGAAGGTCTTGTCCGCAAGGGCCTTTTCCCTGGTTTGGATGACAACGGGAACCCTATCCAAATCGGCGATGACATCTACACCTCTTACGAGGATGACGGTTCCCCGATCACTTCCAAGGGCAATTCTGAGAAGAGCTCTTTCCTTACCTACGCTGGCAAGATCAACCTGACCTACACTTTGACGGGAGGACACAGGATTTACGCCAACGCCGGTTATTCCAGCGAGGCTCCGTATTTCGATAAGGCGTTCGTTGCCCCGAGGACCAGGAACACCCTTATCAAGGGGATCGAGAACACGAAGGCCCTTTCCGCGGACGTGAACTATATGTACGCCACAAACGGCTACAGCCTGCGTATCACCGGGTTCTACACTAATATCACCGACCAGACAGATGTGATGAGCGTGTATTACGACCTCAATAACTCGTTCGGAAACTTCGCCCTAAGCGGCATTGACGAGAGGCACACAGGAATGGAATTGGGCTTCGAGGTTCCAACTCCATTGAGTGGTCTTTCTGTGATCGGCGCCTTCACGGCTGGAGAATATATCTACACATCCACCCCGATCCTGACAGCGACCGTCGACAACAACGCCTCCCCGATCTATTCGAACCTACCGGTTCCGTACTGGAAGGGAACTCCGAAAACTGACGGGACATATCAGAAACACTACGTGCCCAGCACGCCGCAGATTGCCGGATGTCTCGGGTTGTCATATTTCTACAACTACTGGTTCATAGATGCTGATGTGGATTATTTCGCCAATTCGTATCTCGACATGAGCCCTCTGAGTCGCACGGACTATGCCACGGCTGGTCCTGACAAGACCATAACCCCTGAAGAGGTTGAGGCTATGACTTCTCAGGAGAAATTCGATCCGGCCTGGCTCGTGAACTTCAGTGTCGGTAAGTCCTGGTACATTCAGAGGAAATACCAGCTAGGATTCTCGCTCAACGCCAAGAACATCCTTAATAAGACAGATGTCAAGACCGGCGGTTTCGAGCAGACCAGGATGGTCGACAACACTGTCAGCAAGAGCCGCTACTATAACTTCGATCCGAAATATTTCTACATGTCCGGTTTCAATTACATGCTGAACCTTTATTTCAGATTCTAAAGCAGGAGGTACTATTATGAGAAAGTTAATATATTCAATAGCGATAGCGCTCTCATTCACAGTTGTTTCCTGCCAGGAGTGGGAGCCCGTCATGGGTAATCAGGGTGAGCCTGCCGAACCGGCTGCCGCCTCGATGCAGGCCAACACCACCATAGCCAGCTTGAAGGCCCTCTATCAGGGGAAGCCTGTACACATCGAGCAGGATATCGTCATAGGGGGACAGGTGATTTCCTCTGATGCTTCCGGAAACATCTACCGCTCCCTTTACATACAGGATGAGACAGGGGCGATTGAGGTCAAGATCGGCAACTCGGCACTGTACAATGACTATAAGGTCGGACAGATGCTATATGTCAAATGCCAGGGTCTCGCCCTTGGAAACTATGGAGGAATGCTCCAGATAGGCATGGAGGATCCTACCGGGGAATATGAGACCGCATACATTGACGTGAAGAGCATCGTCGCTTCGCATGTGTTCAAGGGTCCGAAAGGAACTCCTATTTCCCCTTTAGTGGTGACCGAGGCCGAAGTGAAGGAAGCCCTCAAGTCAGGTTACAAGAGTCCCTATTTCGGGAAATTGGTGACCCTCAATGGTTTGACCTATGGCAATGAAATCTTTGTCCTTATCTATCTTGACAGCAACGCTGACAAAAAGGCCTCTTCCAACCGCTTGTTCCTCTCGGATAGCCAGTGGGGAGTTGAGACTTGGGCATTCAGCGCCCAGCAAATGAGAAAATATCTTGTGTGGGGTGTCTGGGATTCCGCCAAGATCGGCAATTCAGGGGATTACAATTATGGCACAGTGCGTGACCATCTCACCGATCTTTTAAATAATTCGGCGGCCTATGCGGTGAGCCAGTATTTCAAGATGCCAGGCGGAACCGAGATACAAGTGCGTTCCAGCGGTTATGCCAAGTTCGCCGACACTCCGATTGACCAGGCTATCCTCAATGGGGCCAAGATCAACCTGACCGGTATCCTGACGAACTACAACGGCGCTGCCCAGTTTACCCTCATCGACCTCGATGGCGTCAAGATCCAATAGATCATATATCATGAGAAAAACAATATTTGCGATAGGAGTGATTGTGGCGATGACAGCTTGCGCACCCAAAAATCCGTTCTTGCAGGAATGGGACACCCCCTACGGCATCCCGCCGTTCGATAAGATAACCCTCGCTGACTATATCCCCGCCGTCAAGGCCGGCATTGAGCAGCAAGAGAAGGAGTTGGATGCGATCTTGAATAATCCGGAGGCTCCGACTTTCAAGAACACTATCGATCCTTATGAGCAATCTGGGGAAATCCTCGAGAAGGTCACGGGAGTGCTGTTCAATCTCCAGGAGACAGATGGTGGTCCCGAGATGGAGAAAGTTGCCGAGGAGGCCACTGAGCTTCTAACCGCCCTTGATAACTCCATCTCAATGAACAAGAAGTTCTTCGAGAGGGTGAAAGTGATATATGAGGCTGATCAGAGCGCCTTGACAAGAGAGCAGCAGATGGTCCTTAAAAACCTCTATAAGAGTTTCACCCGCAACGGAGTTGATCTGGATGAGGCTTCACAGGAGCGCCTGAAGGAAATCAATATCAAGATCGCCGGTCTCCAGCAGAAGTTCGGCACCAACCTTCTTGCCGAGAATAACGCTTTCAAGGACAAGTTCGGTATTCCTGTCTCGTCCTACACCGATGAGATGACATCCTGCGAGGATCGCTCCCGCAGGGAGGAAATGTTCAAGGCATATTCATCGAGGGGCAACAATGGCAATGAGTATGACAATAAGGCACTTTCCCTTGACATATTGAAACTCCGCGCCGAGAAAGCCAAGATGCTTGGTTTCGATTCTTTCGCAGCCTACCAGCTCGACGACCAGATGGCTGGAAATCCGGCTACGGTGGATGAGTTCCTTGACAAGATCCAGAAAGCCGCCAATGTGAAGGCTAAAGAGGAAGTCGCTGATATGCAGAAGATTATGGATGAGGATGTCGCTGCAGGCAAGCTTCCGAAGGGATCGAGGATCCAGCCCTGGGACTGGTTCTATTATGCGGAAAAGGTCAGGGCTCGCAAGTATGCCCTTGATGAGAGCCAGACCAAGCCATATTTCAAGATGGAGAATGTCAGGGAGGGTATTTTCGCCGCCGCTCATAAGATATATGGCATCAATGTGGAGCCTTTGGATGGTGTTCCCGTATACAACCCCGCGGTCGAGACCTTTAAAGTCACAGACTCTGACGGCAGCCTTCTCGGAATATTCATGACCGACTATTTCCCCCGCTCTTCCAAGAGAGGTGGAGCATGGATGAATGTTTTCCGTGATCAATACCTCGACAAGGACGGCAATGATGTGCGTCCCATCGTTGTCAATGTAGGCAATATGAATCCTCCTACTGAGACTGAGCCGGGGCTCCTTACCATTGACAATGTGGAGACCGTGTTCCATGAGTTCGGCCACGGATTGCATGGGCTACTGACTAAGTGCGCCTACAAATCGGTGAGTGGAACAAGCGTCAAACGTGACTTTGTGGAGACCTTCTCCCAGTTCAATGAGAACTGGGCCTTCCAGCCCGAGATTCTCGCCATGTATGCGAAGCACTACCAGACAGGGGAAGTTATTCCCGACTCTCTTGTGGCTAAGATAAACAACTCCCGCAAGTTCAACCAGGGCTTCATGACAGCGGAACTTTGTGCGGCGTCGATCCTGGATATGAAATGGCATGAGTTGACACCTGAGGATCTGGCGAAAATGAGCGAGGGCGACCAGGCTGCCAATGTGGCTGCTTTCGAGGATAAGGTCTGCAAGGAGATGGGTCTTCCTGGTGAGATTATCCCACGCTACCGCACGACCTATTTCAACCACATTTTCAATAGCGGATACAGCGCTGGTTACTACAGCTATCTTTGGGCGGAAGTGCTTGATAAAGACGCCTTTGAATTCTTCGTGGAGAACGGGATTTACAACCCTGCCGTGGCGGCCAAGTTCCGCCAGACATTCCTTGAGAGAGGAGGCAGCGAGGAGCCGATGGTGCTTTACATGATGTTCCGTCGCGCGCAGCCTGATCCTGGAGCCTTGCTCAGAGCGAGAGGCCTTGAATAGACAATTTTTTTAAATCATATTATTCATGAAAAGAATCCTTTTGATGGTCCTGGCGTGTGGCCTTGCGTTCACCTTCTCGGCGAAGGCGGATGAGGCCCGCCTGCTCAGGTTCCCCGCCACCAACGGAACCGATGTCGTTTTCTCCTATGCTGGAGATTTGTTCACAGCTCCCCTCGCCGGTGGCGAGGCGAAGCGTCTCACCTCGCACATCGGTTACGAGATGTTCGCGAGATATTCCCCGGACGGGAAGACTATAGCCTTCACGGGCGAGTATGACGGTAACAGGGAAGTATATATTATTCCAGCCACCGGCGGAGAGCCCACTCGTCTTACATACACCGCCACCAATGGCCGTGATGACCTTGGTGACCGTATGGGGCCCAACAATATTGTCATGGCTTGGACCGTTGACGGGAAATATGTCATATATCGTAACAGGACAGGTGACGGCTTCCCTGGCAAATTGTGGAAAGTCTCCATCAACGGAGGAATGCCGGAGGAGTTGCCTCTTCCCGAGGGCGGTTTCTGCAGCTATTCTCCAGATGGCAAGAAGCTGGCTTACAACCGCGTGATGAGAGAGTTCCGTACCTGGAAGTACTATCGTGGCGGAATGGCTGACGAGGTCTGGGTATATGACGGTAAAAAGGTTGAGAAGATCACGGACAACGACGCCCAGGACATCTTCCCGATGTGGGTTGGCGATGAGATTTATTTCGTCTCGGACCGTGACATGACAATGAATGTCTTTGTCTATAACACCAAGACGAAGGCCACTTCCAAGGTCACCAATTTCGAGGATTTCGATGTGAAGTTCCCCAGCACCAACGGTAAATTGGTCATTTTCGAGAAGGGAGGCTTCCTTTACAAACTCGATCCCGCCACGAAGAAGGCTGAGCAGATTCACATCACCCTGGCTTCAGATGTGGTTTATTCCCGTCCTGAACTGAAGAAAGTGCAGGCAGGCGGCGGCCGCGGATTCGGCGGCGGTGGATTCAGCGTCTCTCCGGATGGCAAGAGGGCCACAGTTACGGCCCGCGGCGAGGTTTTCGACGTGCCGGTGGGCAAGGGAATCACCAGGAATATCTCCAACACCCCGGGAGCCAACGAGAGGAGTGCCACGTGGAGTCCGGACGGCAAATGGATCGCCTACATAAGCGACAAGACAGGAGAGAACGAGGTCTATCTCTATGAGGTGTCCTCAGCGACTACTGTCCAGGCGACCAAGGGCAACGACACCTACATCAGCAACCTGATGTGGGCTCCCGATTCCAAGCATGTCTATTACACCGACCGCAAGAACCGCCTCGTGGAGGTGGATCCGGTCGCGAAGGTTAAGAAGGTGGTGTTCACCACCCCCGAGGGCGGAGTCTATGGGGTCGCTTTTTCTCCCGACAGCAAGTGGATAGCCTACACCAAGCCGGCACCCAATGAAATGGGGATCGTCTATGTCAGGAACCTGGCTTCCGGCAAGGAGTATCCTGTCACCGAGAAATGGTACAATTCATCTTCCCCTATGTTCTCTTCTGACGGGAAGTATTTGATATTCACCTCAGACAGGGATCTCAATCCTATTTACAGCCGTATCGAGTGGAACTATTCCTACAGCGACATGTCCGGTACATATATGGCCATGCTTGCAAAGGACACGCCGTCACCGCTCATTCCCACTGATAGCGAGACCAATCCCGTGGAGGAAGAGACGAAGTCGGGTCCGGAGCGTCCCGACGGTCCCGGAGCCCGACCCGGCCCTCCGGGCGGTTTTCCCGGCGCCAATCCCGGAGAGAAGCCTGGAGAGAAAAAGGTTGTCGAGACCAAGATAGACCCCGAAGGCTTGATCGACCGCGTGGTGAAACTGCCTGTCAGCGGCAGGGTCATGTTCTGCGACGGCAAGAAGGTATGGTTCAACGGTGGAATAGGCGGTGGCCCCATGGGCGGCCCCGGAGGTCCCATGGGTGGACGAGGCGGTTCAGGCATGGGTGTCAAGACCTATGATTTCGCGACCGGCAAGACGGATGACTGTGCGGAAGGGATGATCAGCTATCGTCTCGGAGACAAGAAGGCTATTCTTAACAGCCGAGGCAAGATGACCGTAATCAACTTCCCTTCGCCAAAGGTAGGCCCCGGAGGAGAGGAAATCGACGCCGACAACATGTATGTCACTATCGATTACGCCCAGGAGTGGCCTCAGATTTACAATGAGGTCTGGAGGGCATTCCGTGATGGTTATTACACAGAGAATATGCACGGTCGCGACTGGAAGGGCGTCAAGGCCAAATACGAGCCTCTCCTTCCTTATGTCAAGACGCGTCTTGATCTCAATTATATTCTCGGTGGCATGATCGCTGAGGTGGCCAGCGGCCACGCTTACGTGACTCCAGGATCATATCCTAAGCCTGAAAGAATCCCTATGGGTCTTCTGGGAGCCAAGGTGAGCAAGGACAAGGGTTATTTCAAGATCAACCATATCTACTCTGGGGCGACCTACAGACCTGAACTCAGGAGCCCGCTCACAGAGCCCGGAATGAATATCTCCGAGGGTGACTATATCACCGCCATCGACGGGAAGTCGCTCAAGGATGTCGACAACATCTACAAACTCCTGATCGGGAAGGCCGGGAAACTCGTCGAACTGACCGTCAACAAGAATGCGGCGGAAGGTGGGCGCAAGGTGGTCGTGAAGCCCATTGACGACGAATACCCCCTGGAGCATTACGAGTGGATCCAGAAGAACATCAAGACCGTCGAAGAGAAGTCTGGCGGCAAGGTCGGCTATATATATATTCCTGATATGGGTGCGGAAGGTCTGAACGAGTTCGCCCGTTACTGGTATCCTCAGCTTGATAAGGAGGCTCTCATTATCGACGACCGTGAAAACGGTGGCGGTAATGTTTCCCCGATGATCATCGAGCGTCTCCAGAGGACTGTATACCGGATGAACGCCGGCCGCGGATCCGACCGTGTAAGCACCATCCCCGATGGGGCACATGTCGGGCCTAAGGTGTTGCTGATCAATAAGTACTCAGCTTCTGACGGAGACCTCTTCCCTTGGGGCTTCAAAGCCAATAATCTCGGAACCGTTATCGGCACCAGGACATGGGGAGGTATCATCGGTATCGGTGGCTCACTGCCTTATATGGACGGGACTGACGTGAGAGTCCCTGGATCCACAAGCTACGATCCCAACACCGGTGAGTGGATCATCGAGAATCATGGTGTCGATCCTGACATCCTTTTGGACAATGACCCGATCAAGGAGTACGCCGGCACTGACGAGCAGCTCTTGAAAGCCATTGAGGTGGCCCTCGAACAGATCAAGACCCAGAAGTCTCACAAGGATCTCCCCGGAAAGCCGGCACCTCGTACTTTCAAGGATCTAGGTCTTCCTCAGATTAAGTAATCAAATAGATATTAAATATTCACAACTATGAAGAAAGTATTGGTCACACTGTTGGGAGCTCTATTGCTCCTTGCCAGCCCAAAGACATTCGGCCAGATTTCGAACATTGATGGCGTATGGTCTTTTGGCGGAGGTTTCTCTATGATGAGCCTTTCCGGAGAGGGTGCTGATAAGGCCAAGGGCTGGGGCTTTCAGCCGTTGCCCGGATTCTATTTCGGAGTGATTCTAGACTATCCGTTCTCCTCAATTGATGGTTTGACATTGGAGCCAGGTCTCAACATTATTCATTATGGGAAGTCTTTCACTTTCGGAGATTCCGATGATAAGAAGAACAAGTCTTACCATTGCAATTACCTCAGCGTTCCTGTCAACCTTAAATTCACGTTCCCGACGAACGATTCTGGATTTGGTCTGGCTGTATACACGGGTCCTCGTCTCAATCTGGGAATCGCAGGCAATTCCTTCAGCACAGGTAAAACCTATCCCAGCATAAAGCCGATAGACGCCCAATGGGGAGTTGGCTTAGGTATCACTATCGCGGATGCGGTCGTGCTTCGCGGTGGTTATGATTTCGGTCTCACCAAGTGCTTGAAAGACAACAAGGACTTGAAGTACGAGGATGAGATGGCCTACAGGAACTCCTTCAATATAGGAGTCAGCTTCCTCTTCAAGTAGGGATAATGAAAGATTATGCCTGGCCGGTTACTCTATGAAACTGGCCAGGCATGTCATATTACCGTCGGGATGAAACTCGATGGTGCTGGATGTGGCGGGAACCAGCACGGTCTCGCCCTGTTTGAGTTGAAGGCGATGAACGCTACCATCGCCCTCATTGTCCACAAGGTCACCTTTTCCGGACACGCACATGACCACGACGAACGAGTCGAGGGCAGAAAGGTTCTTCGAGACCATCTTGTCCAGATCGAACAGGTTAGTCGTGAAATACTTGCAGCTCACGAGCTGAGTCTCGACATTCTTTGTGGGGGTATAATTTGTCCTGTAGTCGGGATAGACGGAATAGTCTATGGCTTCCTTGGCTTTCTCAAGATGAAGCTCGCGTGGCTTGCCGTCAAGTCCGAGACGACCATAATCATAAATCCTGTAAGTGATGTCAGAGGTCTGCTGGATTTCCGCGACGAAAGAGCCGGCTCCAATGGCATGAATACGTCCGGCGGGAAGGAAGAACACGTCTCCAGGATGCACCTGATAGTGTCCGAGGACATCTGTGATGGTGTTGTCATTCACCTTCTCCTCATATTCCTCCGGCGTGATCTCTTGGGTGAGGCCGCTCAGGAGTTTCGCTCCCTTGTCCGCTCCCACGACATACCACATCTCTGTCTTTCCCTTCTGCCCAGGGGCTATCCTGGCCGCCAATTCATCAGTCGGATGGACTTGAACAGAGAGATCTTGCTTGGCGTCGATGAACTTAATCAGGAGAGGAAATTCAGTCCCGGTCTTAGCCACAACCTTCTTCCCGGCAAGCTCTGCTCCATTCTCTTTCATTATGTCTGTCAACGACTTCCCGGCGAGCGGGCCATTCTCGACCACAGACACATGCCCCTCGACGGCTGAGATCTCCCAGCTTTCTCCGATGCGGTTCCTGGTGGTGAATATTCCTTTGAAAGGGGCTATTTTCTCTCCGCCCCAGACCTTCTCGCAAAGGTAAGGCTTGAATTTAAGAGGATACATCTCAAAACCTCCTATTTGTCAAGTTCTGAAAGGGCGAAAGCGTAGGCTCCAAGAGAGATGGCCTTGCTCGCGCCAATCTTTGAGCGCATTATTCCGATTCTCTTCTGAGGGTCGTAGACCACCTCGTCATTACTACCGTATACTTTTAGCTTCCTGGCCTCGCCTCTGGCGAAGTCCACGAATTCTGCGGGATCGTCCAAATTGTAGACCTTCATCTGCACCCTGTTAAGTTCCTCACCAGTCAACTGATGCATCTTGGAACGCATTGTGCGGAGAATACCTGGCATCAGGAACTCGTGGTTATTCATGATCCCGCCTCCAATTACGACCAGACCGTCAATCAGAGTGACCGCTGTAGCGATGGCGTCACCGGCGACCTCTCCCATTTTATCGAAGGCCTTGATCGCCGCCTCGCGGTCACCAGGAGCCGTTCCCTTCGCTATAGCGCCGATTTCCTTCGGCTCAAGTCCGTGGCTGGGATTGCCTGAAAGCTCTCCATAAACCCTCTTTACAGCACGGATGGCGACTCCATCCTCGACAATGATGTCGGGCATATCGGGATGCTTGAGGCAGAATGTCTCGACACAGGAATTATCTCCCCGGTTAAGTCGGCCGTCTATCACGGTCCCGACTCCGAAACCAGTACCGAAAGTGTAACCGATGAGATTGTGGTAACGCTTTGAGCTTCCAGCCTCCTCCAGTCTCTTGTTGATCTCTGGAAGAGCGCCCCCCAGAGCTTCGCCATAGGCGTAAAGATCTCCATCATTGTTAATGAATACCGGGATACCGAACTTCTTCTGAAGGAAGGGTCCCAGGGCTACACCGTCCCTGAAAGAAGGGAAGTTGGGAAGGAATCCGCCGATGATTCCGTTCGGATAATCGGCGGGGCCAGGGAAAGCGAAACTAATGGCCACCGGCTTCTCATCGCCGAGCCTCTCGATGATGGTGGCGAACCCCAGTACCATCGCTTGGAGGCAAAGGTCGAGATTGCCCGAATTCGAGGGAAGGGTTATGGTTTCACCGTGATACTCCCCGCCCTTCATCGCTCCGAACACCATATTGGTGCCGCCGGCGTCCAGGGTAAGGACGATTCTGTTGTCATTTTTGATGTCTGCCATATGGGAAGTTGTTTTTAAAGATTCAATCTGTCACACAAAGATAATCATTATCATGTTTCAAGGCTATGCCTTTGGCTGGAAATTGCTAACTTTGCATGTATTTTAAGATTATAAGATGAAAAGAGGAAACAAGCGCCAAGGTGGCGCCAAAGGAGGAAGACAAGCCCTGAAAAAGAGCCGTGAGAGACAATTCGGATCAAGGCAGGGTGGAAAGCGGAAATTTGAGGAAGTGACCGGAAAGGTCCAGATGAGCAGGGACGGTTTTGTCTTCGTCGTCCCGGAAGGAGGAGAGAAAGATAATGATGTTTTCGTCAGGGCTGCAAAGACAAGAGGAGCCCTGAACGGGGACATAGTCAGATGCGTTGTCACTAAAGAGAAGAAGGCGATGATCGCCCCGAGGATCAAGGGTGGTCGGCAACAAGGAAAGGATGGAGGCAGACGCAGGGAAGGAGAGATTATTGAGATTGTCGAGAGGAGCAAGACTCCGTTCGTGGGAATACTCCACATTGTCGGAAAACAAGCTTGGGTCTTGATGCAGTCGAGGACTATGCCTTATGACATATCCGTTGATTTCGAGACACTTCCGGAAGGAGCCAAGAAAGGGATGAAAGTGGCGGCCATCATTGACGGCTGGGATAGGAAAGAGCCTAATCCCCACGGATATGTCTCTGATGTGCTTGGCGAGCCTGGCGCCAATGAGACAGAAATGCACGCTATCCTGGCTGAATATGGGCTTCCATACAAGTTCGCTCCCGAGGTGGAGAATGCCGCCGACAAGATATCAGAGGAGATCACCGACAAGGATCTGAAAGGCCGTAAGGACTTCCGCGGCACCCTGACATTCACGATTGACCCGACCGATGCGAAGGATTTTGATGATGCGTTGTCCCTGGTCACGCTGAAGAACGGCAACTACCAGGTTGGAGTGCACATAGCCGACGTGTCTTATTATGTCAAGCCCGGATCCGTTATGGATCAGGAGGCGCAGGCGAGGGGTACTTCCGTATATCTTGTGGACAGGACAGTCCCGATGCTTCCGGAGAAGCTTTCCAATAAGCTTTGCTCGCTGCGTCCCAATGAGGATAAGCTGACATTCTCGGCGGTATTTGAGATCACCCCGGATGCCAATGTGGTCGATCGCTGGTTCGGAAGGACTGTGATCCGTTCTGACTATCGATTTGATTATGAGGGGGCACAGAGGATCATTGAGACCGAGGGCAAGGAGCCTGAGGATCCGGCTGTGACCAAGGAGATACGTGAGGCGGTTCTCGAGTTGAACAAATTAGCCGCCATTATGCGCAAGAGGCGTTTCTCATCAGGCGCTATCAGTTTTGAGAGACCGGAGATGAAAGTTGAGGTTGATGAGAATGGTAAGCCGGTCAAGGTCTATGAGAAAGTCTCCAAGGAAGCGAACTGGCTGATTGAGGAATTCATGCTTTTGGCCAACAAGTCTGTCGCTGAGTTCATCGCCACGTCAGGTAAGATGAACGGCAGGGAGGACAAAAATGCCAAGACATTCATATATCGTATCCATGATGAGCCGAATATGGAGAAAATCGCCAGCCTGGGCAAGTTCGTGGGTAATTTCGGCTACAAGATGGGACCTGTCACGACTGGGCGTGACATCGCCAAGTCGCTCAACACATTGCTTTCCGATTCTAAGGATACTCCGGAGCGGGATGCTTTCCAGATGATAGCCCTCCGCTCGATGGCAAAGGCTATATACTCCACGGAGAACATCGGCCACTATGGTTTGGCGTTCAAGTTCTATACTCATTTCACATCCCCGATCCGCCGTTATCCCGATACGATGGTCCATAGGCTTCTTTCCATGTACCTTGACAATCGGGAGAGCCAGAACAAGGACTATTACGAGGCTCAATGCCAGCATGCCTCCGAGAGGGAGCAGATAGCGGCCAATGCCGAGCGTGACAGCATCAAGTATAAGTTGATCGAGTACATGATCGACAAGATCGGACAGGAATATGACGGAGTTGTATCCGGTCTCACCGAGTGGGGAATGTACGTGGAGATCAAGCCCGAGATGATAGAGGGAATGGTGGCCCTGCGGGAAATGCGAGCGGACTTCTTCGAGTTCGATGAGGATAATTACAGGATTGTAGGCAAGCGAACCAAGAAGATTTACCGCCTAGGCGACCAAATACGTATCCGCGTCAAGTCCGCCAGCCTGGAGCAGAGACTCCTGGACTATGAGCTGATCGAGCCCACAGAGTCCTAATAATAGTAGATATCATCATCCTCTCCCCGGTGGAATATCTCTGTCGGGAGAGTTATTTCTATTCCAGACTCTGACGCCACGGAGACCATTCCCATTCCTCCGTTGACATTACTGGGCAACATGGTGGGCTCAATGATGGGGGAAACATCATAGCCGTAGCACTCCATGTTGTTGATTGCCCTCAGGTAGTTGTAGAAAGAGCGGTCAAAACTCTTGACTGAAAGACGGAAGGTCTTGTCCACCACGACTTTGCTGGCTATATGGTAGTATTCGTAGGGGAAGCCGTGGAAATAGTAAGAAGGAATATAGAACCTTACCGTAGCATTCGAGTCCTTGAACTGTTTATCCGAGAAACAGTGTGTGTAATTCACCGGCAGCAGGTCCTCAAACAAGTCTCCCATGCCGGATGAATATCCATCCTCAAGGATAAGGTCATGGAAGGTCTCATAGTACAATCCGACCGGGCCGCTCTTATCGATAGCGAAAGCCTCTTCTGTCTCTGAACTCAGGGTGTTGACTGTGGTGATCTCCGGGTTCATCGAATAATAGTTGTCAGTCCCTTTCACATCGCCCAGCCTGACAGTGAATTCCATATATTCCTGCTCGTAGGTCTCAGTCTCTCCAACACTTTGATACACCGAAGTCTTGACAACCGTAGCCGTGTCCACGGAGAGAATCGCCACAGGAGCCGGGATAACGGTTTCCGACCATGCTCTCAAGCTTCCTTTTGTGGCTTCTATCCTGACCTTGTCTCCGGGTTTAAAGTTGGCCTCGAATTCATATCGAGTGTAAGGGAAGTGGTTAGGGACCAGCTCTGTCTCTCCTGTCCACCAATCGACGATCTCTTCGGTGTACCCTGCGGGTATCGCTTTCGCCAGGCTTCTCGATTCGTTGACAAAGCACTCTACCGTGGCGTCGGGAAGTGAATCAATCCTATCCGGATAACTCATCGATAAGAATAACGTATGCTTTGAGTCAGCGGTTGAAAGCTGTCCCAAGATTGTCATCTTACCATCACTCAAGTCGTATTCGTATTTTATGGTATTCTCGCAGGCGACACTCCCGAGGACTGCAATCAATATGGTGATTATCAAATGTTTCCTCATGGCTTGTCAAAAATTTAGGGTCCAACTTACCGACGGGAGTAACGGCAGGATCGTGATCTTCTTCATTTTCAGAGTGGTTCCGATGTAGTTGCCGTTCTTGTCATAGTCGGGTCCATAGTCCGTGAACACAAAATTGGGGTTCATGCGGTTGTATGCGTTGTACACACTGAAGTTCCACACGCTCTCTCCCCAGCGCCGCTCATTGTGGAGGCTGCAACCTATGTTGAGCCTGTGGCTTGGAGGTATGCGGAAATTATTTCTATGGTTAACGTACTGCGCGTCAGTGATATATCCATCTGGTGTCATTACCGCGACTTGGCGTACAGGCACCGTGGTAGTCCCGCCGGTCGCGAATGACCAAGTGGCGTCAATGCCCCATTTCTTATTGAAGTGGTGGTCAACGCTCAAGTCGATGGCGTGGCGTCGGTCGTATTTATAAGGAAAACGTTCCCCGTTGTTGATTGATCCGTCCGGGAATATCCTGTCTGTCTTGGCAAGGGTGTAGGCCAGCCAACCTGATGTATTTCCCGCGGTTTTCTGGATCAGGAATTCAATACCTTTCGCCGTGCCTTCTCCCATCTCGACTCTTTTCTCCCAGCCATCCGAAGTACCGAGCATCAACGTGCCGTCTTTGTATTCAAGAATATTCCTCATGTTCTTGAGATACCCTTCGATTGAGAATTCCCAGCCTTTGACTCCGTCGTAATACGCCCCTATTGAGTACTGGTCCGAGGTGACCGGGCGGATGTCTTTGGTTATAGGAACCCATAGGTCAACCGGAAGCGAGATCTGAGCGGAGCTCAGCAGGTGGACATATTGCGCCATCCTGGCGTAACCAGCCTTGAAAGATAGACCTCTGCCGGTCGAGTATTTCGCTGACACACGGGGTTGTAGACTCCAATATGTCCTGCCTTCTGTGTTGAACATGGAAAGGTGGACTCCGGGGTTCACAGTAAGATGTTCCCCTATGTTGAAGTCGTCCTCCGCATAGAAAGAGAGTTCGTGTCCGCCATATTTCTTCTTCGGGTCAGCGAAATTAAAGGTAGTGTCCACTTGGACTTTCCCTCCCGTGACTTCTTTGTCCACGGCAGACATCCGTTCAGGGATGAATGTGTGCCATATATATTCAGAGCCGAATTTCACGAGATGTCTAGGAGACGGAGTGTAGTCCATGTCCGTCCTGATTCCGAAGTCCCGGATTCCTGAATGGTAGTTGAGGTGGTAACGGTTAGTTGATTTCACTCCGTCCACTATCTCCGTCTCTGTCGAACCGGCGTTCATGATCATTCGGTAACGGTTATATGATACTGTGGTGTTGGAGAATAACTTGTTGTTAAACACATGGTTCCATCTTGCCGATCCGACCGTGTTGCCCCAGAAGACCCCTATGTCAGTTCTGTCCTGATATTTGTAATGGGATGTTTCTGTCCCTATAGTAGCGCTTCCTTCGTTCTCGTCATCTTCCCAGAACACGAAACGGTCGCGTCCATGATAAGCCCCGAAATAGAAACGGTCCCGGTCGCTGAGACGCCAGGTCAGTTTTCCGTTGAGATCGTAGAAATAGTAATTCCCGTAAGCGTCATCGAGAGCGAGTTTGATGATCGGGGCGTACAACAAAGTGTGCATACCCCTCGCACTGGCTGAATAAGCGAGTTTGTCTTTTATTATCGGACCCTCAAGGTGGAGTTTATCGCTGATGAGGCCAATGCTGACGGTACCATGATTCTCTTTCATGTTGCCGTCGTTCGTGCGGATATCCACAATACTCGAGACCCTGCCACCGTAACGAGCCGGGAAAGAGCCCTTGTAAAGGGTTACTTTCTTGATCGCCTCCGGTTGGAATACCGAGAAGATCCCTAGCATGTGGTCGACGTTGTAAATAGGCACGCCGTCCAGCATGATCAGGTTCTCGTCTGGTCCACCACCACGAACGTAAATCCCTGAGAATCCCTCGTTTCCTCCTTGTACTCCGGGCATCATCTGAAGAACTTTCAACACGTCCGCCTCACCGAACAGAACAGGTGTGTTCTTGATCTGGGCTGCAGGGATGTCGATCGCCCCTAGATAGGTGGACTGTATTCCAGCGTCCTTCCTGGCGACTATATGGGAGGAGGAGAGT
The DNA here is from genome assembly GCA_017557535.1 of Bacteroidales bacterium. GTDB lineage: Bacteria > Bacteroidota > Bacteroidia > Bacteroidales > UBA932 > Cryptobacteroides. Next base: position 24,182 of record JAFYYM010000079.1, on the reverse strand, counting down.
GTCTCGCCGGCCATCAACGCCACGTTCACCACTGTGTCACGGTGCATTTCTATATGCAGAACCGACTCGCTGTAACCGACATAAGAATAATGGAAATCATACTCTCCCGCCGGCAGGGTCAAGGTGTAATATCCGAAATTATTGGTAACAGCGCCCACTCCTGACGCTCTCTCCAATATTCCCGCACCGATCAGGGTCTCTCCCGAGGCATTGTCGGTGATATGGCCGCTGATGGTGACCTTGCGCTGAGCCAGAGCCGTAGGGCTTATCAAAAGCGCGAGCAGAAAGACCGCCCGGGCGGTTTTCCATATTAGTTTTGCTGAATTCATCTGATTCCTATCCCTAGAAGGATATCAGGGGTTTTGTAAGCGCCTCCTTGAGTTGATCGTCGTAGCGGAGGCGGGTCTTGATGCCGGCTTCCTGGAAATAGTAACGCACCATTATCTCTTCCTCGATGAAGGGCACGATTTCTTCTCTCTTGAGGTTGAGGAATGTCTCCTTATCCATCTCAAGGGCCTTGCCCATGGCGTCGATCTGGTCTTTCATGCTTTCCGCGAGACCATCTTTCTCAAGCTCTTTTTTCACCTGGTCGAAGTAAGTCTTGGCGCTGGAACGATAGTCGAACTCTTTGGTTTTGGCGAACTCCACGAAGTCTTTCCAGTCGGCGTCTGTCATCCTCCAATCCTCAGGAACGCTTTGGTGCTCCCGGACATACTTAAGGGTATATTCCTGAATAATGTTGGAATAAACCAGGGAGAAGGTAAGACGGCTGTACTCATGACCTTTAACGATGACATCAGGGGTGATGCCGCCGCCGTCCTTGACCGTCCTTCCGTGAGCTGTCTTGAATTCGTGGGTAAGCGAGTCGGGAATATGAGCTACACTTCCGTCCTCATTGCGTTTCGCATAGTCAATTGCTTGTACGCAGCGTCCGGAAGGGGTATAGTATTTAGCTGTGGTGACCTTTATCTGGCCGTTGTAAGGGAGTGGCCTGATGGTCTGGACCAGTCCTTTACCGTAGGTTCTCGTACCCATGACCGTGGCCCTGTCCAGATCTTGCAGGGCTCCTGTGACAATCTCGGACGAGGATGCGGATCCACCATCCACCATGATGATGAGAGGTAATTGGGTGTCAATGGGTTCCGAGGTGGTTTTGTACTGTTGTTCACCAACGCCTTTACCCTTTGAACTCACGACCAATGAGCCTTTCGGGACGAAGAGGGAAACTATGTTGATAGCCTCGCTCATGAGTCCACCTCCATTTCCCCGGAGATCCAAGACCAGTCTTTTCATACCCTGTTTCTTGAGATTCAAGACCGCGGAGCGGATCTCTCCGGATACATTCTCAGTGAAACCGCTTTGGTAGATGTAACCAGTCTCAGAGTCGAGCATGCCGGCATATTCAACATCCGGGAGATGGATTCTTTCCCTCGTGACCTTGATGTCCACAATTTCTCCCGTGTAGACTTTCTTTACCTTGAACACCACTGTCGTCCCGGGCTTTCCCTTCATCTTATCTGAAGCTTCCTGGCTGGTGAGTCCATGGGTGGTCTGACCATCTATCTCCATGATCTCATCGCCGCAGCGAAGCCCATACTTCTCGGCAGGGGAGTTCTTGTAAGGCTCATTAATTATGACGTTTCCGTCCTTATCCGGCTTATAGATGACCGCTCCGATGCCACCGTAACTCTTGCTGACCATCATCTGCAGGTCCTCATTCTCCTCTTCCGGGATGTAGATGGTGTACGGATCAAGGGCGTCAAGCATCGCATTGATCCCGGCTCTTTCTATACGATCCACGGGGAGTGAGTCCACATAGGAGCGATTCAGCTCCTTGAGGATGGAATTCTGTATCTCGGTCCATTGGCCGAGTTTGAAACTTTGGGACTGCGCTGAAACCGCGGCTCCGCTTAAAATAATCGCCGCGGCGGCCGCTATGATGGATTTGGCGTTCATGTTCAAAATATTTCCGAACCACAAAAATACTAAATATCGTGCCATTCTCCTAATCCGCGGCAGCGAAGGACCTCAAGCGCGCGCTGCCAGATCTGGCAGCGTCACGCCGTGCGTCCAGGCATGGAGAAGGCGGGAGTCAGCGGTTGTTGTGAGAGTCGGTGCCTATGATGTCGCTCTCGGTGGCGGAGTCTATTATGGACTGGATATAGGCCTCAATAGCCGAGAGACCTACCTGGAGATTTTTCGGCGGCCAGGCGTTAGACCCCCCGGTTGATATGGAAGCGTCCTCATACCGGATGTATGTGTGCCACATATACCCGTCAAGGATTTCAAACTTCGGGGTATATGAGTTCTCCAACTTCCAGAGCTTATATTCCCGGACGAATCCGTCAATCTTCGCCAGGGCGTCATCTGGACATTTGTAGATGGTTATCTCCGGATTGCAGTCTTTGGAATACATGAGCCGAAGCTTGCCGTCCTCGCCTTTCTCAATCTTGTACCATGTGATATACCACATCATAGTTCCGGAATACGAATGCTCATATTCCTTGATGGAGTCGGGAGATACGTTTTTCACAATTTTGTTGTCCCATGGTTTTACACAGGAGAATAACGTCCCTAACATCGAAAGGGCCAAAAGAGTTTTAAACATAATCATTCTAGTGTTGTATTGCCATGATTCTCAGGTATTTCAGGATAGTGTCACACCACTCCTGGTCGCCAGGTAATTGATAACGGGCGTTTCCCTTTGGATCGGGTGTGAAGATAGTCTCGCCTTTAGGAGTGAGCTCGACCCAACCGCGCTCGGAAAGAGTATAGAGGTCATCGCCCTCGACGGCGTTGATCACCGCTAGAGGATCCCACATTTTCTGGCCGGTGTCGCACTGGACATTCTGATATATCCACTTGATAGGGTGGCAGTCAGTCCAATCCATGTCTGAGATTACCAATTCCGGACGATAGTCCAGAGGGTCTCCAACTTCTCCAGGACAGAAGATAATGTCAACCTCCTTAGGCCAAAGCTCGAAGAATTTCAGGGAGAAGTCAATAGCCTGGGTGAAGTTGTAGTCGGGCTCCACAGCCTCGCCGAACACACCTCCCATCGCATAGATGGAGTTGACCTTGTTCCTGACGAGCTCTACTCCGCTAAGGTTGGAATACTCGTCCGGTCCGGATTGTAACAGGCGGGAAAGTGAAGTGACAAAACCAACCGAAGCGATGGTCACGCTATGGTCGGGTTGCTCGGAGAGAAGCTTGCGGTAGAGTTTGTAGCTCTCCGGGTACTCATCCTTGCTCTTGTATGTCTGCTTGAACAGTTTATCGGCGTCCTCAGTACGGGCATAGGCCACATTGTGGTAAGGGATGAACACGCGGGGATCCTTGATTCCCGCTCTCTCAAGTCCGATAGGAATGTCGGGATATCCATAGAAATTGTTCATCACATCCACAGCGTCGGCATTGGCGGCTCCCATACGATCGACAACCACGCCCAGGAGGGTGCAGCGCTTCATGTCCATATAGCGGTAGAGCAGCATCAGGGCGAACAGGTCGTCAGTAGAGGACCCCATGTCGCAGTCAAAGATGATGCGGCAATCCCTCTGCTCATAGTTGGACTTGATATTGATTCCCTTACCGGCGTCGTAGACGGTGTGTTGGCCGTTCTCACGGGCAAAAGCCACGGCAGCCGCCAGGCTGTCCTCAGGGAACATCCTGGTCGAGTCGAAATAGTATTTGCCGTTCTCTGGATTATACCAACCACCAACGAGACCGTCGTGCTCGCGGGCATGCTTCACTACAGCCGGAATGCTCTTTTTGTCAAAACTGTTCTGGGTGGCGATGTACGAGACCATGATTCCTTTCTCGGGCTGCCTCATTGTGTTGAGATCAAGGGTGAAGCCGTCAGGATACATCTGTCCCATAGCCCAAATGGCATTGTAAAGCTCTTTGTCGGAGAGTTTCACTTGCTGCGCCGAAAGGGTCAAGGAGACCAAGAGAGCGGCGAAAGCGGAGAATAATTTCAGAGGTCGCATGTTGTAAGTTATTATGTGTTAATATATTAATTTCCTAAAATCTTTAACTCTATGATAAGTCACAATATTGCCGTCATGAGCGTTCTTGGCATGTTCGTCCCCGGAGCGGCTGACAATAAGGAGATCATCTCCATGAACGATCATGGTGGCGTAGTGACGAGCCGCGTTATCTGCGGGGCCAACGGCTACCAGTCCGGCGAAAGTCCAATGAAGAAGGTCGGGGGAAAAGGAAAGGGCGAGCCGTCTACGGTCCTTCATCCGCCCGTCTATTTGCGAATGGAGCAGCCAATACAATTTGGACCCGGGGTCATAGAGAACGTAAAACTTCAAGTCGGCTCCTGGAATATGAGCGAAATACATGTCCCTGCCGTTTTTCTGAAGCTTCTCTATCGCAAGGCTACCGTCTGGTTTCTCCACGCCTTTCATCATCACACCTATGTCGGGAAATCCGTTGCTTGAGCGCATCATCAGCACGACTGATTTTCCGGAAGGGTCGTAAAACGGGCTACTCTCGTCATAGACCCTGATAACATTGGTTTCCAAAATGCCGGCTTTACCAGGATCGGACACGGGGATGCCTGAAGGTCTGGAGGCCTCCATATCCTCATCCGGGTTGTAAAGGTCGGAGAACTTCCAATTCTCCGCTTTTGTCAAGTCGTCCTCCACATTGGCTTGCATAAGCACAGGTCCCACTCCAGGCCAAGGATGTCCGTCAGACACCCATTTTTCATATACGAGAGTCACCTTTCCGTCATGGATGTCGACAGGCGTGCAGCTCTGGTGCCATCGAGGCTCCGGGCAGAGGACCGCCGGGTCTGACCAGGTCTCGCCGTTATCGTCGCTTCGGGTGACTAGGAGCCTTCCGGAATGGCCAATCATATACAGGGACTTGCCAGCTTTGAATAGTATCTCATGCATCATGGGGAGCCTGGTTGATGTCCAGCGCCAGGTCTTCCCATTGTCATCAGAGAGCATGACCCTGATCTGATTTCCGCTTTTGTAGTCTCCAAGGTTAGATTTAGGGCCGTCCAAAACGCTGGTTCCGGGTCCGCCATAGTCGATTGCCACGACAAGACGCCCGTCCAAACCCTCAATTATTCCGGGGGTATAGAGGAACACGCTGTCCGGAGCCGGAGACTCCGCGATGATCTTTTCGGACGCCACTATGTGGTTGTTATCCTCTCTTGTGCGGCATGAGGAGAGTGTGGCGAGAATGATGGTGCAGATCACCGGTATGAGGATCCTGGTACGCATAGGTCTAATCGAAGTTTCTTGAGGCGAATGGCAGGGCGGTACGAAGTGCCGTGTGCCAATATTCCCAGTTATGTACTCCGTTGCGTACCCTTAGTTCGCTCTTCACGCCTTTCTCCTTCATTTTCATGTGGAGTTCGAAAGAGAGGCGGACGAGAAAATCATCGTCGCCGCAGTCGAAGAACCATTTCACCGTGCGGAGCGACTCCAGGGTAGCGTCATCGGCGTTGTCTATGAACGCTAATGCGGAGTGGTCGGTGACGGCTTTGCTGACATAGTACAACTTGTCTTTCTTCAAATCATTGCCGCCGACTTGTCCCTGGTCGTTATCCAACCAGGCGCTCATAGCGTAGCAGCTGGAGAACATGTCCGGGTGCCTCTGGCAATAAACTGTGCTTCCGCCTCCACCCATCGAGAGTCCCATCACCGCCCTGTGGGCCTTATCACCGACGCAGCGGTATTTTTTCTCGAGCTGTGGGATGAGCTCCTTAAAGAAAAAGTCTTCGTAGTTCCATCCCGGCATATTGAAATAGCCGTTCCAAGTGTTGTGAATGTCCGGACCACCGGCATTGGGCATGATAATGATCACATCCTTGAGCTCTCCTGTGCCGATAAGCTCATCGACCACCGTCTGCATCCCACCTTTCTCCATCCATGCGGTGTAGGTGTCGCTGAGTCCATGAAGCAGATAAATCACCGGATATCGCTGGTCCGATTTGTCAAAGCCATTCGGGAGGTAGACATTATACTTGACAGTGGCTTTGAGAATGCCGCTTGACAGACTGTCGGTGACGACTTTCCCGGCGTTAGCGGAAATTACCGGCAGGAAAAGCAGCGCGATAAAGACTTGAATAAATTTCCTCATATTTTTCGCTTAAACACATAAAAATAGTGATTATCTTTGAATAACCACATATTTTGTATGATGAGAAAACTGTTTTTCACTCTTGTTTGTTTTGTTTTCCTGCTCTCCAGTTGCGGGAAAGGAGGCATAGTTTCCTCCACAAAAGGTTTGGTTTCTCCCACCGACAGACCCTGCGCCGATCTTCAAACCGGGACTGATATGTTCGGAAAATGGGTGGAGGATCCGTCCTCTGTCCCGCTTTCGTTTATCTACGGAGGAGAGACCGTGAATGGACTCCAAGGATTTGAGATACTGTCAAAGAATTGTGAGACAACTGCTTCCGGGAAGTCTTTAAAGGCTGTTTTCCGAATTGATGACAACTTGACCGCCACGTTGGACGCCTTCCTCAACGGCGAGTTCGGAGAGGTAGAGTACACTGTGTGGTTTGAGAATGTGGGAACCTCACCTAGCGCGGAACTCAAGGATATCGAGAGCGTGGTATTGGATTTCCCTGGCTCTGATCCCATGTTGCGGGGTTGTCTCGGGGACCATGTCAACAATTACGCCGACTACCAGACTCCGCTACGGGACACGACGGTGTCGTTCGTCTCAACAAACGGTCGGGCTACCCATGTTTATTTCCCGTATTTCGACCTGGTTCATGGCGATGGTGGCACCCTCATGGCCCTTGGGTGGGCTGGCACATGGCATGCCGATTTCGCCGGTACAGCTGATGGAATATCGATGAAGGGAGGTAGCTGCAACGGATTCGATTCTGTGGTGATGCCAGGGGAGAAAGTCAGGACCGCCCTTGTTGTCATGTTGCCCTACAAAGGGCGTGACAGGGATGACGCCACAAATCTCTGGAGGGAATGGTTTATCAAGTATAACATGCCTTCAGCAGATGGCAAAGGCAACAGGATAGAGCCATTCTCGACCACTTGTTTCGCGTCAGACACAGGGCTTCCCAATTCGGATGGTTCCATATCAGAGAGATTCTACACTTGGAAAAGGACTTTGGAACGTCTTATATATGAGGATGTTGTTCCTGATTTCAGGTGGTTCGACGCCGGTTGGTATCTCGATCCAAGAGGTAATACCGTTCCATCCGACTGGTATGGCACAGTGGGGACATGGGAACTGGACACCTTGAAGTGGCCCGGGAAGACCTTCCTTGAGTCTAACCAGGCTTGCCATGAGGCCGGGATGAAGGTCCTCACGTGGTTTGAGCCGGAGAGTGTATGCGACGTTGAGGACTTGGCGAAAAATTTCGGCTATAACCCTGAATGGGCTGACTATAATAGAAGGAATCGCTACACGAGTAACCTCGGAAACAAGGACTGTCTGGAATGGACGCTTGGCAGGATAACCAAGATGATGGGTGAGAATGGGGTGGATCTCTTCAGGGAAGATAATAACTCCAACCCAGTTAAGGCATGGACCGGATTTGACGCCAAAGAGGAAGAGAAGACGAACCTCACCCGCAAAGGCATCACCGAGAACCTGGCCATTCAGGGTCATTACGAGCTTTGGGACAGGATCATCGACTTCTGCGCTAAAAATGGGAAGTGCACTTTTATAGACAATTGCGCTTCAGGAGGAGGAAGGAATGACATCGAGTCATTGCGTCGCAGCCTACCTTTCATGAGGAGTGATGCGGACAGGACCACGACGGCATTAAGGCTCTCGATGACGACTTCATATTGCCGTTGGATTCCCTTCCATGGGGCGAATACCAAGGAGTCGGCTGACGAGCTGGAGCCGGGAATGGCTGGTGGCAGTACATTCTACATCACCAGGGCTTCCTGGCTGCCGGTCTATAACATCTCCGAGGTTTTCACTCATGATGTGGAATTGGATTATGACCGTCTTAGAGCCACCTTCGGGGAATGGAAGAAATATAATCACCTGCTTGTCAAGGATATGCATCCTCTTACTCCTTGGCATCGTCACGATGACGACTCCAATTGGACCGCCATAGTCTGGCACGACAGGGAGACTGATGAGGCTGTGTTGGAGGCTTTCCGCCAAGAGACTTGTCAAGAGCCGGATTACACCGCCGTGTTGAGCTTCCTGGTTCCCGATAAGAAATATACTATTACGAATGTGGACACCGGAGAGACTCTGACTCTGACCGGCGCCGCACTCGCCGAAGAAGGGATCAAGATTAATCTGCCTGAGCCGAAATCCTGTGCTCTATGGCACATTATGCCTGAATAGAAGACTATTTGGCGAAGTTCCTGGAAGCGAAAGGAAGGGCTGTGCGAAGGGCGGTATGCCAATATTCCCAATTGTGGATACCGTCACGGACCCTGAGTTCATCCTTGACCCGCTTCATCATCATTGTCATGTGGAGGTTGAAGGACAGCCGCACGAGATAATCGTCGTCACCGCAGTCGAAGAACCACTTGACACTTCGGAGGGCTTCCAATGTGGCGTCGTCGGCCTTGTCGACATAATCCAGAGCGGAATGCTCATGAACGGCCTTGCATGTATAGTAGAACTTGTCTTTCTTGGCTTCCTCCACGTCGTCCGGAATCTCCTGGTCCAGCCATGCGCTCATGGCATAGCAGCTGGAGAACATGTCGGGATGCCTTTGGGCATAGACTGTGCTTCCTCCTCCTCCCATAGACAGTCCCATTACAGCCCTGTGGCTCTTGTCACCAACTCCGCGGTATTTCTTCTCGACGGCAGGGATGAACTCTTTGAAAAAGAAGTCCTCGTAGCTCCAGCCTGGCATATTGAAGTAGCCGTTATAGACATTGTGGATGTCGGGGTCTCCGGCGTTTGGCATGACTATGATCATCTCGACGGCCTCTCCGGAGCGGATCAGCTCGTCCGCGACTTCCTTCATCGTACCTTTCTGCTCCCAGTCCTGATAAGTGCCGTATAGGCCATGAAGGAGATAAACAACAGGGTAGAGCTTCCCTGACTGTTCGAAGCCGTCCGGGAGATACACATTGTATTTCACCTCGGTGCCGAGAATGCCGCTCTCCACACTGTCGGAAACTATTTTTCCGGCATTCGCGGTGAATACGGACGCTGTAAGCGCCAAAGAAAGGATGCAGATTATTCTTCTCATGTTTCAGATATTATTAAATCAGGTTTTTTAAGTGAACATATAAAAATAGTCATTATCTTTGAATATGAAAAAGTTATTGCTATCCCTTCTCGTTCTCTGCTCCCTGCAGGCTTTCGCCTTGGAGCGTGAGCTTATCTGGCCGAAAGGCAAGATGCCAGATCCCCAAGATCACCAAATCGCGGCCATGACCAATGAGGTCGGCACTAAAGGCTTCAAACCAGCTAAGCATCAGGTCGCCTACCTTGAATGGTTTGACGCTCCTGATCCCTCCGTCAAAAAAGATGTTTGCATGATCTTGATTTCCGGAGGCTCTTACCAGAACTGTTGCGATGTGGGTCTGATTGACTATTGGCAGAAGGAACTCACCAAGATAGGTGTCCAGTGTGTCAATTTTGTCTATAGGACTCCCCGTCCCGTAGGACTTCCGATTTATCAGAGCGCATGGGAGGATGGCCAGCGGGCGGTCCGTATGGTCCGCTCGGAGGCGGCTAAGCGAGGATTTGATCCAGAAAAGATAGGAACCGTCTCAATGTCAGCTGGTTCCCACTTGGCTCTTCTGCTGGCGACCAGTTCCCAGACCCCCGCTTATGAACCAGTCGACAAGTTGGATGAGATCCCTTGCCACATCAATTGGGCCATCGTCAATGCCCCTGCCTATGTCACAACCGATGGCGAGACTGGAACTCCCGCTCTCAGGGAGGGCTATGGGGCGGACGTGAAGCTGAGCGAGGTTTTCAAGTTCGATGAGAAGACCTGTCCGATGAGTCTTCACCATGGAGGAATGGATCCCTATTCTCCTAATGGCTCCACTCAGGTGTACAGGCAGTTGAGGAGGATGGGAATCCCTGCGGAGCTCCATCTTTATCCCGGCAAGGGCCATGGCGCCTTCGGATTCGCGAGAGGTATTGAGTTCATGACCCAGATGGGATATTTGGGAGAGTTGGCCGAGCCGGTCAAGTTGATGGACCGTTTCAGCGCTGATGTCCCCGGAGTGACGATGACTACTGAGGATATCTGGCCGGAGGGGAAGATGCCGGATCCGCAACCCGACCAATGCAAGCCATACATCGAATGGCATATTCCCGCGGAACTGAAAACCACAGCGATCCAGATCATCTATGCGGGAGGAGCATATAACTTTAACCGCCCGGAAGATTTTGAGGTCGCTCCGGCCAGGAAATACTTGAATGAGAGGGGAATGGCTGTCGTGGTCATGAAGTATCGCACACCACGTCCGAAGACGGGATTGGCGAAACACACCACAGCTTGGCAGGATCTCCAGAGGGCTATCCGAATCGTCCGCAGTGAGGCGGCAGACAAGGGCCTCGATCCTAACAGGATCGGCATCATGGGTTCCTCCGCAGGTGGCCACTTGACTTTGATGGGTGTCACATCATCAAGGCATAAGGCATATTACCCGATTGATGACATCGACAAACTTCCTTGCAATGTCCAGTGGGGAATCGGGATCTATCCGGCATATTCCCTCACAGACGGCCTTGAATCGCCAAATAAGACGGGAGGGAATGATGATTCCGCTGTCTTGGCGCCGGAGTTCTCCTTTGACTTGGACACGGCCCCTATGCTCTTCATCCATGGTGACGCTGATGGCTGGGCCGCTATGAACTCGGTGAAAACCTGGGAGAAGATGCGCTCAATGGGTATCCAGAGCGAGCTCCATACCCTTGCGCTCAGGCCACATTGCTTCCAGGAGAAGGCTTCCCCAGGAACCGGCAGCTACACCTGGCTTGACCGTATAGGAGAGTACCTGAAACCACAATTTGAAGAATAACCTGAATAGCCATGATGACGACTACCACTTCTTACAAGCAGATAGAGAGTCTGAATAAGCTTCCCGCTCCGGATAGCTCCGGTTTTGTCAACCACTATGTGTTTCAGTACATAGATTTCAACAAAGCGCCTCAGTATGTGGCGGCCAGACACCGTTTCTCGGACTGCTTTTTCTTCGGTTGCGAGATTCCAAAGGAGTTGGAGGATGGGATAGGGACCTCATGCCTGGTGTTCCCGAGAATGGGGATGCCGTACAATGTGTTCCGTAGCAAGTTGTACACCGCCGAGTATCTCTATGACGGTTATGATCCCGAGAATGAGGAAACTTTCGCGAACTGCTTTGACTCGAAGGTTTTCGCCGACTATATCGAGAAAGGCAAGGAGAGTGACAACATCCGTGAGACCCTAGGCCGCTCGCTTCACGACCACGCCATCGGAGAGGCGATGAATGACTTCCTCAGCCGATTCGATGAGAGGCAAGTTGTGGCGGTGATGGGAGGTCACGCTCTCAAAAGGACAGATGACGCTTATGCCACTATAGCTTTTGTCAGCAAGAGGCTGACCGAGAGTGGCAAGTTGATGGCTTCCGGCGGCGGGCCTGGTGCCATGGAGGCAACGCATCTGGGCGCATGGATGGCCGGAAAGACTGAAGATGAGCTTGCCGATGCCTTGTCTATATTGAGGGTGGCGCCTACGTTCAGGGATCCAGGTTGGCTGAGGACCGCATTTGAGGTAAGGAAAAAATACCCCCAGGAGATGTACCGGAGTTTGGGTATCCCTACCTGGTTCTATGGTCATGAGCCGTCCACACCGTTGGCCACGGACATAGCCAAATACTTCATGAACAGCGTCAGGGAAGACATCCTGCTGACGATATCCAAGGGAGGCATTATTTACTCCCCGGGATCAGCTGGAACCATGCAGGAAATATTCCAGGATGCCGCTCAGAACCACTACGAGTCCTTCGGTTACGCCAGCCCCATGGTGTTCTTCGGCAAGGAATTCTTCAGTAAGCAGATACCGGTGTATCCTATGCTTGAGGATCTGCTAGCAAGGGGAGTTTACAAGAACCTTATCCTTTCCATCACGGATGATCCGGAGGAGGTAGTGTCCAACATCCTGTCATTCACAGCGGACAGATAAACACGACAAATAGGCAATGAGAACAGTCAGTTTTATTTCCAGGTTGGCTGCCGCGGCAGTCACCCTGACCCTTCTTTCCTGCGGCGGCAAAGAATTTTCCATAACCGAAGGATCCAGCCATCAGTTCAAGGGCGATTACACCAACTTCATATTGAGTGGTGAATTCCAGACAGAGCCGGGTGCCTCGGCATGTGTCACTTTTCACAACGATGGCACCGGAAGCGGGTATCAGGTGCTTCTTCATGGTGGTCCGATTGACGGGACCATCAAGAGTGGCTCCCTCCTTCACGTGCGCAACCTCTACAGGGCGCTGGAGGAAGAGGGAGAGTGGACTCCAATCGAGTTGGCTGTTCGGGGAAAGAACATCTCTGTGAAGATTAAAGGTGAAGACGTGGTCTGTTATACGGAACCAGCTCAGCCTTATAGACTTCCTCAATATGAGAAGATGCTCCTTGGTCATGGTTCTGTCAGTCTGGTTGGGGGAAACGGGACAGTCCGGTTCAAGGAAATGAAGTTGACCAAGCTTCCTGCCGATGCCGTCAATCCGTGCGACACCCTTCCTCCAGTAGACGAGACCTCAGACAGGGCGATCCGGCTACAGCAGGAGGATTTCCCTGTTATAGACTGGCATGTCCATCTGAAAGGAGGACTGACCGCGGAAATGGCTCATGCGATGAGCATGAATTACGGCATTAACTATGGCGTAGCTCCCAATGCGGGAGCTGGCGGGGTAGGCCGCATGCTTGCCAATGACGAGGAAGTATATGAGTATTACAACGAGATCAAGGATTTGCCCTTTTTCCGTGGAGTGCAGGGTGAGGGTCGTAAATGGACTGCTGATTTCTCTTCCGAAGCGCTTGGAGTCTTCGACTATCTTTTCACCGACGCGATGACGATAGTTGACCAGAAGGGCCGTATCTCAAGACTTTACCGTGACGAGGAGGTAAGGCCTGAAGGTCTTTCTGATCAGAAATATATGGATCTGATTGTAGACCAGACTGTTAAGATTCTCACTAATGAGCCGGCGGACATATTCGCCAACTCTTTCTTCCTTCCGGCTTTTCTTAATGACAGGTTTGACGAGATGTGGACTCCTGAGAGAGTTGCGAAGGTGTTGGATGTCATGCAGGAGAATGGAATCGCCCTTGAGATAGGCTCAAGGTACCTGATACCAAATGAGTACATAATCAAGGAAGCGAAAAATCGCGGGATAAAGTTCACCTATGGCACCAACAATGCCAATGCTGATTTCGGGCGCCTTGAGAATAGCATAGACATGACCCTTAAGTGCGGTTTGACCGCTGAGGATATGTGGTTCCCGAGCATGAGCACCAGGGCCTCTCGTCCTACAGTGATTTACAACAACTTCTTCGGTGATAGCGGAAAGACTGTTCTTTTCAACGGAAACGACTTGACAGGATGGGTTCCTGTCACGGAATCGGAGTCGGAAGAGCCCGTATTCAAGGTTGAGGATGGATGCATCACCGTCTCTGGCAAACCCAACGGCTACCTCAGAACAGCACGGCAATATGGTGACTATTCCCTCCACGTGGAATGGAAATGGATAGGTTCCGGCACAAATAGCGGAATATTCCAGAGGGTGCAGGAAGGCGACAAGGTATGGCCTGCCGCCTACGAGTGCCAGCTTATGGCAGGAAGGGCCGGCGATATCGTCAGCTTGGGAGGAGCGAGGATAGCGGAAATCCCGTATGATCCTTCAGTTAAGTTCCCGATGAAAAAGCGGGTTCACACAGGGGCGAGCATAGAGCTGTCAGACGGGGAATGGAACCGTGCTGAGATCATCTGCAAAGGGAACAAGATGAGAGTGTACATCAACGGCAGCCTTGAGAATGAGGTGACAACCTCTTACAAGGCAGGTTACATCGCTCTTCAGAGCGAGGGCGGCCCGCTGGCTTTCAGGAATATTTATCTGGAGTAGCTAGTCCATTGGATAGTGGACTCCCCATTCTTTTCGGAGGGAGTCCATGAGCTCCATGAGGAACAAGGTCTCGGAGTGCGGCATCTGTGGCGGCTCTATGAGGCCTTTTTCCATCGCGTCCTTGCAGGCCTGGAATTCATATTCATAACCGCTGATGTTTTCAGGAACAGCCATTTCCTCTTGTAACCTGCCGCCTTTTGAGTAAATTCGGATCAGCCCCGGATTATTGGTGTTGTCCACTACTATACAGCCTTCAGTTCCGGATATGGTCGCCGTGTTGTAACCCTCGCAGTAGACTGAGCTATGGATTGTGGCCAGTATGCCTCCTTCAAGGGTCATGGATATAGTTTCGCTGAGGTCCACTCCCAAATCTGAGAGCACACACTGTGACTCAATCTTCTCTATCGGATTGTCGCACACCATCCGGATGAAATTCAAAGGATATATTCCTATGTCAAGCAAGGTGCCCCCGCAAAGTTCTGGCCTGACAATACGGGGAAGATGCATGACCCTGTGGGAGAGGGTGGCGCTGATCTGGCAGACTGTGCCTATCCTTCCGTATGAGATCAGCCGGTTTATTATATCCCTGGCCGGCTGGTAGCGTGTCCATATCGCCTCGGCCACGAACACTCCTTTCTCTTTAGCCAGATCCAGAACCTTCTTTGTCTGGAAAGCATTGGCCATGAACGCTTTCTCGACAAGACAAGCCTTGCCCTTCCCGATGGCTTCCATCGTCACGTCAAAATGGTGAGAGTGAGGGGTGGCGACATATACAAGGTCCACTTCCGGGTCATCCAGAAGTTCGCTGTAAGACCCATAAGCTTTGGGAATCCCGAATTCCGCGGCAAAAGCCTTGGCTTTATCCAGTGTTCTTGAGCCAACAGCGAGACATTTGATACCTTCGGTGAATTCAAGTGTCCTGGCTATTTTGCCGGCGATGTGTCCGGCTCCGATTATTCCGACATTCATGGTTATAAGATTTTAGTGATTTGTTTTTCTGTGGATTCAGGAAACAGTTCATGAATATGATCCCTAAGCTTTGAGTAGGACTCTTCCGGGGAACATCCGCATTTCAGAGTGCACCCGCCTATATGCCAAGGTCCGAAGTCCTCTCCAGGCCGCTCAAATAAGGATTCGGGGGTGCAATAAGAGGCGGTCTGCCAGCCTTTGTATTCAAGGTTCGGTCCTCTGTAAACTCTCTGGATGTCTCCAATGATAAGTCTGGTGCTGTTCATGAGACCGGCCAGCACAGAGTCCGATTTGCTCTTTTTCACTTTGAGCAGCTCACGAACTTGACGGGAGACGCATGCGCCTTCTTTCTCAATGAGCTTCAAGACTTTCCGTCCTTCGGTAGAGGGTTTGAATTTTTCTTGGGAGAGTCTCCAATTGCGAATGTGGGCGTACCATTCCGGTGTAGCGAAAGCGGACTTCCCGCCACAAAGGAACTTACCATAGACTATTTCCCCGCTCTGCACGACATCCACCTTCCAATCCCATGGTCCGAGGTTCTCGTCCGTGAACCATAGGTTTGGCGGTGTCAATTCCTCAATCGAATATCCTGGGATGGGATTCTCAAAGAAAGGAATGATACCGTAGGTTTTGATGGCTTCCAGCATAGATTCGCTGTCAGTCACCTTGATCCCGAACGGGTTGCCTTTATGTCGCGCGATTGACACTACCGAGATTGTTTTTTATAGAGGGTGTGGTTTCCAGTTGAGAATGACAAGTGTGATGAATTGAAATCATCTATCCTGTCAAACACCACCATATAGTCATCATTCTTATAGACAAGTTTTCCTAGAGAGGGCTCATCCTGAGAGTCTAGCGCCTCGCGGATTTCGCACCTCAGGAGTTCTTCTGTCCTGGAGTTGTCCTTATAGAATATCGCGACCGCGGAGTCCTCATAATAATGATAATCGGAAGGCGGTATCAACTGGTTGTATTCTCCCAGATCGATAGGGCCAGAGATGTCGCTGATGGACCATCCCGCAATCGCGGTTTCAGGCTTTTCCTCAAGTTCCAAAGTATTGAATGGGAAATCTCCGAGATCGTCTTGTATGGATTTGAACTCCCCGGGAGACATATTCTGCTTTAGGTAGTTGTAGGATCCATCAACCGCCAACCAGGCTTCTTTTAGTTCCGGGTCGGCGTCAATTGCCTTATAGTTAAGTATTTCCGGAAACTTCCCATCTACCAGAACACTCGGCAGGACTCTCTCTAACCTTGCTTTCTGGCTCCTGATGCCAAAGTCCTTGGCTCTTATTCCTGGAATATATGTGAACAGAATGGCGGATAGAGCGAGAATCAGGGTCATGAGCTGGAAGTTCCTCGTCCTGTCTTTCACGAGCATGGCCGTGAAAATGGTCAGCAGCAGGGCGAGGCAAATAAGATAGACTCTGACTTCGGTGAGTCCATATTCACCGATGCGGCGGAACGCCCCTATCCATAACAGGATGAGAGGGGCTATGGAGATGAAAGGGAAAGCCTTGTAGAACCACTCGAAATGCCTTTTCTCCACAAGGAGCCGGAACAGGTGGCAAACGAGTCCGACGGCCATGAATATGGCCACGATATATGCGACTCCTCCGTTTGGCAGTTCCCAATGAAGCGCTATCCTCCCGATGTAAATGTATAGAATGATCGTGTAGATGACCAATGCAGGGGAGAGGATGTAGTCTATGATGATCTTGAGGATTTTCCCATTGACTTCTTTGTGGCTATTATTTGTCACAAATGAGCAGCAAAGCAGAGGAATGATCACAAAAGCTATGAAAGCCATGGGATTTGTGAACCATTTTTCTTTTAAGTCAAGGTCGAAGAGGAAGTTGATGGAGGCTATGATGATTTCCACTATCGCGATCAGCAGGAATCCTATAATGAATCCCGCCGCCACATTGATGACAGTATCTAGGATATTTTGCCCATAAGGCTCATTTTCTAGTGGTTCCTTCCCTATCACCAGCAGTATTACCGCTATGATATAAGCTACCCCGAGACTCCATCCCTGGTTTGGGGAGCCACAAATCAAAAGCGGAATCCAGAGGAACCAGGAAAGTATATACAAGACTCTGAATGTCAGGTGTTTCCCGCTCAACTTATGGAGTGTGAACAGGAGGACATATTGCGGGAAGAACCAGAAGAAAAGGTAGTAAACATCAGTTTTGCCCAAGGCTTCGCCGACGCTTTTCTCGAAGAAGAACACCAAAAAATAAGTCACCCCGAGAAGAGCCTCCAAAGGGAACTCCCTGACACTTCGTGAGATAGTATTCCATGATTTGCTGGAAAAATCTGTCAACCTGCTCATGGTGAACAAACTTTGTCTGCCACAAATATACAGATAGATTCCGTTATTGCGCAGATTCCTATCTCATTTTGCACAAGGTGGGATTCCGTGAGCGGAACCTTGTACACCAGAGTCGGGTGTAATAGCGATTCCTGTACAATGTCCCTAGGGTCTTTGCCTACCTTGAACATTTTCCCTTGCTACTATATGGAAATATGTCTAAATTGCAAGTGTTAACAATTAAACTTTATAATTATGAAAAATCTTCTTCATGTTTTTATCGACGACGAAGGCAATCTGGTTCTTCGTACCGACAACGAGAAATGGTTCGACGAGAACTTTCCACAGGGTGATCTTAAGCGCCATGCCGCCAATTTTGAAAAATTGCTTTCAGGTCTAGTCTCCAGTATCTGGGGCGAAAAGAACACTTGCATCAGCAAAGTAATCCGGTTGTTAAGTATAGCGGAGATTTGCGCTTGTTCAGAGCCGTATGCCCAGGCAGAAGAATTCTGGTCTATGATGATGTTTGACTTCATCCCTTTTATTGAAAAATATGCCGATTCGCTTAAGGAACAGTATGGCTACGATCCCGAATCCAAACAACGGCCTTTGGTGATGGGTGACACTTCTTTATTCCGGAAATCTCTTCCTACGGATTATAATTAATGGCTTTGGTTAAGGCGGTAGCTAGAAGGCTGCCTGACGGTACGGTCGGTGCCGTCTTACCTTTTCATGTCAGTTTCGAGGGCTTGGAGAAGGTGATCATCTGCCGTGATGACCAGGATTGTGACACCATGGTGAAATGCCTTGTGGTTTGTGCGCGGAGGAAAAATGTAATAATCATCATCTATGCCGTCGTGTCCAATCATGTCCATGCCGCTGTTCTCGCAAAGAGTCTTGCTGATGCGGAGTCTTATGCCAGGGAAGTGAAGAGGACTTATTCCCAGTTGTTCCGATCCAGATATGGGGTGGCAAAGGTCCTCAGGGCCACAGATGTGAAAGTCCAATTGCTTGACACGGACTGGTATCTGAGAAATGCTCTGGCTTACATTCCAAGAAATGCGTACGATAACGGAGCTGAAAGTGTCGCTGACTATAAGTGGACAGGATTCAGGGCATTTTTCAGATCCGGTAATCAGCCTAAGTCACAACTTGCGGTCGCATCTATGACATGTCGAGAATGGAGGGAGATCTTTCATACCGGTGACAACCTAGGCGATGTCGCTTGGACTTTAAACGAAGACTATGAGGTGGAACCGTACAGTTTCTGCGACGTTGATTATCTGGAACAGGCCTTCAATAGGGACGAAGTGTTCTTCTACAGGAGCGTTGGAAGCGTAAATGCGGCGGAGATGACTCAAAAACTGGTGATCTCTCCCAGAAAGATGTTATCGGATGCGGAGTTCCTGAAGGAAGTCAACGCTATATCCTTGAGGTGGTTCATGACTGAAATCGACAACTTGCCAATCTCCAGGAAAACCAGGATTATTCCGTTTGTTTATCACACGATGAAAACCACTGTCCCTCAACTGGCTAGGGTCTTCGGACTCTCCCGGGATGATGTCTCCAGGCTACTGAATGTTCGCCTATAGTGCACAAGGTGTATAAATTTGGTGCAAGACCTTGTGCCACAGGAATTGCTGCGAGGCGGCTTGCCGTACAAGGTCTCGGACATATTATTACACCTTGTACATACGAGTTCAATGAGGACTTATTTGTTGCCCTTCAGCCGTTGGTTAGCGATGCGGAGGAAGCGGCCCAGCTGCTTGTTCTTCATGATAGCTTCTTCGCATTTCTGGGGCAGATTGTACGTGAACCCATCCAGATCGCATCCCACATAGAAATCCTCGGGGAGATCCTCTCTGAGATCGGCACCTCCGCTGCTGCCGGCAGATATTCCAGGGGTGAAGATCTGTCTATAGATATAGGGCGGGCCATCCAGCCTGAAACAAAGAGTTCGTTTAGTACTTTCACGATAACCTTGCGTCTCGAAACTAGTCCAGCCTAGAAAGATGTCGCAGTGGAGGAATCTGAGCCCCAGCTCTCCAGCCAGCTTCTCAGCGAGGGAGTTGTATTCGCCCCTGATAAGGACGTTATTGGTTATCAGGTAGTTATCTAATTCCGGTGTCCGTTCTATACTCTTCACCGAGAAACCTATAACCAGACATTTCATCGAAGTGAATGCCTCGATAAAGCCTTTGGTCACCTTGGTGATTCCCTTTGTGAACTCCAACTCAGTGTAATCTTCTGGTTTAAAATAACCGGGACCTGCATTCAAGTCTTCCGCGCAAACCAACCCTTTGCCCTCCACTTTAAGGACACCTCCCCATTCATTGCTGAAAGATATATTGTCGTTGTGTTCAGAAAAGTACATATCTGGTCGCTATTTGTCCATAAAGATAGCATTAATTAATAACTTTCCTTAAATTGCGATATGAGAAATACAGCGTTATTTTTAGCATCCTTGCCGCTAATGATACTCGCCGGCTGCCGAGGTCCTGTTTATGAACGCCTGAACCAGCAGGCAGAATCCGAGTATCTCCAGCCAGTCCGTCCGGCTTCCGAAGGCAGGAATCCCTGTTGGAACAAATTCGCCAAGAAGTTCATGTACGCACCTGCTTTTGAAGTGCCTTCTGTTCCAGGGGCGGATAATTACCGCTTTACAGTCAGGAATGCTGAAGGGAGTTGGTCTTTCCTTTCCGACAGGCCCGACGCCGACTTGTCTCCGATTTGGAATCAGGTTCCTCCATCAAATGTGGATTTGACGGTGGAAGCATTAATAGGGGAATCCGCGGACACGGTTTACTCAAGAAGTTTCCTGAGGGACTTCCCTTTCAAAGGGCCTTATAACGGTCCGGTAAGGAGCTACAAGGAAGCCGCGACTAGGGCGGCCCTTCATAACCACCTGATGCCCCAGATACAAAACTGGATAGGGAATACCGTTCCTGATATGTCCTTATGGACAAATACATATCCATGCAAGATAATAGGCTCCACTATTCGGAACGAGTGCCTTGTGGCTCGCTTTCTTCCCGACAGGAGAGAGAACGCTCTTGAAGTGGCCCGGTCTGCCGCGGCTTTCCTGATTTCGCAAAGTCGCCCCGAAGGGGATCCCCTGGCTTTTTTCCCTCCTACATATTATCTTGACACTCAAGCTTCTGGCGAAGAGCAGAATCAAGGGAAAACCATGACGATGGAGGCCACCTATGCAGGGAACGCCTTCATGGACTTGTACGATGTGACTGGAGAAAAGGAATGGCTTGACAGGGCGGTCGAGATTGGCCGGACATATGTTCGCTTGCAGAGAGAGGATGGATCCCTGCCCATCAAGGTGGATTTCGCCTCCGGGGAGCCTGTCAACGATGCCCAAGCCTTGCTGCATCCGCTACTCAGGTACTTCCAGCGTCTTGAAGGATATGCATTCAGTGAGTTTTCTCAAGCCAGGCTGAAAGCGGAGCGATGGATGGACGAGACAGCGATGGTTCGTTTCGAGATGACCGGCCAGTTTGAGGATGTGAACGTGCTTGGACTCGAACCATATCAGAACCTGACGAACTGCACGGCAGCCCCTTACGCCTCATATCTTCTGGACAAGGTAACCATGAGTGAATCAGATATTTCCAATGCAATAGACCTCATTCGTTTCTGCGAGGACCAGTTTGTTCACTGGGATTATGCCGACACGACAGCTGACGGGTTCCACAAGTTCAACGCTCCTTGTGTCCATGAGCAATACAAGTTTGAGATGCCGGTCGATGACAGCAGTTGCAATGTCGCCAACGCCTGGCTTGACCTGTATGAAGTCACGGGAGACCTACTGGCGCTCGCCAAGGCTAAGGCGTTGATAGATAATATCACCATCCAGCAGAACGCCCAGGATGGCAGGATCCCGACCATGTTTAATTGGAGAAAGCCCGGGAACGGAGGAGATTTCTGGATGAACTGTAGCTATTCCTCAATAACCACATTGCTCCGTCTCGCATCGATGACAGAAGATCTTAATCGTCTTGAGGATTGATTATTTTGGCAACTGAAGGATGACCTTCAGAGGGAAGTGATCGGAAGGGGTGCGGGCCTGGTAAGCCTGGAAGGATATCTCCTTCGGGAAATTGCCGTTTTCATATTTCTCGGCCTCGGCGGTCATTGTGCGGTAGGTGTCGGTTAATACCCCATAGCGGATCACTCTTGTGCCAGGGGTGACGAACACGTGGTCTATCCTGCTGTTGGTGAAACTGTTGGGGTCGAATCCGTTGGCTGTTCCATCAAGTGCGTAACGTATCTCGCAAATCTCGTAGCTGTCTTCCAGGATGCCACTGTCGACAAACACCGAATAAATCGGGTTGGTCTGGTCAACATTAAAGTCTCCGGTCAGTACAACCGGCTTTCCGCCACAAATTTCCCGTATCTTCTGGACAACCAATTTGGCACTCTCCATCCTGGCCTGTACGCCGATATGATCCATGTGAAGGCTGAAGTAATATAGTTCCTGCTTAGTGTCCTTAACCCTGAAACGGCCCCATGTGCAGATGCGGTTCAGGGCGGCGTCCCAGCCGACGCTTGGCACCTCGGGAGTCTGTGAGAGCCAGAAGTCGCCGTGGTCCAGAAGTTCGAACCTGTCGGTCTTGTAGAATATGGCCGAATGCTCACCTGCCTGCTTGCCATCATCCCGTCCCAAGCCGATATAGTCATAACCTGGCAGAAGGGATTTCATCTGCTCGAGCTGGTGGATGAACCCTTCCTGGGTGCCGAATATCTCAATGTCGTGGAAGAGTATCTGCTGGGTTATGACCGGACAGCGCTGCCCCCAGCCGTTTCCTCTCAGGGAGTCGCCGCGGTTGGCGTTGCGGATGTTATAAGTGCCTACTTGCAGGGTGGTGACCCTGCGTGCCGGGCCACAGGAGATAATGGTCATCGTGGCTGCGGTTATGGCGATGATGAATGTGATCTTTGGAAATCTCATTGCGAGGTCTTTTTAATTGTTACGAAATTTAATAAATACTATCTTTACTGACAAATCTGGTTTTATGATTTCAATATTCACTCTAACTTCCCCGCTGCACGATAAAGCCGCCGTTGACGCGGTCACCAGGGAGTTTCTTGACGGACTAGGTGTCGAATACTCTTTTATGGGGGATGATTACGATGACTACGGCAGCGAATTATCGTTGATTTATGTCCGTACGGGAGGGACCGAGGGACTGTTCAAAGAATTACTGCCCACTTTGCAGGGACTCTCACGACAGACAATCCTCTTGCTAACCTCAGGGAAGAGCAACTCGCTGGCCGCTTCGATGGAGATACTTTCTTATCTGCGCCAGGAGGGGTTAAGAGGGGAGATTTTACATGGGAGTCCGGCCTACATCCGATCCCGTATCGAGGCGCTTTCCAAGGTCGAGGCCGCGCGCCGTTTCCTTGAATACACAACCCTAGGGATAGTGGGTCATCCTTCCGACTGGCTTATTTCCAGCGGGTTCGATAAGGAAGCCATTCTCGACCGTTTGGGGATAAACCTCCAGTATATCCCTATGGAGGAGTTGCTTGAGGAGTACTCGTTGCTGAAAGATGATATCTCCGAGTCTTGGAAGGAAGTGGTCGGTTGCCATTCTGATCGAAGCGAAGAATCCGCACCATTGCCCACGACCGTCAAACAAGCTATTCCAGGAGCTTATCGCATATATAAGGCGTTGAAGACCCTTGTGGCTGATTACGGCCTTTCTGGCCTGACAATCAGGTGTTTCGATCTTCTTACCACAGTCAAAAACACAGGCTGCCTGGCGCTTGCCCGTTTGAACTCAGAGGGCTATGTGGCCGGATGCGAAGGGGATGTCCCAGCTATGCTGTCGATGATGATCGGACGGGCGGTTACTGGGGTCAGCGGTTTCCAGGCAAACCCTTCCAATATCAACCTTGAGACAGGGGAGATGGTTTTCTCTCATTGCACCGTGCCATTAGATATGGTTTCCAGCTATGGTCTGGACACTCATTTCGAGTCTGGGATCGGGGTTGGGATCCGGGGATATATTCCTGAAGGACCGGTCACAGTCTTCAAGGTCTCCGGAGACCTTTCAAGACATTTCGTGTGCGAGGGAGACCTTCTGCGTTGCGAGGCTAAGCCGGATCTTTGCCGTACTCAGGTGGTACTTCGATTGCCATCGGAGGCGATAGAATATTTTTTGACAGAACCAATCGGGAATCACCATATTATCCTTCCAGGCCACGTTGCGGCTGTGCTGGAGGCCTTGCTTAAATGATCATGGTTGAACTAGGAATAAAAGGCTACCAGGAGGAGATAGTCACTCCGGAGCTGCTCGCTTGCCATATCGGCAGCGGCACAGTGCGGGTATTCGCCACACCGCTTATGATCACCCTTATGGAACGTACCTGCCGACTTAGCGTCCAGCCCTATCTAGATGAGGGCTTCGAGACAGTTGGAACCCATGTCGACGTGAGCCATGTAAGCGCCACGCCTGAAGGAATGAAGGTCTGGTGCGATTCGGAACTAATTGGTATTGATGGGCGTAGGCTGACTTTCAGAGTTGTCGCCCGTGACGACAAGGGTATTATAGGCGAAGGCACCCACGAGCGCTTCATAGTCAATGTCGCTCGTTTTCAGGCCAAGACTGACACTAAGCTTGAGTAGTTTTTGGTAGGATTGTTCCTTTTTTTACTAACTTCGCGGTGTGTGTGACGGCATAATTGTCAACTCACACGCCCTGGTGGTGGAATGGTAGACACGAGGGACTTAAAATCCCTTGGCCCGAAACGGCCGTGCGGGTTCGATTCCCGCCCGGGGCACGAAGGAATGTTTTTGAAGATTTTCAAGCATTTCTTGCAAATGGAAAAGTCTAACAATTAGCGAGTTG
>JAFYYM010000078.1 GCA_017557535.1 Bacteroidales bacterium | reverse complement strand
TCCCTTTCGACTACGAAACTTATCTCCCGCAGTCTGACTGCTGATTATCATTATCTGCCATTCGGAGTTTGATAAGGTTCGGTAACCTCTCGGCCCCTAGCCAATTCAGTGCTCTACCTGCAGTAATGTTCGATCAACGCTAGCCCTAAAGCTATTTCGGAGAGAACCAGCTATCTCCGAGTTCGATTGGAATTTCTCCGCTAACCACAGTTCATCCCCTACCATTTCAACGGGAGTGGGTTCGGACCTCCATGAAGCTTTACCTTCACTTCATCCTGACCATGGTTAGGTCACTCGGTTTCGGGTCGAATACATCCAACTTGACGCCCCATTCAGACTCGCTTTCGCTTCGGCTCCGTTGCTGAACAACTTAACCTCGCTGGATACATTCACTCGCCGGACCATTCTACAAAAGGTACCATATCACACGTTGACGTGCTCTATGTGCTTGTAGGCACAAGGTTTCAGGTTCTTTTCACTCCCCTCCCGGGGGTCTTTTCACCTTTCCTTCACAGTACTCTTCACTATCGGTCACCAGGGAGTATTTAGGCTTGGAGGGTGGTCCCCCCGTGTTCCCACCGGGTTTCACGTGTCCGGCGGTACTCTGGATACAGTTAGCTCGTTTCATCTTTCGCTTACAAGACTGTCACTTTCTTTGGTGTGCCGTCCCATGCACTTCAGCTAGACTACGCGATGCACGTTACTGTCCGAACCCCGGAGATATTACTACCTCCGGTTTGGCCTCTTCCGCTTTCGCTCGCCACTACTCGCGGAATCTCGGTTGATTTCTTTTCCTCGCCCTACTTAGATGTTTCAGTTCAGGCGGTTTCCCTCATAAGGCTATTACTTTCGCGTTTACCTTATGATGACTGGGCTTATCCAGCCGGGTTTCCCCATTCGGAAATCCACGGATCGAAGGCTGCTTTCGCCTACCCGTGGCTTTTCGCAGATCGCTGCGTCCTTCTTCGGCTCCTGGTGCCAAGGCATTCCCCTTGCGCCCTTTGTAGCTTGACCATCTTAAATCATAATTGGTTCTAATAGTTCTTACACTCGACGATACTTAATTGTAGTTTTACCCTAAAATTAATTACCTTCTTGTTTGCTTCACTATTTTTCTTCCATTGTTCAGTTTTCAAGGTGCATTCTTTGAGGTTCCTTTTCGGAACTGGTGGGCTCAAGTGGACTCGAACCACCGACCTCACGCTTATCAGGCGTGCGCTCTAACCACCTGAGCTATGAGCCCTTATCAGCCTTTCGGCTCTGGTGGAGATGAACGGGTTCGAACCGACGACCCCCTGCTTGCAAAGCAGGTGCTCTCCCAGCTGAGCTACACCCCCATAAAAGGTTTCAAAGCTCCGTGGCGTTCCTTCTCACGCCCTACCGAACCTCAAAAATTAAACAACGACTCCCTCAAAGGCTCCCTCTCCTTACGCACTTCCGTGCGCTGACCTTGAAGTACGAAGCTTAAATCTTTGCTTCAGTATCTCCATAGAAAGGAGGTGATCCAGCCGCAGGTTCT
>JAFYYM010000077.1 GCA_017557535.1 Bacteroidales bacterium | reverse complement strand
TTCCGTGGCGTTGGAGGGAGTGAGCTTGACGCTTAATTGGATGCTCTTGCCAATATATACGCTATGATCGGTCTCAATGAACTCGATCGCTGTGACCGGCACCACTTTCTTGCTGACAGTCACCTGGCATGTGGCGGATTTCCCACCTGCGGTTGCTGTTATCGTAGCGGTTCCCTCGCTTGCCGCGGTGACGGTCCCATTGGAGACAGTTGCGACGGAAGCATTTGAGCTTGACCACGTTACTGTCTTATCAGTGGCGTTAGAAGGCTGCACTGTTGCTGTCAGACTACTGGTCTGTCCGGTTTCCAGAGCCAACGTGGCTTGGTTTAAAGTCACACTTGTCACCTCCACTTTTGCCGGAGTTGGCTCAATCGGTTCTTCCTTCGGCCCGCAGGCAACGAAGAGGGTGGTGATCGCCGCGAGAGCGGCCAGGGCACTTATTCTCATATTGTAGTTTTGTTAAATTCTTAATATCCAATTACTTCCTCCCAAGTCTTCCTGACAATGACAGGCGGCACGTGGACAGGAACCTCGCCGTCAGTCTCCACGATGCTTCTGGTGGTTGCCCTGGTGGTAGGATGGGCCTTGTCCCAGGTCTTGAAATCATTATAGTCGTACTTCCAGCTTTCGCCTTCGGAAAGCTTCATTATCCTGGTCCAAATCAGCGAGCGGGACGGGGCGTTGAATGTGGAATATGAGTAATTGTCATTCATCACGCTCTGCTTCGTAGGTCTCCAGACTCCGAGCCAGTAGGTGAAGCCTCCTTCATAGACACTGATGTTTTCGGAAGCGAAGGCGCTGTCCCCGATGAACTGGCTCCAGAGGACCTTACTGGGGTCTGAAGTGAAGTCGACGTTCAAATACCAGTTCTTGTTCTTCTGCTCGTTCTTGGTATAGTTCACCTCTTCCTCGCTTATCCTGCCCTGGTCGCGGTAGGCATATTCATCGCCTAGTTTGGCGATACCGTGGCCGCCCAGTTCGTGGATGACAGTGCTGGCATGCTCAGATATTCCTCCGCTGATGGAAGCGTCCTTGTAAGGCACCCAGCACACTGAGGCACCACCTGCATAGACATTGGAATTATTCGGATCCATCATGTAAGTGGTTCCTCCGTTGCGTACGCTGTACATCAGGACCAGTACGGCGACGTTGTCCATTCGAGTGTTGTCGGGCACGGCCTTCTTCGCGTACTCGAGCACCTTCTGATTGTCACCTCCGACGGCGGAGCCATATCCGAAGCCTCCACTGAAGACCGTCGAGTTGCCGTTGAAGTATTCTTCATGCTTGGATACCGCATTGACAAGGTAGATGTTGAACCTGTCTTTCATCGACTTGAACGGTTCGACGGAGAAGAGGTCTTTCACGACCTGGTCGGCGGAGTTCTTCAATGTTCCGTCGCTGATCTTCCTGTCCGAGAATGCATCGCCGGTGATCACCAGGTCGATTCCCTTGCCCTTGCTGGCTTTCTGCAGTGTCGTAACCTTCCCGTCCTGGGTGTAATCCTTTGATTCGTAGTGTGTGACGGTGGTCTTGAACTCTTTCTGAAGGAATGCGACCGCATTGTTCAGGTAATCCCTGGAACGGTCGATTACCGTGGAATAGACCAAGGTATTGTCAGGCCCTATGATGACGATATCGTTCTCTCTGCCACTAGGATACATTCCCAACCCATATTCCGCATGGAAAGGTGCTCCGTTAGGATAATCATCGTACATGTACCTTATGAAAGAATCCCAGGTAGCACCGCATTTGCTGAGGTCCTGTTTGAATATCTCGTCCCTTTCATCCTTTAACGAACCAGAGGAGATGTTGTTGTCATAGTATGTGATGATTCCAAGTCCTTTGCTTTTGTTTGCGTTGTATAAAGAAACAAGCTGGGTGAGGCATTCAATCGCATCCCCGGACTCAGGATTCATACTCATCAACACGGTGTACTGGTTCTTCAGGAACTCTTGTTCGATATCCACTTCCTTCCCGGAGAGCATCTTTACCTTGGGACTTCTCGGTGCCGGAACCTTTGAATCACGAAGGTTATCCATCGTGAACTGGTTGCCTTCGAATATCCCGGACCATAGCCACCAGTAATAATCCATGTTGGCTACCGAAGTAGGGATCGAGCCTGATAGCTTGTTCGCGCTCAAGTTGATCCTCTTCAAATTGATGAGGTTTCCCATCGAGGCGGGCAATGTGCCGGACAGGTCATTGTTCGCGAGATAAAGGACTTCCAGACCGGTAAGTTGGCCCAGCTCTTCCGGAATCTTCCCGGTAAGGTTGCAGTCAAAGAAATGCAGCTCCCTGATTTTCCGCAATTTGGTTATATAGGTTGGAATGGTCCATTTATCCAGGGGGGTATGTTTTAATGCTAATATCTCAAGATCAGGAAGGTCGAATAGGGACTCCGGAAGCTTCCCGGAGATAGGATACCTCCAGGTTGTCAGGTCCTTGAGCTTTTTGAGCTGTCCGATCTCTTTAGGCAAGGGATAGGTTTGGGTGAAATCGCCTTCATTCATCAGATGAAGGACTTCAAGTTCGGTAAGATCCGCGATTTCTTTCGGTAACTGTCCTCTTAGATTCTCATCGGTTATCCACAATTTCCTCACATGCTTGCCGTCGGCAGTCATCTCGATGCCTGGCCAAAGCCTCAGGTCTTTGTCCGTGCACCAATACTCCTTATAATAGTCTCTCCAGTTATTCCCATTGTTCGAGTTGAAAAACTTAATCAACGCCGCTCTCTCCTTGGCTTTATATGACCCTTCCTTCACGGTGACCTTGCAAGTGGCGGTCTTGTCACCGGCCTTGGCGGTTATGGTTGCCTCTCCGACCGCTATTCCCATGACCGCGCCGTTGGCGTCGACGGTGGCCACATCTTTATTGTCGGAAGACCAGTACACCGTCAGGTCAGGATCCTCGGTGTCCACACTTGCCTTCAGGGTGAAGGTCTGTTCTTCCTCAACCTGAGCGGTACTCTTGTCAAGGGATATGGAATTGATAGGGAAGCTGACAGTCACCTTGCAAGTGACTTTCAGAGTTCCGACAGAAGCTGTGATCACGGCTTCTCCCTTTCCTACAGCCGTAATCTTCCCATTGTCAACTGTCGCGACGCTCTCATCACTGGATGTCCAGGTGAGAGTCTTGTCGTCAGCGTCAGCGGGCTCAACCGTGGCTACTAGAGTTAAAACATCTTTGACGTTCATGGAAGCCGCCCCCTTATCCAGCCTGATCGAAGTCACTCCCTTAGGGGTTACCGTGACTTCACAACTAGCCGTTCTACCGCTAGCTGAAGCGGTGATGGTAGTGCTTCCAACAGCGATGGCGGTCACGGTACCGGCGTCAACCGTCGCCACTGATGAATTCGAGCTTGACCAGGTCACTGTTTTGTCGGTGGCGTTAGAAGGGCTGACCGTCGCGGTCAAGCTCGTCTTGCCTCCTTTGGCGATGGAGAGGGTAGTCTGGCTTAATGAGACACCGGTAACCTCCACGATGGGATCCTCTTTTTTGCAGGAACCCAGGGACGCCGCAAAGGCCAAGATGATGGAAAGGATAAGGAAACGTTTGATACTCATGGCGTTATAAGGTTAGTTTATTTTGAAATAATCTCTTATGTTGCGGGCCATCTCGTCCGCGAGACGCTGGCGAGCCTCGACGCTGGACCATGCGATGTGCGGGGTGAGGATTATTCTCTCCGGATGGCTGGTGTGGAGCAGGGGACTGTCAAGAGGTAGGGGTTCTTTCTCGTAGACGTCAAGACCGACACCGGCGATCCTTCCTTCATCGATTATCCTGGCGAGGTCAGCCTCGACTGCTATCCCGCCTCGGCCGGTGTTGACCAGCCAGGCTGTGGGCTTCATAAGAAGCATCTTCTCGTAGTCGATCAAGCCAGCAGTCCTCTCATTATATGGGGCATGGATGCTGACGACATCAGCCTCCCGCAGAAGGGTCTCTATCGGGACAGAAGGATATTCCTTGCAATGGGAAGTTCCTGAAGTAGAGTAATATATGACCTTCATCCCGAAGTCCTCGGCGATTCTGGCAACCTTGCTCCCGATAGCTCCCATGCCGACGATTCCAATAGTCTTGCCGGTCAGCTCGGTGTAGGGATGAGCCGAATCGGTGTGGATCTTCCCGGCCGAATAGCGGCCGTCCTTGGCGTAGGCGTCATAATGGAACAGTCTCCCAGATAGGGCTAGGATCAGGGTCCAGGTGATCTGGGCTACAGAATCTGTCGAATAGCCTGCGACATTTCTCGCGGCCACTCCTCGCTCCTGGCAGAGTCCCAGGTCTATGTTGTTCATCCCTGTTCCCGCCTCACAGATAAGCTTCAATTTTGGGGCGGAGTCCAGGAACTCTTTGTCGACTATGATTTTGTTAAGGATTGCCACGTCCGCATCCTTAACTCTCTCACGCGCGTCCTCGGCAGTGGATGAGTCGTATGTTGTCAGTTCGCCGAGCTTCTCGATCTCGGTAAGCGGCGTGGAGCCCATGGTCGCCGCGTCAAGAAACACTATTTTCATTTCTCTTGAATATCATTGTCTCCGCTTGTCGCTTCTATGAGTCTTCCGATTGGTTTGAATCCTGTGAAGAAACGGGCCGCTATGACCCTGATCACAGTGTAGGCGGGTATGGCTACCAACATTCCCAGGATACCACCAACATGCCCGGCCATGAGAAGCACTATGAATATCTCAAGCGGGCTGGACTTGATGCTTTTAGAGTAGATCAGAGGCTGGAACAGGAAATTGTCCGCCAGTTGTGTGAACAGGAATACAGCGAGTAGGGTTACCAACGCTACCCAGAAATTGGGGTATACCCCTAAAGCGGCGGCGCTGCTGTATTTCAGGACAAGCCCTAGAATCGTGCCTATGGCGGTCCCTATCCAGGGGCCCACGTAGGGAATGATGTTCAGCAGGCCCGCCATGAAAGCGATACCCAACGCAGGATAGAGACCTATCCTGGCTATAAGCCACAGGCCCAGAAAATCCAGAGTCGCCACTCCGATGACTTCCATGAGAAGACCGCCGAAATATCTGGTCAGCAGGTGCTCGATGTCGCCGACAGCTTTAATCACTTCTCCTTCTATCCTGTCAGGGACGAGGGAGGCTATGATCCTCCTGAACAAATTCTCGTCCTTGATGAAGAAGAAGCCGAT
Source organism: Bacteroidales bacterium (assembly GCA_017557535.1). Classification (GTDB taxonomy): domain Bacteria; phylum Bacteroidota; class Bacteroidia; order Bacteroidales; family UBA932; genus Cryptobacteroides. The sequence continues at coordinate 107,603 of JAFYYM010000077.1, read as the reverse complement.
GAACACCACGGAGAACAGTCCTATGAGCAGCGACCCGAGTGTTGAAGCCACAGAGCCCACCACCGAAGTGATAGAAGACACGTCGAAGGCGTTTTTCATCCAGTCCGCTACGGATTCCTGTATCTTGAAGTCTCTCCCTAGAGTCGGGAAGCGGTCAATGAGCCAGACGTTAAGTTTGTCTGCCCATCGAGCTATCTCAGAAGTGCTGAAAGACGCTGTCTGAAGATTGTTGGTCACGCTTTGTATGATTCCTGACACCACAGGTATGACTTGTGTGACAATCCCGACAATAAGCGCCATGATAATAATCAGGGTCAGGATGGCCAACAGCCAGTTAGGGGCGCTTTTGCCCTTGATCTTGATTCTGCGGAACAGCCTCATTAAGGGATGCCCCAGCAATGACACAACAGCGGCGAGAATAATGTAAATGATGACGCTCCTGAAATACCAGCAAAGCGCGATAATGGCAACCGCGGCGGCCACCCACATGATGTATCTCGCAAGTTTGTCCGAACTTCTTTCCTCGCCCATTTCTATTGATTTGTCTAAACTTACGAAAAAGTCTTGAAAAGTTTGTGAAATATTGGGAAATTCTTACACTTGTGCCTTAGATAGGCACAAGCTGGAGCTACCTTCGCGATAGGAAAACAAATAAAGAAACAATTAAAAATATCAAGCCATGAAGAACACGGAATACAATCTCGACACCCTCTCATCGGTGATTTCATCCGAATCCTCCCTTTCCGCCCTTCTGGAAATGATGGGTGATATGGGCCTTGAGCTCGATTCAGTCTCCCGCATCGCTTAGCTCCTTGCCTAAGGCCGTACTCGGCCGCGGCGAAGAGGGAGTGGACGCGGCCGTGGCCAGGTGGCGGCGGTGTCTGCTGGCGGCCTGCATGAAACAGGTTAAAGATTTGCTTATTACGGTGATATTGAATATATTTGCTTATATTGCATCAGTGCCGCGAAATTATTAACCTGTTATGATATGAAAAAGCTACTTAGGACATCTATTACGGCGATGGCCGCCGCGCTTCTTTCCCTGGCATTGTTCTCTTGCGGGCCCGATGAGCCGGAAAACAACGGTCCCACTACTGTGGCCGTCACCGGGGTGACGTTGAACAAGACGTCTCTTACCTTGGTTGAGGGTGGAACTGAGATCCTCACGGCAACCGTGTCTCCCGACAACGCCACTAACAAGACTGTCAGCTGGAAATCCTCTGACGCCACTGTCGCAACGGTCGACGTCACCGGCAATGTGTTCGCCTTGAAGGCTGGTACCGCCACGATAACCGCCACAACCACAGATGGTTCCAAGACTGCGACCTGCTCTGTGACTGTATCGGTGAAGACCGTTACGGTCTCTGGCGTAAGCCTTGACAAGACAGAACTGGAGTTGACCAAGGAAGAGACGGCACAACTCTCGGCTTCCGTCAGTCCTGATAACGCCACCGATAAATCCATGGAATGGTCCAGCTCGGATGCCAAGGTCGCCACGGTCGACAATACTGGCAAGGTAACGGCAGTTGACGCTGGAACCGCTACGATAACGGTCAAGACGAAGGATGGTGGCAAGACGGCCACATGCTCGGTGAAAGTCAACCCGAAGGTAATTCCTGTCGAGGGTGTTATTGTCGAGCCGGAGACCCTTGAGATTCAGGAAGGCGAGACCGCCCAGCTGAAGGCCTCGATAAGTCCGGCTGACGCTGACCAGGAGATAGAATGGGCCGCGCAGAACTCCCTGGTCGCCACAGTGGATCAAAATGGGCTTGTCACGGCGGTCGCTCCCGGGACGACGAGGATAATCGCCAGGTCAAAGGCCGACATTGATGTGCAGGGCTATTGTGATTTGACTGTCACTCAGGATGTGTCGTTGAAGGGTATCGCTCTAAGTGCGTCAGATATGAATTTGAATGTGGGAGGGAGCAAGACACTCTCTGTCATTTATACCCCTGAATATGCCGCCAACAAGAAAGTGACATGGGCATCCTCGGATCCTTCGGTCGTTACGGTCAACGATGGGAAAGTTGTCGCCTTGAAGGAAGGAACGGCCACGGTCACAGCTACTTCCGAGGAAGGAGGATTCACCGCGGAGTGTGTTGTGACGGTATCGAAGGCAAAGGGACCGTTTGTTTACTATCATGATGGAGGGCATATTCTTATCGATGGCTCCCGTGATCCGCTTGACGGTGTGTTTGACAGTGTCATTATTGAGGATAATGATCGAGTCGAGAATTATTACAAATCCACATACTCGATTGACTACGATGGGAAAGACCTGTATTCACTCGAGCGTTATAGCTATAGGGATTGGCTATGCGTGAACCGTAGGCCTGTGGTCAAGCTTGATGGATTCGAGGATTATTCCTGGCGCCTGTCATATGAATTTAAAGATTTTGCTGCCAGAAATGGAGTGTTCGCGATATTAGGCCGGGTTGGCCAATACGATTTCCATGTGCTGAGGGTTACAGCGGAAGGCGATTATAAGGATATTGTGGTCCACACTGCAGCCAATAACCTTATCGATGTCTTTATAGCCGTCGCTCCGGACGGGACGATCCACGCTGTCTCCGCTTTCAAGGATACTTTCTGGGATTACTGCCTGTACTGGTACAAGATATCGCCGGATGGTAAGGTGACAGAACAACTTGTCGAAAAGACATACACCAATCGTCCCAGGATTGCCGTATCTGACAAGGGTGACGTCTACATTTTCGCATATTATGAGAAGAGCTCAAGCTATGCCGGCCGTCTCTACAAGAACGGTAAGTTCTTTAAGGATGTGGATGAAGTGGAGAGTAACTTCCAGTCCTCTCTCTTCTGTTCCGGTGACCATGTGTATACCGCGGTAGCTGATCGTAATATGAAAGAGTTACGGGTACATAAGGACGGTAAGAAAGTCCTGACCCTGGGTAAGGGGAAGGGAGCTTATCTCGGTTACTCTACAAATCGTCTGTGGGTGACTTCCAACGGCGATATCTATGTGTCGTGGTCTGATGATGACGGCATCAACTACATGACCAAGAACGATAAAGTCCTTTACACCTCCTCGGATGACATCTTCTGGAACTTCTGCGTTGTCGAGTAGCGTGATCTAAGATCATGCTGGCAGTCAGTCTTCCTTAAGAGTGACCATGGTGTTGTCCTTCTCGGGGGTGAGTCCGACCTTCAGGACCCGGAGCTCTGAGGAGCCTTTCTTATTCTTGCCTTGAAGGATTCTGTCTGAGATAATGAATTCAGACACAGGATCTTCCACATAGCGCATCACAGCTCTCTTAAGCGGCCTCGCTCCGAATGCCGGGTCGTATCCTGCCTCTGCGATGAACTTTTTCGCGGAAGGAGTGATGGTCAGTTTGTACCCCGATTCCTCGGCTCTCTCCCGAAGCTCGCGCAACTCGATGTCGATGATCTTCTCGATGTCCTCCTTGGTAAGCGAGTTGAAGAAAATCTGCTCGTCCACCCTGTTGATGAACTCGGGAGGAAAGTTTTTCTTTATGGCCTTCTCAAGCACGCTCTGACGGTTCTGCACCACATTCTTGCCGGCCGTGGCGAAACCTACCCCTGTTCCATATTCATCAAGCTCGCGGCTGCCCACGTTGGAAGTCATGATCACGATAGTGTTCTTGAAATTCACGACCCTGCCGTTGCTGTCGGTGAGGTGACCGTCGTCAAGCACTTGCAACAGAATGTTGAATATGTCCGGGTGGGCTTTCTCGATCTCGTCCAGGAGCACGACGCAATAGGGCTTGCGGCGCACCCTCTCGCTGAGCTGGCCACCCTCCTCGTAACCCACATATCCGGGAGGAGCTCCGATGAGGCGGGACACCGTGAACTTTTCCATGTATTCGCTCATGTCGATCCTGACCATATTCTCCTCCGAGTCGAAGAGATATTCAGCCAGGCACTTTGCCAACTGAGTCTTGCCTACACCTGTAGGACCGAAGAACAGGAAGGTGCCAATCGGGCGGTTAGGGTCTTTCAATCCCGCCCTGTTGCGCTGTATCGCTCTCACGACCTTGTCGATAGCCTCATCCTGGCCGATAATCCTGCCCTGGAGGCGCTCTTTCATCTTCAGGATCCTGTTACCCTCGCTCTCGGCCACCTTGTTAACCGGGATTCCGGTCATCTTGGAGACCACGGTGGCGATGTCCTCGGCGTCTACCACATTACCGGTCTTCTTATCCTTAGTGAGGCTCAGGCGAACCATTGAACCGGCCTCGTCCATGGCATCTATCGCCTTGTCGGGCAAGAACTTATCAGTCACATAACGGTCTGTCAGGCGGGCGCAAGCCTCAATCGCCTCCTCATTGTAGGTGACGCTGTGGAACTCCTCGTAGTTTGCCTTTATGTTGTTGAGGATCGAGATGGATTGCTTGATGTCGGTCGGCTCCACGACAATCTTCTGGAACCTCCTGTCAAGGGCGCCGTCCTTCTCCACGATCTTCGCGAACTCGTCCATCGTGGTCGCTCCGATGCATTGCAGCTCGCCTCTCGCGAGAGCTGGCTTGAGCATATTGGCGGCGTCCAGGCTGCCCTGCGCTCCACCCGCACCGACAATCGTGTGGAACTCATCGATGAACAGGATTATGTCCGGGTTGGTGCTGGCCTCCTTGATGATCGCCTTGAGTCTTTTCTCAAAGTCGCCGCGGTATTTTGTGCCGGCCACGACGGAGGCGATATCCAAGGAAATCAGTTTTTTCTTGGCCAGGACTGGAGATATGCTGCCTCCGGCGATTCTCTGGGCTATTCCTTCGACAATCGCCGACTTGCCCACTCCCGGCTCGCCGATCAACATCGGGTTGTTTTTCTTGCGTCTCCCGAGAATCTCGATTACCCTCGCTATCTCGATATCCCTTCCCACAACAGGATCAAGCTTTCCTTCCGCGGCGGCCTTTGTCAGGTCGAAGCCGAAGTCCTCTAGATTGACTTTCCCGGAAGGGTTGTTACCCTGGCCGGGCTCTCCATCCTCTTCCTGGTCCTCGTCTCCCTGTGGATCGGCATCCTGCTGATTCTTGGGAGCCTGCTGCTGGCCAAGAAGTCCCTCGTCCCGCATGTGGGCCAGGAGCCTGCCGTAATCCACACCATGCTGGCGGAGATAAGCCTGACCGTAGTTCTCGGTCGTACGGCAGAGGGCAAGGAGCAGATGAAGCGAGGTGGCCTCGGCTGAATTCATCTTTGAAGCCTCCATCACGGTGATACTCAATACGTTCTGGGCATATCTCGAGAATGAGATCTTGTCTGCCTCAGAATAGGGGATCGACTCGTTGGTGAATATGTGGCTGTCAATGAAACGCTTGAAGGCGTCAATATCCACCCCCAAAGCGACGAGGACTTTACAGGCGTCGTTGTCCCCCTGGCGCATCATGCCGAGGAACAAATGGTCCGGGCCTATGCCGTAACTGCCTGTCCGCATAGCCTCCTCTCGGGCGTAACGGATGATGCTGTTTAGCTCGTCGGATATTCTGATTTCCATATTTTCTTCAATTGAGTGCTGCGAAAGGCAATTATAGTAATAATCGGCCTATTCTGCAACAACTATGCGAGAGTTATCCCGCTGCCACTTTGTCACTATTGCCAGTGTCGTATTTTTTTGTTATATTTGCATGTTTAAGTAAAAGGTAATCATAAAGCGATTTTATGGATAGTGAGGAAAAGATTGTAGAAGGACAGACAGGCGTTATCGAACCGGTTGAGATCGACCAGGAGATGCGTTCAGCGTACATCGATTATTCGATGTCCGTTATCGTGTCCCGAGCTCTCCCTGATGTCAGGGATGGTCTCAAGCCGGTTCAAAGAAGAGTTTTGTACGGAATGGACGGCCTTGGCCTGCCTTTCTCCGGCCCGACCCGCAAATGCGCAAAGATAGTAGGTGAGGTCCTTGGTAAGTATCACCCTCATGGCGACTCGAGCGTTTATGACGCTCTCGCGCGTCTGGCCCAGCCTTGGAATCAGAGATATCCCACCGTTTTTGGTCAAGGCAATTTCGGATCGATGGATGGAGACCCCGTCGCCGCGATGAGGTATACTGAGGCGAAGCTTCAGAAGATAACCGAGGAGATTCTCGGGGACATCGAGAAAGACACGGTGGACATGGTCAATAATTTTGATGATACCGAGAAAGAACCCACTGTGCTTCCCACGCGCCTGCCGTTGCTTCTTCTGAACGGTTCGGCGGGTATCGCTGTCGGTATGGCCACGAATATGGCTCCCCATAACCTCGGGGAATGCTGTGACGCGATATGCGCTTATATTGACGACCCGGACATCGACACGGAGGGGTTGATGCGTTATGTCAAGGGCCCGGACTTCCCTACGGGAGGTATCATCATGGGCATGAGCGGCATCAAGGAGGCCTACGAGACCGGCCGCGGAAGGGTCGTTGTCAGGTCCAAGACCGATATTGAGGTCGGAGAAAACGGACGTGAGACCATCGTGGTGACCGAGGTCCCCTACATGGTCAACAAGAAGGAGATGATCGAGAAGATCGGCCAGATGGTTGAGGATAAGAGGCTGGAGGGCATCACATACATTAACGACGAGACTTCCCGCGAGGGTGTCAGGGTGATTCTTAGGGTGAAGCAGGGATTCAACTCCAATGTTGTCCTGAACACGCTCTTCAAGTACACCCAGCTCCAGTCCAGTTTCGCCTTCAACAATGTGGCCCTTGTTAACGGCCGTCCAAAGACATTGTCCCTAAAGGAGTTGATCTCCAATTTCGTGGACTTCCGCCACGAGGTCGTGGTGCGCAGGACCAAGTTTGAGTTGGATAAGGCCCAGAAGAGGGCTCATATTCTCGAAGGTCTCCTGAAGGCCATTGACGTGATTGACGAGATCATCCACATCATCCGTCACTCCGAGAGTGTGGACGAGGCTAAGGCTGAGTTGATCAAGCGTTTCGATTTCACCGAGATCCAGGCCACGGCCATCGTTGAGATGAGGCTCAGGCAGCTCACCGGACTCGAGCGCGAGAAGCTTCAGGCCGAGTATGATGAGCTGGAGAAGTTCATCGCCCGCTGCAATGAGATTCTTGGTAGCGTCGAGGAGCAGCTCAAGATAGTCAAGGCAGAAACCCTTGAGATCAAGGACAAGTATGCTGATCCCAGAAGGACTGAGATACGTCCCTCCGAGGAAGAGTTCAACCCTGAGGATTTCTACGCCGATGAGGATGTCGTCATCACGATCTCTCATCTTGGATATATCAAACGCACTCCTCTGACTGAGTATCGCACCCAGGCCAGGGGAGGTGTCGGGATGAAGGGCAGTTCCACTCGTGACGAAGATTTCATCGAGCATATCTATATAGCTAATATGCATTCCACCATGCTCCTGTTCACTGAGAGCGGAAGGTGCTATTGGTTAAAGGTTTACGAGATTCCTGAAGGCTCCAGGGCGTCCAAGGGACGCGCGATCCAGAATGTGCTAAGTATCCCTGATGACAAGATAAAAGCTTATATTAACGTCAAGACTCTTAAGGATCAGGAATATGTGGAGTCACATAGCATCGCTCTCGTGACCAAGAGGGGTATCATCAAGAAGACGGCTCTTTCGGCCTATTCCCACCCGAGGGCCGCAGGTGTCAACGCTGTCAATCTCCGTGACGGGGATGTCCTGGTTGAGGCACTGCTGACCGGTGGAAACGACGAGATTCTTATCGCCGCCCGCGACGGACGCTGCTGCCGCTTCAATGAGACCGATGCCCGTGAGATGGGTAGGACATCGACTGGTGTGCGTGGCATCAATATTGAAGAGGCAGACGAGGTGATTGGCGCTATCAACTACGATCCGGCCGCCGAGGATGCCGCTGAGCATACCGTGCTGGTAGTGAGTGAGAATGGATTCGGTAAGAGGTCTGATTTCGATGAGTACAGGATTACCAAGAGGGGAGGAAAGGGAGTCAAGACCATCAATATCACCGAGAAGACAGGCAAGTTGATCGCCATTAAGAATGTGACCCAGAAGGATGACTTGATGATCATCGAGAAATCCGGCCTGACGATCAGGATGGCTGTATCTGGCATAAAAGTGGCTGGTAGAGCCACTCAGGGTGTAAAACTCATCAACATCAAGGAAGGCGATTCGATAGCCTCGCTTTCCACTGTTGAGAAGAGCGACGAGACCCTTGAGAACGAGAATGTAGACAGTTTAGAAGTAACAGAAAACGAGAATATTAACAACTAAATCCGATAATCATGAAAAAGTTAATGATTGTTTTGGCATTGCTCGCTTCCTTCCAGGTAGCGAATGCCCAGGGAGGCCCTGCTGCCGCCAAGAAGGCTCTTGACGCTGCTCTCGCGGCTTCGCAGAACGCTAAAAAGGCCACCAAGGTCGCCACTTGGACGAAACTGGCCGAGTCCTATGTGGAGGCTTACAACGCTCCCTCCGGGAATGTGTGGATCGGAGCCAATGAGAACGAGCTCAAACTCGCTATGGGTAATGATAAACCCACTTCTGTCGAGAATGTTGTTCTTGGTGGCGCCCAGTATGTAAAGCAGATCTATGACAACAAGAATCTTTATTTCAACGCCAATGGTCTGCTTGAGATAGTAGAGGTCACAAAGCCTGTTGTGGAGAACGCTCTTGACAAGGCTGTCGAGGCTTACAAGAAGGCCGCCGAGGTTGACACCAAGGGCTCCAAGGCCAAGGACATCACTGCCGGTATAAAGAGGATTGTCGATAAGTACAACACTGAGGCTTACAACGCCTACACCTTTGGTGACTTCGCTAAGTCTGAGTCCCTTTTCGCGAAGGCTTTCAACACTTCTTGTGAGAAGATCAGCGAGGCTGTCGACACCAGCGCGCTTTACAATGCCGGTTTTGTCGCCTATGGCGCCGGTGATTTCGCCAAAGCTAAGGATTACTTCGACAAGTGCCTTGGGTACAACTATTTCGCCAAGGATGGTGAGGTTTTCTCAAAACTCGCCGATTGCGTCAGCAAGCTTGACAAGGGCGATGACGGAAAGGCTCTCCAGAAGGAATACCTCGAGAAGGGCTTCTCAAAGTTCCCTCAGAGCCAGAGCATCCTCATCGGCCTTATCAACTACTATGTATCTAGTGGTGAAGACACCGAGAAACTGTTCTCCTTGATTGACGAGGCCAAGGCCAACGAGCCTAACAATGCGTCCCTCTATTATGTTGAGGGTAATATCCATGGCCAGCTCGGCCAGACCGAGGAGGCTGTTAAGGCTTACGAGAAGTGCGTTGAGGTCGATCCTAACTATGAGTACGGATTCATCGGTGAGGGTGTCATGTTCTACAACTTGGCTGCCAAGATCCAGGAGGAGGCTCAGAATGAGACTGATGACAACAAGTACTTGGCCCTTGTCCAGAAGTTCGAGACCGCTCTCAAGAGCTGCATCGAGCCCTTCGAGAAGGCTTTGAACATGACTAAGGACGAAAGCATCAAGTCGAGCATCGCCGAGTACCTTAAGAATACCTACTATCGCTTCCGCGATGAGGATCCTAAGTACCAGGCTGGTTACGACAAGTACTCCAAACTCCTCAGCGAGTAGTCAAAATGACATTTATCAATTTTTAAGGGTCAGCCGATCGGCTGACCCTTTGTTTTTGGGAACTGCAATTGCTTAATATGAAGAAAAAACCGAGGGGAAAGAGTAGAGTGCCTTGCGGCACAGGGCACCTCCCCTCGGTTGTGTTTCTTTATAACAAACAGGCACCTATTAAGGGTAGATGCCTGTCCATATCTTCGTCTATCGTTCTAACTCTCGATGACGGTACAAAGGTACAACTTCTTTTTGATCCAGCAAGGGTGTTGTCATAATTTGGCTGAATAATCCACCTCTGCGACGCGAGCCCAATGGGAGTCGTCTAAACGGGTTTCTTGCGGTTGGAGATAAAACCTATTCTCCCAGTGTCAGGTTCTTGGAGTCGACACGGCCGCTTCCGGAGGTGCTGCTCTTCAGGGAGCGAGCGTTGCCGCTGAGGCGTGCGCTACCGCTTCCACTGATGGACACGTCGATGTCGCCGGCGTCCTTGCAGGCAAGGTTATTACCGCCGCTCCCGCTAAGAGTCACGGATACCTTATCGGCAGTAAGGAGTTCGACACGGGTGGAGCCGCTGCCGGTACCCTTGAACTTGGCGACATCGGCCAGCACACCGGAAACATTTATCTTACCCGAACCGGAGATGGTCGAAGAGAACTCCCGACATTCAACCTTCCCTTCGGCGTGAATACTGCCGCTTCCCGACACCGTGAAGTCGATATCACCAGCTGATGTCAAAGGACTTGTAATCTGACAACTGCCCGAGCCGGAAACGGAAACGCCTTCAAGGGAGGGCGAATTGATCGTGAGGAAAGACTTTACCGTGGGCTTGATCATGACAAAGTTCTTTGTGTCCACCACAAGCGTGCCGTCTTCCACAACGATCCGGTAATACCCGACAAGGTTTTCATCGCAGGTGAGCGTTACACCAGGATTCCCATCCGTTTGTGTATAGATGATGTCAAGCGAGCAGCAGGAAGAAATGGAATCGAATTCTCCCACGTTGATCACAGTATCGATGGAATTGCCATTGCCAACCTCCACATCCAGTAATTGGCAGGAGGACAAGGCCACCATGGCCGTGAGAAAAAGAATATTCTTCATTGTCATATGCAAAAAGCGCAAAAAACCATCCAAATATAGCTATTAAATTTTATAGTTTTATACTGTTATTCGACGGGAAAAAATATCGAACCAAGTCCTTCAATGGAATTCTCAACCTTATCTTCAAGGAAACCAAGCGCTTACAGGGAAACAAAAAAGAGAGCGACTCTGAAAATCGCTCTCAAACCAACTTGGGGTGCGATGTGGGGCTCGAACCCACGACACCCAGAACCACAATCTGGTGCTCTACCAACTGAACTAATCGCACCGTGTTAGAGGTTGCAAAGATACAAAAAAATCTTTCTTAACAAGAATTTCTGAATAATATTTATCTTTGTGCATGCGGAGATTCTTCACTTTCGCCATCTTCCTCACGCTTCCGGTTTTGGTAGTCGCCCAGATCCATGTGTCAGTGCCTCCGGCAAGGCCGCTTCGCCAGCTTCCGGACACCGCCACCATCCTTGTCATGGGGGATGTAATGATGCACAGGGATCAGATCTCCAATGCCGCAAGGCCTGATGGCACCTATGACTTCTCCACATATCTGGCCAATATCAAGCCGATGATCGAGAAGGCGGATCTATCCATAGCTAACATGGAATTCACTCTGGCAGGGAGCCCTTATACCGGGTATCCTTGTTTCTCGGCCCCTGACGGGTATGAGGATTATGTGGCCTCGTGTGGGGTGGATGTATTCCTGACCGCTAACAATCATATTCTCGATAAGGGCAAGCATGGCTTGGAGAGGACCCTTTCGAGGTATTCTGATATGGAGTCATCCGGGATTGTGAAGCACACAGGAGTTTCCTCCACAGAGGAGGATGACAGGATTAGGTTCCCTCTGATGGTGGCTGTGAAAGGGGTGAGGGTGGCCCTCGTGAATTTCACTTATGGCACTAATATCAAGGGAGACAGCGACTTCCCTAAAGTCCATCTCACGGATAAGAAGGAGATTGAGGCGGCGGTGCGTAGGGCCAGGAGATCCGGGGCGGATTTTGTGATCGCCCTACCGCATTGGGGGACGGAGTATGTCTTGAGCCATTCCTCTTCGCAGGAGGCTTTGGCGGATTGGCTTGCGGGGATAGGCTGTGACGCTGTCATCGGTGCGCATCCTCACGTCGTCCAGGACTGTGGCATGGTGTCTACCTTTTCAGAAGGAAGCATTAAGAAGGTGCCCGTGGTATATTCACTTGGTAATATTGTCTCAAATATGAGCGCCACCAATACCCAGGTGGGCATGATCGCTTGTCTGAGCATCGTGACAGATGAGGATGGCGTCAAGACCATGCTTCCTCCCAGGCTCATTTTCACATGGTGCACCAGACCTGGCACTCTCACAGACAGTTACGCGACGGTTCCGGTCAAGGACTTCATAGACAAGAAGGAGCTCTGGAAGAGGCCGGCTGATCATGATAACATGGTTAGGTCATACCTGAGGGTGAAAGCTCAGACCGGAATAGAAGATTAATTAATAAATAATATTGATGAAGAGAACTATCACGCTTGAAGCTGTGGATCCTGTCGAGATATTCGGCGCCGGTAATAAGATTCTCGAGGAGTTCGTCTCCTATTTCCCAGGCCTCAAGGCAGTCGCCAGGGGGAACGAGATCCATCTGGAAGGGAAGGAGGATGACATCAAGGAGTTTGAGCAGAAATTCTCCGAGTTGGTTCACAGACGCCACCACAAGATGAACCTCACTGTCTTTGATGTTGAGGACATATTCGATGGGGACGGAGGTCGGGATCGACTCAGACCATCGGGGGATGCCATAATTGTCCACACGACCGATGGCAAGCCAATCAAGGCAAGGAATGAGAACCAGAAGAAAATGGTTAAGGCCTATTTCGATAACGACCTGGTTTTCGCTGTCGGTCCGGCTGGAACTGGAAAGACTTACGTGGCGATCGCTTTGGCTGTCAGAGCACTGAAAAACCGGGAGATAAAAAGGATCATCCTGACCCGTCCTGCCGTTGAGGCGGGGGAGAGGCTAGGTTTCCTGCCAGGAGACCTGAAAGACAAGTTGGACCCATATCTCCAGCCTCTGTACGACGCTCTCGGGGATATGATTCCACCGAAAAGACTGCAGGATTTCATGGAAGAGGGAATAATCCAGATAGCTCCTCTAGCTTACATGAGAGGCCGCACCCTCGACCGTGCCTGCGTTATTCTCGATGAGGCGCAGAACACCAATATCTCCCAACTGAAAATGTTCTTGACCAGGATGGGTGTAAACGCCAAATTCATTGTCACAGGAGACGCCACCCAGGTAGACCTTCCCAAGAAAGAGGACTCCGGTTTGTTGAAAGGAATAAGCCTTTTGAAGAATATCAAAGGGATAGAGACGATATTCTTCTCCAACGAGGACATCGTCCGTCATCCACTTGTCACAAAGATTGTCAAAGCCTTTGACAGACATGAGTCGGAGTAAGGAATTTTATGACTATCTTTGCAGATTGTTATAATCGATGGAAATGGAAAGTGTCAGATGTCTGATAATAGGAGGTGGCCCTGCCGGTTACACTGCCGCGATTTACGCCTCCAGGGCTGGTTTGACTCCTGTCCTATATGAGGGAATGGAGCCTGGTGGCCAACTCACTACCACAACAGTGGTCGAGAATTTTCCTGGTTTCCCCCAGGGAGTTGACGCCAATCAGCTTATGGGCGACATGAGGGCTCAAGCATTGAGGTTCGGCGCTGATATCCGCAGGGGTACTATCACCTCCGTTGATTTCTCTGAGAAGCCTTTCCGCCTCGTGGTGGATGGGGAGACCGAAATTGTCGCCGAGGCCGTGATCATCGCGACTGGAGCTGCCGCCAAGTATCTCGGGCTACCTTCGGAGCGTAAGTTCCGCGGAATGGGTGTGAGCGCTTGCGCCACTTGCGACGGATTCTTTTACAGGAAGAAAGATGTCGCTGTCGTCGGTGGCGGAGACACGGCTTGTGAGGAGGCTACCTATCTCGCCAATATCTGCAAGAAAGTCTATATGATCGTGCGCAGGGATGTGTTCAGGGCATCTGTGGCCATGCAGGAGAAAGTGAAGAACACTCCCAACATCGAGGTTTTGTGGAATTGCAACACCCAGGAGGTCCTCGGGGATGATTCCGGCGTTACGGGAGTCCGTCTTGTCAGGAAAGATGGTAAGGTTTTTGATATCACAGTCGACGGGTTTTTCCTCGCTATAGGGCATCATCCCAACTCTGATGTGTTCAAAGAGTTCATTAACACGGACGAGAACGGATACATCATCACAGAGGGTAAGTCTACGAAAACCAATGTTGATGGGGTATTCGCTGCCGGGGATGTTCAGGATCCGAGCTTCCGGCAGGCGATAACAGCGGCCGCATCGGGATGCAAGGCCGCTCTTGAGGTGGAAAAATACCTTATGACTAAATAGGATTATGCGTTTTTTAAAGATTATCATAAGGCTCGTTGTCGTGATGGGAGCGGTTCTCACGCTTTCCCGCTCATGCAAGTCTGAGTACGACACTTTGTTGAGCAGCAACGATGTGGATCAGAAATATACCGCAGCTTTCGACTTGTTCAATCATGGCAAGTACAACAAAGCTGCCAGATTGTTCGAGAGCCTGGCAATCCAGACCAACGGTACTTCCAAGGATGACACGGTACAGTTCTATTGGGGGATGAGCAATTACCGTTTCAAGGACTATTATACCGCGGAGACTAATTTCGCCAAGTTCCTCGTGAACTTTCCGAGGAGCCCATTCGCTGACGAGGCTTATTTCCTCCGGATAGATTGCCTTTACAGGTCAACCTACCGTTCGGAGCTGGACCAGAAGCCCACATATAATGCCATCGCTGTCATCTCGCAGTATCTGGCCGAGAGTCCGAACAGCACCCATGCCGCCACCTGCAAGAGAATGCTCAAGGAATTGAATGACAGGTTGGATAAAAAGGCTTATGAAAGTGCGAAGCTCTACTACAAGATGGAGGATTACAGGGCTTCCAGGGTGGCTTTCCGTAATGTCATTAAAGATGATGCCGACAATATCTACCGCGAGGATATATTGTACTATATAGCTAAGTCTTCCTTCAAATTCGCCCAGCTCAGCGTGGAGGCGAAGCAGAAGGAGCGCTACCTCACCTTTGTGGATGATTACTACAATTTCATTGGTGAACTTCCTGATTCCGCTTATCGTAAGGAGCTGGATGTTTTGTACAAGCGTGCGCAAAAGGCTTTGGGAAGATATACCGGTTCAGAGGAGGACCTGGAGGCCAAAGAGAAAGAATTCGAGAAAGAGAGAAAGAAATTATTGAAACAATCCGAGTCTGGAGAGTAGTAAATAAATAGGAAGATAATATCAATACAATGGATATAAAGAAAACAACGCCTACCAACACTATCACGCGTGACGTGAAGTATCTTGCCGAACCTACTGGCAACATCTATGAGACAGTCGTCCTCCTTTCCAAAAGGGCCAATCAGATTTCTCTTGCTGAGAAGAAAGAGCTCGCGAAGAAGCTTGAGGATTTCCGCACGGACAGGGACACTATGGACGAAGTGTTTGAGAACAGGGAGCAGATTGAGATCTCGAAGTATTATGAGAAGCTCCCTAAGCCGGATCTTATCGCCATCACCGAGTTTGAGGACGGGGATCTTTATTATAGGATGGCCGGCAAGGAGGAGGGCGAGAAGTAGCATCGGTTCCAGCCCATGCTCAAGTCCCTTCAGATTAGGAATTATGTTCTGATAGACTCTCTGGATGTTACTTTTCCGGAGGGTCTCATCATTATTACCGGACAGACCGGTGCAGGGAAGTCTATCCTTCTCGGCGCGTTATCCATGCTTCTCGGTTCCAAGGCTGAATCATCAGTAATCGGACCACGGGGGGATAACTGCGTTGTGGAAGCTGTCTTTGAGATTCCCGAAGGCGATGAGGTGATATGGAACCTGCTGAGAGACAACGACCTGGATGATAATTCCAGGGAGGTTGTCGCTCGAAGGGTAGTGTCGGCGTCTGGCCGCTCCCGTTCTTTTATCAACGACTCTCCAGTTAATCTTCAGATTCTCCAAGGGGTTTGCTCAAGGCTTGTGGATATCCATTCCCAGCACCAGACCCTTTTGCTGACAGACAGGTCTTTCCAGCTTTCGATGCTGGATCATCTGGCAGGGAATGAATCACTGTTGGACAGGTGCGCGTCGAGTTACAAACGTCTCAAATCTCTAGAGCGTGAGTATGAGGATGTTTCCGCGAGGTTGTCCCGCCTTGATGAGGAGAGTGATTATATTCAGTCACGCCTGAAACGCCTTGAGGCTGCCGGTCTCGTGGAAGGCGAACTGGAGTCCTTGGAGGAGGAGCAGTCCATGCTTGCGAACGCTGAGTCAATCAAGGAATCGTTGACTGGTGCCGAGAACCTTATAGACACCGCTTCTTTAAAAGAGGCCAGAAAGCTTCTGGAAAAGGCCGGCGGCTTCCTGCCGGAGGTGCGGGCGTTGGGGGAGAGACTCGAGTCGGCGAGGGTCGAGTTGAATGATATTCTGGACGAGGTTTCCTCAATCAATTCACATACAGAGATTTCCGAGTCGAGGCTCGCTGCTGTGGAAGAGCGGATGTCGTTCTTGTATGACCTCATGAAGCGGTATTCAGCTTCTTCAATTTCTGAGCTGATAACCCAGAGGGATAGCTTATCAGGATCTTTGGCTGATTCTGATGATCTGAAGGAGCGCCTGGAGTCTATATCCAAAGAAATAGACTCGGAGAAGAAGGTTTATGATGAGACCCGCGCCAGTCTCCACACTTCCAGAAACGCCTCGAAGAAACGTCTGGCTGATTCCATCATGGAATCTCTTCGTTCTCTGGAACTTGAAAGGTCTGTATTTGAGGTTGAATTGGAGGAATCAGTCCCCGGTCCCTATGGTTCTGACAGCGTCCGTTTCTTGTTCTCTGCCTCGGGAGGCAACCCTGTGGATGTCTCAAAGTGCGCTTCCGGTGGCGAGTTGTCCAGGCTTATGCTTAGCCTTAAGGCGTTGATGGCACGGTTTGTAAGCATGCCTACCCTCATATTTGACGAGATTGACTCAGGGGTTTCGGGTAGTGTCGCTGACAAGATGGGACAGATGATTTGCTCTATGGGCCGTGACATGCAGGTATTCGCCATCACCCACCTGCCTCAAGTCGCCGCTAAAGGTGATGTGCATTATCTTGTGGAGAAATCGTTCTCTGGCGACGAGGCAATGACCTCTATCCACCCTATAGAAGGGGAGGACAGGGTTATGGAAATAGCCAGAATGCTGTCAGGGAGCCACGTTACCTCAGCGGCCGTGGAAAACGCGAAATCTCTTTTATCTGACTATGCTGACTGAATAGTCGGGATTATAGACAACCCTTCTGACAGCGTTGTTGACGTAACTGCCAGAGTCGGTCTTGACTAATTTGAAGTCCGATTGAAGTCCTTTATAATCAACCTTATCAAGAGCTCTTGGCCACCGTTTCCCATATTTGTGGGACAGCGTGACGAAGTACTTCATGAGGTCATATCCAGAATAAGCGGATCGGCTTGGCTCCGTATTGTATAGCGCCCTGTATTGGAGTAGGAAGTCTTTGACCTCCTTTGAGTCGTAATCCACGGCGTAGGTGACGCTGGTGTGAAGATTGACCTTGTGGAGTTGCTCTACCTCGATCTGGTCATATGTCCTTATCTTTGAAGTGCTGTATAGCACAATCTCGTTGCTTTTGCCGGAATACATGTAGAGGTTCCTCAAAGCCTCGATCAGGAAGACGGTGCTTCTCTCCGTATACTCACAAGCCAGCACAATCCTGTTGACGCCCCCGGAGACCATCTGGGAGCGCATGGACCCCAACGTGGTTGTGATATGAGGCAATCCAGTCTCGGCCATCTCGCTCTGAACCATGTCGAGGTATTCGGACTCTGGTGTTGCCGGAGTCACGACAATCACCCTGTCCCCATGTCTCATGTCAGACTTTATCCAATCCACCATGTCCTTAACCTGAATGCGCGTCGGTGTGGGAGCCTGGATTATCCTGTCAAGGGAGTCGGTCAGTGCCTCAGCCTGCATGTCAAGCGGAGATACGATCCAAGTGGCGCCATCATTGATTCCAGCAGCCTTCCTTAAGTCTGATTTGGACACTGGACCAATAGCGAAATCGCTTGAGGCCAACCTCTGCTGGGTCACAGGCATGTTCCCTCCTCCGACATCGAAGGTGTGGATGTCGAGATTGACGCCATCGGTTCCAAGAACTCGCGAGGCCATCAGTGCTCCGCAATAGAAGTCCATGAAAGAGGTCCTGTCTCCGGACTTGGTGGCGGAGAAAGGTAAAAGCATCGTGATGCTGACGTCATGGTGACCTTCCCTGACGAAGAGGTCGTCGAAGATGTTATCCTTCCCCTCCTTTCCATCGACATCCGTGGTGTCCGTATCCACCTCAGGGCTAATCACTTCTGGCTCGTTATAGGTGGGTTCTTCGGTCACAGTCCTGCCTTCCCACATAGCCGGGTCGCGGGGGATCTTGAGATCTTGTCTGCGCTTGACCTTGTCGGACGTCATCCTGTTGATGTTCTTGATAGATTCCTTGGACACCTTGTATTTCTTGGCGATGGCATCCAAGTCCTCATACCACTTGACTCTATGAATGAAGTATTCCCCGTTCACCTCCTGGGCGGGCTCTTGGGGTTTCTCCTGGACGGTGGTCTCTGGCTCGGGTTTAACCACTGTCTTAACCTCGGGTTCCGCGGTCTCTTGAATATCTGCTTTGTATGGGATCAAGAGAATCTGGTCCTTTTTCAGGCCCTCAGTCTCAAGTTTCAAGGCTGGATTGGCTTCGTAAATCTCTTCCATAGTGACTCCATAGGCCTTGCTGATGGAATAGATGGTCTGGCGCTCCTGAACGACATGGGAGTAAAACACCTTGCCTCCGGAGCGGACTTTCTCCTTGGATATGGTCACCTTGGGTGCCACATATTCTTGCGCTGATATCCACGAAGGGGAAAACGCCGCCAGCATAAAGGCTACCGCTATGGGGAATATATGCTTCATGTTCATTGGTGCTTGTATAGGTTATCGGTGAAATCGATCAGCCTCTTGGCGAAAGCCTTCCAAGACAACCGTTCTTTCTCAGCCTTGATGGAATTAACGCATAGGACACGGAGGTTTTCATCGGCGAAGAAACGCCGGATCTCCTCCGCGATGAGCTTGGGCTCAGGCCTGTCTGCAACCAAACCGGTACCGCTATCTCCGATGGATTGCCTCAAGCCGCCGACATCCGTGACCACCATGGGCACCTCGAAATGCCAGGAGATGGCGCTGATGCCGCTTTGCGTGGCGGATCTGTAAGGCAATACGGCGAGGTCAGCGGCGGAAAAGTAATACTTGACCTCAGAGTCTTTGATGTAGTTTGTGAAAAGCTTGATCCGGTCCTTGGCCGGGGATGCGTTGATGATCTCCTCGTACTTGACAAAAGAGCCGTAAGGTTCTCCGGCGACTATCAAAGTATAGGAATCGTCCAACTCTCCGAACGCCTCCAAAAGGATGTCAAGCCCCTTGTATTCCCGGATGAGACCGAAAAACAGCAGATTATTCTTTCCTGGCTCCAAACCGAGCATTTCCTCCGCCTGCTTCCTAGGCACCCTCTCTCCGAAATGGGCGTACACTGGATGGAACAATGTGGTTTTCAGCGCTTTAGGGGAGATTGCCGTCAGATCGTCCGATACCTCTTGGCATAATGTGATATTCCCGGAGCAACCAGAGAGGAAATACTTGGTCAGCGGAGAGTCGAAAAACCGTGGCTCGTGAGGAATAACGTTGTGAAGGATCGATATGACCTTGCAACGCTTCTTGAGCCTTCTGGCTATCCACCCCAGCGAAGGCGCGAACCAAGACATCCAGTAACTGATGATGACCATGTCCGGGTTCCAGTCACGGATTGCCTTGTATGTCTTGACGTAAGAGAAAGGATTAGCCGTATCCAACAGAGACTCGCTCTCGATGGGTACGGCATCATCATCCTTTGTGACGTATTGTGTCTTTCCAGGAAAGAGGAAATCAGGGTATTGCCTCTTGAAATTGAACGCTTTGACCGTGTGTTCCTTCCCCAGCTCCAAGTACAGGCTCGCGTTGAACTGGGAAATCCCTCCCCTGAAAGGGTAGAAGCACGATAGAAGCGCGATCCTCAAATTATTCGGACTTGGTGGTTTCTTCTCCCTTGCCCTTGTTCTTGACGTACTCGCTGTTCAGTCCTTCGAGAAGGGCGTCGGTGATATCGAGGTCAGGATCACCACAAGCCACCGGGGTGGGAAGGACACTTCCCTGGGTGGAGATGATCATGGCATATTTATGCTCCTCGTTGAACTTGTCAATGAAAGTCTTGATCGCGTCAGCGATCTGATTCATCATAACCTGCTGCTCCTCAGCCATTTCCTGCTCCTTCTGGGCTGCGTAGTTGTTGAAGCTGTTCTGCTGCTCCTGGAGCTTCTGGCTCCTCTGCTCGGCGACCGAACGGACAAGGAGGCCCTTGTTGAGGTCAGACTGGAACTTGTTGGCGTCGCTCTGGAGCTTGTTGCCCCTGCGGTTGATTTCCTCCTGGATGCTCTGCATCTTGGTCTCCACGACGGAACGAAGGTCATTCGCCATATCGTATTCGTTTATGACCCTGTCGAGGTCATACCAAACGATGGCGCCTTCCTTGGCGGTGGTTTCTACAGCCTCATCTGTCGAGGCTTTCTTCTTTCCGCTGCCGTCAGAGGTCAGCTGGATAATGCCGAGAGCAGCAACAGCCACGAGGGCTATGATGCTTAGGATCAGTGGTGTTTGTTTCATCTTATTTTGTATTTAATAATATTCCAGACTACAAATTTAGTTAAAATTTCTTAATCTCCGCAAGATAAGCCTTGATTGTTCTCTCCAGCCCCATGTAAAGAGCGTCGCAGATGATCGCATGGCCTATAGAGACTTCGTCTGTCCAGGGAATGGTCTTGATGAAATATCCGAGGTTATCAAGGTTCAGGTCGTGTCCGGCGTTCAGCCCGAGTCCCAACTCCCTAACCTTGATGGCTGTCTCCAGGTATGGCTTGACCGCTTCTTCCGGGTTGACGGGAAACCGCTCGGCATAGGAGGCTGTGTACAGCTCCACACGGTCACATCCGCACTCTTTTGCCCCCACGGCCATCGCGGGATCCGGATCAATGAATATGGAGACACGTATTCCTTTATCTTTGAAAACCTTGCAGATTCGTGTCAGAAACTCCCTGTTGGCGATAGTGTCCCATCCTTGATTGGACGTGATCGCATCGTGGGCGTCAGGTACCAGGGTCACCTGGTCGGGAACGACCTCCAGCACGAGATCCACGAAGCTCGGGATCGGATTGCCCTCAATGTTGAACTCGGTCTTGACTCCGGGGCGTATTGCCCTTACATCTGAATATCTGATGTGTCTCTCGTCTGGTCTTGGGTGTACGGTAATACCCTCTGCTCCAAAGGCTTCGCAATCCCTCGCAGCCTTCTCGACATCAGGCATGTTGCCACCCCGCGCATTGCGGATGGTGGCTATCTTGTTGATATTGACACTTAAGTTCGTCATACCGCGAAAGTAATGATTTATGTTCAGATTTTATCAGAAATGTGTTAATTTTGAATTTTGAACTACTTATAAGGTTAATGATGAAGATAGCGGTTTACTCCAGGGATGACTCCGCATTGGCCAGCCCTAGATTCAAGGCCATGTCGGAGCGTTTGGCTTCAGGCGCTTTCGAACTGTACCGTGTCCGTTCCGCTCAGGATATAGTCCTTGGAACAGACATGGTTCTGAGCGTGGGAGGTGATGGTACTTTCCTTTCCGCCTCGAAGCGCGTGGGCTCATCAGGCATCCCTGTGCTGGGGGTCAATATGGGGCGTTTGGGCTTCTTGTCCGAATACAGCCCAGAAGAGGCGTGCGAGGCTCTTATGACCGGTTCTTACTCTCTTGAGGACAGGGCGTTGCTCCAAACCAAGGTTGAAGGCGACATGGTGGATGCGGATTCCTCTTTTTGGCCGTATACTTTAAACGAGATATCCGTCCTGCGCGGTGGAGCGTCTATTCTTGGAGTCGATGTCCGCTTGGACGGTAACCCATTGCCTACTTATTGGGCCGACGGCTTGCTCGTGTCGACCAGTTCCGGGTCGACGGCATATTCCCTCAGTGTCGGTGGCCCTATCTGTGTTCCGGAATCAAAGGTGATAATAATAGCTCCGATCGCTCCACATAACTTGAATGTCCGCCCGCTCGTTGTTCCGGATTCCACCGTGGTGTCCATTTCTATGAGATCAAGGGACAAGATTGTCGCGATGTCAATGGATAACAGGAACGTCCGTCTCTCTTCGGATGCGAGACTGGAGGTAAAGGTGGCACAGTTTTCGCTGAAAAGGGTGAGGCTTGAGAAATCAAGTTTCATAAAGGCCCTGACGACGAAGTTGTTCTGGGGAGAAGACATCAGAAATGGAGGAATTTAAAGAAAACAAACAATTGAAGGTCCCTACCCATGTCTCCATTATAATGGATGGGAATGGCAGATGGGCCAAGCTCAGGGGCAAGGAAAGGGTGTTCGGTCACTCAAATGGTGTGGAGAGCGTCCGCGCCAGTGTCGAGGCTGCCGTGGAGAACGGTGTCCGATACCTGTCCCTATTCGCTTTCTCTGAGGAGAATTGGGGACGTCCCACAGACGAGGTCAATACCCTCATGGGCTTGATGTTCAAGGCGATAGCTGACGAGATGGACTCTTTGAGAAAGCAGCATGTACGTTTCAGGGTCCTTGGTGATTTAAGCCGACTGGAACCATCTTTGGTGAGTGCGATCCACGATGCGGAAGCATACACCATTCCGGCTTCGGGCGAGGATCCGGTTCTTGATTTGATCATCTTCCTCAGTTACAGCGGCAAGTGGGATATCCTTCAGGCCGCGAAGAAACTGGCATCCGATTATATTTCTGATCCCGCGGGCCTTGAAAAGGTCGATTCCTCGGAATTCGCCTCCAGGTTGGTTACGGCTGGCATTCCTGATCCGGACCTTATCATACGCACTTCCGGTGAGAGCCGGATAAGCAACTATCTGCTTTGGCAGGCCGCATATTCCGAGTTGCTATTTGTTGACACCCTCTGGCCTGATTTCCGGAAAGATGATTTCCGTTCAGCGTTGGAAGAGTACTCAAAGAGAGACCGTAGATATGGAAAAGTCAAATAATCGCCGTATATTCGCGAACTTGTTTATATGAATCCAGTTTTGATGAAACCATATCGTCTCTTTTCTGTTCTTATCTTCTCGTTCTTATGTGCGGGTGTCTTCGCGCAAGAGCCGGAAGGTGGCTCAGTGCCTGTGGAGGTTGATTATGATCATCCCCAAAGTTATATAATCGGTGGAGTCTCGGTAGAAGGCAACACCCATTTCGGAGATCAGCAGATAATATCACTGACTGGTCTTCAGAAAGGCATGAAGGTCACGGTGCCCAGTGACGAGATGTCCTCTGTCATCACCAGGCTTTGGGCTCAGAGGTATTTCGAGGATGTATCCCTTGAGATTGACAGGATTAATGCTGCTGGTGATTCCGCCTGGTTCAAGATTGTCATCAAGGAAAGGCCCAGAGTCTCAAGGTGGCTCTATTCCGGGGTGCGCAAGTCTGAGCAGAAAGACCTCGAGGATCGGCTTCATCTCCGCAGAGGTGGAGAATTCTCTGATTATGTGGCCACTACTTCCGTAGGCATCATAAAAAGGTATTACGCTGAAAAGGGATTCCTGAATTGCGATGTTGATGTCCAGACACAGAAGGACACAATCATCAAGAACGCCATCAGGGTCAATTTCGCCGTCAACAAAGGAGATAAGATCAGGATCCGGGACATCAATTTCGAGGGTAATGAAGGAGTCTCAGACTTCAAGCTCGCGAGGTCGATGAAGAAGACGAAGGCGAAGAAATTGTATAACTTCTTCAGCAGTAAGAAGTTCAATGAGAAGGAATACCCCAAGGACAAGCAGAACCTGATCAGTAAGTTCAATGAGGCTGGTTTCAGGGATGCCCGTATTCTCAAGGATTCCATCTACTATGTCGAGCCTGATCGCCTTGGCATCGATTTCAAGTTCGACCAAGGAAAGAAGTATTATTTCAGGAACGTCACTTGGACCGGTAATTCCGTTCATTCCGCCGATCAGCTGAACTCGATTCTCCAGATCAAAAAGGGAGACGCTTACGACATGGTAACGATGGAGAAAAGGCTTCATGGAGGCGGGAAACAGACAGATTATGATGTTTCCAAGCTTTACCGTGACGAGGGTTATCTTTTCTTCGAGGTCACACCCGTGGAACTTAACATCGATGGAGATTCTGTGGATGTGGAGATGAGGGTGACGGAAGGAAAACAGGCTACTCTGAACAACATTATCATAAACGGTAATGACCTGACGAGTGAAAAGGTTGTCCGAAGGCAGATATACACCAAGCCGGGATATCTTTTCAGCCAGACCAACTTCGAGAGGTCCATCAGGGAGATCGCCTCGCTTGGTCAGTTCGATCCTGAGGCCATATCGAGCCAGGATGGATGGTCGATGGTGCCTAACCAGCTTAACAACACTGTGGACTTGGTCTATAATGTCACTGAGAAACCTTCCAGCCAGCTGGAGCTCTCAGGAGGATGGGGAATGAACACCTTCGTCGCCACTGTCGGTGTGAGTTTCAATAACTTCTCCACAAGGAGGATGTTCGACAAGAATGCTTGGCGTCCTGTTCCTCTGGGTGACGCGCAGAACCTCTCGCTCAGGTTCCAGACCAACGGAACATATTACACGTCACTCATTTTCAGCTTCACGGAGCCTTGGTTGACCCAGAAGAAACCGACGTCCTTGAATCTTCAGGCGTACTATACTCGTCAGACCGACTCTTATCTCGCCATCGGATGGCTCAGTAACGACAAGGTCATGCAGATCTACGGTTTCTCAGCCGGTATCGGTACCAGGTTGAAGTGGCCTGATGACTATTTCGTGCTCTACAATGGATTGAGCTGGCAGGTGTATGATTTGAAGAACTGGATCAACGGCTACTTCATGTTCAATGATGGAACGTCTCACAACTTGAGCTACACGGCCAACCTGTCCAGGACTTCAACGGATCAGCAGATCTATCCGAGAAGGGGTTCGGTGTTCTCCGCCAGCCTCCAGATCACGCCTCCTTATTCCTTATTCAGGAAGAAAGACTTAGGCAATCTCGACGCCTCAGGCAATCCGACCGTGGTCGCCAGTTACAAGGATATCAATTATGACACGTGGTCATCAGCTGACAGGTACAAATGGATTGAGTACCATAAGTGGAAGTTAAGCGCCGAGACCTATACTAAAATCATCGGAGACCTTGTATTCATGGGTAGGGCCCAGTTCGGATACCTTGGCTACTACAACCGCAAATGGGGTTATTCACCGTTCGAGGGTTTCCGTGTCGGAGGAGACGGAATGTCAGGATATGACACCTACGGCTCGGATATCATTCCTTTGAGGGGATATGAGAACTACTCCCTGACCCCTTGGGAGGCCACTCCATACAACACCAATGGCTATTATGCCGGAAATGTGTATGATAAATTCACGGTTGAGGCCCGTTATCCCGTGATCCTCCAACCTCAGTCAACAATATTCGCTTTGCTGTTCCTCGAGGGAGGTAATTGCTGGTCTGATATAAAGAATTTCAATCCTTTCCAGATCAAGAGATCCGCTGGAGTCGGTGTAAGGGTATTCCTCCCGATGATCGGTCTTCTGGGAGTCGATTGGGGTTACGGATTCGACAATCCGACCAAGAGTGACAGGAGCCAGTTCCACTTCATGATAGGACAACAGTTCTGATAATATTCATTTTTATTTTTAAATTTGCACAATCTTTGCAAAACCATTATTCAGCAAACTGATAAATTAGAATTTGATATGAAAAAGATCTTTTTGTTTGCCGCTATGGCATTTCTCACCTTCACGGCAACGGCCCAGGTGAAGTTCGCCTATGTCGATTTCAATGAGCTTGTTATGCTCATGCCCGAGGCAGATGCGGCCAGGACTCAGATGCAGGCGGCCCAGAAAGAGGCTAGCGACACTTATCAGAGCATGGTTGACGAGGCTAACGCCAAGTTCTCCGAGTATCAGCAGAAGCAGGCCACTTGGACTCCCGCTATAAAAGAGAGCAAGGAGAAGGAGCTTGGTGAGATCCAGAACAGGATCCAGGAGTTCCAGCAGTCCATCCAGATGGAGCTTCAGCAGCAGAATCAGCAGCTCATGGAGCCTATCCAGAAGAAGGCTTTGGAGACTGTCGAGAAGCTGGCTAAGGCGGGGGGCTATACCATGGTTTTCGAGTCCAGCCAGTATCTCTATGTTGATAAGTCACAGTGCAAGGATCTGACTCCGGACGCCAGGAAAGAGTTGAAAATCCCTGCCGGCAGGACTCTTGAGACACTGCAGGCTGAGCTTCAGGCTCAACAGCAGTAGAGGTGATCGACATACTTGATTTAAAGACAGGCTATCAGCCTGTCTTTTTATTTATAATTATTGCGTTTTTCTCCATAATTCTTTACATTTGCAACCACATCAGCTTGATATTTTAATTATTGTAATAATTAATCATGAAAACCACAGAAATCATGGCCCGTCTCCAGGCCAAGTACCCTACAGAGAAAGAATATCTCCAGGCGGTGCAGGAGGTTCTTGAGTCTATAGAGGAAGTTTACAACCAGCATCCTGAGTTCGAGAAGGCTAAGATAGTCGAGAGACTTGTGGAACCTGATCGTATTTTCACTTTCAGGGTGACTTGGATTGATGATAATGGCGAGGTCCAGACCAACCTCGGATACCGCGTCCAGTTTAACAGCGCTATCGGCCCCTACAAGGGAGGTCTCCGTTTCCACAAGGCTGTCACTCCTTCTATGCTTAAGTTCCTCGGTTTTGAGCAGACCTTCAAGAACGCCCTCACCACTCTTCCTATGGGCGGCGCCAAGGGTGGCTCTGATTTTGACCCCGTGGGGAAGTCCAATGCCGAGATCATGCGTTTCTGCCAGGCTTTCATGCTTGAGCTCTGGCGCTGCATCGGTCCCGATCAGGATATCCCTGCCGGTGATGTGGGTGTCGGTGGCCGTGAGATCGGTTTCTTGAACGGAATGTATCAGAAGCTCGCCCGTGAGTACCACACAGGTGTCCTCACAGGTAAGGGTGCCACATGGGGTGGCTCCATCCTCCGTCCTGAGGCGACTGGTTTCGGCGCTTTGTATTTCACACAGCATCTCCTCGAGAAGGCTGGCAAGGACATAGTCGGCAAGAAGGTTGCCCTGTCCGGTTTTGGTAATGTGGCTTGGGGTGCCGCCACGAAGGCTCGTGAGCTTGGCGCCAAGGTTGTCGCCATCTCTGGTCCCGATGGTGTCTGCCATATTCCTGAGGGCATTACTCCCGAGATGATTGACTACATGCTTGATATGCGCGCCTCCAACCGCAACATGGTTGAGGACATGGCCACTAAGTTCCCTGGAAAGGCTTTCTTCACCGCTGGCAAGAAGGCTTGGAGCATTCCTGTTGACATCGCCCTTCCTTGCGCCTTCCAGAATGAGCTGAGCGAGGACGACGCTAAGGAGCTTGTCGCCAATGGTTGCTGGTGCTGCTGCGAGGTGTCCAACATGGGATGCCAGCCTGGCGCCATCCATTTCTTCCAGAACAACGGTATTCTCTTCGCCCCTGGAAAGGCCGTCAACGCTGGTGGAGTCGCCACCTCTGGTCTTGAGATGACTCAGAACGCCGCCCATATCAGCTGGTCCGCACAGGAGGTTGATGACAAGCTCCACTGGATCATGCAGAGTATTCACGAGCAGTGCGTTAAATATGGAACCCGCCCCGACGGCACAGTCGATTATGTCAAGGGAGCGAATATAGCCGGCTTCATGAAAGTCGCCGAGGCTATGCTCGAGCAGGGTGTGATCTAGTCTTGATAACCTGGTATTGAAACAGGCGAATCGGGTAACCGATTTGCCTGTTTTTAATTTATTAATGATTATATTTGCAAGTTCTATACAAGATGATAATTTGAGAAATAATATTATTTGAAATGGCTGAACCCATAATTGAAACAGCTGGGAAGAAGAAACTCAATATCAAGTATTGCGTTCTTCTTCCCATTGTCCTCCTTGTCACACTCTTCTTGTGGTGTGTGCCCACTTCTTTCTATGGCATCGACGCGTTGACTCTCAGCCAGCAGCGTGTGATTGCCCTGTTCGCTTTTGCCGCCCTGATGTGGATGTTTGAGATCATCCCCAACTGGACGACATCCGTTCTGCTGATTGTGATAGCCCTTCTGACGGTATCCAATAAGGGAATCGGGTTCTTCAGCACTCCTGAAGCCGGTCAGTTGGTGAACTACAAGAACATTATGGCGGCTTTCGCCGATCCTGTAGTCATGCTGTTCCTGGGCGGTTTCGTGCTCGCTATCATGGCAGAGAAATATGGGCTTGATGTGACTCTGGCCAGATTCCTGCTCGCCCCCTTCGGAACAAATCCAAAGATGGTCTTGTTGGGATTCTTGATTGTCATCTCCATATTCTCCATGTTCATGAGCAATACCGCGACCGCGGCCATGATGCTCGCTTTCCTCGCCCCTGTCCTCTCGGTCTTGCCGAAGGACGACAAGGGAAAGGTGGGCTTGGCTTTGGCTATCCCAGTCGCAGCCAATATCGGTGGTATAGGTACTCCTATCGGCACCCCTCCGAACGCTACCGCTGTCAAGTTCCTTGCTGAGGCCGGAGCTGAAGTCTCTTTCGTAGAGTGGATGGGCAGGATGATCCCTTTCGTGATAATCATGATCATCTTCGCATGGATTCTGCTTCAGGTTTTCTTCCCATTCAAGAGCAAAGAAGTGAAGCTGGCGATCCCCAAGAACAATAAGGAGAAAGATTGGAAATACTATATTGTCTGGATCACGTTCATCGGTACCATCATACTTTGGGCTACTGAGCAGATCACCAAGATCAATTCCAATGTTGTGGCTCTTATTCCTCTCGCAGTGCTCACTTGCACAGGAATATTCACCAAGGAGGACATCAAGGAGATTAATTGGAGCGTTCTCTGGTTGGTGGCAGGAGGTTTCGCTCTTGGAACCTGCCTGCAGGAGACAGGTTTGGCGAAGGTACTTATCGAATCCATTCCTTTCGGTACAATGCCGGTTGTGCTTGTTCTCATCGTCGCTGGAATAGTTTGCTACTTCTTGTCAAATTTCATCAGTAACTCCGCTACAGCCGCATTGCTGATACCTATACTGATTGTCATAGCCCTGGGTATGGCTGATCCCGCAGCTGCCAATAATGCCCAGTTCCTCGCTCTCGGTGGCACTAAGGCCATGATTTCTTTCATAGCTGTGTGCGCCTCGATAGCGATGTGCTTCCCGATTTCCACCCCTCCGAACGCCATCGCTGCCTCTACAGGACTTGTGGAGACAAAGGATATGGCTAAGGTGGGCTTGATCATCGGAGTCGTCGGATTTGTCATCGGATATTTCTGGCTTACCAAAATATTCCCTTTCGCATAGCGATTTAATCCTCTTGATTATTATTATTTAACCCTATTATTATGAATAAGTTTTTGTCAGTAGCTACGGCTATCCTCTTCTGCTTCAGCGCTTTCGCTCAGAATGCGGAACAACCCGAATACGGCTATAAACAGACCGGTTTCCAGAGCTTGCCCAAGTTTGGCGGATACATTATCGGCTCTTACAAGTACACTGATAAGGACGGTGCCAATGGTGGTCCCGGATTTGGCTGCAGGCTGATCAGGCTCTATGTTGACGGCTCCATTTTCAATGATTTCAAATATCGTATCCAGTTCCAGGCAGCGAGTGGAACTCCCCACGTGAAAGACTTTTATGTTGAGTGGGCCAAGTATACCGCTTTCTCCGTTAAGATGGGACAGTTCAAGAGGGCTTTCACCTTCGAGAATCCTATGAATCCTTGGGATGTGGGTGTTGGTGATTTCTCATTCCTTGTCCAGAAGATGGCGGGTATGGGTGACCGCTTGGGAGAAGCCAATATGGGCGGACGTGACCTCGGTATTCAGGTTCAGGGTGATTTCCTGCCTATCGGTGGTGACAACCATAATCTTGTCCACTACCAGCTCGGTGTTTACAATGGTCAGGGTATCAACCTCTCGGATGCCGACAAGAAGAAAGATGTGATCGGTACGGTTCAGTTCCAGCCGATCAAAGGCTTGAAAGTCGGTGTCTTCGGTTGGAAGGGTAACTGGATCAATGGTTCCGGTGTCAGCCTAAAGCGCGAGCGTATAAGCACAGGTCTTGATTTCAATCGTGATAACTGGACGGTCCGTGCTGAGTATGCCACCGCTATCGCTGGTGAGAAGGAGCAGGTCGGTGGAGCTGACGCTTTCTATGTGACAGCCGGAGTGCCTATCCAGGACTGGCTGAAGGTTTATCTCAAGTGGGATGAATTCCGTAGCGCGGCGACTTCCAGCACAAGCCACGATATGTATTCCGCTTGCGCGAACTTCCGTCTCCACAAGAATCTCAACTTCCAGCTTGAGTTCCGTCACCATGTTGACCAGAATCTTGCCGCCCTCGGAGCGAAAGCCGATTACAACGATCTCTGGTTCCAGACATATATCAGGTTCTAATTGACCCTTATTTAGCAATACACAGTATAAACTTTTTCCCTCACTTAATGCAAGATTATCTGAATCCGGGATTTATATATTAGGAACCCCCATTATTATGAAAAAGTTTATAGTTGTGTATATAATCATCTCCGCTTGCTTCTGGGCTGTCGACAGTTCAGCCCAGAGCAGGATGCGGGAGACTAAGAATAAGTTCACGCCTTACGGCTTCTTCCGTACCGCCGCCATTTTCGACACAAGGGATTCGAAGGCCGGTTCGGAGGATATGTTTTATTTCCGCCCTCTGGACTATAAGTACAATTTCCAGGGGCAGGACATCTATGAGAACTTCTCGCTGAAATCCTACGCTCTCGCTACCAGGCTTGGAGTCAATGTGACAGGGTATCAATATGGCTCCATGAATGTGGACGGGAAGATTGAGACGGATTTCTACTTGATGAATGGCTCCACGGCGTCTTTGAGGCTACGCCATGCTTTCGTGGACATTCATTGGGACAAGCTCGGCTACATGGAGAGCAAGCTCTCTTTCAGGGTCGGCCAAAGTTGGCATCCTATGGCGGCTGACCTGCCGTATTGCGTTAATGTAGAGACCGGTGCTCCGTTCACGCCTTTCAA
Source organism: Bacteroidales bacterium (assembly GCA_017557535.1). GTDB lineage: Bacteria > Bacteroidota > Bacteroidia > Bacteroidales > UBA932 > Cryptobacteroides. The sequence goes on along the minus strand of JAFYYM010000077.1, from coordinate 76,757 downwards.
TTGGAGTCCCCAGCTTATGTTGGATTACGCCTTCGCTGGCAAATTCCATTACACGGTTGGCGCCCTGTACCCTATGCAGTTTGTGCCGACAGGTCCCCAGGGGGAGTCGGAGAATTATGTCAAATATGGCCTGATCCCCGAGTTGTATGGCGGTCTCGCATTCACAGGAAAGCATTTCACCGCGAAGGCTGGTACAGATTTCCTGGCCTTGAGACCGAGATGGCGCACCACGACCAGGAATTACGTCATACAGGATTGGTACGACATAGGCACGAAGGTTAAGGACAGGCTCTACATGCTAAGCCCATTCGTTTATCTCCAATTTGAGAAAGGAATATTCAAGATAAACGCCAAGTCAGTCTTCGCCCAGGGCGGTGACCATCTCCGTTTGATGGGTGGTTACGCCTTGTACGATTGGCGTGACATCTATGAATATAAATACACACCTCTTCGATCCACTGTTTCCTTCCTGTCTTTCTCCGTCGGAAGGACCCTGCAGTTCATGTGCATGGGGGGATACATGAGGACTTTGGGTACTGCCCACAATCTTTCAATTGACGCTAACGGATACTGCCGAGACTCGGACATCTATTACTCCTCATTCGGAGACAAAGGTATCTCGCAGATGATCCGCGCGACTCCCACTCTGGCATATAACGCAGGTAAACTGACAGTGGCCGTGGAGTATAACTACTCTTCTGTTGAGTACGGAACTAACAATCAATTGGATAATTACGCCATACCAAGGGAGAATCTCCATTGGGTTACGAACCATCGTGTAATGGGGGTTGTACGCTTCTCGTTGTAGGCGATAGGCACTTAGGATATGACAGCCGCTTGAAAGAAATAATGACTATATTTGGTAGACTAATAATCAACCGATATGAGAGTTTTTATAATACTTGTGGCTGTCGCTGCCATGTCTTTGATGTTTTTACGTGGGAATGCCCAACCCGTTAATCCTTACGAGCTTCCGGATCCTCTCAAGATGGAGGACGGACGAATAGTGAAGAATAAACACCAATGGGTGAAAGAGCGCCGGCCGGAACTCATGGAGATGTTGCGCTCACAGATGTTCGGCAGGGAACCGGGTCAGGCTCCTGATCTCCATTTCGAGACTCTTGAGGAAAGCCATGATGCTTTCGGCGGCCTCGCGACCAGGAAGCAGGTGAAAATCAGCTTCGACAAGGATGAGAAGTACTACCTGGTTCTTCTCATGTATATTCCCAATGATCGTAAAGGCCCCGTCCCGGCCTTCCTGGGGGCTAATTTCAAAGGTAATCACGCCACAACCACCGATCCAGCGGTCCTTATGCCTACTCCCGAGAAGCTGGCGACGTTCGCCCCGGGCTACAAGGTCGAACCGAGAAATACGAACGGTCACCGCTGGGAATATGAATATATTCTTAAACATGGTTATGCCGTGGCAACCTTCTGCTACAACGACGTCGATCCTGACTTCCATGACGGTTTCCATAACGGGGTTCACCAATTGATGGATGGAGATAAGCCTAGGAATGGCGAGTCATGGGGAACGATTTCAGCTTGGGCGTGGGGCCTATCCAGGTGCCTTGACTTCCTCGAGACACAGAAAGAGATAAATTCAAAGAAGGTTGCCGTCATTGGCCATTCAAGGCTTGGTAAAACCGCTTTGTGGGCTGGTGCGACCGACCAGAGATTCGCATTGGTAATCTCCAATGACTCAGGTTGTTCCGGAGCTGCTATAGCCAGAAGGAAATCTGGTGAGACAGTCGAGGTTATCAACAGGAATTTCCCGCATTGGTTCTGCGGCAATTATGCCGCTTATGGCGGGAGGGAAGAAAAGATGCCTTGGGATCAGCATGAGTTGGTAGCCATGATCGCTCCCAGGCCTGTCTATGTGGCCAGCGCCAGCGAAGATGCCTGGGCTGATCCTGTAGGGGAGTATTACAGCCTGGTAGGAGCAGCCTCCGTGTATAAATTGTTCGGTTACGATGGCATCACTGACAGAACAGTTCCTGAGATCGAGCATCCTGTTGTGGTCGGAAGGATGGGACACCATATCCGCCGGGGCGAGCATAATGTCCGCCTTTACGATTGGGAGCAGTACGTCAGTTTCGCCGACCGCTTCCTGAAATAGGTTTTATCCAGCTGGTTTTATTCCCATTCGATAGTTGCCGGAGGTTTTGACGAGATGTCATAAACCACCCGGTTGACTCCCTTGACCTTATTGATGATGTCATTGCTGACTTGGGCGAGGAAGTCGTACGGGAAACGGAACCAATCCGCTGTCATGGCGTCTGTCGAGACCATGGCCCGCAACGCCACAGGATTCTCGTATGTTCTCTCGTCTCCCATAACACCTACGCTCTTGACGGGGAGAAGGATCACTCCGGCCTGCCAGATGGCATCGTAGAGGTTAGTGGCCTCAACCCTCGGATCAGAAGCTGAAGGGAGATGCAAGGAGGTGCAGTCATAGTTCCGGAGACCTTTAATGAATATGTCATCCGCTTCCCGGAGAACATCCAGTTTCTCTTTGGTTATGTCTCCAACTATGCGTACTGCGAGTGATGGTCCAGGGAAAGGATGCCTTCCCACCAGTTCCTCCTTGATGCCGAGAGCCCGGCCGACTCGTCTGACCTCGTCTTTAAAGAGCATCCTGAGCGGCTCCAAGACCTTGAGATTCATCTTTTCAGGAAGCCCGCCAACGTTGTGGTGCGACTTGATCTTGGAGGCGATTCCCTCGATTCCGGCGGACTCAATCACGTCCGGATAGATCGTGCCCTGGGCTAGCCAGCGGGCACCCTCGATCTTTCGGGCGTATTTGTCGAAAGTCTCGACGAACAGGCGGCCTATTATCTTCCTCTTGGCCTCCGGCTCTGTCACCCCGGCAAGTTCCCGCAGGAAATCCTTCGAGGCATCAACTCCAATGACGTTGAGATTCATGTCCTTGTACGAGGCCAGGACATCATCATATTCATTTTTCCTTAATAGGCCGTTGTTTACGAATATACAGGTGAGGTTGTGGCCGATGGCCTTGTTGAGCAACACTCCGGCGACCGTGGAATCCACGCCACCGCTAAGACCAAGAATCACCTTGTCGGTCCCGACCTTCTCCTTAATGGCCGCTACTGTGGTCTCGATGAATGAGGCGGATGTCCAGTCTCCTTTGCATCCGCAGATCCTGAAAGCGAAATTCCCGAGAATCCTTGATCCTTCTGTGGTGTGGAAAACCTCAGGATGGAACTGCACGGCGTAAGTGGGCTCCCCGTCAAATGAGAAGGCGGCGTTTTCCACGCTCTCAGTAGAGGCGATGATTTTAGCTCCCTCCGGCAGTGCCGAGATGGTATCCCCATGCGACATCCAAACCTGTGAGCGATGTGGGAGACCCCGCAAGAGAAGTGATTCTGAATCAACTATATCTAGCATGGCTCTCCCATATTCCCTCGCGAGCGAGCCTTCAACCTTGCCTCCGAATTTATGGGCCAGATATTGCGCCCCATAGCATATTCCGAGAAGGGGAAAATGACCTTTGATCCCACTGAGATCAATCTGGGGTGCATTGGCATCCCTGACGGAGCAGGGACTACCGGAAAGGATAACTCCTTTCACATCGTCTCCCAAGACAGGGACTTTGTTGAACGGGTAGATTTCACAAAAAACGTTAAGCTCACGTAGGCGGCGGCCGATCAACTGTGTGACCTGTGAGCCGAAATCAAGGATGATGATTTTTTCTGTCATTTGGTTCGTGATTTCCATAGCAAAAATAGTATAAAAACATAACACTGAAAAAAAATACGAAACATGAATATTAATTGAAAAAATATTCATATATTTGGGCTGTAAATGAATATTTATTTAGTTGTGAAAAGCAAGCAGGAGAGACATAAGATCATTAAGGAGGTCGTCGGGAAAGGGAAAGTGTCTAGTCAGGAAGAACTTGCCGAGATTCTCGAGAATAATGGCATCCAGGTGGCTCAGGCAACTTTGTCACGTGACATCAGGGATCTTGGCATTACCAAGCTTCATGATGGAGAAGGGTACTATTACAGTCTTTCCGGTGTTTCTTCCAGGCCATCAGGCAGGAGGTTCCCAAGTTCTTTCGTGAGTGTCTCCAGCATTGAGTTCACTGGCTCGCTGGCTGTCGTCAAGACCATGCCTGGGCATGCCAACATGGTGGCTGCTTTGATAGATTCGGTCTCTCTTCCTGAGGTGGCCGGCACAATAGCGGGTGATGATACCATTATGCTGGCTATCCGTGAGGGTGTGTCTAGGGAAGAGCTCCTGAAGTCTTTGGGTAGACTATTGTCAGGCCTTGAGTCGGTGAGATTGAATTGAGAGTATTATTAACTGAGATACAGATGAGATTGGAGGACATAACGATTGAGGTGGCATCAGAGAAGCACCTCGTCTATGTTGACAAGATTTTGACATCTATTGAGGAAGCCGCTAAGGTGCGGGGGACTGGAATCGCCCGCAGGAAACCGGAGTACATTGCCAGGAAGATGGAGGAGGCAAAGGCTGTGATAGCTCTTCATGGCGAGGACTTCGCCGGCTTCAGCTACATTGAGACATGGGAGCATAAGAGCTACGTGACCACTTCTGGTCTCATAGTGCGTCCCGAGTTCAGAGGCCTGGGTATCGCCAAGAAAATCAAAGACTTGACTTTCACGTTGGCCCGCACCCGCTGGCCTAAGGCAAAGATATTCAGCCTTACCAGCGGCGCGGCCGTAATGGCGATGAACACACGTCTCGGCTACAAACCTGTGACCTTTGCCGAGCTCACCAGCGACGAGTCATTCTGGAAAGGATGCGAGGGGTGCATTAATGTGGATGTGCTTAAGAGGACTGACAGGAAGTATTGTATATGCACCGGGATGCTCTTTGACCCGGAGGAGCATTTGCCGGCCAAGATCCCGCAGGATGTGCTTGACAGGATAGCTGAGCTTGATAAGGAAGAAGAAACAAACGATTGACAGATATGGCAAAAAAGAAAGTAGTTGTCGCTTATAGCGGCGGTCTGGACACCTCGTTCACGGTCATGTACCTGACGAAGGAGAAAGGTTATGAGGTTTATGCGGCTTGCGCCGATACCGGTGGATTCAGCCCTGAGCAGCTGAAAGACAATGAGAAGCGCGCTTATGAGCTCGGCGCGAAGGAATATGTCACCTTGGATGTGACGAAGGAATACTATGACAAGAGCCTTAAGTACATGATTTTCGGGAATGTCTTGAGAAACGGGACTTACCCCATTTCTGTCTCTTCCGAGAGGATATTCCAGGCCATGGCCATAGCTCGTTACGCGAAAGAGATTGGTGCGGACGCTATCGCCCACGGGTCAACCGGTGCCGGAAATGACCAGGTGCGTTTCGATATGACCTTCCTGGTGATGGCACCCGGAATAGAGATCATCACACTTACCCGCGACATGGCCCTGACCCGTCAGTTTGAGGTTGATTATCTCAATGAGCATGGTTTCAAGGCTGATTTCAAGAAGTTGAAATATTCCTACAATGTCGGCCTTTGGGGAACCTCCATTTGCGGGGGCGAGATTTTGGACTCGAAGCAGGGATTGCCTGAAAGCGCATATTTGAAGCAAGTCGAGAAAGAAGGTTCCGAGATTATTGAGATTGGGTTTGAGAAAGGTGAGATAGTCTCTGTCAATGGACAGGAATTCACTGACAAGGTGGCCGCTATCCAGAAGGTCGAGTCAATCGCCGCCCCTTATGGGATTGGCCGCGATATGCACGTTGGTGACACTATCATCGGCATCAAGGGTCGTGTCGGCTTCGAAGCCGCCGCCCCGATGCTGATAATAGCTGCCCACAAGTTCCTTGAGAAATTCACCCTCAGCAAGTGGCAGCAGTATTGGAAAGACCAGGTAGCTAACTGGTACGGGATGTTCCTCCACGAGAGCCAGTACCTTGAGCCTGTGATGAGGGACATCGAGGCAATGCTCACTGAGAGCCAACGCAATGTGACTGGAAAGGTCACCATGGAGCTGCGTCCATGGTCATTCTCGACTGTGGGAGTGGATTCACCTTGCGATCTCGTGAAGACCAAGTTCGGGGAATATGGCGAGATGCAGAAGGGATGGACCAGCGAGGATGCCAAGGGATTCATAAAAGTGAGCTCCACGCCGCTCCGGGTTTATTACACTGCCCATAAGGACGAGGGTGAGAAACTTGAGAAGGAGTTGTGATGGCCGCAGATAAAAAGATTAAGGTTGGGATCGTTGGAGCCGCCGGTTACACTGCTGGTGAGCTTCTCAGGATTCTTGTGAACCATCCTTGTGTGGAGATAGCCTTCGCGCAAAGCGGAAGCCATGCCGGAGAGCCGGTCTGGTCGGCTCATGCTGATCTATTAGGTGAGACGAACCTCAGATTCGTCTCGGGGATGCCCGATCTGGTCGGGCATGACACCTCTATCATTCCTGGTTCGACCGGGAATACCGATGTGTTGTTCCTATGCTCCGGGCACGGTAAGGCCAAGCCGTTTGTTGAGGCGCTTCCTGACAGCTACAAGGGCGCCATCATCGATCTCGGGAACGACTTCCGCCTGAAAGCCGATGCTGGAGATTTTGTCTATGGCCTTCCGGAAGCATTTAAGGATAAGATAGTTAAGGCTAAGCATATCGCTAATCCCGGCTGTTTCGCCACATCTATCCAACTTGCGTTGTTGCCTATGGCAAAGGCTGACTTGCTGCCTGAGGTCCATGTGACCGGTATAACCGGGTCGACCGGTGCCGGGCAGGCACCTTCTGAGACGACTCATTTCAGCTGGAGGACAGATAACCTGTCTGTTTACAAGGCATTCACCCATCAACATCTAAGCGAGGTTAACGAGACTCTCAAGACTATGGCTCCCCATTATTCCGGGGATATGAACTTCGTTCCGGTGAGGGGTGACTTCGCCAGGGGAATACTCGCGTCAGTCTATTTCGACTGTGACCTCCCTGAGGAGACCGCGGTAGCTATTTACAAGGATTATTACAAGAATGAACCTTTTGTTCATGTGATAGACTCCAACCCGGATGTGAAAATGGTGGTGAACACCAATAAATGTGTACTGAATGTGAGGAAGCACGGACGGAAACTGCACGTTATTAGTGTGATAGATAATCTGGTGAAAGGAGCTTCCGGTCAGGCTGTCCAGAACATGAACCTTATTTTCGGCCTCCCTGAGGACACCGGTCTCCACCTGAAAGCCACAAGATTCTAGCGATATGGAACTATTTGATGTATACAGTTTGTTTGACGTGACGCCGGTTCGGGCCAAGGGGACGAGAATATGGGACGACAAGGGCACCGAGTACCTGGATCTCTATGGCGGTCACGCAGTCATATCCGTAGGCCACTGCCACCCTCATTACGTGGAGACTATAACGGACCAGCTAAGCAAAATAGGATTCTATTCCAACAGTGTCCGCAACCCTCTCCAGATGGAACTGGCGGAGAAGATAGGGGAGTTGTCAGGTTATCCGGATTATTCCTTATTCCTTTGCAACTCAGGAGCTGAGGCTAATGAGAACGCATTGAAACTGGCCTCTTTCCACACTGGGGAGCGCCGTGTCATAGCTTTCAAGGGCGCCTTCCACGGGCGCACTTCCGGAGCTGTCGCCGTGACCGATAATCCAAAGATAAGGGCTCCTTTTAATAGCTGGCACGAGGTGACTTTCGTCGGGATGAATGACATCGCGGCGGTAAAGGAGGAACTCTCCAAAGGAGACATCTCCGCTGTCATAATTGAGGGCATCCAGGGGGTGGGAGGAATCATCATCCCGGATGACGACTTCATGAGGAGTCTCAGGGATGTTACAAAAGAGGCTGGTGTGCCTCTGATTCTTGATGAGGTTCAGAGCGGATGCGGGCGTACAGGCAAATATTTCGCCCACCAATGGACAGGAATCCGTCCTGACTTGATCACTATGGCCAAGGGCATGGCGGGCGGCTTCCCGATAGGTGGTGTATTGATCTCTCCTGAGTTCGTGCCTGTCAAAGGAATGCTTGGCACCACATTCGGCGGTAATCATCTCGCCATGGCCGCCGCCATCGCCGTCGCCGACATCATCAAAGACGAGAAACTCGTCCAAAACGCCTATGAGGTCGGTGAATACCTCAAATCACGCCTCTTCTCGTTAGCTGAAGGTGCTTCGGATGGCGAGACCACTGCCACCCTCGGCACGTTAAGAGGGGGGATCGGAGCTTCGCTTTGCGAAGCGAGCGGTGGGGCCGAGCTGTGCGAGGCGGTCGAGCCGCCGAAGGCACCTTCAGCTAACGGGAGTGGGAATAGTGTAGCTATCAAAGAGGTTAGGGGCAGGGGCTTGATGATCGGGGTTGAGTTTGATGGACCGATAGCGGAGTTGCGTCGGAAGCTGCTCTTCGAGAAGCGTGTGTTCACAGGCGTGTCAGGCAAGAACATGATTCGTCTCCTCGCGCCCCTGACGCTCAGTAAAGAAGACGTTGACATATTCATTAGAGCATTGGAGGAATCACTATGAGATCTTTCTTTCATGTGAGTGACATAGGCGACCTGGCGTCTGCCCTTCAGGAAGCCAAACAAGTCAAAGCGACTCCTTTCGCATGGAAGGAGCTCGGTCGGGACAAAACCATCATCCTGATCTTTTTCAACAGCAGCCTGAGGACACGACTCAGTAGCCAGAAAGCCGCTCTCAATCTCGGTATGAATCCTATTGTCCTCAACGTTGGCGCTGATAGCTGGAAACTCGAGACCCAGTTGGGAGTCATTATGGACGGGGACAAGAGCGAGCATCTTAGGGAAGCTATCCCTGTGATAGGCAGCTACTGCGACATCATCGGAGTGCGCTCTTTCGCCGGTCTTACCGACCGGGAGTTTGACTATGCGGAATCAATTCTAACCCAATTCATAGAATATTCGGGGAAGCCGGTTATAAGCCTTGAATCGGCGACTGTGCACCCCTGTCAGGCCTTCGCTGACCTGATCACCATTGAGGAATACAAGACGAAAACCCGCCCGAAGGTTGTCATGACCTGGGCTCCGCATCCCCGCTCTCTTCCTCAGGCTGTCCCGAACTCTTTCGCGGAATGGATGAACGCCGCCGATGTGGACTTTGTGATCACCCATCCGGAAGGCTATGAGCTGGATCCCCGTTTTGTCGGTGATGCCGTAGTCGAGTATGACCAGATGAAGGCCCTGGAGGGTGCTGATTTCGTGTATGCGAAGAACTGGAGCTGCCCTGGTGTAACGAACCCGGCTGATTATGGGAAGATTCTCAGCAAGGACATGGGCTGGGTAGTGGACGAGCGTCACATGGCTGTCACGGACAACGCTTACTTCATGCATTGCCTTCCCGTGCGCAGGAACATGATCGTCTCGGATGGGGTGATTGATTCGCCGAAGAGCATAGTCATTCCGGAAGCCGCTAACCGGGTGGTTTCCGCACAGGTGGTGATGAAAAGGATGTTGGAGGATTTGATATGATTAAGGAAAGTCTGAATATAATCAAAGTAGGCGGCGCGGTCGTTGAGGACGAGAAATCCTTGTCTGGCCTCCTAATGTCTTTCTCAAGTCTCCATGGAAAGAAGATTCTCGTCCATGGCGGTGGTAAGATAGCCACTGAGATGGCTGGAAAGCTTGGGGTCGAGACCCAGATGATTGACGGGCGCAGGATCACCAGCGCGGAGATGCTGAAGGTTGTCACCATGGTCTATGGCGGCCTGGTCAACAAGACCATTGTCGCCCGCCTACAAGCGCTTGGAGTCAACGCTCTTGGCATGACGGGGGCTGACATGAACATAATCATGAGCGTGAAACGCCCTGTCGAGCTGGTTAATTTCGGATATGTGGGCGATGTGAAATACGTGAATACCAGGGCTTTGGTCTCTCTTCTGGAAGCCGGGGCCGTGCCTGTCTTGGCTCCATTGACCCACGACAAGGAAGGATCCATGCTGAACACCAACGCCGACACGATCGCCTCCTCGGTGGCTCGGGCTCTGGCTGAGAAATACTCCGTCACGTTGACATTTTGCTCATCGATCCCGGGGGTTCTCAAGGACCTTGCTGACCCCACTTCCGTGATCAAGACGGTGGCCAAGAAAGATTTCGAGCCAATGGTTACTGACGGGATAATCTCTGAGGGTATGATTCCCAAACTCCAGAACGCCTTTGACGCTATCAATGACGGTGTCTCGAAGGTGGTCATCACATCACCTTCGAACCTGGCTGGAGGAACGACCATATTGGCAGACCCTGAGACTGACGATTAAGATGGACACCATTGGACTCCTGTCAGGCTTGATTCGTATTCCTTCCTTCAGCCGGGAGGAAAAGGATGCTTGCGATTACCTTGAGAACTGGTTGAAAGCCAACGGTTTCTCTGATGTTCGCAGGATTGGGAACAATCTTTGGATGGAGTCGGAGGCACCTTCCGGCAAACCAACGATCCTGCTTAACGCCCACATCGACACGGTGAAGCCGTCGCATGGCTACACCAGGGATCCTTTCTCCCCGGATATCGAGGATGGGAAGTTGTTCGGACTCGGAAGCAACGATGATGGGGGGTCTCTTGCCGCCTTGTTGGAGGCTTATCACGATCTTACGGCTCATACGCAGCCTTACAGGCTTGTTTTTTCCGCCACGGCGGAAGAGGAGGTCAGCGGCAGGGGAGGCATGGATGTTCTTCTCCCTGAGGTTGGTGAGATCGCTTTCGGGGTGATTGGTGAGCCTACGGGTATGAATATGGCCGTGGCGGAGAAAGGATTGATGGTGTTGGATTGCTCGGCGAAAGGAAAGAGCGGCCATGCGGCCAGGAATGAGGGAATAAACGCCATCTATGAGGCTATCAAAGATATCGATTGGTTCCGGTCATATCAGTTCCCCAAGGTCTCGGAATATCTTGGGCCGGTGAAGATGTCAGTAACGATGATATCATCTGGCACGCAGCATAATGTTGTCCCCGATGAGTGCCGGTTCGTGGTGGATGTACGCCCTAATGGGATGTATTCAAATCCGGAATTATTAGAACTGATTAAGGAGTCGGTCAAGTGTGAGGTCAAGGAGCGTTCCACCAGGATAGGAAGCTCGCATCTTCCTGAGAGCCATCCTGTTGTCCAACGAGGACTCTCGCTCGGCCTGCGGCCTTTCGGGTCACCGACCACGAGCAATCAGGCTCTCTGCTCTTTCCCGACTATCAAGATAGGCCCCGGAGACTCCTCCCGCTCCCATGGACCGGATGAATACATCGGTCTGGATGAGATAGCACTTGGAGTGGAGATATATGTCAAACTTCTGGAAGGATTGGAATTATAGGAATATGGCTAATAAATTATGGGATAAAGGGTACGATGAGGATGCCCGCATAGATGCCTTCACGGTTGGCAAGGACAGGGAACTGGACCTGGAATTGGCCCCTTATGACATCCTTGGCACAATGGCGCATATAACCATGCTCCAGAGCGTCGGGCTTCTGTCAAAAGAGGAATTGGATATCCTGCTTCCGGAGCTAAAGGTTTTATATACAGCAGCTTCCGAAGGCAAGTTTGAGATTGAGCCAGACGTTGAGGATGTCCACTCTCAGGTGGAGTTGATGCTGATACGTAAGCTTGGTGACATCGGAAAGAAAGTCCACACAGGTCGTTCCCGCAACGACCAGGTGCTCGTGGATCTGAAACTTTTCACCCGTGCCAGGATTGTGAAGACCGTCCGTAAGGTGGAAAGCCTGTTCAAGACCTTGCAAGAAGCGAGTGAGAGGTATAAGGATGTGCTGATTCCGGGATATACCCACCTTCAGGTCGCCATGCCGTCCTCTTTCGGCCTTTGGTTTGGTGCCTATGCTGAGAGTCTCACGGGAGACATGACCATGCTGAAGGCTGCTTGGGACATAGTCAATCGTAATCCGCTTGGCTCTGCCGCTGGTTATGGTTCATCCGCACCGCTGGACAGAACCCTCACGACAAGGCTTTTGGGATTTGACGATCTTGACTACAACTCCGTATATGCCCAGATGACCAGGGGAAAGATGGAAAGGGCGGTGGCTTTCGCTTATTCCTCAGTCGCTGAGACCATTGGGAGACTGGCTTTCGACGGATGCATGTATTCCAGCCAGAATTTCGGTTTTGTCAAGTTGCCTGATGCCTTGACAACAGGTTCCAGCATCATGCCCCACAAGAAGAATCCGGATGTGTTTGAGTTGGTTAGGGCCCGTTGCAACAAGATAATGGGAGTGCCGAATGACATCCGTCTCATCACAGGGAATCTTCCGTCCGGATATTTCAGGGATATGCAGATTCTCAAGGAGGTGTTTTTCCCGATGTTTGATGAGCTTGACGATTGCCTTGACATCGTGGAATACGCGGTCAAGGGGATGGAGGTCAAGACCGATGTCATGTCGGATCCGAAGTATAAGCTCTCGTTCAGTGTCGAGAAGGTCAATGACCTTGTTTCTGAAGGAGTTCCGTTCCGCGACGCCTATCGGCAGGTGGCTGCGTCAATCGCTGAGGGGACATTTGAGTATTCCGGGAAACTGTCCCATACCCATGAGGGATCGATAGGCAACCTATGCAATGACAAGGTAGCCGTCAGGATGGAAAAACTCATATCGGGTTTCGGGTTTGACAAAGTTGAGACCGCCATCAAGACGTTGCTGTCATTCTGAAAAAAGTGAAGAATCTTTTTTTCATAATCCTGCGAAAATCAGTAAATTCGCAGGATTTTTTTAAGAATATATGCAGGAAATCAGAAATATAGCGCTCATCGCGCACGTCGACCACGGCAAGACTACGCTTGTGGATAGGATGATCTACCAAGCAAATCTGGTGCGTCAGCCGGAGAACCTTGGCCAGCTTATCCTCGACAATAACGACATTGAGAGGGAAAGAGGCATAACCATTCTCGCGAAGAATGTCTCTGTGACATATAAAGGCGTTAAAATCAATATTATAGACACTCCTGGCCATAGTGATTTCGGTGGTGAGGTCGAGAGGGTGCTGAATATGGCGGACGGAGTGCTCCTCCTGGTTGACGCTTTCGAGGGATGTATGCCCCAGACTCGTTTCGTGCTTCACAAGGCACTTCAGCTTGGCAAGAAGCCCATAGTGGTGATAAATAAAGTTGATAAGCCCAATTGTCGTCCGGACGAGGTGCAGGAAGAGGTATTCGATTTGATGTGCGCCCTTGACGCGGATGACGACCAGCTGGATTTCAAGACCATATTCGGGAGCGCGAAGCAAGGTTGGATGTCAGAGGACTGGAAATCTCCGACTTCGGACATCACTCCTCTTCTCGATGCCATCCTTGAGGTGGTTCCCGCCCCCAAGATGGTGGAAGGCTCTGTCCAGATGCAAGTCACGTCTCTTGAGTATTCACCCTATGTGGGTAGGATCGCTGTCGGTAAAGTCACAAGAGGAGCCCTTCATACTGGCGAGCAGGTTAGCCTTTGCAAGAGATACGATATTGTCGAGAAGCATAAAGTGAAACAATTGATGGTTTTCGACGGCCTCGGAAAGACCAATGTGGACGAGGTGCGTTGCGGAGACATCTGCGCAGTCGTTGGAATAGATGGTTTCGAGATCGGTGACACTATAGCCGATTTGAACGTACCCGAGGCTCTGCCTCCGATCTCCATTGACGAGCCCACGATGAGCATGCTCTTCACCATCAATAACTCCCCGTTCTTCGGCAAAGACGGGAAGTATGTGACTTCCAGGCATATAAAGGAGCGCTTGGACAAGGAGTTGGAGAAAAATCTGGCGCTGAAAGTCAAGCCTGGCCTTAACGCTGACTCGTTCATAGTTTATGGTCGTGGCGTCCTTCATCTCTCAGTTTTGATTGAGGAGATGCGTCGTGAGGGCTTTGAACTTCAGGTGGGGCAGCCTAAGGTTCTGGACAAGACCATAAACGGTCAGCGCTGCGAGCCTATCGAGGATTTGTCTATTGAGGTGCCTGAGAATTTCGTGGGGACCGCCATCGAGCTCGCGACAAGACGTAAGGGCGCCCTGATCCACATGGAGCCCAGGGGGGACAGGACTCTGCTGCAGTTCGATATTCCCACCAGGGGCCTGATGGGTTTGAGGAGCAATTTGTTGACCGCTACTCAGGGCGAAGCTATCATGGCGCACAGGTACAAGGAGTACCAACCTTTCAAGGGTGAGATTGACAACAGGACCAATGGTTCCCTGGTCTCTCTCGAGACAGGCGACGCAATCGCTTACTCAATGAATAAACTTCTTGACAGAGGCAAGTTCTTCGTCGAGCCTGGTGAGGAGATATATTGCGGAGAGGTCGTGGGTGAGCACACCCGTGAGCGAGACCTCAACATCAACATCTGCAAGACAAAGAAGCTGACGAACGTCCGCGCGGCGGGTTCGGATGAGAAGATTCTCCTGCCTCCCGCAATCAAGATGTCTCTTGAGGAGATGTTGGAGTACATCCGGGAGGACGAGCTTGTGGAGGTCACTCCGCACCACATGAGGATCCGTAAGATCCTGCTCGATCCCATGGATCGCAAGAGAGCGGGGAATGGTGGTGACGAAGAATAGTCAAACTATTTCCGAAAAGATTTTTATTAAGGAAAATTTTTTATACCTTTGCATCCCTTAATCTGTTTGGCGAAGCGATGAAAGATGATTTTATAGTTCCTCTGAACGGGTTGACGCAAGGACGGACTAAGTTCCGTTGGAGCGTAGGGAAAGAGTTCTTTGAGCGTTTTGAGAATTCAGAGATCCTGGATGCGGGTCTGGATGTCGAGGTCGATGTCGAGAAGTCTGGCCGATTCATAGGCGTTGACTGTGAGATAGATGGAGACGTCACCGTGACTTGCGACAGGTGTCTTGGGGATTTGAAGCTACCGGTCTCGACCGGTTTCGCTCTCAGCGTCAAGTTCGGGGATCCGGGCTCCGCTGGCGAGGCCGAGGGGGAAAGGGAGATTGTTGTCCTGCCTGTCACGGACGCCGACCTGGACCTAAGCCAGACGGTTTATGACTACATCTGCCTGTCGTTGCCTGTGCAGAGGGTTCATGAGGAAGGCGGCTGCGATCCCGACACAGTGAGGTTTCTGAGTTCAGAAGATGAAGAGGAACTGGTTCAGAAGGATTCTTCAACTCCGTTCGCGGGGCTCAAGGACCTTCTTGGAAAGAAATGATAAAATTTAAAGAATATTAATTATGGCACATCCGAAACACAAGGTCTCCAAAGCGAGAAGGGACAAGAGAAGGACTCATGACTTCGCGAAGGTTCCGACCCTGTCAACATGCCCTAACTGCGGCGCCACTGTGATGTATCATCACGTTTGCCCTGAGTGCGGCTATTACAGAGGTCGTCAGATCATTGAGAAGAACGTCGAGTAGTTCTTCTAGAGGTTAAGTTGGTCCCTTAGTTCAACGGATAGAACGGAGGTTTCCTAAACCTTAAATAGTGGTTCGATTCCACTAGGGACTACAAGTAAAGCCAGGCATTTTGCCTGGCTTTACTTGTAGCCCTGAAGGGCCTATTATTCATTGAGGGAAGTATCCCTCAAACTCCCTCTGGTCGCTTCGCTCCGACTTGCCGCTCTGACTACCGCTTTCCGCCTGGCTTTACATGTAGCCCTACCTTGTTTCGGGCAAAGTCGAATTAAAGTGGTACCAGGCACAAAATCAGACCTTCCCAGGAAAGGTGGGTTTGGGGCGGCTGAGGATGCGTGAAACGGCTTCCCGGGAGAGCCCGAATACTCTGGAGAGCTGTGGTACGGTAGTCCTGACTGTCCTGAAAAGATAGGGGATCAGACGGGTCTTTCGCTCGATGGAATCCTGGTCGATGTTTGACGAAAACCACCGAAGGCTCGTTTCCTCGGCAATCTTGAGGAACTCGTTGTCCGTCAGCCTGTTCCGAGGAGCATCAATAAGCTTGTGTTTCATTTCCGCTGAATTCTGACCACCTATTGTCTTTAGAAAGAAAGCCTGGTCGTGCTCAAAGGCCTGTTCCAGATAGTAATAGTCGCAGACACTCTTGGGAATTAGCCGGCCTTCATCATCCACCAGCCAAGGGACATCATTCAGCTTGTCACCAGTGTGCATGACAAATCTACAGTCCTCCTTGCTCATTGAGGCGACAGGGCAACCGGTAGGTGACTTGCCAGAAAACATCGCCCGATAACCTGACCAAGGATATTCATCGACATTACATCCATTGTCCAGCGCATTCCTAGGCACGTAAGCGAGAGCGTTACGGGTATACCATTCGCTGTCTAATAATAGGGCTTTGACATCGACCTGCTTCATCACACCTGTTCTCCCATATTTCCGGCTGAACCACATGGAATACATCCTTTTGATCTCTTCGCAGAAAGCATCGGCATCCTCTTGGCAAACCGCCAGGATGGCGGCATGACTGTGATTAGACACTACCGTGTAGATGATAACTATCACGTTTTTCCTTCTGGCACATACGCAGATGATCTTGACCATGGCGTCGTAGTCTTCGGCATCCCGGCAGAGAACTACCTTTTCCTGGCCTTCCATGCTCACATGATATGGCTGGACATACCTGACGCTGCCGTCAGGCATCTGTCTGGGAACAGTCCGTCTCATGTTCAGCTTTTTGTCTTTGGAGGCATGACTCCAGGGCCGAATGTCATGATTTTGCCTCCATCTTTTTGAAAAGCCGCATTCGCATCCTGAAATGCCTTGTACAGGTTTCCGGACTCCCTGTCAAGCCAGCGAATCATTTCTTTTCTGTTGACGCTCAGTGCAAGGTCGGCTATAGAAAGCACTCTGATCATGGCCAAAACCGCCTGCTCATTGCCTCCCCATAGCTTTGTGGCCATGGACATCATGGTCTGGATCAGGATGTTGTTAATCTCATCGGGGTTCTTCAGGGGATCGACATCTGTCTTGAAAATGATGTCGCCATTTCCGTAACGGAGTACTTCAAGAATCTTTTTCATAATTCAAGTCGTTTATTGTTCAGCTAAGATAAAGATTTCAGCGGGAAGAACAGCAACATTGCGTGTCTTTTTCCCCATTTTTCGGGCAAGGTCGAGTTTTGTGTCGGGGACCGTGCCTGTAAGATGGGCCTTCTAGCCGTGTCACGTGCCGATTCCCCGGGCAAGGTCCCAAGCCTAAAAATCGACCTTGCCCGCCAATGTTGGATTATCCATGAAAAAGAGTATTTTTGTCATAGGGTAAAAACAACACTGCTGATAATCATGAAAAAGACTTTGTTCCTGACACTATTGATCTGCGCCATCATGCCGGTCGCTGGTGCTAAAACAAGAAATGGCGACCTGGAACCGGTCCGGAATTATTATAGGATGCTTGACAGCCTGAGGACAGGATGGAATACCTGGGACACACGAAGCATGTTCACCCAGCTATACCTTCCGGAAGCATTCTCCGTGAAACTGGCACTGGTCGATGCCAAAGGAGAGGTGGCTGAAGACCTCAGGGCCGGAAACCCGAGGCAGGATGCTGCTTATGTCCATCCTTATGACCATGTGTTTGATAACTCATATTCAGAAGTGGATGCCACCTGGCACGGAGTCTCCGTCAAGTTGCGCTCCACTTCAGATGGAGACAGGCTTCTTATGCTTGTCACCCCGACCGATGAGAACACTGACCAGAAAGGAATGATCAGGATCAAACCTGAATATGCCTGGCCGAACGCGAACAGCATCACCGGTAGGGACAGGCTGACGCTTGATGAGAAATCATCCTTCCGTTTCGAGACCAGGGACAAGCATGTCAGCATGGCTGGCGGGATCTTAGGTGAAGGCCTTTGTTTTCAGGATGGAAGCTATTTCTGCAAGTCTGGAAGCCCTATTCTCATCTACACTGGTGATCCCCTCAATGTGAATGAGGCGGAGATGATTCTCAATGAGAAGAAACGGGTGTTCGAGGAGGAAGTCTGCGCCTCTTATGGCCAGAACAAGGAACTTTACAGGGCCATCCACAGCATCCTTAGCTGGGACACAATTTACGATCCGGGAGATGATATCGTGGTGACACCGGTTAGCAGGAATTGGAACCTCCGCTGGAGTATGGTTCAGGATTATGGCGGATATGTCCTTTTCGACTGGGACACGTATTTCGCGTCATTCATGGCTTCCCGGGTGAGCCGGGAACTGGCCTACAGCAATGTCGTGGAGATGACCAAGTCCGTGGACCAGTGCGGTTTCGTACCCAAGTCCCGCAGCGACCACAACAGCTTGACCGCCGACTGTTCCCAGCCGCCGGTAGGGTCAATGGCTGTGTGGAATATCTACAGCCAGTTCAAGGAAAAATGGCTTCTGGAACTGTTGTACCCCAGGTTGCTGACTTGGAACAGGTGGTGGATCGAGGCCCGTCAAACTGATGGACTCCTTTGCTGGGGAAGTAATGTCAAGCGTATCCGCCTCGGCGAGCGCGGGACCGGCAGCACCAACCACGCTATTCTGGAAAGCGGTCTTGACAATTCCTCAATGTACGATGGGGTAAAGATCAATCCCGAGACCGGACAGCTGAACCTTCAGGATGTGGGCCTGACTTCGATGTATGTTATGGACTGCGAGCACCTCGCCCTCATCGCCAAGGAGCTGGGCCACAAGCAGGATGCCAAGGAATTGCGGAAAAGAGCTGAGTTCTTCCGCAAAAACATCCAGCGTTTCTGGTGTGAGGAAGACGGGATGTTCTACAACATCAACACAGAGACCGGGGAATTCAACCGCCGTACCTCCGCAACGAATTTCTATGTTTTGTTAGCTGGGGCGGTTACCAAGGAGCAGGCAAGGCGAATCGTTGAGGAACACCTTCTGAATGAGAATGAGTTCTGGGGAGAGTGGGTTATCCCCATGAGCCCCAGGAATGACCCGGCTTTCCAACAGCAGGATTATTGGCGTGGACGCATCTGGGGCCCCACCAACTTCCTGGTTTATCTTGGCCTTAGGAATTATCCAGACGAGTCTGTCCGCAAGGCTTTCATCGACAAATCCGTGAGGTTGATGCTTATGGGTTGGAATGAAAAAGGTTATATCTACGAGAATTGGAACGCGATAACCGGAGAGGGAGGAGACCGCAGCAGTTGCGACACCTTCTACCATTGGGGAGCGCTTCTGGGTTTCATGGCCTTGCTGGATTCTTGAGAATATGAAGATTGTCGTAGCTCCGGATTCTTTCAAGGAGTGTTTAGGTGCGAGAGAGGTCGCTTCCGCTATCTCGGAGGGGATATATTCAGTCATTCCTGACGCTGAGGTCAGGCAAGTTCCTCTCTCCGACGGGGGAGAAGGGATGGCTGAAATAGTGACGGAATCCCTTGGTGGTGAATTGGTTCCAGTAAAGGTCTCCGGGCCGATGGGCGAGACCGTTGAAGCTCGGTTCGGGAAAGTGGGGAAGACAGCGATCCTGGACGTGGCGTCGGCTTGCGGATTGAATCTTGTGCCGAGGGGAAAAAGAAATCCTCTTATCGCCACCAGTAAAGGAGTCGGGGAGTTGATTGTCGCTGCTATCCAAAGCGGATGTGAAGAGTTGCTGATCGGTCTTGGCGGCTCCGCTACCTGCGATGGGGGAGAGGGGATGATGAGCGTTCCAGGTCTTAGTAATATAGCGTCAGGAGTCAAGATAAAAGCCCTTTGCGATGTGGATAATCCATTCATCGGAATAAGAGGGGCCGCAAGAGTCTTTGCTCCGCAGAAAGGCGCTGATCCACAGATGGTTGAAGAGCTGGAGAAGCGGATGGAAATTCAGGCGGGACGGATTTGTTCCGAGACTGGGGTTGATATTTCCCTGATGCCTCGGACTGGGGCCGCCGGAGGACTTGGGGGAGCTCTTCACGCTTACTTTGGAGCGGAGCTGCTTTCCGGAATAGACGCAGTGCTGAATCTTGTGGGGTTTGATGAGGAAGTGATTGATGCTGACTTTATTATCACGGGGGAAGGAACTTCTGACAAGCAGACCCTTTCCGGAAAAGTCCCGGTGGGAGTGCTGAGAAGAAGCAGGGGAGTTCCAGTCTATCTCCTATCTGGGAGGATCCAGGATGAGGAAAGCTTGATCGCGGCAGGATTCTCCGGGGTTATCCAGGTTACGCCTGACAGTGTCCCGGCCTCTGAGGCGGTTAGGCCGGAGGTGGCCAGGAAAAATATATCCCATGCGGCCATCCACTTTCTCGTGTAGATTTGTTATATTAATCACGTAGATTTCATATTATTAACAGTTATGAAAAAACTTATCATCTCAATTGCCTCGCTGTTGCTCTGCGTTCTGTCTGCAGGTGCCCAGGAACTTACTATCCACAAAATCAGGGAGGAATGGTCCAAATCTTCATTGGAGGTACCCCAAGTCAAAGGGAAGATCGGTATAGCTGAGTTCGCATACGCTTTCGCCAAGACTCTTCGAGGGAATAGCCTGATGGACGAGCTTAAAGCCCAGTTGGATAACCCGGGCAGGGTGAACGAGGATGTGAACGAATTCGTGCTTGATCGCAAGAATGGCTACTGCAGCCTCGATTTTATCAGCGACGGGACTGTCAGGATGGAGATGTGCTACTGGAATCGGAAAGACGGACGGAAACTAGTGGCTGTCAACATGTTGAATGTTTATGAGGAGGAGATCCCGCTGCTGATGCTATACAACTACAACCCAGACACCGGGATGCTGGAGCCTGATCTGGACAATAGCTTTTATAATTTGGAGGTGCCATTCATGAGTTACCATCTGCCCCAGACCGGGAAGGATATAACGGCATATGTCTCTCATTTACCTGAGCCGGCATACTTGCGTTATGACGGTGATGGGAATTTCGAGCTGGATATACATGTGGTGCCATCCGTCGCATGTTTCATAGTGGACAGTAGCCCGACTAATATCCGTACAGCCCCGAATGGCTCATTGCTATGCAAGTTGAGTCCTGACGAGGACTATATGCTGGATGTCTACCAACCCACTGATGGATGGTGGAGAATCTTCGCGGAATGCGTCACAACGGTGGAGAATGATGACGTGGAACTTGTCGAGGAAGGCGGTGAGGCTTGGATACATCATTCAGTGCTGGGAATAAGTCTTCGTAATTATGACGGAAAGGATGAGCCGCTGTATGCTTCTCCTTCCAAGACCGCCAAACTGGTCGGCAAGATAACGGAACAGGAGGCTCTTGTCCATCCTGTTGACATGACTGAAGATGCTTCCTGGGTGAAAGTCAAATGGGGCAAGCTTTCTGGTTGGATTGAGTCCGAAAGGCTTTGCGCCAATCCGGTCACCACCTGCCCGTAGGGATTGTCATTTCCAATATCACTAAAGCAGACTTCTATTTAACGGATTATACATTTAGCTTGTATTATTTAATAATAGTAATCTGTTTTGCCAATACTTATGAAAGCACGGTTTTCTTTAGCTATCTCGCTGGTAGTCACCGCATCTCTTTTGATTTCTTGTACCAGTGATTACGATTTGGTTGTTGTTGGTGGCACCCCCGGTGGAATCATGTCCGCTATCTCCGCCTCAAGAATGGGGAAATCTGTGCTTGTTTTAGAGAGGACCAAGGTTGTCGGAGGTTTGCCCGCTAATGGTCTTGGCGCTACTGACATCGCTACCCGCGGGGCTACGACAGGATTGTTCCTGGAGTTCGTCAATCGGGTAAAGGACCATTATGTCAATGAGTACGGTGCTGATTCCCAGCAGGTTGGAGATTGCTCATCTGGATATCATTTCGAGCCGAGCGTGGCTGCTGAAATCTTCTTCGAGATGCTTTCGGAATGTCCGAATGTGACCGTGCTGACCATGAGACAGTTTGACTGCCAATCGGCCAATATTAAGATGGACGGCCATAGGATAGTGTCTATTAAAATACTCAACAGGGAAACCGGGAAAACAGAAGTTTACCGAGGAAAAGTGTTTGTGGATGCCACTTACGAAGGGGATTTGGCCGCCGCTGCCGGAGTACCGTTCAAGGTTGGTCGTGAAGGCATGGAAGAGTTCAATGAGCCTATTGCCGGTAAAGTTTATAAATACTGGGGAGGTCCTGTTGGGGAAGGTACCACCTATGAAGGAGACACTACTATCCAGGCTTACAATTATCGTCTCTGTCTCACAAGGAACAAGGATAATATGGTTCCGTTCCGGAAGCCGGACAACTACAATCGTGAGGAATATGTATCGCTGGTCGATGATATCCTTTATGGCTATCACACAGGAGTCGCTAGTATGGAAGTAACTGATAAACAGAGGGAAGAGAATAAGAAGACCATCCTTTCAGGCGGAAGGACCACGATTCCCGATGACCGCTGGGGCGTCGCTAAGGTGACGAACATGGTGAAGCTTCCCAATGACAAGACTGATGCCAACAACCAGCATATGGCTTTCATCTCAACAGACTTGCCCGAGGAGAACTGGCAGTGGCCTACCGCTTCGTGGGAATGGAGGGACGCTTTCGCCGAACGACTCCGGGAATACACCGAAGGACTGTTTTGGTTCGCCGCTAATGATGAGGCTGTTCCCGCCAGCTTCCGTGAGGAGGTCAATGGTTGGGGTTTCGCCGCTGATGAGTACACTGATAATGATAATTTCCCCCGTCAGGTCTATGTTAGGGAAGGTAGAAGATTTGAGGGTATGTATTTTTTCACGGCCAATGACGCTGAGCCACCTACAGACCGGGGCCCCTTGCATAGAGATGCCATAACGGCCAGCCATTATGCGCTGGATTCCCATGCCCACCACAAACGCGAGCCCGGCAGGATTCATCTTGAGGGATTCCTGTCCTACCGTACAGTGCCTTACAATGTGCCTTATGGTGTGATAGTACCTAAGGAGATATCTAATCTTCTGTTCCCTGTACCTGTGTCGGGATCCCATACCGGCTTCTCTACTCTAAGGATGGAGCCTTGTTGGATGGCGCTCGGGCAAGCTGCCGGCACCGCAGCTGCGCTCGCTATAGAGAAGGGGACATCTGTCCAGGATGTCGACATCCCCACATTGCAAGACGAGCTTCTTAAACAAGGAGCCACCCTTGTCTATATGAAGGGTCATTCCCCCGAGGATCCGGATTTCATAAAGATTCAGAAAGAGGCTTTGGCCGGTGCCTCCGAAATAGGGATATAAAACGCTTGCTGCTCTACCTGGATATGGCGAGTGATCTGGTGGATTTTGAAGCTTTCTACAAGCGATGGTATTTCAGGGCGATTCGTTTTGCCATGGAATACATTCGTGATGAGTCAGAGGCGGAGAATATCGTCCAGGAAGTATTCGTGAACATATTCGAGAAAAGGAAGTCCTTGTCAAAGGACTTGAATCTTACCTATTACCTTTTCTCTGCCGTTAAAAACCGGTGCATCAACTACTTGACGAATAGGCTACGCAAAAAGTCAATAAAGCTGAGTGGCGATGAATCCGTATTCCTGGATCGTTTGTCACTTGCCGCTTTGGAAGAGTTCGATGTGAATAGCACGGTGAGAGATAACTTTGAGCCACGATTCAACCAAGCTCTTGACACTCTCCCTCCCAGATGCCGCCAGATATTCGTCATGAGCAAGATTGATGGCAAAAAACAGGATGCCATCGCTGAGGAACTCGGAATATCTATCAACACGGTAGAGTCTCAGATGAAGATAGCTTATGCTAAACTCAGGGAAGAATTGAAGGATTTCTTCAACAAATATTAAAACGCTTTTGACGGATTTCCTTTATTGTTTGTTTTAAAGACGTGGACGAGAGAATCACTGAATATTCGGAAGAGTGTTTGACCGAGAGAGAAAGAGAGATGGTTTCCAGCCTGCAGGTCCGCTCAATCCTGGCTTTGAAAAGCCAGGACGGAGAAGACTCGAGTTCCAGTTGGCGAAGATTCATATTCAGGAGACGTATATCTCGTCTTTTTCGCAATTCTTTGGTAGTCTTGCCCTTGCTCCTGGTAGCGGCTTTCTTGTCGATAGATAGTTTGAGGCATTCAATGATTCCTGCATCTCTTGAGGATGTCCCGGTCACAAACATGACCACTTCAGCCCCTCCTGGGCACATGGCCCAATGTGTCCTTTCTGATGGCACCCAGGTTTGGCTCAACGCGAATTCCAAGCTTACATATCCCTCTTTATTCGATGATCAGAGAAAGGTTTCTCTTGAGGGTGAGGCATTCTTCGAAGTGTCCTCTGACAAGAACCATCCTTTCATAGTTTCGACAGACAAACTGGAAGTCAAGGCCCTGGGCACAAAATTCAGTATCTCGGATTATAAAGACGATTCCTTTGCTGTGTCTTTGCTTGAAGGGTCGGTTTTTCTCTATCAGGAAGGCAAAGAGGAATCTGGTCTATTCCTGAATCCAAACGAACAGCTGGTTGAGTCGGATGGAGGTTATGTGAAGAAGATTTTCATCCAGAATCCTGTCATGTGGGTCAACGGGGTTTATGCATTCAACAATAGCAGCATGGAATACATCCTTTCAAAGCTTGGGTTGTATTACGATGTCAGAATAGTGGTCTTGAACGAGTCTCTTCTCAAGAAAACATACACCGGCAAGTTCCGTCAGACGGATGGGGTGAGGGAGATATTGAGGGTTATGAGCCGGATATATCCTTTCACCATCAGAGAGGATGAGTCTTCCAATACGATTTATCTCCAATAACAATATTTATACAAACCAATCATTTAAAAATAAGATGGGTCATCAAAAAGCAAACCATTTCAAGGCGGCATGGAGAGTCGTCCTCTTCTCTATGGCATGTTTCCTATTGCCTGCTGTTGCCTGGAGCCAGACACAGGTGCCATCCTCCCGTGTCACTTTGAGCTCAACAACTGTCACCGTGGAGAATTTTTTCTCTGAGGTGGAATCACAGACTAATTGTCTTGTGGTATATAGCGAGGCTAACATACAAACCTCTGCTAATGTCACATTCAGCCGCAAGGAAGCACCTCTTTCCACATTCGTGCAAGAGTTCGCTTCCAAATTCGGACTCGACTACACTTATTCCAATGGTTACATCACTTTCTCGAAAGGAAAGGCGGCTCCCTCGGAGGGAAGGATCAGAGGAAGGGTACTTGAGACTTCCGGAGCTCCCGTGATGGGTGCCGGTGTGGTAATCGTCCAGAATCCCACTGTCGGTACTGTCACGGATCTTGATGGTAACTTCTCCCTAAATGTCTCGAAGGGGCAATCTCTCAGGATATCATCCGTCGGATATGAAACCAAGGAGGTGACAGTCAATTCTTTCTCTCCTATGACAATCACTCTGGATGTCTCTTCAGAATACCTCGACGATGTCATCGTGATTGGTTACGGTTCAGCTAAGAAAGCCGACCTGACAGGTGCGACTTCCTCTGTGGAAGGCGAACGCATCTCTTCCAAGAGCACACCACAGCTTTCCACCCAGTTGCAGGGAATGATGGCTGGTGTCCAGGTCACCCGTTCCACTGGTGACCCGAGCGGAGGCGCGACTATCCGTGTCCGTGGTATTACCACCAACTCAACCAATGACCCTCTTGTCATCATCGATGGCGTCCCCGGTAGTCTGGAGGATGTGTCTTCGTCAGATGTCAAGGACATACAGGTCCTGAAGGATGCGGCGTCTGCTTCTATATATGGTTCCCGCGCGGCCGCTGGTGTTATCCTTGTGACCACGAAGAGGGCGAAGACAAACGAGTTCAGGATGAACTACAATTTCGAGTATGGCATTGACAAGCCTACAGCTGTCCCTGAATTCGCCAGAGCCGCTCTATGGATGTCTGGTATGAACGAGGTTTCCTATAATGACGCAGGGACCACGATGTACTCTCAGGATCTCATCGACAATTTCGAGCAATATCACATGAAAGATCCTGATACATATCCTGACACAGACTGGATGGGAGAGGGCCTGAAGAAATCCACGAACCATAAACGTCACTTCTTCTCCCTGATTGGTGGCAGCGAAAAACTGCGTACGAGCACTTCCGTGAATTATTACGATGGAAACGGTCTGAGCATGGGCAAGAGATTCCAAAGGTACACTGTCAGATCCAACAATGATTATTACATCAACAATTGGATTCACGCCACCGCTGACATCAACCTGGTCAAAGGTGATTATGACTATGCTCTCTACCAGGAAGGCTCTGTTTTGCAGTCGCTTATGTATAGGGCTCCTATCTACCCTATATATTATTCCACGGGAGAATACGCTTATGGTAAGAGTGGAGACAACTCCATCGCCGCGATGGATCTTGGAGGAAAAGCCCAGAGCGATTTCTACAGGGTCAGCGGAAAACTGCAGATTGATTTCACGCTGTTCAAAGGTTTCGTCCTGACTGCCGCCGCGGCTCCCACCTATAACTTCCGTTATGGCAAAACCCATCGTAAGAAGTTCCAACTCAACGATGGCGGGGTTTACAAAGACGCTACACAGTTCAGCTCGACCTCGGTCTCTGAGACCCGCAACAACAGCTCCAACATGACTACTCAGCTTTACGCCAACTATAAAGTCAACCTTGGAAGTCATAATATCAGTGCGATGGCGGGTTATGAGGGATTCTCAACGCAGTGGGAGAATCTTGGAGCCTCAAGGACAAATTACACCCTTGACAACTATCCTTATCTTAATCTCGGACCGGAGGATTTCCAGTATAACAGCGGTACTGCGGGCCACAATGCCTACAACTCGGTGTTCGGACGTTTGATGTATTCATTCGCCAATCGTTACCTGCTTCAGGCGAATGTCCGAGCGGATGCGTCTTCCCGTTTCGCGAAGGGTTATCGCTGGGGCGTATTCCCTTCCTTCAGTGCTGGTTGGGTTATCTCTGAAGAGCCTTGGTTCAATAACAAGGGTGCGGTTAACTTCCTCAAATTGCGCGCTTCTATGGGACAGCTTGGAAACGAGAGAATCGGTAGTGAGTTCCCATACATGGCGACCTTGTCAGTCGGTACCAGCTATATTCCAACCGGAGGCGCGACTCCGGATATGGCCCAGAATGTCAAGCAGGTTGACTACGCTTTTAATGACATCACCTGGGAAACTACCACCACATACGGAGCCGGAGTTGATCTCGCGATGTTTAAGAGCAGACTGCATTTCACTGGCGATGTATATTACAAGAAAACCACCGATATGCTGCTCCAGATCGGATTCCCCTCATATTTCGGATTCAATGCTCCTCAGAACAATGCGGCTGACATGAATACCAAAGGTTGGGAATTCTCCATCTCGTGGAGAGACCATGTGGGAGATTTCAACTATGGAGCGTCATTCAACCTCTCCGACTACCGCTCACGCATGGGTTACATGGCTGACAGACAGTCCATAAGTAACAACAAAATCACTGAGGAAGGTTCTTTCTTCCAGGAGTGGTACATGTACGAGAGCAAGGGTATTATCCTGAATGAGGCCGCGATGACCGGAAGCGACGGTAAGAAGATACCGGTGCTCACCGCAAGTGACAAGCCTGGTTGCCTCCAGTTCGTGGATCAGAACGGAGACGGGATAATAAGCGCCTCTGGCGACCGTGTCTATCGAGGCAATTCGCTTCCCGAGCTTCAGTATGGCGGTGCCTTCTGGGCTTCATGGAAGGGCTTCGATTTCAATCTGTCCTTCCAGGGAATCGGCCACCAGCTATCATACTGGACATGGCCGGTTACTCCATTCAACCTACAGGCCTATGCCTGTCCGAAGAATGTGATGGACAGTCATTGGAGCCCCTTCGCCACAGATGAGGAAAATGCTAAGGCGAAATATCCGCTGTTGTCCACCAACACGACAAACGTGTATGCGGGCAGCGATTTCTGGCTCTTCAACGGAGGCTATCTTCGTGTTAAAGATATCACACTCGGCTACACTATCCCGGGCACCTTCACCAGGCGTGTCAAGATTGATAACCTCAGGATTTACACGTCGGTCAATGACCTACCAGCTCTCTCAAATTATCCTAAAGGATATGACCCTGAATGGAACCGCAGTGGAGACTTGCTGCTGACTTCCTTCCTGTTTGGTGTTAACGTCACATTCTAAAATAAGGAGATCATGAAACATTTATTCAAATATACAGTATATGCGGCCGTGGTTGCCATTCTTGCCTCCTGCGCTGATCTTAACATCAAGCCATTGTCCGAGTTGGCAACCGGCAACTGGTACGCCAGTGAGTCCGAGATCGAGATGAGCGTCGATGACTGGTACAGACCCGATTTCTTCCAAATCGACGAGTTCTATTGGAGTGACGACTGTCTTTTCAGGGACCGCGAAAACGAGATCACCCTGGGCACCATCAACTCTCAGACAGGCTTTGTGGGGACTCGCTGGTCCAATTGCTACAAAGCCATCAGCAGGGCCTTCGGCGTCATAGCCGGACTGGAAAGCGGTGCCGCCCAGAACCTCTCAAAGGAGAAGTATAACCAGTTCATGGGAGAATCCTATTGCATGATCGGATTCAGTTACGGACAGCTTGTCACTTATTTCGGTGACTGCATTCTGGCAAAAACCTCGATGGGACTGGATGATGCCTACAACGCTACACGCTCTCCTAAGGCAGAGGTTATCCAGTATGCGTATGAGTGCCTGGACAAGGCGGCTGAACTGCTTCCTAATTCTTATTCGGGACGTAAGCGTCTGACCAAGGGTGCGGCACTCGGTTTCAAGAGCCGCTTCGCTCTGCAGGTCGGTGACTGGGCTACGGCAGTGGATGCTTGCGAGAAGTGCATGGCACTGAATGTTTATTCATTGCATTCTAACTACAAGGATCTCTTCACAGCGACATCATCTCCTGAATTGATGTTCTATTTCCAGGGAGATATCAGTGTCCCTTACGGAGTCGGTCCGTTCTCAAATGTCAGGAATTTCACGCTTAGAACTCTCGGAGCACACACCAATACCGGTCCTTCATACCAGCTTTACAGCTCATATCTTTGCGTTGACGGTCTGCCGATTGACGAGTCCCCGCTCTACGAGCCCAAGGATCCTTTCCGTAACAGAGACCCCCGCATGGCGTACACCATACAGCCCTTCAAGACTCCTTATTCTCCTGATTACGAAGAGTATCTGAAGGCCAGGGAAGATGGGACCTTCGCCGAGAAGTATCCTGATTACCTGTTTATCGGGGCCGTGGAGTTCACCCCCAACCCCTATGTCACGAAGGTCTTTGACGCTCGCAAGAAAGCACTCGTCACCACCTCTGACACCAAGGCTACGCAGTTGCATTCTGTTTACACAGGCCTTCCCCTGAGAAAGTATTCGAAACCTTCATGGGCTGATTTCGCGAGCCACAATCTCGCTGCCGACAACATCTATCCTTACCTTCGTTACGCCGAGGTGCTGATGAACTTCATCGAGGCCAAGAATGAGTTGGGCACTTGCACCCAGGCTGACCTTGACAAGTCTATCAATAAAGTCCGGGAAAGGGCTTATGCGGGGACTGGTATCGATTATCCGCGCGTTGAACTCACAGACCAGGCATCCTTGCGTAAGATCATACGCATGGAGCGCAGGATGGAGTTCGCATTTGAGAATACCCGTTATCGCGACATGCTCCGTTGGCGCATCGCTGAGAAGGTTTATAACACACCTTCTTACTACCTTCCCAGGGTTTGGTCCGGAAGTGCGCAATGGAATGGCAAGAGGGGGGCTGAAGCTAATTGCGAGCTTTCTGAAGACTTCCTCAAGCTGCTGGACAATTGGGACAAGGGAGAATATCCGTTCGGAGGGATCCCGTCTATCGACGAGAATGGACTTCCGGATCTGAGCCCGATGGAGAAAGCCGGTTACATCGCTGTCTTCAAAGAAAGGTTCTTCGATGCCAGCAAGAACTATCTCTGGCCAATCCCGGCTGATGATATCCTTGTCAATCCTAATATCACCCAAAATCCCGGCTATTAACCTGTCGTGAGATTCGATGAGAAATTGTCTTATATTACTTATTTGCGTATCATTATCCCTGGCATCATGTGCCAGGGGTAATGATGTTTGCATATACGGTGGTTCATCAGCTTGCGCCACCGCGGCATACTCTGCCGCCAGGCTCGGAAGTGATGTTACCGTTATTTGCCCTGATGTCACTATAGGTGGCATGACGACTGGCGGTCTTGGCCGGACTGACATTGGCAACAAACATGCTGTGGTCGGCTTGGCCAGGCAGTTCTATCGCAAACTAGGATCATACTACGGTAAGCTCGAGCAATGGCTTTTCGAGCCTCATGTCGCGGAAGATATCCTGATGGAATATCTTGAAGCCCCCAGGATAAAAGTGATGCAAGGTTGGTATCTGGACTCTGTAGAGAAAAATGGAACCAGAATAGTGTCAATAACTTGCAAGAACAAGGAAGGACAGAAGACCACCATAAAGGCCGACCAGTTCATCGATTGTTCCTATGAGGGAGATTTGATGGCCATGGCAGGAGTCAGCTATATCGTAGGCCGTGAGGGCAACGAGGTCTATGGGGAGACATATGACGGCGTGCAGATGTCCATCCATCACCAGTTTCCCGATGGCGTGGATCCATTTATCGAGAAAGGGAAGCCGGAGAGCGGACTTCTCTGGGGTATAAGTGACTGGAAGCTCCAGGAGACCGGCTCTGGAGACGATTATGTCCAGGCCTACAACTACCGTATCTGCCTCACAGATGTGCCCGAGAACCAGATCCCAATCCAGAAGCCGGATAATTACGACCCTTCCATGTTTGAACTTCTCGTGAGGGTATTCGAGGCCGATCCGAATCCCCAGTTGGGTAACTATTTCATCTGGAGCATGATGCCCAATCATAAGACGGACATCAACAACAGGGGACCTTTCTCCACAGACATGATAGGGATGAACCATTCCTATCCGGATGCTTCCTGGGAAGAGAGGGAAAAGATCTTGAAAGCCCACAAGGATTACACTCTCGGTTTGTTCTATTTTTATATGACCGATCCGAGGGTCCCGAAGAACCTTCAGGACGAGATCAGGCGCTGGGGACTCCCTAAGGATGAGTACCTAAGGACCGATCATTGGACCCATCAGCTGTATGTCCGGGAGGCCAGGAGACTTGTCGGCGAATATGTCGCCACGCAGGCTGATTGCCAGAACCAGACTGAGGTCACCGACGGGATAGGCTTTGCCGCCTACCAGATGGACTCTCATAACTGCCAGAGGGTGGTTGTCGAGAAGGACGGTAAGCTGATGGTCAAGAACGAGGGTGACGTGGAGAGGGGAGGAGGACGCCCTTATCCGATCTCCTACCGCAGCCTGACTCCCAAACGGGAGGAGTGCGAGAACCTGCTCGTGCCTGTCTGCCTGTCCGCTTCGCACATCGCTTACGGATCCATCCGCATGGAACCTGTGTTCTTGGGGATGGGACAGTCCAGCGGTATCGCGGCCGCGATGGCCGGCAAGGGCGCTGTCCAGGATGTGGATGTGAGTAAGATCCAGGAGATCTACGCCACGGATCCTTACCTTGATGGAAGAGAGCCTGACACCCTTATTGACGAGGATTCGGAATATATCACCGGAAAAGAGGGCTGGGAGGTTGTCAATGGCCGCGGGGCTTATGGTAAAACCTATCTGAGCTATAGTGGAGATCCTGCCGACAATAAACTGTCCTACAATATTCCGGAGTACCTCGACGGTGAATATGACGTATATTCTTTCCAGCAAAGGACTGGTTGCCCTAATATGGTGTTCACTATCGAGACTGATGGGAAGTCCTTCACCAAGGATTTCAACCGTGAAAGCCTGACTGTGGAGGGACAGACGCAAGGAGAGTGGGCCCATCTGGGAGCCTTTACGTTTAAAAAGGGCTCGACAGGTTCTATACGATTCTCCGGTGACGGGCCCGATGTACGTGCTGACGCTATCCTTTTTGTGAAAAAGTAGGTAGTTTCCTACTTGAATATCTGCTTCATGGGCTTCCCTCTCCAATCGTCCGGGATGTCCAGGCCGAGAATGTAAGCGATGGTCGCGGCTGTGTCGTACTGCATCATCGGCTCGGGGAACTCAAAGCCTTTCTTGACTTTCTTTCCGAAAACAATGAACGGGGTCTCTAGCTCGGACATCGTGAACCCGCCATGTCCCTTTCCCTTACCGCCATGGTCTGAGGATATGATCAGGATCGTGTCATCGAATACTCCCGCGTCCTTCAGGGCTTGGATTATCATCCCGATACCCTTGTCGATCTCCTTCTGGCATTCCATGTACTCAGGGCTGTACCAACCGTACTGGTGTCCGGTGTTGTCAATCACCCCATAGTAGAAGGTGAAGAAATCCGGCTTCTTCTCCTTGATGTAGTTCACCGCCAGTTTCGTGTATTCCTCGGTGGGGATAAGGGTCTCCTGGCCCCTGTAGGTTTTGATGAAATAGTTGTAGTCCAACGCTAAAGAGTCAGCGAGGATGCCGATGCAGTCCCAGTCGTATACGCATCCGATCTCGGCTGAAGGCCTTTGCTGGCGCAGGATCGTGAATATTGTCGGAGGAATGCCGTTCCCATTGTCAGAAGTCGATGGAATGGTCCCGCTTGTGGAGTTCCATTTGTCGAATCCGTGCATCTCGGTCGGAAGGCCGTTGAACATTGACGTCCAGTTGATCGCTGAGGCTGAAGGCATGACTGAGCGTTTGGCGAGGGTCCAACTGCCATTCTCCATAAGGTAGTGGATGTTCGGGAGGTCTGCCGCGGGAACTGTCCTGAGACCCTCGGAAGCCCAGCCGTCGATTCCGATCATGACAACACGTTTGGCCTTTTTCTTCGCACCGTCCGCATCTATTGACGAGATGAGGCAAATGGTAGCCAATAAGAGAAGAAACTTTTTCATAATCAATTATTTCATATTAAAATCTATCATGATTGGGAGGTGATCTGATGGCCGCCAGAAGTTGGACAGGTTTTGGGGATCACGGATCGGGGTCGTGTACTCATCCCAGATGATATCAGCGAAAGAGATCCTGTCTAAAAGAGGTTTTGTGCAATACACGAAATCGATGCGGGAACTCTTGCTGCCCACGCTGGGCTTAAACTCATCGGGGTATTTCTCTTTGATCACATCAATGTAGGGAGTGTTCTCACGGATATAATCGTGCACTAGAAGCCTGGGGTCGTCATCGGGGAAATTATACTTGTCGTTATCCACCCTTGAGCGGGAATTGAAATCGCCCATCATCATCCAGAGCTGGTCTTTCGCATCCGGGAACGTACCGATAGTATGCTCGCAGATATATTCCATCTCCATCGCCCTATATTTGTCTCCTCCGTGATCGGCCTTGGATGCCTCCCTGTCCTCGACTCCCGGGGCATATGCCTGTGGCCAAGTGTGGAGGGTAACGATGTTGACAGTCTTTCCGTTTACCTCGACCGTGGCCCAGCCAGCGCCATGTGCCACTATCCTGTCAGGCTCCTCTCCGGTGATCTTGTCAATATAAGTAATTGGATATTTGGAGGTTATGACTTGAGGGTAATTATCCCTGTACCCTCCGATGCCCCAATATTGATGTCCATAACGGGCAGCAAGCTCCCCCCAGCCATCCACCAGGTAACGATCCTCTTTGGGCATGGCCTGGTCAGAGTCTGTGATCCAGATAGACTGCGCCTCGCACCATACACAAATGTCCGGATTCTGGGCTTTCACAAACTCCACGAACCTGTCGTAGTTGTCGTTCTGCCCATCCCACATCCCGTTTTGGATGTTCCAGTATAGCAGGCGCATATTAACCGGTTTCTTATCGCATGAGCAAAGGGATAGCGCGATGATGGCCAAAAAAGCCATGATAATTGATCTGATGCTTCTCATATCCGGATTGGTTATCTTGCATAAATATAGCTTTATTTTTCAATAATTCTGATTATATTGTCAAGAAAGAAAGTAAGATTATGAGTAAAGCCGACTCTTTTTTAAAGTTGGCAGGAGAAAGATTCTCTTGCAGGGATTTTAATAAGCATCCCGTGTCTCCCGGTAAGCTGGCTAAGATACTTGAGGCGGCCAGGCTCGCTCCCAGCGCCAGGAACATGCAGCCGGTCCGTGTTTGGGCTCTTACAAGCCCTGATGCGCTCGCGCGTATCCGTCCCATACACACCATGTTCGACGCTCCCGTTGTAGTCATGGTCGGTGCTAAGGCGGAAGAGTCTTGTACCCGGGCATGTGATGGCAAGAACTGGGCGGAGACTGACGCCACGATCGCTGGAACGCACATCATGTTAGCAGCCGCTGATCTCGGATTGGGTTGCACGTGGGTGGGTTCATTTGATCCAATCAAGGTGAGGGAGGCTTTTCCTGAAACTGAGGGATACGTTATTTATGCCTTATTCGCGATAGGTCATCCTTCAGCCCGGGCATGCCCTTCGGAGCGACACTCAATCAGAAAGAGTATGGAGGAATTCGCCACAGAGCTTTGATCAGCTCCGGGGATACCTTACGGTGAAACAGGCTCCCTTAAGGGTGAATGATTTCGAGTAGAAGATCTCTCCGTTGCACTTCTCGACAATGTTACGGCATATGGACAATCCCAGTCCTGTGCCGTTACTTTTTGTCGTGAAGTTAGGTGTGAACAGCCTGGAGCGATTCTCGTCGCTGACTCCTGGACCGTTGTCCTCGAACACGATGTCGTAGAAGCCTTCCTTATTAGAGAGTCTGAGAGACACGAGTATCTGTCCCTTTGGAGGTTCCTCTCCTTTATCAAGCGCTTCTCCACGGGCATTCTCAATCGCTTGGACT
Source organism: Bacteroidales bacterium (assembly GCA_017557535.1). GTDB lineage: Bacteria > Bacteroidota > Bacteroidia > Bacteroidales > UBA932 > Cryptobacteroides. The sequence goes on along the minus strand of JAFYYM010000077.1, from coordinate 42,238 downwards.
GAGTTGCTGATGAGGTTGACGAACACCCGGGTGAGCTGAGGCTTAGGCCCGACCGCCTTGGCGCCTTCCAGACCCATGTAAGAGAAGTTGATATCCTCCCTGCTGTCAAAGAGGTCTATCTGCTCTTTGAGCATCTTGTCAAGATCGATCTCGACGGGTTCCTCCGTGTATAGTTTCGCGAATGTGGAGAACTCATTGGCTGTGTCTGCAAGCAGGTCAATCTGCGAGAGGACTTCCTTGGAAATCTCATCGAAACGGTCAGCCCATGCGGGATTGCCGTTGCTCTTCATTCTAATGAGCCTCTGGATCTGCAGTTTGATTGGTGTCAGTGGATTCTTTATCTCGTGTGCTACCTGGCGGGCCATGGTTGCCCATGCCTTGTCTCTCTCAGCCTGGGTGAGCTGTTTGGTCGAGTTGTAGAGGTCGTGGACCATGAGGTTATATGCCCGGACAAGCGTCGAGACCTCATCGTCCCTCTCGTAGACAATATATTCGAGATTGTTGATGTCTACCTCATTCATCTTCTTTCCCACCTCGGTGATAGGCTTGAACATCTTGTCCACGGCGCGGCCCATGAGGAGCCGGGCCAGGAGCAGGAGGATCATGAACACCGTCACGATGGTGATGGAGTGGAGAACGGCCTCTGACTTGAAGTCGAAACTCTCATCGGTGAACGGGGCACTCATGATAGCGATCATTTTCCCCTGGCCATTGAAGACAGGGGCGTAAAGGAAATAGGTCTCCTCCCTGCCGACATTCTCCTTCCCGATGTAGTACCTCCTGTTCTTGTAAATGATGTTCTCGAAAGCGTCCTGGTTCATCCTCGTGCCTAAGAGCATCCTGTCGAACACTTCTGGAGTGGTGGATTTGAACTCCTTTCCGCCAGTGGTGTAGAGCGTGATGTCGCACTTCATCGTGTTGCTCACATCCTCCAGCGCCGCGGTCGCCTCTTGAGAGTTGAAGTCGGTGTAATCCCTCGCGAACCTGCACCTGGCCTCCAGGAGAGTCTGGATGGAAGTCGTCTTCTCCGCCATGGAGAACTTGAGGTTGGCGTTGTTTCTACGGTACACGAAAAGCACGCTGACCGCCGCAAGGGCGATGAGGGTCATGACGAGAGCCACCATCATCGAGGCGTTGATCCTGGATTTATAGTAGTTCTTTTCCGGGTCTTCCCTCTTGTCACGGAATAATGCCAGGAAGGTGAGACAGAAGTACAGGATGAGAGTCAGGAAGAGGAAAGCCACGAAATAGTAGAAATCCTCTGTCTTAGGCCTCGATATCAGTATCAGGTCCTCATCAGAGACATTGTTGACGAAATGGGTGTATCCGTTCGCCCTCACAAATTCCCCGTCCGCCTTGAGCATTTCCTCTTTCCGTTCCTCATCCAGGAGGGTGGGGTAGGCGTAGTTCCCCTTGTAAGACACGAGCTTGTTGGAGGAATATTTCGCATAGGAGTATCTTGCGGGCATAAGCACGTCACCCGGGGCGGAATATCCCAGGATCCTGGCGTAACCCCTGTCTTCCCTGTTGGACTTCGGGGAGACGGTGAGAAGCATCATCGTTACCCCGCTTCCAGGATTGTAGTATGCGAAATTGCCTGTGTAAAAGCTATTTCCGCCCGCATCCCTATGGTAGCGGAACCTAGTTCCGTCAGCGATCACGGTGCCACCCGTGACCATGCTGGTGAAATAACTGATGGCCGCGGGGTTCTTCTCGTTCTCCGGGAATAACTCGACCACGATGTCATTGTCCTGAGACAACCCTACCATATAGCTCTCCACAATCCTGTTCAGGATTATGTTGTTGCTGTTTGCGAGGGAGGCCAACGAGGCGATGAGCTGGTCTGAGGCGATTTTCTCCTCAACCAGCCTCAGTTGGAGTTCCAGACTGATATTCCGCTCCATGGAAAGCCGGTTGGCGAGCACATTGACCCTGTCTTTCTCTTTTTTGAAACCGAGGAACCCGACCATCGTGACCAGGTAAGCGGCGAACAAAACCGCTGTGATGATCCTCGCCGTCCCGGAAAGCAGATCCATCTTTATTCCAGTCAGTTTCCTTAGGGGAGGTGAGATCATTACCCCCAGAAGGGGAATGGTCATCAGGAGGAGAATCAAAGTCACATATACCAGGAGGCTGTATATACTCAAGTCATTGAGCCGGTAGAGCTCAAGGGAAATGCTTGAGTTCAGTATAACGCTCTTGAAAATGAAATGAATGAATATGACTATCCCCACCAGCAGCGTGAACAGGAGTATGGTATGGGCGCTCAGGAGAACCTTCCAGTGTTTTTTGCCCAGGATTCTCCGCAAGACTCGTTTCCGGAAAAGGAAGAAGGTGAGGACCCCGAGGAAAACCACCAGGGAGAATATGATTATCGCTCCCAGTGAATTGAAAAACTTGCCGTCCGCGTATATGGTTGGCGAGAACAGTTTTGAGAAGAGGGCCGCCCTGGCGAATGTCCCTTGGCCGGTGATTGATTCCGGGACGATTTTGAACACAGGAATCTCCCCCAAAGTGACAAGGGATCCTCCGTTCTCCGAGAGAGGGACTATCGTGAAGCCTCTGCCAGTGGAGATTCTTGGATTGATGCCGCTGGTGGTCTCCTCTTCCTCCATTGTGTCCATTATCTCCAGTCCCGCTATCACCTTTACGGGACCGCTTGACCTGGACTTGACGAGATACCATTTCGTGCCGTAGTTCACGAACATGGGATCCTCGCCGATCTCCGCTAGTGGGGATGAGATGTTTTCCCTCGGCCTGGACAACCTCTGGATGACCACTTTCCCTGTGATGTCATCGTTCTTGACCGGGAATTGGTTGCACCATGACTGAAGGGAGTCCTCTATGTAGCGGTAGACTACCATGTCATCAGGCACTCCGAGACTACCAATCCATACGTTGTTCTCCTCTAAGGCGGTATTGATGTGGCTGTCAAGCGTTTCCATGCGCTTCTCAAGCGCTTTTCCTGTACGCTGGGCAGCTTTCACCACATCTGAAGGGGATGAGTGAGGCGCGAGGAAGACCACTATGAGGATGGCTGCGGCAGCTAGGGCTCCCCATAGTGAATATCTCAAAATATTATTATTGCCCCTCCTCATTCGTGGTGGTATGGTTCTCCTTTGATGATAGTGAATGCCCGGTAAAGCTGCTCGACAAAAATCGCCCGTACCATCTGGTGGGTGAAAGTCATCCTTGAGAGGGAGACTTTCCCGTCACTTCTGGCATAGACGGCGTCAGAGAAACCGAAAGCGCCGCCGATAACGAATACAATATTTTTGCCACCAGAGATCAACTTCTCCACTTCCTTGGCGAACTCGCTGGAAGAATACTCCTTTCCCTTCTCGTCCAGTAGTATCATTGTGTCTTTCGCTGTCACGCGGGATAAGATCAGCTCGCCTTCCTTCTCCTTGACCTGGGCTTTTGAGAGTGACGAGGCGTTCTTAAGCTCGGGAATCTCATTGACGCTGAAAGGGACATAACGGGATAGCCTGGAAGAGTATGTCTCCAGACCCTCCCTGACCCATCCGGCATCGGTTTTGCCGACAGTGAGCAAGCATATTCTCATCAATTGCAAAAATAAGAAAGTGGCTCGGTATTTGCAACAAATCCAGGCATCATGAGGATTAGTATGAAGTTATTCCTCGCTACCGCGGCATTGTTGCTGTGCCTGTCCGCGAATGCGGCCAAGGACAGCTATGATGTTTTCGTGCCCATATCCAAGTATCTGGGCAGTGGAGATGCCGAGAGTCTGTCGGCTTGGTTCGCCGACAATCTTGAGATATCCATAATGTCTTCTACGAATGATTCCAGCCGTAATCAGGCAAAGCAGATCCTGAAGTCTTTTTTCGCGTCTCACACTCCGCGTTCTTTCGAGATCAATCATACAGCCTCCAGGTCCAACTCCAAGTATGCTCTCGGCTATCTCAATGCCGGAGGGGAGCTTTTCGAGGTGACAATTTTCGTCAGTAAAAGCAAGGATCGCTATAAGATCCAGCAGCTGAAGATCGACAGGATCAGATGAGAACCTTGAGGATATTCCTTTTAGCGGCCTTCTTTCTAACCTCGTTCTTCGCCCCTGCCAACATGGTGGCGCAAACCACGAAAGTCAGAGGAAAGGTGTTTGATATGTCCACAGGGGAGGGGATTCCTTTCGCCACAGTCTTTTTCAAGGGTACGTCAATCAGCGCCACTGCTGATGTGGAGGGATGGTTCGCTATCGAGACCAAGATAGACACTGTGTCATCACTCTCAGCCAGCCGTGTTGGTTATTCCTCGGTTGAGGCCATAATCACTCCCGGTCGTTTCAATACTGTTTATCTGGCGTTGGAACCAGTTGTGGATGAGCTCGATCCAGCTATCGTGGAGTCAGATGCCCAACTTGTCAAGAAGATACTCACCAGTGCCAAGGAAGCCAAGGGACGAAACAATCCTGAATCCCGTGACCATTATGATTGTGGAATATACAGCAGGAACGAGCTGGATATGGTCAATCCCCAGAATCCTATCGTAAGTCGACTCCTTCCGAGAGGTTTCCGTTTCGTTTACGATTATGTGGACACGTCCGTCGTGTCCGGATTGCCCTATCTTCCGGTGATGCTTTCTGAGTCGAAGTCACATTATTACCACTCGAGGAGCCCTGAGATCAAGAAGGAAGTGATTGAGTCGAGCCGCATCTCAGGTGTCGAGGAGGAGAAGACTGTCGCTCAGTTCACAGGCGGATTGTACATCAAGGCTAATTTTTACGAGAACTACATCAATGTGTTCCAAGTCGAGATTCCCTCTCCATTGGCTGACAACGGGTCCTTGTTCTACGACTATAGTCTAGTTGACAGCCTGTATGTCGACGGACGATTGACCTACCGTTTGCGTTTCACCCCTTCCCGGTGGGTGTCTTCGCCGGCTTTTGACGGCGAGATATCGATTGATGCGGAGGAGTCCGCCATCAGGTCCGTCAATGCGAGGCTCAAGGGTGGAGCAGGAGTCAATTGGGTTAGGAATCTTGTGCTGAATGTTGATAATCAGCGCCTTCCGGATGCCTCATGGTTCTATAAGCAGGACAAGTTCTTCATCGATATGGCCGTCTCTCTCCCTGGGTCATCGAATGAGATAGCCTTCATGGCAAGTCGGCGTATCGACTATTCTGAGCCATCTTTTGAGGAAAGCCAGCTCTTGGGAATATTGGATTCCAAAGCGCCGGTTCTGATGCACAATGATGTCCTGAGGCATGATGAGGATTACTGGGCGTCTGTAAGGCCCTATCCTTTGGACGAAAAAGAGCGCGGTATCTACGAAATGGTGGACTCCGTGAAGAACGTACCCCTTTACAAGGGAGCCGAGAAGGTTGTGGACATGTTCTCCACGGGATTCTTCAAGTTCAAATATTTCGGCCTGGGTCCATACGATTCGATATACAGTTTCAATGATCTGGAGGGACCGAGATTCCAGATGGGATTCCAGACCACCAAGGAACTCAGCAGGAGGTTCCGCTTTATGGGCTACGGCGCGTACGGACTTGAGGATAGGATGTGGAAAGGCGGATTCTCTACGGAGATAATGTTCGGCAATATGCCTTACAGGAAGCTTAACCTCACCTATAAGCGTGATATGCTTCCTCTCGGGGCAGGCTCGTTCGGTTTCGGTAATGGAGATGTGGTCAACTCCATCCTCACGAAGAAGGGCGGGAGGAAGATGAGCATGATCAATGATATCGCCGTCACCTACCAGCATGAATGGTCACATGGCTTCAATATGACCATGGGAATGGAGAGAAGGGAGATTTTCCCCAGCCGGGTGGTTCCAATGATGCGCCCTGACGGCTCCTCTATTGAGTCTGTGGGTATCGACCAGGCCCTTCTGCAATTGCGTTTCTCCAAGGACGAGATTATCACCAGGGGAGTGTTCGACAGGCACTTCGTGTTCTCATCATATCCGGTGGTGACATTCAACTTCGCCGCGGCCATGAAAGACCTGGGACGCAATGAATATACCTTCTTCCGCCCGGAAATGAAGATTCAATACACCTTGTTGACGCCTCCGGTCGGATCTTCCAACATAGTGCTCAATGCGGGAACAGTGGTCGGTAAAGTGCCTTATCTGTTGCTCAAGATATATGAGGGCAACGAGACTTACAAGATCAAGAGCAAGGCCTTCTCTTGCATGGACTACTACGAGTTCGCCTCGGACACCTGGGCTACTATGTTCTGGGAGCATGATTTTAGGGGTTTCTTCTTGGGGAAGATACCTCTGATCAAGAAACTCAAACTCAGGGAAGTAGTCCTGGTGAGGGCTGCCTATGGTACATTGAGGGATGAGAACAATGGCATTCAGGGTGATCCGCTATTTAACGCCGAGCTAGTCTTCCCGGAAGGTATGAGGAAACTTGAGACTCCATACGTGGAGGCGGGAGTGGGACTTTCCAACATATTCAAGGTGTTCAGGGTTGATGCCGTCTGGAGATTGACCCACCGTGAGAGAATGATCAATGGGGAGATGGTGCCTCATCCGAACCGGTTTGTGGTCAACCTCGGCTTTGAATTCAATCTCTGATGTCTTATATTCGCGGAACATGTCCAGAAAGGCTTTCATACTGCCACTGATTCTTCTTACATCGGCTCTCCTCAGCATTCCTTTCCTCGTGCCGGGGACCGGATACCTGTCGCTTGTCGCTTTTGTTCCCTTGCTTTTCGCTGAGAAAGCCGCTGAAGAGTCTGGGATGAGAGGCTTCTGCTGGTGGCATTATCTGTGTTTCCTGCTATGGAATGCCATCACCACTTTCTGGGTTTGCAACGCCACTGTCGGGGGAGGGATTTTCGCATGTGTGGCGAACGCGTTCCAGATGTCCTTGGTTTTCGGGCTGTTCAGATGGAGCAAGAAGGTTTTGAAAGGAATACTTCCGTATCTGTTCCTGCTTTTCACTTGGATCGCATGGGAGCGTTGGTATCTGACCTGGGCCCAGATCAGCTGGCCTTGGCTGGTTCTCGGTAACTCTTTCGCCAGGACCACGGGATGGATCCAGTGGTACGAATACACCGGTACTGTTGGTGGCTCAGTCTGGATCTGGGCTTGTAACCTAACCGTGTTCGGATTATTGATGGCATTCCGCGACGGAAGTTGGAAACAGTTCAATTACAAGGCGAAAGCCGCATCCATCGTTGGAGCGGTGATGCTTTTCCTGGCTCCTCCCGCCATCTCTCTCTTCATTCTTCCTGAACAGTCCGAAGGAAGTCTTGACGTCTATATCGCACAGCCTAATATCGATGTGTACGGCAAGCATGGAGGTCTCACTCAGGAAGAACAGACCAGGACTCTATTGGGATTGATGGATAAAGCCCCCAAAGACTCTTCTTTCTTGTTCATCGCCCCGGAGACTTTCACCAGTGATATAGTGATGAATGGCATTCAGGCAAGTCCTACCGTTCAGTCTTTCAGGAAGTTCATGTCAGACAGACCTTCTTCTGAACTCCTTTTCGGCGCCTCCACATGGGAATATATCGCAGGTAACTCAAGGCCTTCCCAGACAGCCCGTCAGCTTAACAACGGCAATTGGGTGGAGTCCCACAACACGGCCCTGCTGATGTCAGCGGATGGTGATATTCAGACATATCACAAGAATAAACTGGTCGTGGGTGTGGAGATGACTCCGTATCCGGCCTTTTTCCGTCCCATTGATGACAAACTGGGAGGTGTTATGGGGCGTTGCATCGGTGACGGTAAGGCGAAGTGCCTGGACTATAAAGGGACGAAGATAGGCTGCGCTATCTGCTACGAATCCGTTTATGGCGAGTTCTGCGCTGATTATGTACGGGATGGTGCCAAGCTTTTGACTATCATCACTAATGACGCATGGTGGGGAGACACCCCTGGTTACAGGCAACATCTGTCATACGCTTCGTTGAGGGCAATCGAGACCCGGCGTTGGATAGCCCGCTGCGGCAATACTGGAATATCCGCCATTATCGATCCGGCGGGGAGGATCCTCAAACAGACTTCCTGGTGGGTGCCGACCACGCTCCAGGGGAAGGTGGGACTCTCAGATAAGGAGACGTTCTTTGTCAGGCACGGGGATTTCGCCGGAAGAATCTGCCTGATGATGTTTCTATTGATGTTTTGCGCCACCATAGTCAGGCGCTTCACCGGGGGGAAATAAAAAAAATGACAGGCTAGTTTTCCAGCCTGTCATTATTCTCGTCATACAACTCATTTTGCAGGACCGAGAAGTCTGTGACTTCCTCGAGTTTTATCCGGCATTTGTACTTCTTCTTCCATTTCCCGATGAAAGACTTGTCCGACAGCATGGTCTGGCCTCGTTTGAGGTAGGCTCCAAGAATAGGGCTCACCTTCAACTTGAAGAAACTCTTCCCATGCTCAACGTAATAGGCGATGTCGCGTTCAATCTGCTCATCAATGACAACACTGGAGGATATCTTCCCGGTGCCGTGGCAGACGGGACACACTTCCGCGGTGTTGATTTCCGTGGCCGGGCGGATCCTTTGACGTGTGATCTGCATCAGGCCGAATTTCGTGAGGGGAAGGACATTGTGTTTGGCGCGGTCAGATTCCATAAGCTCCTGCATGTATCTGTGGAGCTCGTTCCGGTGCTCTCCGGATTCCATGTCGATGAAATCCACGATCACGATTCCGCCCATATCCCTCAACCTAAGTTGTCGGGCGATTTCTTCCGCGGCGATCTTGTTGACCTCGAACGTATTCTCCTCCTGGTCGGAGGTTTTGGCCCGGATGCCACTGTTGACATCAATCACGTTCAGAGCCTCGGTGCTCTCGATCACAAGATAGGCTCCTTGCTTCATAGGCACCACCTTGCCAAATGAGCTTTTTATCTGCCTTGTCACCTCGAAATGGTCAAAGATCTTCTCTTTGCCGTCGTACAGTTTAACGATCTTTTCCTGATCCGGAGAGATCATGGAAATATACTTCTTAGTCTCCTCGAATACATTCTCATCGTTCACATAGATGTTGTTGAACGATTCGTTAAGGAGATCCCTGAGGATTGTGGTGGTTTTGCTGTACTCGGTGAAAAGCAACTGGATGCCTTTGTTCTTCGCCACTTTCTGCCAGGATGCCTCCCATTTCTGGATAAGGGATTTGAGCTCCGCGACAAGCACCGCGGCGTTCTTGCCTTCGGCGGCTGTGCGGATTATCGCTCCGTAATTCTTAGGGAGGATACTTCTGACAAGTGTCTCGAGTCTTCTTTTCTCCTCTTTTGAGGAGATCTTCTGGGAAACACTGACCTTCTCCGCGAAGGGCATCAGTACAATGTTTCGTCCTGCCAATGAGATTTCCGCAGTCAGTCGTGACCCTTTGGTCGAGATCGGTTCCTTGACGATCTGCACTATCACCATCTGCCCGGGCTTGAGCACGTTCTCAATCCGTCCCTCTTTCTCAAGAATGGGGCCGACATTGATCTTCGAGTACAATTGCGCGAGGTCTGTGTTGGGATTACTCTTCCTCACAAACTCATCGAAAGATGTGAAGAAGAGACCCAGGTCCAGATAGTGGATAAACGCTTCCTTCTTGTCTCCGATGTCGACAAAGGCGGCATTGAGCGCGGGAAGAATCTTCTTCACTTTCCCGAGATAAACATCTCCGACGGAAAAACCGTGCCCTTTGCTGGACTCCTTTCCCAGTTCAATCAGCCGATGGTTCTCCATCAGCGCGATATGAACATCAGTCGATGTGACATCGACGATCAAATCCTTTGATCTTTCAGACTCCATGGAAATAACAATGGTGTTTTCTCAAGAAAAGAGGCTGAAAGGATCTCCCGTTCAGCCTCTTTCTTCTAGCATACTGCTAAAATGGCAGACACAGAGGACTTACTTCTTCTTGTGCCTGTTCTTGCGCAAGCGTTTTTTACGCTTGTGCGTAGACATCTTATGTCTCTTTCTCTTTTTTCCGCTAGGCATAATGTATGGGGGTTGTTAATTATTTCTCCTCCTTCACGGCGTTGATGAACACCTTGGCCGGTTTGAAAGCGGGGATGTCATGCGCGGGAATGGTCATGGTGGTCTTCTTGGTGATGTTGCGGGCAGCCTTCTGAGCTCTGTGCTTCACGATGAAGCTACCGAAGCCACGAAGGTAGACGGGCTCCTTTCTGATGATTGAACCTTTGACGGACTCCATGAAGGCCTCAACGACGGACTGGACCGCGATCTTCTCAATACCGGTTGACTTGGCAACCTCGTTAACGATTTCAGCTTTTGTCATAATTAAAAGTGTTTATTAGGATGTCAATTAAAGTGCCCTAATCGCCTTAGGGGGATGCAAAATTAGACTTATTTTTTTAATAATCAAAATAATGGGATAAGATTTTTTTGGCAAGATTATTGACCAATACCCTCCCTGCGCCGGGAACGGTCTTCCACCTGCCATATTGGCAGGGGAAGCCACGCCTGCTATTTTGAGTTATGAATATTGATTTAGGAAACGATATGATGATCCCTTCCGGAGCGGAGGTCAACATCATCCCTGTCATGCAGGGAGAGGAACAAATAAATGTGAATGAGTCGGATCTTCCCGATTCTCTCCCGATACTGGCCTTGAGGAACGCTGTGCTTTTCCCTGGGATGGTTTATCCTGTCACGATCGGCCGTGACAAGTCCATCGCCTTGGTCAAGGACGCTGAACGTGGTTCCTCCTTCATTGGCGCCATCCCGCAGAACGATATCTCCGTGGAAGATCCGAGGGACAAGGATCTGTTTGAATATGGCACTGTGGCCAAGATCATGAAGATACTGGAGATGCCCGACGGTACTGTGACAGCGATTCTCCACGGTGTCAAGAGGATACGCAAGGGGAGGATACTCTCCTATGAACCATACATCACCGCCAATGTCACTTATGTGGATGATATCGTCCCTGAGAATGACAACAACACCAGGATGATCGCCGAGTCGCTTAAAGAGAAGGCCGCCGCCATCATAAAGTCCTCCTCTTTCGCTCCCAGGGAGGCTGTCGGGGCCATGAAGTCCATTGACAATTTCCAGTTCCTGGTCAACTTTATAGCCACCACTGTGGAGGTTGAGAACTTCTCCGAGAAAGTTGAGCTCCTCAGATACGACGATGTCAAAGTCAGGGCGATGAAACTGCTCGCTGCCCTTGAGACACAGACTCAGCTCCTGAAAATCAAGCAGGAGATCAACCAGAAGGTCAAGAGCGATATTGACCAGCAGCAGAGGGAGTATTACCTCAACAACCAGCTCCGTACCATCCAGGAAGAACTTGGAATGGACGAGGAGGAGGAATTTGAGAAGCTCAGGGCCAGGGCTCGGGAAAAGAAATGGCCGGAGGCTGTCGCCGCCCAGTTCGAGAAGGAATTGGCGAAGCTGGAGAAATACAATCCTTCATCACCTGACTACAGCATCCAGTATAATTATATCGAGTTCATGCTCGATCTCCCATGGGGCGAGATGTCAAAGGACAATCTTGACTTGAAGCATGCCCAGAAGGTCCTGGATAATGATCACTATGGGCTTGAGTCCGTGAAAGACAGGATTATCGAGTATCTCGCCGTTCTGAAGCTCAAAGGGAATATGAAATCTCCTATATTGTGCCTGTACGGCCCTCCTGGAGTGGGCAAGACAAGCCTCGGGAAATCCGTCGCGAGGGCGCTTGGAAGGAAATATGTCAGGATAGCCCTCGGAGGCATGCATGATGAGGCTGAGCTCAGGGGACATCGCAAAACATATGTGGGAGCACTCCCTGGCAGGATTCTGAGCGGGATACAGAAAGCCGGGACATCCAATCCGGTGATAGTCCTTGACGAGATTGACAAGGTGGGTGCGGATTATAAGGGCGATCCTTCTTCCGCTCTTCTGGAAGTACTTGATCCTGAGCAGAATGTGGCCTTCCATGATAATTATCTGGACATCGACTACGACCTCTCCGACGTGCTCTTCATCACCACTGCCAACACTGTCTCGACGGTCCAGTCGGCGCTGCTCGACAGGATGGAACTTATCAATGTCACGGGATATCTCGCCGAGGAGAAGATGGAGATAGCCAAGAAATACCTTGTGCCCAAGCAGCTTCAGGAGCATGGCATCGCCAAGAAATCATTGAGGATAGACAAATCCGCCCTCGCGACTATCATCGACGAGTACACCCATGAGTCCGGAGTCCGAGGCCTCGAGAAGCAAATAGCCAAGATAGCCAGGGTGACTGCCAAAAAGATAGCTTTGGAGCAGGAGTGGCCATCCGTCATCAAGAAAGAGCATCTCAAAGAATATCTCGGCCTTCCGACGAATAATCATGACTTGCAGAAGGGCAACGAGGCACCTGGAGTTGTCACAGGCCTGGCTTGGACCCAGATGGGAGGGGAAATCCTTTTTGTGGAGAGCTCCGTTAGTGCCGGGAAGGGTGTCATGACTATGACTGGAAACCTTGGGGATGTGATGAAAGAATCCGCCACGATCGCATATCAATACATAAAAGCTCATCCTGGGCTCGCCAAAATGACCTCGGAAGAATTCGGGGCGAAGGACATCCATGTCCATGTTCCGGAAGGCGCTGTGCCCAAAGACGGACCTTCAGCTGGAATCACGATGGTCAGCTCAATGGTCTCGGCTCTGCGTGGAACAAAGGTCAAGTCCGGGATCGCTATGACAGGTGAGATGACCTTGAGGGGCAGGGTGCTACCTGTCGGCGGAATAAAAGAGAAGATTCTGGCCGCCAAGCGCGCCGGAGTCCATGAGATTGTCATATCCGCGGATAACCGCAAAGATGTCGAGGACATCAAGCCGGTCTATGTTGAAGGATTGTCTTTCCATTATGTTAAGACAATCGATGACGTGATCGCTGAGATATTCGATTAATTTGCTATCTTTCGGGATATGGACGTCAAGATAGAGAAAAGTTGGAAAGAGGCGCTGGCGGAAGAGTTTGAAAAGCCATATTTCGCCGCCCTCGCCCGTCAGCTCCATCAGGAGAAGGCTGAGGGTAAGGTCATATTCCCTCCAGGCCCTGAGATATTCAAGGCTTTTGAACTGACACCTGTGCCGGACGTGAAGGTCGTCATTTTAGGCCAGGATCCGTATCATGGTTACGGCCAGGCTATGGGGCTTTGTTTCTCTGTTCCTGACAACATCCCCGCACCTCCGTCACTCAAGAACATATTCAAGGAGATTGAGGACGATCTTGGGATCAGGATGAGCGGAAGACCTAATCTGGAAGGTTGGGCCAGGCAAGGGGTTCTTCTCCTGAACGCGATTCTGACGGTCCGCTCCGGAGAGGCGGCCTCACATAGCGCTATCGGGTGGCAACAGTTCACTGACGCCGTGATTCGCTATATCTCTGATAACCTTGAGGGGGTGGTTTTCCTCCTTTGGGGCAATTTCGCCAGGACAAAGAAGGAACTCATCGACACTTCCAGACACCACGTCCTTGAGGCTCCGCACCCTTCTCCATTAGCTCGCGGCGCTTTCTTCGGCTGCCGTCATTTCTCGAGAACCAACGAGATTCTCATCTCTGAGGGCAAGACACCAATCAATTGGCAACTATAATGGGTAAAACTGCTTTATTCCCAGGTTCTTTCGACCCTTTCACATCGGGTCACCTGAACATCCTGACAAGGGCGCTCACTATCTTCGACGAGGTCGTCGTGGCCGTTGGTATCAACCAGGCCAAGAAAGGCTTTTTCACTATGGAGCAGCGTGAGGACATAATCGCGCAGGCCACGAAGGGGCTGAGCGGGGTCAGGATCATGAGCTATGATGGCCTCACTGTCGATCTCTGCAAAGAGTTGGGCATCAGGCATATAGTCAGAGGGGTCAGGAATATGACCGATTTCGACAATGAACAGGCGGTCTCTGACGCTAACCGCCATTTGTCACCGGACATCGACACGATCATCATTCCTACCGCCCAGGAGTATTCCCATATTTCCTCCTCAGCGGTCAGGGATCTTCTGAGCCATCACGGTGATCTCTCCCAATTCATTCCCGAGTGGGTAGTCCTCCCTGAGGTCTGATGAGGAAAGTCGCCGCCATATTTTCAGCTCTTGTACTCTGCGCCTTTGATCTGGTGGCGCAGATCGACTCGACCAAGCTTAAGGAGTTGGATGCCCGTTTGGAGCGTTATTTCTCTGTGCTTGAGGCAGAGCCGGTGCAGGTGAAGAATCACGAATGCGATGCGCTGATAGAGGCGGCATCGGACAATGATCTTCGACAAAGGATCGCTCTGAGAGTCTATGACCACTACCGCAAGTCCTCTCTCATGGGAGATGAGGCTGTGGCTATCCATTTGATTGATAAATGGTTCTCGAGTGGTGAGATCTCTATGGGATCCGACAAGGACCTGCTTGACGCCAAGCTATTCGCCGAGTTCAACCGCCAGTCCTTGATTGGTATGCGGGCACCTCAGGCGATGCTATACAATCCTTATGGCGAATCCGTAACTATCCCTGTTATCCAGGGCGAAGCGAAGGATACCCGCTATCAAGTCCTTTATTTCTACGACACGGATTGCGCCAAGTGCAAGTTGGAGTCTCCGATGCTACGCTCTCTTCTGGACGATAAAAACTATCCTGTGGATGTGACGGCTGTTTATGTAGGCCGCGATGAGGACAGATGGAAACTTTGGAGGGAATCCACTTTCACTGTGAAATCCAGTGCCGTGAGGGTCTTTCACCTCTGGGATCCTGAGGATTCCTCCGGGTACCAGATGATGTATGGTGTGACGTCCACGCCGAAAATGTTCCTCATCGATCCTGAGGGCACCATTGTCGGGCGCGGGTTGGATACAGACGCTTTGGAGCGGCTCTTGGATATATGCCTTGCCCCAAAGGATTATGTATATGGGGGAAAGGAGTCCGAGGAACTCTTTGACAAACTCTTTTCTGTCTATGGAATGACGGTATCGCCGGCTGATGTGGCGGAGGTCGCCTCCTTGCTGGAGGGGCACTCTTTATCGAGAGGGGATACCATCTCTTTCAAGCGGCTTGAGGGAGATTTGCTTTATTATCTCGTCTCCAAGAGGGGAGAGGGGTTTAAGGAAGGAACCTCTTCATTTATAAAGGATTATATTCTTTCAAGAGCGGACATTTGGAATACTTCTGACGACAGTTTGAAGGTGGTCGGAATGGCATCTATGATGGATGGGCTATTGAGTAAGGCACCCGTCGGGGCGAGAATTCCCAAGACTTCCATAAAAGGTTGGAATAAGATGAGGCGCAAAGGTGGATACTTTTTCTTCAGTACCGAGGGCTGTCCTGTCTGCGCCGCTGAGAAAGAGGCCGCTGACTCTCTGAACCTCTCGTTCCTTGGAATCGATATGACCTCGCTTGAGGGAGAGTCTCCTGGTTTAGCCCGAAAGATGCTGGATTTCTTTGATCTTTCGAGTCTTCCGTACATCATCGAGACGGGCAGACGGGGAGTGATAAAACGACGTTATATAAGCTTGGTCGAACATCTTTTATTTTTGGGTGAAAAAGACTAAATTTGCACGGCTTTTGAAGCCACGCTGACGGATTTGACAAATTCTTATTAGTTATATTTATACAATTATGGTTTCTTACAAAGATCTTGGCCTTGTGAACACCAGAGAGATGTTCGCAAAGGCTGTCGCCGGTGGTTACGCCATTCCCGCTTTCAATTTCAACAACATGGAGCAGCTCCAGGCCATCATCCAGGCCGCCGCTGAGACCAAATCTCCGGTCATCCTCCAGGTTTCCAGCGGAGCGCGTAAATACGCCAACCAGACCCTCCTCCGCTACATGGCCGAGGGTGCTGTCGAGTATGCTAAGGAACTCGGTTGGGAGCATCCCCAGATTTGCCTCCACCTTGATCATGGCAACTCTTTCGAGCTCTGCAAGAGCTGCGTTGACATGGGCTTCTCTTCTGTCATGATCGATGCTTCCTCCCTTCCTTTCGAGGAGAACATCGCCCTTACCAAGCAGGTCGTTGACTACGCCCATAAGTACGACGTTACTGTCGAGGCTGAGCTGGGTGTCCTCGCCGGTGTCGAGGATGAGGTCTCCGCTGAGGAGTCCCACTACACCCGTCCCGAGGAGGTCATCGACTTCGCTACCCGCAGCGGTTGCGACTCCCTGGCTATCTCCATCGGAACCTCCCATGGTGCCTACAAGTTCAAGCCCGAGCAGTGCAAGAGGGATCCTGAGACTGGCCGTCTCGTTCCTCCGCCGCTCGCTTTCGATGTCCTTCACGAGATTGAGAAGAAGCTTCCCGGCTTCCCGATCGTCCTCCACGGCTCTTCTTCAGTGCCTCAGGAGTATGTTGACATCATCAACGCCCATGGTGGCAAGCTTCCTGACGCTGTCGGTATACCCGAGGAGCAGCTCCGCGAGGCTTCCAAGAGCGCTGTCTGCAAGATTAATATCGACTCCGACAGCCGTCTCGCCATGACCGCCGCTGTGCGTCAGGTCTTCGACGAGAAGCCCGGCGAGTTCGATCCCAGGAAGTACTTGGGTCCTGCCCGCGACGAGATGAAGAAGCTCTATATGCACAAGATCATCAACGTCCTCGGTTCCGACGGAAAAGCCGAGTAAGACTCGCTCATTATAGTCCGAAAGAGCATGGCTTCCCTCATGAAGGCCATGCTCTTTCGCATATGGGAGACTGAATTTGAGATATTATTATTATCTTGAGGCTTGCAAAGCCGCGCGATGACCTCCAAGACTGAAGGTTTCGAGGGCGGCCTCTTCTCAATGTGTAAAATGTGTAAAGTGAAGATTTTTCTTTTCGCCTTGCTGTTCCCGCTGCTTGCCGGTTGCGGCCGGGATGTAGGGACAGCGGGCACTATGAGGGAGGTGTATGGAGACGATGATGGTTTCCGCATGATGGTAAGGCTCTGGCCCCGGCATCATGACGACACGCTCCTGACGGACAGGTTGATAGCGGAGCTTGGCAAGTATGACTTCTGCGACGAGGTCTGGCTCTGCTTCAATGACCCTTTGAGCCACTCTCTTGGATGGCATGCCCCCCACGCCGAGGCGATCGGGGTGGCCGCCGGGAAGTTCCGCTCGGCGGGTATCATCGCATCGATGCAAGGGGTCGTGTATGGCCACGGAGATCCCTCTCCAGCTGGCTTGCTGGACGGTTTTCCAAAGGATTCCACCATCCGTTGGGGGAGCATGGTGGGCCCGGATGGTAAAGTGGCGCGGACAGTCAACTGCCCCAGGCAGCCGGAGTTTCTCGCCCACATCGAGGAGGCTGTCCAGCCTTATGTCGCCTCGGCGCACCCCCGCAGCTTGTATCTCGATGACGACCTTCGAGTCACGCAGCACCCGCCGTCCGAGGAGGGCTGCTTCTGTGACCTTTGCGTTAGCCTCTTCAACAAGGAATATGGCCACGAATATACCCGTCCTACGCTCGTAAAGGCACTGTTGGACAATGAGGGAGACGGCTCATTGCGAGCCGAGTGGATCGCTTTCGGGCAGGAAGGCCTGGCGGCCATGGTCCGCGCTGTCTCCCGCGGAGTCCACAAGACGTCTCCCGAGACCCGTATGGGGCTTCAGCACACCAACTTCCACCACAAGCTGCTCGAAGGGTGGGACTGGAACCCGATGTTCAGGGCCATGGCTGAGGAGAGTGGCCATGCCCCCGTGTCCCGTCCAGGACACGGCTTCTATAACGACCATTCTCCCCGAGGCATGATCGAGAAAGGCTTCGGCATAGCCCGTCAGGTCCGCCGCCTTGACTCTATGGTCACGGAGATCGCCCCGGAGATAGAGGGATATCAACACAAAGCGACGGGAAAGTCCCCGAAGGGAATATGCTTGGAGACAATGTATTACCTCTCCATGGGAGCCTCCCAGATGAGCTATGCCATAATCTGCGGGTCCAACGAGCCTCTCTCATGGTACAGGGACGGCTATTTCAAGGCTCTATCCGAGTGGAAACCTTTCGCCAAGGAATACGCCGATTTCAACAAAGGCCTCGCGCTCGCGGGGATAGACCCTTACGTGAGTCCGAACCTTGTGTACCGGGATGTCGCCTCTGGAGAGGATCCCTGGGCCTGGGCGGTGACTTCGGCGGGATCCAAGGCCTTCCCTTTGGCCGCATTGGGACTTCCTTTCGCCCCGGAGGCCAGGAACTCGCTCGTACGAATGGTGGATGAGGAACTTGTCCGGGGAGTGGGTGACATGGAACTGTCCAGCCTTCTTTCGGAAGGCCACCTCGTCTTCGACAACGCCTCTTGGAAACAGCTGATTGACAGGGGATTGGCCGAAGGATTCGAAACGGTTGATCCTCCTTCCGGGAAAGTGCCGGGCGATCTTGACGATCCTTCCATAAACCCCTCCGCTCGTTACTCTTCCGCCCTTCGGAGAATCTGTTTCCTCGAAAAGGACGGGGCGAGGGTGGCTGTGGTTCCATCATACTCGGACGACATCACTGGGGCGGAGAGGCTTGCCATGCTCCGGGCTTTCGACTGGGCGTCCGGAGAAAGGATTCCCGCTCTGCTGGAGAGTTCAGCGCAAAGCGCCGTAGTCCCGAGGGTGGATGATGAGGGACAGCTCCGCTCGGTAGCCATCCTGAACTGCTCCATATCTGATCAGGACTCATACACTATGCGTCTCCGCGCGTGTGACCCTCACGGCTGCAAGGCTCCCCGGTTTGTCTGGAAAAGACATGACCGGCGGGATATAGTCCTGAAGCCTCAGCGGGACGGAGATGATTATATTCTGACAATTCCTGGACTTCCCGGCTGGGACTTCGGATGGATAGCCGTGCTGCGATGAGAATCAACAGGATATTCCGCCTGATGGCTGTCATGACAGCGTTGGAGCTCGCTCCATGCGGGAACAATGGCTAGGATCTTCTCATCTCTTATAACTCCCGCGCCTTCTCGAGGAAGGCCCTGACATGATCGGTGTATTCCTGGGGATGGTCTTTATATGACATGGCATGCTCCGATCCGGGAGCTATCCAGATCTCTTTGTAGCCTTTTGTCTTAGCCTCGTAATTCTTGTAGACATGATCCGTCGGCACGAAGTCATCCTTGTCTCCATGGATGAATAGCACCGGAAGCTCGCACTTAGCCAGCTGGTTCACCGACGACGCCTCTTTGAAATCCCAGCCATAACGTTTCCTGCACACGATGTTGGCGCTAGTCAGAACAGGGAATGGGGGTAAATGGAACATGTCCTTGAGGTTGTGGGCGAATTGGTCCCAGACCGAGGAGTATCCGCAGTCATCGACGAAGGCCCTGATATATTCCGGGAGATCGTCATCTCCACTCAGCATCATGGTAGTGGCGCCTCCCATGGAGACTCCGTGTACGACCATGAAATCGTCACCCCATATATTGTGGGCCATTTCGGCGAACCGTTTGACATCAAGGCGGTCAAACCATCCCATCTGCACCGCCCGGCCCTCAGAGTAGCCGTGGTAGTGGAGATCGGGGACCATGACGTTGTAGTTCAGGTCGTCCCTGTACATTCTCACAAGATTCAGGAAACAGATGTGGTTGTCGGTGTAACCATGTACGACGATGGCCGTGCCATTGGCTTCCTTGGGATCAGCCGCGGAGGCGAATACCCCATGGAGCTTATAGCCGTTCTCTCCGACAAGGGAGGTGTCTTTAAACACTCCTTGATCATGAAGATTGTCATACCATGACAGGATTCCGGGATAGCGAGACTCGGTTTTCGCCCTGTCACCTTCTATGTCATTCCCGTGTTCCTCGGGCAGGAGGGCGAAATTACACATGTATTTGCCTGCCAGGCAGCCGTTCATGACTATTATAGAGGCGGCAATCAAAAAGCAATTGATCGTTTTTCTCATGAAATTGAAAAGTAAACCGTTTCAAAAAGCGCCGTAAAATTAGAGAATTATTCCGATTTTTTTATATTCGCGTAAGAAACTATTCATTTATCCAATAACTAAATTAATCATGGCAGTACAAGTAACAACCAAAACATCCTACGGGCAGAGGCTTGGAAACTCATTCAAAGGGATTGGTTCCGGCTTCCTTCTCCTAATAATCGGTATCGTGCTTCTTTGGTGGAATGAGGGACGCGCGGTCAAGACCGCGAAGATGCTCAACAGAGCCGAGAAAGTTGCCGTGGAGATGCCCGACATCAATTCTGTGGATCCTCAGTTCGATGGCCAGTTAGTCCACGCCTCGGGTATGGCGAATACCTCCGAAGTGTTGATTGACAATCTTTTCGGCATCCAGGAGACCGCTATAAAGCTTAACCGTCAGGTCGAATACTACCAGGTCCAGGAGACTTCCACCTCCAAGACGAAAGACAAGGTCGGCGGAGGCCAGGAGACTGTCACCACATATGACTATAAGAATGGCTGGAGCAGCACAAGGATCAACTCATCAGAGTTCAAGGATGAGAAATACAGGGGCGCCAACTTTGTTCTGAGCGATGTGGAGGATCAGAAATGGCAGGCGGAGAACGTGAGTTTCGGAGCTTACCGTCTTCCTTCTGAGCTCATCCACTCCATCAGTGGTGAAAAGCCTGTTGAGCTGAATTTGAGTGAGGATGTGATCAAGAGCCTGAACAAGGTGGCCGCTACCGTCAAAAAGGATACGGCTGTCCTTCTCGCTCAGGCGGCTTTGAAGGACTACAAATATGTCCACGTCTCCAATAATGTCGTCTACATCGGTGAGAACGCCATGAACCCTCAGGTCGGAGATGTCAGGATCACTTTCACCAAGGTGCTTCCCGGGGAGGTCTCCATTCTGGCCAAGGTTGCCGGCGACACATTCACCAAACATACGGACAAGAACGGCAAGTCTCTCGAGACCCTATCAATGGGCGTGAAGGCTATGGATGAGATGTTCTCATCGGAGCGCGCCTCCAACAATATGTGGAAATGGTTGCTCCGTCTTCTCGGATTCTTCCTCATCATGGGTGGCTTGAAGGGGATATTCGATATCCTCGTGACCATCCTCAAGGTCATCCCGTTCCTCGCCAACATCGTCAACCTCGCCATGAACGTGGTTATCGGGGTGGTCGCTTTCGCTATCACACTGATTGTGATCGCGCTTGCCTGGCTCTATTACAGGCCGGTTCTGGGAATCCTGCTTCTTGCCGCGGCTGTCGCCGCTCTCGTGTTCTTCGCCAAGAAGGGTAAGGAAGAGGGACCGCAGACGCCTGAGGCCCCCGCTGCTCCCGACGTTCCCGCGGAATAGTTTATTATTCTAGATTTCTCATTGGAGGGTGGCGGTTGCCATCCTCCATTTTTTTAGTATATTCGCGATCAATCATCAAGTTCTTTTAAATACTTTTCAGAAATGAAAAAACAAGCACTGCTGGTTTTCAGCGCGGTGGTACTGGCCATGGTGGCCGGCTGCCAAAAAGATGAAACCACCTCCAGGGATGCGGACCTTGCGGGTGTCAATGTCGCAGTAGGTGAAAAGAAGGGTGCCTTCTCGAAGCTTTTCGTATTGAACGAGGGGAATTTCCAGAAGAATAACTCCACCCTTGATTTCCTCAGGTTCTCTGATGGGAATTATGTGTCCGATGCGTTCGGATCTATGAATCCTGCTGTTGTCCAAGGTTTGGGAGACACAGGAAATGATCTTGCTCTCAATAACGGTAAACTCTGGCTCGTTATGAACGGGTCAGGGTATGTCCATGTGCTCGACGCGAAAGACGAGACCCTTCTCGCCTCAGTGGCCGTGCCTGATCCCCGTTATATCGCTTTCGACAATTCCCATGCTTATGTAAGCTCTTATGCGGGAGCGATTTACGGAGGTGACGAGGTCAAGGGGAAAGTGTACCGGATCGATTTGAAGACCTACAAGGTGGACGGAGAGGTCGAGGTCGGCAGCCAACCGGAAGGTGTGGTCGTATCCGACAATTCTTTGTATGTCGCAAACAGTGGCGGATATAATTATGTCCATGAGAAGACGGTAAGCGTGATAGACCTTTCCACATTCAAGGTCGTCGGGACCTTGGAAGTGGCCTCGAACCTCCACTACATGGCTGCTGACGGACAGGGACACATCTGGGTGTCAAGTTATGGGGAGAGCTCTTGGAGCCAGGACTCCGAAGGAAACTGGATTCAGAGCATGTCGGAGCCGATGGGCTTGTATAGGGCGTCTTACTATTCGATGCCCCGGGTCGTCCAGGCCGTGAAGGATGTCCATGTCAGTTGCATGACAAAAGCCGGGGAATATATCTATGCGATCGGTAACGCCGCGGAGATGACCGGAGGCTACGACAACACTTTGTACAAGATAGGGATCCGAGACATGTCGGTCACCGCGACATCATTGTCAAAGACCGATGCGGCGAAAGTCGGGAATCCCTACGGGATCTGCGTCGCTTACGAGACTGGCGACATCTACATAGCTGACGCTGACTATACAGGTCCCGGGAAAGTCTGGTGCTTCACCAAGGATCTCAAGGAAAAGTGGTCTGCGGTGGCGGGAATGCTTCCCGCGCACATGGCCCTCTATTAGGAAATGAGACGGCTGGCCTCGATGGCGTTTTTGCTGCTGGGGACAGTGGCTGCCGCCCAAGAGATGGCGGATACGTTGCGGGCCTCGGTGGTCAGCTCTGTCTCAGGCAGTCTTCTTACCCCTCAGCGAATCACATCCGAGCGCCTCGGGACAGTCACAGGAGTATCTGAGGCCATTAGGCGTTTCACCGGGGTTCAGGTGCGTGACTATGGTGGTGTTGGGGGACTTAAGACAGTCAATGTCAGGAGTTTGGGGAGCGAGCATACGGCTGTTTTTGTGGATGGCGTCCAGATCAGTCACGCCCAGAATATGCAAGTGGATC
Source organism: Bacteroidales bacterium (assembly GCA_017557535.1). GTDB lineage: Bacteria > Bacteroidota > Bacteroidia > Bacteroidales > UBA932 > Cryptobacteroides. Next base: position 19,521 of record JAFYYM010000077.1, on the reverse strand, counting down.
TTGGACGGCTCAACCTTGAGGGCCTAACCTCAATCAGTCTATTCTCAGGTCAGAAGACATCTCCTTTGCAGAGCGCGAAGGAGTATTCTTCAGCTAGCGCGCTGTATCTTGAGAGCGCCGGACCGGTGTTCTCAAGGGGTCGGAGGGATAATCTCAAGTTAAGTCTCGGGGCAGGATCATTCATGACTCTCACTCCTGGGCTGAGTTGGGAGCATTTATTCAAGTCCGGAGTGTCAGCCAGGATATCCACTGACGCAGTGTCCTCAAAAGGGGAATATAGATTCCATGTCCATGATTTCAGGCAGTACCCCGATGGCACTGTCGCAGGCTATGACACGACAATGACCAGGACGAACTGCGACCTCACCAGCATACGAGCCGAAGCCTTGCTCTTCAGTCCTCGCTCCGGGGATGCTTCATGGAATATTCGGGCATATTTCTACGGCTCCGGGCGAGGCCTTCCCGGACCTGTCTACAAAAAGGGGGGAGATTATCCTTTGAGCCTTGACCGCCAGACCGATAGGGATGCCTTCCTTCAAGGACGATATTATCGTTCCCTCGGGGATATATGGTCGGTGGCCGGAAGAGCGAAACTGTCTTTCAACCACTTGGAATACACCGACTTCCCGGAGTTACTCCCGGAAGGATCCCCGGCCCGTTACAACTACCGCACCCATTCAGCTTATCTCTCAGGCTCGGCAATGGCCCGGATAAGTGATGTCTTTTCCCTGAACATAGCCCAGGATGTGCAATATGATTATCTGGACGCTGACCTGAGAGGTTTCGCCTTTCCTGGCCGCTTTTCTTCATGGAGCTCTCTGTCGGCAAGGGCGGGAGTCGGGTCTGTGGAGGCTTCCGTCACATTGCTGTACCTGGGTGTTTGGGACACTTTCCTCACAGCCATGAGCCGTTCAGGAGCTTATAGGGATGCCCTGATGCCCTCGTTTGTAGTACGTTGGGATGCGGCTGAGCGTTTATCTTTTAACGGTCTCGCGAAGCGTTCGTACAGGATGCCGACTTTCAATGATCTGTATTACACGATAGTGGGGACCAAAACTCTCGATCCTGAGGACGCTCTCCAATTCGGGCTCGGGGCGGAATGGGGATTGGTCCATTCCGGGTCAAGCGATTTGGACGTGAAAGTGGACGCTTATCGGAACCGCCTGAAAAACAAGATTATAGCGGTGCCTACCTCGAACCAGTTCCGTTGGTCGATGTATAACCTCGGAGTCGTGGAGATCCTGGGTGTTGACCTGTCCGCAGACTATTCAATTAAGATTGGTAGGGGAGAGTGCGGCGCTATCGTCCGCTACACTTTCCAGCAGGCCAGGGACCGCTCCGACCGTGAAGCGTTGACATGGGGAGGGCAGATCCCGTACATTCCGGTTCATAGCGGGTCTGTCAATGTTTTCGGTGATTTGTCTGGCTGGAGGACTGACATCACGCTATTCGCCACCGGCGAGAGGTACACAACATCGGCGAATCTCCCCGCTTACAGGCTTTCTCCATGGACGACACTTGACGCGGCCATTTCCAAGAATCTTTCGATTCACGGCAACGACCTTACACTCAAACTCTGTCTGAACAATCTCCTTAATGAACAATATGAGATTGTCGACAATTATCCCATGCCCGGATTTAATTGCCACTTTGCGGTATTGGTGTCTTGGCGGTAGGTGTTTCCCTCCCGAGCCGTCTCGCTCCGCTCGATCCCACCGTTCGCTTCGTTCCGGTCCCACCTCTTAACTTGCCGAGGGTGGCAGTGGCTCCTGAAGGGAGACACCTGCCGCCTAGAAAAAAAGTATTGAATTGCAATCTTTTTTATACATTTGTATGATATGGACATTGTACAGATTATTGAGATTGTGGCTCTTGTGATGGGGATTCCCTACATGGTGTTTGAGGTCCTGCAGAAGAACACCATGTGGTATTTCGGCTTCTTCACCAGTACTGCCTGTGCAATACAGTTCTTCCTTGAGAGCAATTGGGCCAACATGGGCCTTAACATCTACTATGTCGGGATGGCTTTTTGGGGCCTTTATAAGTGGAAAAAGGACAGTCAGGCTGTTGAGGCAGATGTCCACCTGAACCGCATTTCTCCAAAAATGGCTCTTCTTAGTGCGGGGATATTCATTGTAGGGACAGGCCTGTTGGTCTGGCTTCTGACCGTGTTGAACGACAGTAATCCCTGGCTCGACGCCATGTCCACGGCGCTGTGCGTGATAGGCATGCTTTGGCTCGCCGACTCGATTCCCTACCACTGGATCCTTTGGATCATTGGTGACACTCTTCTTGTCGTGATGTGCTTCATGGCCGGTAAGTATTGGATGACAGCCCTGTATGTCGCCTATGTGATTGCATCCACCTATGGCTTCTTTCATTGGCGGAAGAAGGGTGAATATGTCTCCTAACTATGGAAATGATTAAATATTAATATATTATGAGATTTATTCTAAACTTTTTCGCTTCTGCGGCAGTGCTGTTCTCCGCATTGACCGCAGTTGCCCAAGATGCCCCTTATATAAACAAGAGCCTGAGTCCTGAGCAGAGGGCTGAGGATCTTCTGGGAAGACTCACCCTTGCGGAAAAGGCTTCTTTGATGGATTATAACTCTCCGGCGATTCCTCGTCTAGGCATCCCCGCTTACAACTGGTGGAATGAGGCGCTCCACGGAGTCGCCCGTAATGGCTTCGCCACCATGTATCCGATGCCTATCGGCATGGCTGCCTCCTTCGATCCCCAACTCATTGAGGAAGTGTTCACCTCAGTCAGTGATGAGGCCCGTGTTAAATACCGCCTTGCCCGTACTGTCGAGACTCGTGAGAGCGTCCAATATGCCGGTCTGACTTTCTGGACACCGAATATCAACATATTCAGAGATCCACGCTGGGGCAGGGGAATGGAGACCTATGGTGAGGATCCGTATCTGACCGGCCTTCTGGGATCTGCTGTCGTGAGGGGACTCCAGGGGGATTTCTCCGACGGCCATCTCAAGGCCCAGGCCTGCGCGAAGCATTTCGCCGTGCACTCCGGTCCTGAGTCTTTGAGGCACACATTCGATGCGAATGTCTCCGAGAGGGATCTTTGGGAGACCTATCTCGCCGCTTTCAAGGACCTTGTCATGAAGGCTGGAGTCCAAGAGGTCATGTTTGCCTACAACCGCTTCGAGGGCTATCCTTGCGGAGCTTCCAAGAGGCTGCTCCAGGACATCCTCAGGGATGAGTGGGGCTACAAAGGCTTGATAGTGAGTGACTGCTGGGCTGTCTCCGATTTCGTCGGAGAGGAGTATCACAACTGGGCGAAGACCCGTGAGGAGGCCATCGCGGCCGCCACTCTCGCCGGAATGGATGTCGAGTGCGGCAACATGACCAATCTTCTTCCCGCCGCCGTCTCTCAGGGACTGTTGAAGGAAACAGACATTGACGAACATGTAAAGAGGCTTCTCGCCGTCCGTTTCGCCCTCGGCGAGATGGATTTCGAGTCTCCTTGGGACAATATTCCCGAGTCGGTCCTTTGCTCCGAGGAGCATAAGGCACAGTCGCTTGACATTGCCCGCAAGAGCCTTGTCTTGCTGAAAAATGACGGCATACTTCCGCTGGCTCCTGATGCGAAGATCGCTCTTGTCGGTCCCAACGCCGCAGACTCGGTAATGATGTGGGGTAACTACGAGGGTGTTCCAATGCGCACCGTGACCCTATACGACGCACTTAAAGCGAGGGTGCCCGAATTGAAATATGTCAAAGGATGCGCACATGCCGCCGAGCTAGATACCGCGGTTGTCGATGTGGCCGCCGTGGTTGATGAATTGAAAGATTTTGAGGTGGTTATATTCGCTGGTGGCATCACTCCGCGTCTCGAGGGAGAGCAGATGGATGATGTGGATATCCCTGGCTTCTTTGGAGGTGATCGCACCTCAATCGAGTTACCTGCGATTCAGAAGGAGCTTGTCGCCGCGATCGCTGCCGCTGGCAAGAAGGTGATATTCGTGAACTTCTCCGGCAGCGCCATCGCTCTCAAAGATGAGGACGAGGTATGCTCAGCTGTGGTTCAGGCTTGGTACCCCGGCCAGGAAGGCGGAACCGCTGTGGCGGACCTGCTTTATGGCGAGTTCAATCCTTCCGGAAGGCTGCCACTGACATTCTATGCCGATGATTCCCAAGTCAAGGATTTCAATGATTATGACATGGAGGGAAGGACCTACCGCTATTTCAGAGGAGTTCCCCAGTATGCTTTCGGGCACGGTTTAAGCTACACCACATTCAAATATGGTCGCCCGAGACTAAAGAAGAAAGCGGGCTCCAAGGCTGTCGTGGTCAAGGTTAAGAACATAGGTCAAATGGACGGAGACGAGATCGTCCAGCTCTATGTAAGTCGTCCTGACGACGCCCAGGGCCCTGTCAAGGCTCTCCGTGGGGTCAAGAGAGTATCTCTGAAGGCCCGTAAGGCCCAGAAGGTTTTCATCCCTGTCGATGACGAGACTTTCAACTGGTGGGATGCCGAGGCCGGCAGGGTAGTCCCTCGTTCCGGTGAATTTGTCCTTCATGTAGGTGGAACCTCTGAAGACACCGGCCTCAGGACCATTAAGGTCAAGATCTGACTCGACTGTTGAGCGGTGATGGTAATCACCACTTTTAAAGAGTTTCCATTTTTTTCATTGTCTATTATCTATAAACAGTGATATCGCGACATGAGGAAACTTCTTATCATTCTGGCGTTTTTACTGCCGTTGTCGGGCATGGCCCAATCCTGGCCTGAGGCGGGCCGGGAAGCCAAGGCCGGTAGCCGCTGGTGGTGGTTAGGGTCGGCTGTTGATTGTGAGAACCTGCGTGATAATATGCGTGAATATGCCTCTAGGGGCATCGGGGCCTTGGAAATCACACCTATCTATGGAGTTCAGGGAAACGAGGCAAACAACATCGAGTTTCTCTCGCCACAGTGGATGGAAACGCTGAGGTTCGTAGAGGAGGAAGGCAAGAAATCTGGTATCCAGATCGACATGAATTTCGGTACGGGGTGGCCTTTCGGTGGGCCTACGACCCCTCTGGAAGAAGCCTCCTGCAAGGTGACTTGGAAGGCGGACACAATCAATGTCGTTTCTCGGCGGGGCCGTGTCAATCTTGACGTCCGTATCTCCGGGCAAGACGAGAAGTATTCTACCCTTCAGAGGGTACTGGCATATCCACTCGGCGCCAAAGAGGGGCAGCATGGGAAATACCTGAACCTCACGGACTTGGTTAAGGACGGGAGGCTTAACTGGAGACCCCGCAAGGGACGTTGGCTCGTAGTGAGCCAATACTGCACGCGAACCTTATCGGATGTGAAACGAGCGGCACCTGGAGGGGAAGGCCTGGTGATAGATCATTTTGACTCTGTCGCCGTGGCTCATTATATTCAACGCTTTGAGGAAGCCTTCGAGAGCAGCGGTGTTCCCTATCCCAATACATTCTTCAACGATAGCTATGAGGTGTACGAGGCCGACTGGACTTCCCGCCTTTACGAGGAATTCCTCGCCAGGAGAGGATATGCCCTTGAGGAACGGTTGCCGGAACTGCTTACCGGTACGGGAGACAAGGCGGCCAAAGTTCTTGCTGACTACCGGGAGACCCTGAGCGATCTGATTTACGAGTATTTCACCAGCCAATGGGTGAACTGGGCACACGGGAAGGGCGTGCGTGTCAGGAACCAGGCCCACGGCTCCCCAGGCAACCTTCTCGATCTTTACGGAGTCGTGGATATTCCTGAGATAGAGGGATTTGGCCTGTCGGAATTCGGTATCCGGGGCCTGCGTACAGACCCCGGCAAGACCAGACGGAACTTCTCCGACCTGTCGATGCTCAAATATGCTTCTTCGGCGGCACACACAGGAGGTAAACCACTGACCAGTTGCGAGACTTTTACCTGGTTGACTGAGCATTTCCGCACTTCCTTGTCACAGTTCAAGCCGGATCTCGACTTGATTTTCTGCGCCGGAATCAATCGGGTATTCTTCCATGGAACTTGCTATTCCCCCGTTGACGATCCATGGCCGGGCTGGAAGTTCTATGCCTCAGTTGACTTCTCGCCGACCAACACCCTATGGCGTGACGCTCCGTTCTTCACAGATTATTTGGAGCGTTGCCAGCGATTCCTGCAATGGGGTGAACCGGACAACGACTTCCTGATCTACCTGCCTGTTCATGACATGTGGCGGCGCCGTCAAGAAGGTCTGCTGATGATGTTTGAAATCAGTAATATGGGTATTAACGCCCCTGAATTTATCTCCGTCGTGCATTCCCTGGACAGGCTCGGATACGACTGCGACTATGTCAGCGACCGCCAAGTATCTCTTATGCACAGTGAGGATGGCTACATAGTCACATCTGGAGGGACACGTTATAAAGGGATTATCATTCCTGAAGGTGCCACTCTGCCCGTGGCGACTCGCCAGGTGATAAATCAAATGAAGGATGAGGGTGCGACGGTTATTGATGGTCTGGATAAGGAGGCGCTCGTTTTGGTTGCTCGTCCGGAGGAGATGAAGAGCGTCTATGGGCTGAACTGCATACGTCGCAAGAATGCTGGGGGATATCACTATTTCATCGCCAACTTGACACCCGATGGCATTGCAGCGGAGATATCTTTGGGTGTGGACGCCGCGGCGGCGATTCTTTATGATCCGATGACTGGAAAGAGCGGTAGAGCCTCCTTGGAGGGAGGAAAAGTGAGCCTGAGCCTCCGCTCGGGAGAGTCCGTCATTCTCCGAACTTTCGATAAGAAACCCTCCGCGATGCCTCCGGTTGCAGGTCATCAGCTTGATGAGAAGAGCATTGACCTGACATCCAACGGGTGGGAGCTGTGTTTCATTGAGGAGGCTCCGGCAGTTGGCCGTAACTATTCTTTCCAGACACTGCGGACTTGGGAAGGTCTGGATGAGCGCACCGCTATCACCATGGGCACTGGGGTTTATACCACCAGTTTGAATATGACGGAGGAAGATGCCGTTCATTCGTGGTCAATCGACCTTGGGGATGTTCGAGAGAGCGCCAGGGTGTATGTTAACGGAACCTTCGTAGGATGTGCCTGGGCAGTGCCTTTCATCCTAGACTGCGGAAACCTATTCCACCAAGGAGAGAATGAAATCCGGATTGAGGTGACGAACCTGCCGGCCAACCGCATCGCCGACATGGACCGAAGAGGTGTGCCTTGGAGGAAGTTCCATGACATCAATGTGGTAGATATCAACTACCACCACACGACCTACGAAGGCTGGGAAAGCGTACCTTCCGGACTGGCCGGCAAGGTGGTTCTCCGTCATTATTAATCTTTTAACTTTTAAAGAGTTTTGCATTTCTTTTTAGAATTCATAATATTTGTAACAGGCTAAAAGAGATAGCAGTCATGAAAGAATCCGTCACTTCATTCCTAAGCAACATCTTGGCCGTTATTCTCGGTATTTTCATCACTTTCACGATTCAAGGGATGATAGACAGGTCTAGGGACCGGAAAAATGCCAGGTCATCACTTGAACTTGTCCGTTCTGAGCTAGCCCGGAACATTGAGGACGTTTCAATAATCAAGGAATACCTCAATATGGAAAAACATTCGGCTGAGTATTTCATAACCAATAAGGATTCTCTCGATAAATGCCCGGAAGACTCTATCAGTTATCATAGCGGGATATTATTCGCTGATGTATCCATGTCGTTGAGCATGGATGCCCTTGAACTTCTGAAGATGTCGTCAGTGTTTCAAAAGTTGGGCAACAATGACTTGTCAATGAAGATTATCAGGGCATATGACTGCTGCGGTTCCATCGTGTCAAACGTGAACCGTCATATCTCCATCCGTGACTCCAGGTACGAGAATTCCATAGACAGGGAGACAGCCGGGGAGTATGTTTCTGGAGGGAGCATCGACATAAAGGATTTTATGAAGACCGATTTCGGCCGTTACGCCATTGAGTGGCTGACCAATCAGCCTGGTATTGATAACATCACTGATATCACCGATTTAGAAGATGCGATTGAAGCCATTGATCATTATCTTAAATAATTATACCTGATATGGAAAAGAATGCCAAGCCCCAGAATCCCTCTAAGGTGATCATAACTCCCAAGCCCCCCAAAAAGGACGAAGTTATTGCCGCTCCTTCCCCTGAGCTTAAAGAGGGCGAATTAAAGGTCGAGAAACTCGAAGAGAAGAAGACGGTGAAGGACACCGTATGCGTCAAGGCTTCCATAAAGTCAAAGTAAGTTTACTATATTAGCATCATGCGGCCACCGAAAGACCATGCGTTTCGGTGTGCTTTCCGATACTCATATTGCTGAATGGACATGCGCCGGAATAATCGGCTCCATCGTATAATCTGTTGATTGTTTATTCAGATGGAATTGTTAAATTTACCTCTTAAGAGAGATTAATACAGTTTTTATGAAACAGATATTCCATCTCGTGGGGATAGCTCTGGCGTTTCTACCACAATTCCTCTTCACGGCGTGTTCCTCACATTCTTCAGACCCGGACATTGGGGCGATGATCCAGCCCACACCAAGGACCGCGGTGATGAAAGAGGACAACTATTATGTCTGGTGCGGCACGATGGTCAAGGAGAAGGGCACCTACCATCTGTTCTATTCACGATGGGAGAAGAAATATGGCTTCCAGGCCTGGGTCACCCGTTCCGAAGTCGCCCATGCCACCTCTAAAACCCCCTTCGGGCCATTTGTTTTCAAGGATGTGGCTCTTCCGGTAAGGGGTGCTGAGTATTGGGATGGACTATGCACGCATAATCCTACGGTCCACAAATTCGGTTCAAAGTATTATCTGTATTATATGGGCAATACCGGTGATGGCGATGACACGCCGACACTGAATGGCCAGCTGAACTGGATCCACAGGAACAACCAGAGGATCGGGGTCGCGGTGGCGGACAGTCCTAATGGCCCATGGAAGCGATTTGATAAACCGATAATCGACGCGAGCGAGGATCCTGACGCCCCGGACGCCCTTATGGCCAGCAATCCGGCGATAACTCAGGGCCCTGACGGACGTTTCCTGATGGTATACAAAGCAGTGGGTAAGCAGAAGCCTATGCCATTCGGTGGCCCTGTCGTGCATCTTACGGCTTGGTCAGACTCGCCTACAGGGCCTTTCACAAAGGATTTGAAACCTATCTTCACTTCTGGCGAGGCCAATTTCCCTGCCGAGGATCCTTTTATCTGGAGCCAGGACGGGAAGTATTATGCGATTGTGAAGGACCAGGGCGGATATTTCATCAAGCATGACACCCGGGCTCTTGTTTTGTTCGAATCAGAGAACGGAATGGATTGGTCATTGGCCGAACATGGTTTTGTCTCAGGTCTTGATCTGCTGTGGGAAGATGGGGAGTTGGAGAGGATGGCTAATCTGGAGCGTCCGCAGTTGTACTTCGAAAAGGGTAAGCCAACCGCATTGCTGGTCGCAGTCAGCAAAATAGACATGTCAGATACATATAATGTCCGGATACCTTTAAAATGAGATAAATGAAGCTGATTATTGAAAGTGGAGCCACCAAGACTTGTTGGGTTGCGGTGCCTCAGGACAGGGAACCGGTAGACATCAAAACCGCCGGTATCAATCTGGCCTCCATGCGTTCTGATGCCATTGAATCCATTGTGATAAAGGCGGTTGATGAGCTAAAGGAAAAGGGAATAAGCAACGACGTGGAAGAAGTTTTCTTTTATGCCGCTGGCCTGATTGAGCAGGAAGGGGAGAAGGTCCCGGATCTCGCCAAGGAATTGGACAAGGTGTTCACCAGGTTGTTCCCATCTGCTGAAATAGAATATGCCACGGACATGCTGTCTGCCGCGAGGGCTTTATGCGGGCATAATCCGGGAATCGTGGCGATTCTTGGCACAGGATCTAATTCATGCTATTTCGACGGGGAAAGAATAGTCAAGAACGTGCCTTCAGGAGGTTTTATCCTAGGTGATGAGGGTGGCGGCGCCAGGCTCGGGAAACTCTTTGTCTCGGATTTCATCAAGGGACTTGTCCCTGAACCCGTCTCTGGAGAATTCGCCAGGGACTTTGAGGTGGATTATCATACTGTAGTCAAGAACGTCTATCGTGGTGATGCTCCATCGAAGTATCTCGGTTCTTTCGCTCCGTGGATACTTGGGAGATATGACAGCAGCGATTATGTGAAGGAGCTGGTGGACAAGAACTTCCGTGATTTCATTGAAACTTATTTGAGACAATACGACATCGCTAGTTATCCAGTCGGTGTGGTTGGTGGCTTCGGCTACGCCAACAGGGCCATCCTTGAGAAGGTGGCCTCTGAATGCGGGGTAAAGATTTCAACCATCATTTCGGCGCCAATGGAAAGGCTTGTGAATTATCATATGGGAATACTATGAACGTGAAAGACAAAACAACTGAGCAGGCGTCTCACTACGACCATCTGGAGAAGATGTCAACAGAGGAGTTGTTGGAGGCGATTAATAATGAGGACAAGACAGTCCCTGCCGCTGTCCATAAGGCGATACCCATGATCGGGAAATTGGTGGAAGGGATAGTGGAGAGGGTTTCCGCTGGTGGAAGGGTGTTTTACCTCGGAGCGGGAACCAGTGGACGGTTGGGTAAAGTGGATGCCTCAGAGATATTTCCCACTTATGGGGTTGACAACCTATTCATAGGTCTCATTGCCGGAGGTGACAAGGCTTTCAGTTCCAGTGTTGAAGATGCGGAGGACTCCTTGACGGGAGGTTGGGAAGACATGCAGCCGTTTTCCCCGAACGAACACGATGTGGTGGTTGGTATCGCGGCTTCCGGGACGACTCCATACGTGATCGGGGCCCTGGAAATTGCCAGAAGTCATGGTCTTTTGACAGGATGTGTCACCTGCAATGAGGGTTCCCCTGTCGCGGCTGCCGCAGAGATACCGATAGTCGTGGTAGTCGGCCCTGAATTCGTCACAGGCAGTACCAGGATGAAGGCAGGTACCGCGCAGAAGCTGGTATTGAACATGATATCCACCTCCACTATGATCCGTTTAGGGCATGTGCGGGGTAACAAGATGGTGGACATGCAACTTACCAACCGCAAACTGGTCGACCGTGGTACAAGGATGATAATGGATGAGACCGGGATTGTTGATTATAATCTCGCCAAATCCCTTCTCTTGAGCCATGGTTCCGTGAGGGCGGCTGTCGCCGCTTATCAGTCTCAAGCGTACAAAGCATGACAATAAACCATAAGTTCCTCCCTCTGACCGTAGTGGCGCTGGCTCTTTTTTCCGGGTGCGCTCATTCGGATCTGGTCAGTGTCAGCAACTCAAGCGTGTCACTCGGTTTCGATAGGCAGACCGGGAAACTGTTGTCGTTCGTGAACAAGGAGAATGGCACTGAGCTTATCGATAAGGCTTCAGTGGAAGGCTTGCCTTGGCGATTGGAAGCCGCTGATCCTGAGGCCCTTTCTGGTATGGGAGAATGCCGGGTCTCTTTCAAGAGGCATGGGAGGAATGGACTTGATGTCACCTATGCTTATCCAGGTGACAATCCTCTGGAGGTTCGCCTTCAAGTCTCTCTCGAGAAGGGGAGGCCGATGTCGCATTGGAGAATCTCTCTTGATGGACTTGACGGAACAATGGGCGGGAGTGTCGCCTGTCCGGTAGTCTGTGGTTTGAAAACCATTGACAACGCCGACCTCCTGATGCCATCATGGCTTGGTTATCTTGTTCATGACCCGGCTGGAGAGTATTCTTATGCTTTCCCCGGAGGTTCCGTACAGATGATGGCTCTTTATGACAGGGAATCCAGGAACGGTGGTTTATATCTTTCCTCTCAAGATACCTCTGCAACCGCGAAGAGCCTCTCTGTCTGTACGACTCAAACCAACGTTGAGCTCAAAGCTGTCAGCCTCATTCCTGACAAAGGAAAGACACGTTCATATTCCTTGGATTATGATGTCGTGGTCGGGGCATTCGACGGGGACTGGCTTTCCGCCGCTGAGATTTACAGGGGGTGGGCTCTTGACCAGAAGTTCTGCAGGGACAGCCGTTTACGTAGAGGTGTTATTCATGAATGGCTTCCGGAAACCGCTTTTTGGATATGGAACCGAGGCCGGTCGGAGAATGTCCTGAAGGAGGCGGAGGATATACAGGCCAGACTGGGACTCCCGGTCAATGTTTACTGGCATTGGTGGCATGGCAGCCCTTACGATGAGGGTTTCCCGGAGTATATTCCTCCAAAGGAGGGAAGGGAATCATTCGTCGAGGCTGTCGATTATGCCCGTGGGAAGGGTATACACTCCGTCGTCTATATGAACTCATTCCAATGGGGAGACTCAACGGAAAGTTGGAGAAACGAGAATCCGGCTCCGTATGCGGCTCAAAGGGAAGATGGGGGAAGTTATCGTCATGTGTTCAACATATTCTCCGGCAAGGGACTTACCCCGATGTGCATGGCGACACAGTTCTGGAGGGATAAGTACACTTCTCTTTGCGACACGGTCGTGAACAAGTACCATGTGGGTGGAGTGTATATGGATCAGGCCTGTATGAGCATGGCTTGTTATAATCCTGATCACGGCCATCCTTTGGGTGGAGGCGATTATTGGTGGAACGGTTTCAGAAAGCTTACTGAGCAGATTCGCGGCAGGTTCGGAGATGGTGCGGACGCTATGCTCACTGGGGAGGGGTCATCAGAGGATTGGATGACTTTGCTCGATTTATTCATGACTCTGGAACCATCTTGGGAACGTTACCGGGGAGTCAGCGGATCTGAGCCTGTACCGCTTTTCCAGGCCGTGTATCACGACTATGCCATGAGTTACGGCAGCTACTCCTCGCTAGTGTATCCCCCTTATGATGAATTGTGGCCGAAGGAATTTCGTCCGGCGAATGCCGAGACATTGCTTCCGGAAGAATTCAACATGCAGTTCCGTATGGAGCAGGCCAGGGCTTTCACATGGGGCATGATGCCGACACTCGCCAATTACCATTCGTTCCTGTTCGATGAGAGAAAGCGGGAGATGGATTTTCTGACCGATCTCATCATGACCAGGTATAACGCCCTGGAGTATCTGCTTTATGGGCAAATGAAAGCTATCCAAGGTATTCCATCGGAGAGGATAAAGATCCCGGTCTCCAAAGTAAGTATCTATGCCGGCCGCATGGGCGACACCGTGACAAAGCAAGAGATGGAGGTCAGCACCCTGTATTCATCTGCGTGGCTTTCCAAAGACGGGAATCTAGGTGTGGCCATCACGAATATCGCCGATGAGCCTCAGGAAGTGTCGATTAAGTTGGACGCCGGCAGGTATGGTATTCCGGCGGCAGGCAAAGTGAACCTTATAACCTCCGGAGGGAAAGTGCCTTATGGAGAGTATTCTGATGGGGTATCGCTACATTATTCAGTTCCTCCCAGAAGCAATGCCGTCTTGGAGTTTGTAAAGTGAGTAAATAACTCTGTATCATGAGTTTGGCATTAATTATCCTATCTACTTTCTTGGCTTGGCAGGATCCCGCTCTCAATGAGGAAAACAGGCTGCCGATGAGGGCGAGCGTGGAAACGGATTATCCTTCCGTATCGCTTGACGACGAGTGGAGTTTCAGGGGATATCCTTCCCCGGAAGGTCGTGACACCTTGTTTTTCCAGGAGAACTTGGATGAGAGCGGATGGGGAGTTATGCCTGTACCAGGTATTTGGGAGCTTAATGGTTTCGGCGATCCCGTATATGTCTGCAACAATTATCCCTGGCGCTGGCATTATGAGAACAATCCTCCTTATCCTCCAGTCAAAGATAACCATGTGGGGCAGTACCGCAGGCGTTTTATTTGGGATAAGATTGATTCCAACGAAGATGTCACTCTCCGGATCGGGGCGGTGACGTCCAATGTGAGAGTCTGGCTGAACGGGCAATATGTCGGATACAGCGAGGACAGTCGTCTGGCCGCTGATTTTGACGTGACGGGGTTCCTCCGGGAAGGGGAGAATATAATAGCGTTGGAGGTCTTCCGTTGGTGCGACGGTACATATCTGGAGGATCAGGACATGTGGAGGATGGCCGGCATATCCAGAAGCGTCGAACTAATTCGCAGCCCTAAAAAGCGGCTGGAAGACCTTCGGGTGGAGGCATCCGCATCCGGGCGGTTATGCTTGTCCCTGAAGACAACGTCAGGAGTTGATAAGCTAAAATTACGGCTGAAATCTCCTTCCGGCCGCACTCGCAGATGGAAAGTGTCTGTCAATGACAACGCTGCCGTTTTGGAGAGAATAATCAGGAAACCCAGGCTTTGGAGCGCTGAGATTCCGAACCTTTACAGGCTTGAGATAGAGGTTCTCGACTCGGACAGGAAAGTGACGGAGACTGTCTGTACGGATGTTGGGTTCAGGGATGTAGAGGTCAGGGGGAAAGAGTTGTTTGTCAACGGGAAGCCTGTCCTTCTGAAAGGTGTCAACCGTCACGAGATGGATCCCTACACTGGATACGTTGTCTCCAAAGAAAGGATGCTTGAGGATATTAAGTGGATGAAACGACTCAATATCAATGCGGTGAGGACTTCCCACTATCCTGATGATCCATATTGGTACACACTATGTGACCGTTATGGCATCTATGTGATGGACGAGGCGAACGTGGAGTCTCATGGCATCGGATACGATCCGGCTAAGACCCTGGCAAACAATCCGGAATGGGAAACAGCTCATCGCCAGCGTGTTTCAAGGATGGTTGAGCGTGACTTCAATCATCCATGCGTGATTATGTGGAGCCTTGGAAATGAGGCTGGCTTCGGGTCGAACATGGTGAATAATCACAAGTGGTGTAAAGAGGCGGATCCGTCCCGGCCTGTGGTTTATCAGAACCTTGGTTGGGCCAACTTCAACCCTGAGAGCACAGACATTGATTTGATTCATTATAATTATCCATCGGCGATTGAGCGTATCGCTGCGGAGGATCGGTCAAAGCCATTGCTGCTGCAGGAATATGCCCATGCCATGGGTAATTCCCTTGGTAATTTCAGGGAATATTGGGATATCATACGGTCTTGCGAGGGGTTCCAAGGGGGATTCATTTGGGATTTCGCGGACCAGGCGTTGAGCCATAATGGAGGCTGGTCAGTAGGTGGAGACTATAATGACTACGATGCCTGGACAGGCTCCCTCAACGACAACGGTCTTCTGACGAGCGACAGAAAACCTCATCCCCATGCCTGGGAGGTGGCGTTCGTCCATAGGAACATATTGATGGAAGCGACTCCGGAGGAGGCCTCTGAGGGGAAGATGCGTGTTCATAATGAGTTCTTTTTCAAGGGATTGGAAAAATATCGCCTCAACTGGCGTATTCTTTCTGACGGTGAGGAGACAAACCTGAAGGGCACCATACAGAAACTGAAGATCCACCCGGGCGAGACTTGTGAATACACGCTCGGTTTCGGGAAACAGGATCTGGAAAAGATTGATGGTGAGAAGGTTCTGGATATTTCTTTTACTCTCAAAGAAGATGATGGACTCCTCGCCTCCGGTGATGAGGTTTCTTGGGGCCAGGTTCTTCTTGGTGGGAATCCCAAGGAGCGGGAGACATCAGCTCCCGATCAATGGGAGATCGCATTCTCTCTAAAGGATGGCTTCTTGGGAAACTGGACCGTGGGGGAGACCAGGTTGATTGCGGAGCCTCTGGAGCCTTGTTTCGGCAGGGCGGTGAATGAGAATGACTTCTCCGCCGACCTGCAGCATAAGATGGGGATGTGGATGTATCCGGAGTTCTCTCTTAAGGATCTGTATTACAATGGAGAATATCGGATTGATGGAGGACAGCTCCTGTTCTCTGGCCCAGGCAATGTCAAGGCCATGTACACAATCTCTGATTCTGTCAGAGTTTCAATGTCGTATGTCATCAAAAAAGATGGCTCTGTTGAGGTTGAGGAGAGTGTTGACGCTCCGTCCGGCTGCCCGGATCTGTTCCGTGTCGGAGTCGCTTTCGCGATGGGAGGCGAGTTCGGGGATCTGGATTTCTATGGACTTGGACCATTTGAGAACTACATCGACCGTAAAGCCGCGGCTCGTCTCGGACGTTACAGGCAGAAAGTCTCTGAGCAATATCATTGGGGATATGTCCGTCCCCAGGAGTCTGGAAACCATGAAGGGATCCGCTCTTTGTGTTTGACTGACAAGAAGGGAGTGGGGTTGGAAGTTGTCGCGGCTGAGCCTTTCTCGGGCTCTGCTTTGCAGCTCTCGAGGCGGACATTGGATTTGAGCGTCCATGAGCCTGGCGTTCAGCACAGACCGGTTCCTTTAACTTGGCAAAAGCATTATCATTCATCGGATTTGAGGCCCGAAGATAAAACATTTGTCCACCTTGACCTCGTTCAGATGGGAGTGGGAGGCACTAACACATGGGGCGCTCTCCCGTTGCCTGAATATAGGATCCCGGCAGGGAAATATTCCTTCCGTTTCAGCGTCAAGCCCGTTTAATATTCTTATCTTTGTCCACTGAATCCCGACCGAGTGACGCATGACATTACCTGAGAAATATCCTTCCAAGCTTCTTGAGGACGCCGTACAGGCCATCGGATCATTGCCTGGAGTGGGTAAGAGGAGCGCTTTGAGGCTTGCCCTTCATCTTTTGCGGCAGCCGCGGGAGAATGTCCATCATTTCGCCGATTCAATAGTCAAACTTCGGGACGAAGCGAAGTATTGCCAGGTGTGCAGGATGATCTCGGATGGGGACACTTGCCCGATATGTTCTGACAGGAGCCGGGACCATCGGACAATCTGTGTGGTCGAGAATGTGAGGGATGTCATGAGCATTGAGAACACAGGTCAGTTCCACGGGGTTTATCATGTTCTTGGGGGCATCATATCCCCGATAGCTGGTATCGGTCCTTCCGACCTTACAATCTCCGCCTTAGTTGATAGGATCAAGGAAATGGTATCTTCCCCAGCGTCAATTCCTTCCGAAGTGGAAGTCATTCTGGCCCTGAGTGGTGACGTGGAAGGGGAGACGACTTCTTTCTATATCTACAGACAGATCTCAGGATATGGTGTGAGGGTCTCTTCCCTGGCCAGGGGACTTGGCTTCGGGGATGACCTTGAATATGCCGACGAACTGACCCTGGGCCGTTCCATAACAGGGCGTCAGCCCTTCAATCCGTAAGCAATGGTCGCTATACTGGCCGCCCTCCTGTTCGCCTTGTCGCTATGCGCCGACTGCTTTGCTGTGTCGGCATGTTCCAGCGTGACTATCAAGGAGCTCTCCTGGAAGCGAGTCGCCGTATTGGCGACCGTATTCGCTGTGGTGCAGACAAGTTTCCTTTTGTCTGGATGGCTTTTCGGGGACTTGTTGTCAGGCTTCGTTGGCAGGCTCGCTCCCATAATTGGATTCCTTCTCCTGTTGTATGTCGGAGGATCGATGGTGATCTCGGCTGTGAAAGGGACGGAGGAGGCCAGGGACTTGAACGGAATCAAGAAGATTATCATCGGAGCGGTGGCGACAAGTATAGACGCTCTGGCGGCGGGAATGTCCATGTCTATGGACGGGGAAAGCGCCGGTGACGCGATGATTAAAGCCACCGCTGTTTTTGTGGTCACATTCTTATCCGTCATTCTCGGGGTGAAGGGTGGCATGAGCGCTGGCAGCCGCTATGGAAAACCTGCTCTCCTGACTGGCGGCATCGTGTTGATTCTCATAGGTCTCAACATCGTTTTTGACGTCTTGTAGCTCCGAATCTCTTGTTTTTGCGAAAATATTTATATTTTTGCAGACTCCGGTATTTTGTGGCGGTATGATAGCGATCTTCTACAGAAAAGACGGCAGACTGGTTGTGGCCCAGTCCGAGAGGGATCTTTCCAAGCTTCGCAGGGAAGATGTCCTCTGGATTGACCTTCTCTCTCCATCGAGTGAGGAGAAGCACACCGTGGACGATTTCCTCGGTGAGGAGATCCAGAGCCGCGCCCAGGCTGAGGAGATCGAGAGCTCTTCAAGGTATTCAGAGACGGAGAACGCTATATTCGCCAACACGAACTTCCTGATGCCTGGTCCTGAGGATTATTCCATGGAAGCCGTCTCTTTCACCTTCGTCGACAACTGTCTCACTACACTCCGCGACGTTCCGCTACGCTCATTCACCGAGCTGCAGCGCAGGATTGTGGCGAAACCCCAATTGTATCCCAGCGGTTTCACGGTGTTCGTGAGCATCATGGACCAGCGAGTCGACCTCGACGCTGATATGATTGAGCTCATGAGCAAGGAGATCGCCCAGTACAGCAAGAGGATTAACCAGCAGGAGGACATCAACGAGGACTTCCTCCTGGACATCAACCAGCTCCAGGAGAACACGATGATCGTCAGGGAGAATATCATCGATAAGCAGAGGCTGATCCAGAACATGATCAAGAGTGACAAGTACCCTGCGGAGCTTCAGTCCCGATTCTCTGTCATTCTCCAGGACATCACCTCCCTTATCAACCACGCCAATTTCAGTTTCGAGAGGCTGGAATACCTCCAGGAAACCGTTCTGGGTCTTATCAACCTGGATCAGAATAACATAATGAAGATATTCACGCTTGTGTCGGTGCTTCTTATGCCTCCGACCCTGGTGGCGAGTTTCTATGGAATGAACGTGCCCCTGCCGTTCCAGGATAAGGGGTGGGCATGGCTCAGTCTGTTCGTCTTCATGCTCATCCTGGTCGGGGTTGTCCTGTATATTTTCAGAAGGAAGAAAATGCTCTGATTTTTTCCTTCCTTTTCATTGTAAATCAGATATTTTTCTCTATTTTTGCACGCTTTTCGACGAGGCTGGCCTGCCGGCCATGTTTCGTGGGGCGAAAAAATATTGTTAAACAACTAGTTATCTTTATTATCCATTATGGCAGAAGAAACAATGAATCCCGCCGTTGAGAACGTCGAGGCACAGCCCGAGGCTCCTAAGGCAGAAGTTAAAGAAACAAAGAAACCTACCCTCAACGCATCTGTCGCGCCTGAGGATTTCGATTGGGACGCCTTTGAGGGTGGCTCCGAGATCTACGGCGAGAATAACAGGAAAGAGATTGAGGATGCTTATGACCAGACTCTCTCCAAGATCGTGGAGAACGAGGTGGTCGAGGGCACAGTCACAGCTATCTCCAAGAGGGAGGTTATCGTCAATATAGGTTACAAGAGCGAGGGTGTCATCCAGGCTCCTGAGTTCCGTTACAATCCTGACCTGAAGGTCGGAGACAAGGTCGAGGTCTATGTGGAGTCCGCCGAGGACCGCAAGGGTCAGCTGATCCTTTCCCACAAGAAGGCCCGCGCCCTCAAGTCTTGGGACCGCGTCAATGAGGCTTGCAATAATGACGAGATCGTCAAGGGCTTCATCAAGACCCGCACCAAGGGTGGTATGATCGTCGACGTGTTCGGCATCGAGGCTTTCCTCCCTGGCTCCCAGATCGACATCAAGCCCATCCGTGACTACGATGCTTATGTCAACCAGACCATGGACTTCAAGATCGTCAAGATCAACCAGGAGTTCCGCAATGTCGTCGTTTCCCATAAAGCTCTCCTCGAGGCTGAGCAGGAGGCCCGCAG
>JAFYYM010000076.1 GCA_017557535.1 Bacteroidales bacterium | reverse complement strand
GGGCAGCGAATTATGCGTGCGGTTGACGTGGTTAAGGGGCTTGAACGCACCGGGTGATGTCTAGTCGTGCGGTTGAGGCTGGTTTGACGGGAGAACCGTACGGTCGGCGAATTATTCGTGCGGTTGAGGCTGGTTTGACGGGTGAACCGCACGGGCAGCGAATTATTCGTGCGGTTGAGGCTGGTTTGACGGGTGAACCGTGCGGGCAGCGAATTATGCGTGCGGTTGAGGGGTTTTCGGGGCCTGACCGCATGGGAGGGGGGATAGAGGTGCGGTTCTGAAGAGGTTTTTGTATATTTGTGAATATGATCAAGGTATTTGCGATATGAGACGATTGATTATTATGGTGGCGGTGGTGATTGCCTGTGCCACGTCTTATGCCCAGGACAGGGCCGACCGTCAGGATCTTTCTGATCCGGGGGCATCCACTTTAATCCTGTTCGGCGATCCGCAGGGCTATGTCAAGTACGACATCAACCAGCCGATCTTCGAGCTGACCACCCTTTGGGTGTCGGATAATGTCGAACATCTGAACATCAAGGCTGTTCTCTGCACGGGAGACCTTGTGGAACAGAACGAGAACAATGCGTTGAACCGGAATATGTTGAACCAGAGCAGCGTGCAGATGTGGGAAAGCATAAGCCGCTCGCTGGAGAGGATAGACGACAAGGTGCCGTTTATCTCCTGTGGCGGTAACCACGATTATGGCTTCAGGCATAGCGAGAACTACAACACAGAGTTCCCGAAATATATCTCATTTGAAAGGAATAAGGCTTACGTGGACTGCCTGAAGGAGGAGTTCCAGAACCGTCAAGGACATGCGTCGCTTGAGAACGCCGCATTCGAGTTCGAGATGCCCGGCTGGGAACATAAGATCCTCGTCATCAGCTCCGAGTTCGCTCCTTCGGCCGAGGCGGTGGAGTGGGCAAGGAAAGTTGTCACCTCGGACAAGTACAAGGATGATTATGTCATATACCTGACACATTCCTATCTTCATGAGAAGACTGCGGATTATACTGATAAAGAAGGATATTGGGTGACCAAACAGGAGGGGAACCACTCGGGCAAGATGCTCTGGGAGAACCTTGTGAGCCAGGTCCCGAACATACGTATGGTTATCTGCGGCCACACAGGACGTCCTTCCCCTTCAAAGAATATCGAGGAAGATAATGAGCTCAGCACAGCTTACAGGGTCGACAAGAATGTGGCGGGCAAAAGTGTCCACCAGATGATGTTCAACGTCCAGACGCTCGGTGGTGGCTGGGAAGGCAACGGGGGAGACGGCTGGATCCGTATCCTCGAGTTCATGCCCGACGGCAAGACCGTCAAGGTGCGGACATATTCCCCTTTATTCGGAATATCTCCTTCCACGAAGCATTTGGCTCATCGCACCGCCCCTTACGACCAGTTCGATATGGTCCTTGAGTAGGGTCAGTCGCTGATTATTCTTACAGGGCGAGTGGGGGCGTAGACAAGCTCGGAAGGGGAGTCTGAGTTTATTCTCTCAAGGCGTACCAGCGTTGTGTCATATCGCATTCCAGGGGCGTCAATGGCGTCAAGAATGCGGATTTGGCTGCTGCCGACACTGCAGTCCCGGAAGATCAGGCTGTCCTGAGGTGGCCTGCATTGGATCAGGACCGGAATCTCGTTTTCAACATAAACTCGCTCGAA
This sequence comes from Bacteroidales bacterium, assembly GCA_017557535.1. Taxonomy (GTDB): domain Bacteria; phylum Bacteroidota; class Bacteroidia; order Bacteroidales; family UBA932; genus Cryptobacteroides. The sequence continues at coordinate 23,385 of JAFYYM010000076.1, read as the reverse complement.
AACGATATTGCTCTGTACCGGAATCTCGGCGTAGGGATAATAGCTTCTGGAATACTGGTCGTGGTCGAAATGAAGGCATATGGCCACGTGACGTTTTTTTGCCAGGTGGATATCCCTGAATACGACATTTCTGACGCCGCAGCTGTGGCAGACGTTGCGATCCTGAGACATTGTCCAGGTGATCCCATCTGAATATGTCTGGGTGCCTGAGAGATGCGTGGGCTGCTCGGTGGAAGTGTAATTCCGCTTCACTTTTGGCCCGTTGGAGCGGTAGATTCTCCCTTCTGAGACAACAGCGTCACCGGAAGACTGGATATCCATTCCCGGGGTCCAATCTTTCCACGCTCCAGCGAGCAGGCGGACAAAGAAGCCGGTCGTGCCGTGTTCCGGGTCATCCAGGTCAACGCAGTCCTCAATCAGTCCGTCTTCTATCCAGCCCATCTCGGGGTTGCTGGTGGTATAGTCCTGGGCATTGAGGGCAATGGGGTCATCGTAGGTCTTGAATATGCCGTGGCGCACGACGAAGCCTTTTCCCGGCCCGAAATGCACGGCGTCTTTCATGCCTTCGATGTGGACATTCTCCACGGTGGCATCTTCGAAGGTGCAGATCTGTATCCCGAAGTCATGGACGGGCAGGTCAAGCATGGTGAAATCGCTGATTTTCAGGTTCTTAATATAAAAGAATCCGACTTGGCAAGACATTCCTACAATGGGCGGGATGTCTGTGCCGTTGTACAGGTCGTTGCAGCGGATGTTCAGGCCTGTGATGCTGATGTCTTCATTATATTCCCTGGTCAAGGCGCCCCTGTTCAGGAATACGTGTTTCGCTATGACTCCTTCCGGATCTTTTGCCCTGCTGAGAATCACTCCGTCAGCGAAAGACAGGTCCGTGCAGGAGTCCAGTAGGAGAGTGCGGCAGACGTCGTAGACTCCTTCCTTTCGGACTACGATCTTGCCACCTCCATCCAGGCAGCGCTGGAAAGCCTCAGAGTTGGCCAGTGCGTCGTTTCCTGGCAAGAATCCGTATTTGTCGGCGTATTTCACCCCTCCCTCGCAGGAGTATAAAGCTATGATGAACGCCATCAGCGTCGAATATCTCAGAAACACTCTCATGTCCACATTTATTTTTTTATAAAGATAGATTTATTTCTGTTTTTTATCAATAACGCCTAAATTAGTGGAGCAATTAACAATAATCATCATGAGAAAGACTTCTATTTTGATTGTGGCTCTGCTGCTGACTGTTACGGCGGTGCGGGCTCAGTATGTCCCACCTGTGGAAGAAGACGTCAGGGCAAGAATCGCCGAGTGGCAGGACCTGAAGTTCGGAATGTTCATCCACTGGGGCGCCTACAGCCAATGGGGTGTTGTCGAGTCCTGGTCGCTTGCTCCCGATGACCTCTCATGGCAGTATAGGGCCAGGAGTGAGAGGAATATGGATTACTTCGAATATGCGAAAGCGTACGAGCACCTTAAGGACACATTCAACCCAACCAAATTTGACCCTGGGAAATGGGCTGATGCCGCCAAATACGCCGGAATGAAATACGTCGTGTTCACGACAAAACACCATGACGGTTTCTGCATGTTCGACACGCATCAGACCGATTACAAGGTAACGGACGAGGGTTGCGCATTCCATTCTGATCCGAGAGCCAACATTGCCAAGGAATTATTCGACGCCTACCGTGCTCGCGGAATCAAAGCCGGAGCATACTTCTCGATTCCAGACTGGCACAGCAATGACTTCTGGTGGAGAAGGTTCCCTCCCAAGAGCACCAGGGCCAATTACAAGGCATCCGAGCATCCTGAGAAATGGGCAGCTTACCAAGACTATGTCGCTGCACAGCTGAATGAGCTGACCTCGGGTGAATATGGCGACCTCTACCTCATGTGGTACGATATGCCGGTCACTGATGACAGCGGTGAGGCCAAATATGACTGGGAGCGTTTCGCCAAGGTAGTAAGGGGCAATCAACCAGGTATGATTATGGTAGCCAGGGGCCAACGCAATATCTACGAGAACTATCAGACCCCAGAGCAGACCATCCCGGAGAAAGCCCTTGATTATCCCTGGGAGTCCTGTGTCACAATGACTTACAGTTGGTCATACAGGCCGAATTTGGATTACAAGTCCACCCAGACCTTGCTCACAATGCTTGTTCAGATCGTCTCTCGGGGAGGTAATTTCCTGCTCAATGTCGGCCCCGGCCCGGACGGTACCCTTGAGGACACAGCCTACGACCGCCTGAGGGAAATCGGTGACTGGATGCAAGTCAACTCCGATGGAATCTATGCCACGAAAGCGGTCGAGCCTTACCAGGACGGAAATGTATATTACACCCAAAAGGGCGATTACGTGTACGCTTTCTACGTTCCCGAAGAGGGTGCGGATGAGGCGGTTCCGGCTGTAATTAAGGTCCCCTCTTTCACCGCCACATCCTCCAAGGGCGTCCAGCTGATGGGTTCCAAGAAGCCCCTGAAATGGGTCAAATCTCCCGAGGGAGGAATGCTCGTGACAATACCCGAGTCCCTTAGGAAGAACCCGCCCTGCGAGCACATCTGGTGCCTGAAGATTAAGGTGAAGTAACAGCGGCTTTACGTTTCGTCCTTCAATAGCGCCCTGAGGTACATCATCGAACCACAGGGCGCTATTGTTTTCGTCAAGCCATAGAATTATTTCTGTTTTTAATAAAAATTTACGTTTAGTTGAGCCATATTCGCATTAATCACAGACTGGTTACAGGTGTATGCCTTTAATCAATTCATAAACTTAGAAACTTATCAGTTGCATTTCTGAATAATAATAATTATTTTTGTACAACTATGGAATTCTTCAGAGTTATTAAAGGATACGACCACTTGTGGTCTGTTAAATGCCCTAATGAAGATATAGACGAACTGACATCCTTGTTTAGAAAATGGAGTGACGGGAACTATCTGTTGGATTTCTTTGAGAATAATATAGAAGACCTCGAAAAGTATTTCAATGTCAACAAAATAAGCCAAGCTATCAAAGACACCTTAGAGGATGCCAGCGAGCTCGAGAGAATGATTTTGCACATACCAGAAAGCAAACAATTGGACGGCTTTTTTCGTCCACTTAGTCAAGATGATATCCGAATAACTGAAATGACAAGAGAAAAGGCTCGATATTGGAATAGAAGCCGACATGCCAGCTGGTTAAGAATATACGCCATAAGGTTGGAGGAAGGAGTATTCGTTGTGACCGGAGGAGCCATTAAATTGACCCCAACTATGCAAGCCAGGCCTCACACTCAAGAGGAGTTAATTAAAATGAACAAATGCCGTGATTACCTGAAAGGGAGTGGTGTTTTCGACCAAGATAGTTTTATTGATTATATAAACGAATAGAAAAAATGTCTGACAGCAAATCTATAAAGTTCCTTGAACGACACCAGAGCCAGACCCCATCATCATTCGAGAATGAAGCCCGCTGGAGACAGGAAAACGAGATTTGGCTAAGGATGTCACGCAGCGTGGCCTTGTCATTGATCGATTACATGCAGGAGAATAATCTCTCAAGGGCTGCCCTTGCAAAAGAGCTGGGTATCACCGCCCAATATTTAAGCAGGATCCTCTCAGGAACTGAAAACTTCTCACTCAAGAGCGTTGCTAAAATAGAAGCGAGATTAGGTGTCTCCTGTTTGACACCTAGCTACGTATAATCTATTTTATGACAATACGTTCCTCTTTGTCCACACGGATGATGGGGACACCGCTCATGCGCTCCTCGACAATGATATAACCTGAAGAGGAGAGTGTTTTAACACGACCATTTTTAAGGATATCTTCCTTCTTAAGATGGAGGAAGTGTTCGATGTTTGCAAAGTGGAAATCACCCATGGCGATCTTGATCAAATCCTCATCCTGGACGCCACGTCCGTTCAACTCCAGCGTCTCGATGCTGTGCGATTTCTGGTCGTAGACAACCTTGACACCTTTGGACAATTGGTAGAACTCTCCCCCATCGTCGGGAGCGTCGATGGACTCGTCACGGAACATCCATAACAGGGCCTCCCTCAACTGCTTCCCGGTGATTATGAATTCAACGACCTTGTTGTCATAAGGATAAACCTTTCTCAAGTCACCTTTTGTGACCAACTCCCCAAGCTCCTTCCCCCGTATGGCACCGCTGGAGACGAAGACGATATCTACCCCGGTGCCATCTTTGATGATATCCGTGAAAAGATGGCCCAACGTTGAGTCACGGTTACGCCGCTTCTGGGTATATACCCCATCAAGACGTGTCAGAACCTGCTCATAGACAGCGTCTGTCATTGACTTGTAATTGTTCACGACCTTTTCAAGCTCGAGATCCCTGGGACAATTATCGGAATTGATAGGAATCAGTTTCCAGGTATATGAATCGATGGAATTCGTGTCCGTGTCGATGACAAGGTCAAATCGGCCGATCTGGTCTGTACCGACTGCGGCCTGCACGATGGGGATGCCTCCCACCACCGCCGGCTCATCAATAAGCGTGTGAGAATGACCACCGATGATAAGATCCACGCCCCAGTCCGGATCCAGCTGCTCGGCGAGTTTCTTGTCATTCTCGTATCCGATGTGCGTCAGCAGAACGGTCAAGTCAATATCGACAGTCTGGTATGCCATACAAATCCTCCCCACCTCCTCAGCCGCATCCTTGATGCCGACCAAAGTGCTGATAAGTTTCTCATTACGAGTATATTCCAGCACATCTTCCGTCAGAATGCCGATGAACATTATCTTCATCCCGTCAATCTCGATGATCCTGTGGGAGTTGAACAATCTGGTATTATTGCTGGTCAGGAACATGTTGGCGTTGATGATCGGGAACTTGGCGCACTTTTCCAGGAAAAGGAGATGCGCCAATCCATAATCAACTTCATGGTTGCCTAGGGTAACCACATCGGGAGCCAACAAGTTCATGATCTCAATGGTGGATATGCCCCTGTATTCCTGATCGATAAGGGAGCCCTTGAACATATCGCCTGAGATGGCGTAGAGCACGTTCTTCTCCTCTTTCCTGGTCTTCGAGATATAACCGGAAAGCATCGAAACGCCACCGGTCAGTTTATCATCAACCTTCTCAGCCAGGAAATCCCCGTGTAAATCATTGGAATGCAATAAAGTAAGTTTCTTTTTCATAGGCATATAACGCTGAACTATCACAAAGATATGCACTATTTTCATGAGAAGCAAGTGGAGGCCAAACGCTCTACGCAGAAGTCATTCTGAGCGCAGCGAAGAGTCAGGTTGCCATCATCAAGCGGTACACTCAAAAGAATGTCTAATGGCATGTTAATAATGCGGTTGAAATAATTTAATAAAAAACACTTAAAATTGTTTTAATAAGAAAAACTTTTGCGTAAATTTGAACGATTATGTGCATGCGCCCGCATGAGCGGAAACGGCACTTGAAGCAAGTAATTGATAGTTAATAAATTAAATATAAAACAATGTTTTTCATGGAAAAGAAAATTTTTTATGAAGCTCCGGAAATGGAGATTTTCCCGCTTTTGACAGAGAGCGAGATACTGCAAGGATCTTCTCTTGGTACCCCAGGTGATGACACTCCCATTGTGGATGATGGTGATTTGGAATAAATTGGTATTAGCTATGAAAAGTATCAATCGAATTGGGATGTTAGCGGCGATAGCCCTTGCATTCGTAGGTTGTTCAAAAGAGATTGAGATCCAGAAACCTGAAGAGAATCTGGAAGGAACCCATACCCTTACATTCAAAGTTGAAAAGGCTGCTGATACCAGGACTTCGGTAGTTGAGGGGGATGGTGTCGCTTCTTATCTGTGGACAGAGGGTGATGACGCGTATTTCCATATCTATGAGAATGGGAAAGCAGCCACGGAGATCCAGATGTCGTTAAGCAGTGACAATAAAATCGCTACTTTTACAGCGACATTTAATGATACAGATACTACAGCTTATTCATATACTGCTGTGTACGGAAGTGAGGTATCTGATAATTTGAATCCTCTTATCCCTGACACTCAGAAACCTGTTCTGAATTCATTTGATCCAGCCGCTGACGTTTTAGTGTCTGCCGAACCGATCACTCTTTCAGGGAATGTGGCCGCAGATGCTAACACCGAATTCAAGTTCAAGCTTCAAAGAGTAGTCTCCGTGAACAAGATGACCTTGAAGGGACTTGAAGAAGGCGAGGTCATTAAGACTGTTGAACTCATATCGTCTGATAATTATTTTAGCGCTCGATATGGCTTCGTAAATGGCAACTATAATAATGCTAAGAAAAGCCTAACACTTGATTACACTTCATTGAGTGACGCTGTTGTTGGAACCGATGGCACATTCCCGGTTTATTTCACCTCTGCTCCGGTTGCTGATGCGTCTTTCAGTGTTAGGGTAACGACGGACAAGAATGTTTATCTACGTGATGATTTTACCTCCAAGCTTACTCTTGCGGTTGGAACATTCCGTCGTTTCGGAATTCAGCTTGGTAATTATGGAACACCTATTTCGACCGGTACAGTCTTTACACTTGTCGAGTCTTCCGCTGATCTTTTTGATGGAGCGACATATTTGATTGCGGCTAGCGATGTTGATGCTGTTATGGGCCTGTATACAGGCGGCAACAATCATCCTGCCGTGGTGGTTGATAAGGGCACGAATGAGTCAGGGAAGAGTATTATTACCATAGACAATACAATAACTGCTGAACCAGTCATTATCTCGTCTGCAGGTGATAACTGGATTATTACAAATGCTGCCGAAGGTAATTCTTACGAAGGTCAATACCTTATCTGTGGAACTGGTAACAATAATCGGCTTCAAGAATCAAACGATGGAAGCTCCGTGAGGAATTGGACAATTACAATCTCTAATGGCGAAGCTACTATCATTAATGCGTTTGATGGAGATCGAACTCATTTGTATTATAACGAGAATAAAAGTGGAAGTCCACTTTTCGCCTGCTATGCTACGCAGACAAACTCGAATTATCATTCTATTGCCCTTTATGTGGATAAGACCACCTGTGTTGAACTGGAAGATCCTGAGCTATCTTTCGATGAACCTGTAGTCGAGGTGGATTGGGAGGATATTGACGAATTCAACGCTCCTTCTCTTAACAATCCTCATTCAGTCGAGGTTACCTATAGCTCTTCAAACGAAGACGTTGCCACTGTATCCAGTACTGGTGAAATCACTTTCATAGGCGACGGAACCACCACAATCACAGCTAGTTCCGCCAAGGGTAACGGTTATGCCGCCGGCACGGCTCAGTATACACTTACTGTCACTGGAGCACCTGTTAGTTATGATTTCACGACTATAGCTGAGTTGAATTCACTTGTGAGCAGTGAGTCTTCCTCATATTCCGGAAAACTCACAGACGCAGTCGTCTCATTTGTACCCGCTGCTAACACTGCCATAATCAAGGATGCGACCGGTTCTATCACATATTATAAATCCGGGCATGGACTCCTTCAGGGGCAGACCTTCGATGGGGAATTAACAGTAACAGCGGTTTTATATTCCAGCACATCAGGAAATACCGTATATCCCCTATACTCTGAGATCACCGCTTTCTCCGATGGTATCACTTTCTCAGGTACAGGAGCACCTATCGAACCACAGGCGATAACTCTCACCCAGCTCAAAAACTCTTACAGCGAATGGCAGAATGCTTATGTTAAGTTGTCAGGAGTTACCGTGGTCTCACAAAGCGGTAAGAACATCACGGTCAAAGATGGAGAAAACACCTACATTGTATACGATAATACCAACAGCATTGCTGTCAGTGCCGATGACATCATTACCGTTAAAGGAACCATCACGAAATATCAGACGACAGAGGAGTTGAAAGTTTGGTCTGCAGATGATCTGACAATTGACGAGCATACAGCTGTATCTCACGTCATCACGTTTGAGCAGCCGGCTGAAGGTGGCTCCTTTACCGTTACCGTTGACGGATCCGAAATCGAAAGCGGCGCTGAAGTGATGGAAGGCAAGACTGTATCCCTCAGCGCTATACCTTCCACAGGGTACACATTCAATGGCTGGACTGTAACTGGAGCGACCGTAAGTGGCAATACCGCAACGGCAACATTCCTTGTCGGCATCACCGATGTGAACATCGTCGCCTCCTTCAGATCTAATACTGCAACTATTCCCGACCCAGAGACCATAGTTTTTGCTGATCTTGGACTAGAGAATGGAGTCAAGTATTCTGATCCTTTTGATGGCGGTGATTTCACTATCAAGTTCCAAGGTGGTAGCAATGACGGTAAGTACTATGATACAGGTACTGGAATTAGAACGTATGGAGGAGGAAGCATTACGATAGCATCAACTAATTACAAAATCGCATCCATTGTGTTTACCTGGGATGGAAGTAATGCCCCCACATCAGATGTTGCTAATCCTTCTGGATATTCAACAACGACAAAGACTTGGACTGGAAGTGCTAATTCGGTTGTTTTGACGAGACCGTCTGGTTCAGGACACTGGAGATTACAGTCTGTTACAGTCACCTTCGAATGAAGCGAAACCGGAGGCGGAACCTCCGGGGGCGGGGATGACCCGCCGGAATCTTACACAGTGAATTCGTGGCTGGAGACGCCTTATGTCTCCAGCACGGATTCTAATTACTACACCCATTATCTTTACAGAGGGGATAGTAATGTAGAGGATTCATCCCTTGGAAGGAACTACTCCTTTTACTGGAGCGCTTCTGGCCATGTGTCTCTTTGGTTGGCTTATCCTTTATATGGTGAGTGGGCGGAGAGCAAAGTACAACGTAAAGACAGCTATGGTTCTGATCCATTGATAGATCCGAACCAGCAGGCATCTAGTGGGGGTTACTCCAAATATACACGAGGACATCAAATCCCATCGGCGGATAGGTTGAGCTCCCGAGCGATGAATAATTCGGTCTTTTACATGACCAATATTACCCCACAGGAATCCAGTTTCAATAGCGGTGTTTGGGGTACATTAGAGCAGAGAGTACGCTCATGGGCCGATTCCTCTGATGAATTCTATGTAGTGACTGGATGCTTGATCTCCGATAATGGTACGACAGTGACTTCTAATGGGTTGGACATTGCTGTGCCAACGCATTATTATAAAGCTCTTTTACGTAAAAAGGGTGGTTCTTATACGGCTTGCGCATATATTTACTCCCACTTTAACTCTAATAAATCATTTTCGGAGAGCGATCGCATATCAATTGATGCTCTGGAGAATCAGACTGGTATTGATTTCTTTCCGAACCTAATTGGAGTGTTAGGAGAAACCGAAGCCGCCAGAATTGAATCGACCGCAACGGCCTTCTAAGTTTAATAGCCAGCTAGTCATTTGTAACCGCCACTATTTGGAGAAGTCCATCTAGTGGCGGTTTCAATATACCCATGTAAACCTGCGACCTACCCATTAGGGTAAGCATAGGTCCACACATGAGGCATAGGCTCGACCACGGGTATGGCATCGCCCCGAGTCCAAGTAGTTGAATTTCAACCATTTATAAACAAGGGAATGCCAGACCCCTTTGTTCTCGCTGGGTATGGCATCGTTTCAAGTCCAAGTATCTAAGCATCAACCATTTACAAAGCGACAAATTCCAGACCCCAATGCTATTGCTGGGTATGGAATCCAACTCCGAGGAAGTGGTTGTATATCAAGACCTTACGAATCTCCAGATTCCAAACCCTCCCCTAAAAGATGAGATCGCTCAAGTGCCGGGGCGGTGGCGGCCCCGCAGGGGGCATAGGAGAATGGACGTGGCGAACGAGAGCCAGGCCGGCCGAAAGCGAGCGTCTGTCTGAGGGCCATCAGGCCCGAGTTAGTGAGCGGCCGAGCATGGCCGAAGTAAGTAGTCCAGTCGACGTAGTCCCCCGAAGGGGAGCGACCACCGCCCGGCACCTTGACAGCCTCGGTATGTGGCTTTACTACTAGCAAGATTCCAAACACTGTTCTGTGAATGCCGTCGGTGCAACCTTGCTGAATTTCAGTTTCTTAAGGTGGTCGAATTTTTCGACCACCTCTTTCTTTTCATAATTGTTTAGTACAAATAGATAACCATTAGGAAACTTGTGTGGATTATTCCTGACAGCCTCATTGATTCTCTTTGTCTCAACTCCATACAATTCCGCGACATCTGCGTCAATTAGCACTGGCTGGCTACGAAGAGTAATTACTCTCGACTTTACCTCGTTAGCTGTCACTAATACCGAAATATCTTCTCTCTTTCTCATAGCATAATACGTTTGGTCTCAACAAATATGGCTGAACAAAACGTAAAATGTGTTAAGAAACAGAAATAGTTTTTCTTATGCCATAAGAAACCTAAAGGCTGAGTTGGGAGTCGGTTGGGATACTCTTCGGGCAAGGAATGGGGCGTTGCTTTGCCTGCAGAGTATAAAATTTACTCCCAGGGAATGAAATCAGGTGTTTTCATCTCCTGGGAGTAAAAGTAATACGGAGCTCAGGTCTTATCGCTCGTGGATCCTGACTTCTTGGGGTTTGACGTAGCGGTCTCCGGTGGCGGTCTTCACCGCATCGATGAAGACAGGGGAGTAGGCGGGGACGGTAGGCCTCTGGAATCCGGGACCGGGACGGGTTGCGAGGATCTCGCCGTTCTGGCTGGCCCTGATGCTCTGGTCGTTGTACTTGACTATCAAGAGCTTCGCCAGCTTGTCCCAACGCTTCATCATCATGTCGGTGTAGGCGATTGTCTTCGCTGTCAGGAACTCGGTCCTGTCGGAAGGAGTCATCTCAGCGACCCTCTTCTCGACCTCCTCCTGGTCCTTGGCGTAGAAGTCCTCCAGCTCGGTCTGCGCCTCCTTCAGGTCTCCAATCATGGCACTGTAGCGGGGATAGACCATGTTGGCCACGAAGTTGTTCATCCAGAAGGCGCTCTCGGTGCTGAACTCGTTCATGTTGTTGTTTTCCCTGCGGAACGGATCCGGGATGCGGTTGATGCCGCAGTAGGCCGGCACGTAGGCCACCATCGAGGCGTCGTCCATGTTGAAATAAGTGATGCCGCCCACAGCGTCGGGCAGCCAGTCCCTCATCTGGCAGACCATGGTCATGCCGCTCTGCTGGCAGCCAATGGGTCTCTCGCGGAACATCTCGGTGCCGTCGCTGGACTTGAAGTTCACCGGCTGGTTGCGGTAGGGGGAAGCCCAGGGACCGGCGCTGATGTCGGCGGTCATGTCAAGGGCGGTGCCCTCGTAGTGGTCGCGCATGTCGTTCATTATGTCGCGCACAGACACGGGAGCGGCAGGCTTGATCCAGAGGGGAAGGTGGTCGATCTCGGACATGTCGCCATTGATGTAAGGGAGATACTTGTCCATCTCGACGGGGTCGGTGTGGTGACGGAAGAAACTCCAGACGCGGGCCTCACAGTAGCGGATGGTTCCGAAGTCCATCGGGCCATAGGCCTCACGGAAGCTGAAGTCAGCGTCAGGACCATCGTAATATCCCTTCTCCTTAGCGAAGGAGATCGCATCAGCGCAGTACAGGCAGTCGCCACCATCAGCCACGTAGAAGCCGAGCTTCTTGTCGACCTTCTTGGCCTGGGGGAATTGCTGGATACGGCTGGAGTTGGCGTATGCGCAGATGCAGTCGTCAGGAACTCTCATGGCGATCCAGATGGCGCCCTTGTTGCCTTTGCCCTTTCCGATTATCTCCATGATCCAGGCCTCTTCCTTATCGCAGATGGCGAAGGACTCACCGGTGCTGTTGTAGCCATATTCCTGGACAAGTTCGTGGATGCAGGAAATTGCCTCACGGGCGGTGGTCACTCTCTGTAGCACGATGGACATGAGGGTGAAATAATCGAAATAACCCTCAGGGTCGCGGAGCTCGTTGCGGCCGCCCCATGTGGTCTCCACGATGCTGACCTGGTTCTCATTCATCAAGCCGACTACACCGAAAGTATAGGGGACTTGCTTGATGAAACGCTTCTCAGGGGAAGGACCCCAGCCTCTCAGCTGTATGAGCTCGCCCTCGGCGTGGCGTCCGGGGGCGCTGTAAGTGAGAGGTGAAGCGAAGCCGAAGCCATCGCAGTTGTAGGTGCAGATGACGCTTCCGTCAACAGAAGCTTTCTTACCGACAATGAGGTTGGTGCAGGCGAAAGACGCCACGGTCGCGAATATCGCCGCGACCGTCAGGATCAATCTTTTCATGTTCGTTTTATCTTAAGTGTTATTTTTCTTTCCGAAATATAACAAATTTCGTTTGTTATGGCAAATCAACCGTCGTGGAGACGAGGGCGGGAGATTGGGACATCTGCTGTGGATTGGTGCCCGGAAGGTCTTGAGGGATAGGGGCTTGGAGAAGTTCGAAGAGCTGCTTCCAGTAGAGCGGGAACTCCCCATTGGCGTCCTTGAAATTCATGGGGACAGTGTCGAAGAGGTATTCCCCGTCAGCGGTGATATAGCAGTCCCGGACTAGCTCGCTGCAGTACAGAGAGTCATCTGAGGGCATGAAATGGAGGTCATAAGGGCGACCAAGATACTTCTGGGTGTTGGCCACATATTCATTAGCTTTGGAGGGATCCTTCAGGCGCTTTACTATGAAGACCGGCAGAGATCCGTCCTTCAAGGTGAAATCGGTGATGAAGGTGTCAAGGGGATGACGGTCTATCCCTCTCTTTATTGTGGCGTCTATGATCCATTTACCCTCGGCGTCTACCTCAGCGATCGCGACATGAATGAGGTTCAGGCTGTCTGGTGAGCTGGTGGCGCTGGTTATCGCCTCGTCCATAGATCCCTCTTCAAGGGAATAGTCCATCGGGATTCCGACGAAGACAAGGTCTCCAGTCTTGAGGGTGTCAACCTTCTCTTTGTGACATGAAGCGAATGCGGAGATGGCTGCTATGACAACGATGAATGCCTTTTTAAACATATTGATAATCAAATATTTCCAAGTTTGGCGCAGAAGATCGGGTCATCCCCTCTGCGGCCTTCGATGAAGGTGGCGCCATCAGATTCGGCTTTGTATAGGGCGATCTCGTCCCCAGGCCTGGCCTCATGGTGGAAAACGATCTCGACCTCATCAACCGTTATTCCTGACTCGCCATAATCCATGCAATCCAACGCCCATGCGACATAGCGCGCGTTGTTGGTGTGGCCGACAAGGTCGATGTCGGAATATGCCACCTTATGGGTCATGACATATTCCGGCTCCACATTTCTGGGCATTGTCACTTTTCCGGCGGGGGTCTCTATCGCGAAGTCATGGCATGAGGTGTCGTCTTTAGGCAGGACATCCTCTGGTCTTGCCATTCTCCTGCTTTCCACATTGATGATCACCCATGAACTTGTGGCCTCGATCATCCTCTCCCCGTTTCGGTCCAGCAACTCAAAATCCCTCACGAAGAAGGGGCCGAAAGCACCCCTGTGCCATGTGCGTATCTCGACCTCATCTCCCCAGACAGGGGCTTTCAGAAAGCGGAAACGCATCCTGGACAACACCCAGGCTAGATTGTTGACTATCAGCTCGTCGTAGCCGAAACGCATGACGGAGGCGGCCTGGTAGGCCATCTCCTGGGCTATATCCATGAAAGCGGTTGGCTTCAGCCTTTTGGCGGAGTCGACCTCATAGCATTTGACAATGAGGTTGTCGACAACTTTTTTGTCGTCCCGGACAGTGACACCCATCTTTTATCTCCTCTTCTTTCCTCTCGAGGAGTGCTTCTTGTTACGGCGGGAAAGAACCACAGCCGCCACCAAGGCGACCAGGATACCGCCTATGATGACATATGTCAACGCACTGGCGTTACTGCCCTTAACCCTTGACCACATGGTGATCAACATCTCGGAATCCTCGCCCCAGTCGTGCTCGAGAGCGCAGCGGGCGATAACCTCCTTGGTTGGATAGAGGAGGGGATCGATGTGGACGGAATCAGCCTCAGGGCCGAAGAAGTAGCTCAGATCCTGAGGCTCACAGGATTCGTCAACATAGTTGGCAAGCATCTCGGGAGTGCCGCAGGAGTTGGAATATCCGACGAAGTCGCAGTTCTTTATGGAATTGCCGGTCTCGCACATGAAGTTGATGAAGTAGCGGGCAGCCTTGACGTTCTTGGCATATTTCGGGATCACCCAGCCGTCGAACCAGATGGTGGAACCCTCGTCCGGTACAATGAAGTCCAGGGTGACACCGACCTTCTCGGCTTCGTCGCGGGCCCATCTTCCGTCACCGCTCCAGTTCAGGCTGATCCAACCCCTCTCGAGGATGAGTTGGTCCTTGCCGAAGTCAGCCTCGTAGCCGGCGACCTGGTCCTTGATCTGCATCAGGTAGTTCTCGACTAGGTCAACGTTCTCTTGTGAGGGAACAGACAGCAACTCCTCCCTGGTGACAGTGCCAGCCGCTATCTCGTCCTTCTTAAGGTACTGGATGATCTGGCTGTAGATGTCTCGGGCGGCGTCCTTGACGAATATCTTGTCCTCATATTTGTGGTTACGCAGCACGTCCCAAGTCTTAAGGTCCTCACGGTCGACATGCTTCGGATTGAAAATGAAGCCGACAGTGCCCCACATATAAGGAACGGCATACTGGGTCGGGTCGACATCGCCTGTCTTCAGTTCCTTCAGGCGCTCCATCAGGTAAGGAGATACCCCGCTCTTGATGTAGTTGGGCGTCTCCCCGAAATCCTGCTCGATGGGGAGGAGCAAGTCGTAGCGGATCATCCTCTCGATAATGTAATCGGAAGGGCATACGACATCGTAGTCCTCATGTCCTTTCTCGATCTTGGAGAGCATGGTCTCGTTGATGTCGAAAGTCTGGTAGACGATTTTGACCTTCTCACCGGTCTGTTCCTCGTACCACTTCTCGAAATCCCCGATGAGGCTTTCTTCCATGTAGTCGCTCCAGTTGTAGATCTTGAGGATATGCTCCCTGTCGGAGGAGCATCCGGCGACCATCAGCGCCGCTGCGAGGATGCAGAGTATTCTTTTCATTTCCTATAGATTGATATGGTTTTGCTGATCAGCCTTCCCTTGCCTTGTGTTTATCAGGCCAAGGACGACGAGTATAATAATGAATATCAGTGTCATGAGCGGACGTAGCTCAGGAGTGAGGCCACCCCTGCGGGCATCCGCGTAGATGAATGTCGAAAGCGTCTCAAGTCCGATAGTGCCTCTCGTGAAGAATGTCACGGCGAAGTCGTCAAGAGACATGGTGAAAGCGAGAATGAAGCCCGTGAGCATTCCCGGGCGGAGCTGTGGAACCAGCACCTTCCAGAGCGCCTGGGATGGTGTGGCGCCAAGGTCGAGGGCGGCTTCGTAAATATTGGGATTGAGCTGGCCGAGTCTTGGCAGTACGCTTAGCACTACATAAGGGGTGCAGAAGGTGATATGCGCCAGGATGACGGTCATATAGCCTTGTGAGAATCCGAGAAACACGAACAGCAGGAAAAGGGACACACCGGTGATCACGTCAGGGTTGATCATCGGGATGCTGTTGAGGAACTGAAGCGTCTTTCTCTTGCGTCCCCTCAAGTGGAAAATACCTATGGCTGAGACGGTTCCGAGAATCATCGAGACCGAGGCGGATATCAGCGCTATCAAGAGGGTATTCTCAATCGCCTGTACTAGCCCGTGCCCTCCGGTGATGTTGCCGGTCAAGAGATTGGTGTACAGCTTGCCGGAGAAACCGGTCCAGCTTCCGAATGCCTTGGCCTCAGTGAAGGAGTAGATGGCGATGAACGCTATCGGGGCGTAGAGCAGGATCAAAAGAATCCAGAGATATGCCTGGGCGAAAAACTTCTTCATCACAGCGTCCCTCCCTCAATCTCACGGTCCTCACCTCCAAGCAGGATGGTGGTGAGTCCGATTATTACCAGCATAATGAACGACAAGGCGGCTCCATAGTTCCACATCGAGGAGTTGATGTTCTCCTGGATGATGGTACCGAAGAGCTTTATCTTGTTGTTGGTCAGGAACTCGGATATGGCGAAGGTGCTGACTGTCGGCATGAAGACCATCAGGATTCCGCTGAATATTCCCGGCTTCGAGAGTGGCAGGGTGATTTTGCGGAACACCTCTGATGGAGTGGCTCCCAGGTCAGCTGCGGCCTCCCCATATGACTTGTCCATCTTGAGGAGCACGTTATAGATCGGGTAGATCATGAACGGCAGATAGTCGTAGACCATACCGAAGATCAGGGTGCCTTTCCCGAGGGTGAAGCCGCACACGTTGAAAAGCTCGGCTGTGGCCAGTGTCCTCATGAGGGCGTTAACCCACATCGGGAGGATGAAGAGGATGGCGGTGACCGCGGATTTGTTGAGGTCCTTGTTGGCCAGGATGTAGGCTGCGGGATAACCTAACAATAAGCAGATCAATGTGTTCTCGATAGCCACTTCAATCGACACGGCAAATGTGCTGAGGGCGTCGCCATCTGAGAAGAACCGGGTGATGTTGGAGAGTGTGAAACCCCCGCTCCCGTCTCTAAGCGCGTAAAGCACGATCAACAGGAGGGGCAGCGCGACAAAGAGTACAAGGAATATGAAATAGGGTAGTGCCCAGTTACTTCTCTTGCCCATTTCCCGCCTCAACTATGATATCCCCAGGTTGGATACTGACTCCGACAAGGTCTCCCTTGTCCCAGATGTCGTCGGTGTCGACGTAAATAAATTCACCACTTTCGGTCTTGACCGTGAGGTGGTAGTGGTCGCCTTTATAGAGGATGAACCAGACCTCGCCGGTGGTCACTCCGTCCTCAACATGATCCCAGAGATCCACCTTTGAGAACTTGATGTGAGCCTTTGCGGGTCCATCCGCGCCACTGGGAATACTTGAGCACTCGAACTCCTCACCTAGCATCTCGATGTGATTCTCGTCGATGATCTCGCACTCCAGCACGTTCTCTGTCCTTTCTTTCCTCATGACCTGGATGTCGTCAGGATTGATCTTCATCTCGACGGCCGTTCCCGGCTCGTAGGCATCATAGTCCTGGATCTGGAGCTCGTTGCCGGAGTCGGTGTCGACATACATCTCGTAGTGGACGCCTTTGAAAGCGCAGGACTTGACCTTTCCCGTGAACTGGGCGCCATCGATGCTGACGCCTATCACCACATCCTCCGGACGGATCACGACATCGACAGGGACATTCTCACCGAAGCCTTCGTCGACGCAAGGGAAGTCATGGCCTATGAAGTTTACCTCCCGGTCACGTATCATCGTGCCATTCAATATGTTGCTCTCGCCGATGAAGTCCGCCACGAATGAGTTCACGGGTTCGTTGTAAATGTCGGTCGGGGTGCCGATCTGCTGGATCTTTCCCTCGTTCATGACAACGATGGTGTCGCTCAGGGTAAGGGCCTCTCCCTGGTCGTGGGTGACGTAGATGAAGGTGATGCCGAGCTTCTGGTGCATCTCCTTTAGCTCAATCTGCATGTCCTGCCGCATCTTGAGGTCAAGGGCGGCCAAAGGCTCATCCAGAAGAAGCACCTTCGGCTGGTTGATGATGGCTCTCGCTATGGCAACCCTCTGCTGCTGTCCTCCTGAGAGGGAATCCACGTCCCGGTCCTCGTAGTCGCTCATACTCACGAGCTTGAGGACCTTCTTGACTCTCGTCTCAATCTCGTCTTTAGGGACCCCTTTAAGTTTGAGTCCGAAGGCGATATTGTCATAAACATCGAGATGAGGGAATAGCGCGTAGCGCTGGAAAACAGTGTTGAGCGGCCTCAGGTGCGGAGGAATGCCGGCGACATCACGGAAATCCGCCTTGCCGCCCTTGCCTTCCCACTCCATCATGATCTTGCCCTCATCCGGCTGGAGGAAACCAGCCAGGAGGCGCAAAAGAGTTGTTTTTCCGCATCCCGAGGGACCAAGCAAGGTCACAAACTCACCCTTACGGATGTAAAGTGAGATGTCTTTCAGTACTTGATTGCCCCCGAATGACTTCGAGACATGCTCGATGTCAATGATGATGTTCTCGCGTCCTGTCATTACCGCTTTCTGGGGATGTTTAGGTAGTACATTGCTCCCAGTGTGAGGGATGTTTGTCTCAAGAAAGAATTGTAGCATGCCGCGGCATGGATCCTCAGGTCCTTACCGCAATTGAGGGGGAACCAGTGCGCGGCTAGGCCGAATGTACCATTCTTGTAATAATCATGGGCTTTCTCATAACCGGCCCTGCCGATGAATTCCCATTTATCTGAAGGATTGAACTTCGCGGTGGTGAATGCGGTGAATCCGTCGTTCAGTATATTAAGGGCGTCTCCAACCTTATTGGTGAAATCAAGCTGGAGGGTCCAGTCGCCGAACTCAACCTGGTTGCCAAGGGAGAACATCCACACGTAATCCCCGTCCCAATTCTCTATCATGTTGGTGCTGTAGAGCAGGCTTACCGGGCCGTAATATCCCTGATACTGAAGGGAATAAGCCATCGCGTCGAAAGGTTTCTCACCATAAGGGGAGCTGACGGCCTGCAGGAATAGGCCAGTGGTCTCCTCGCCATTCATCCATCCAGCCTTAAGACCCCACTGGTAGCACTGGAACTGGTTGTAGAGCGAGGACATCATGTCCCAATGGATATCGTAGTCGTTCTGCTCAAGCTCGAAACCTCCGAAAGCGAGAACTTGCTTGCCGGCGGTGAGAATGAAGTTGCCGGGAGCATATTCAAGATAAGCCCAGTCGCACCAGTTCACCTCATCGGAACGCCAAGTGTTCTGATACAGGTACTTAGGCTCAGTGCTGAGCCAATGGTTGCAGATGCTGAACGAGAGTTTGTCAGAAATGCCTCCCTCGAAAAGAGAATAAAGTGAAGAATTGCCGAGAGTCGCCTCTTCATATTTCCCATCGTAGAAAACCGGATTGAAATCAATCCTCGGAATGATGGTGATCCCGGCACTGGTGCCGGAATCGTCAGCCCCTTGCGCCTGGACAAGGGTGCAAAGCAGGATCGAAGCCGCTAAAACAACCAGTTTCTTCATTTAAACCCATATAAAGTTATTTAGTTCAACTTGAGCCGCGAAAATAATAAAAAAAACGCTATTTCTCGGATTTCTTCAAAGTTATTAGTATTACCCCATTGGCGCCGCGCACTCCATAGATGGCCGCCGCTGAGTCCTTCAGGACATCAACAGAGTCAATATCGTATGGATTAATCGCCGCGATGTCATCCATCACGACTCCATCGACAACGAATAATGGCGCTGTGCCACTGTTGATGGAGTTGATTCCCCTGACATAGACATTGGCTGAAATCGGCCCTGTGCTCTCCACTCTCACACCCGGGACCATGTCTCTAAGATAGTCATAGACAGTGTTGAAAGTCCTGGTGTTCTTCTCTTTCTTGTGGCTCACTGAATATGTCAGGTCATCCCTGGAGACTTTGCCGTATCCGATATTGATCGGCTCGTCGTTGAAAACAGGAGAGGATGTGTTTTTGGACGAGGCGCAGCCGAAGGCGAGTGCCATCGCCATGATGATGAAAATATACGATGTCTTGCGCATGGTTTCCGTTATTTTGTCTTGTTTTCAATTATGTTGTGCACCACTGCTGTGGAGTCTTCCAGACGGAGCCTCAGCCAATCCTCGACTTTTTGGATCTGCCCGGCGGGAAGAGGCTTCTTGGACCGTGCGATGATTATTGTCTGAGCCTTGACATTGAGGCTGTCATCCACGGCGGCACCCTTTCCGATGGAGATATCTTGAATGTCGGGGTAGCTGTAGCGTATCTCTTTGGCGATTCGTTTATAGTTGATCTCACGCCCCTTGATGTCTCCTAACTCTTTCTCCAGCCTCTTGATCTCGGCCTCTTTCCTGCCGAGGTCATCCTCGGCCCTCTCGTATATCCCCCTGAGAATCTGGTCAGTGGACTTCTCCACGGAGCCAAGGTCGCTCTCATTGATCCTCAGGTTGCTGGCATCTATACCGTGAGCGGATGCGGACAAAGTGAGGGCATTTATCTCCTCCTCGCTCAATTTGCTTCCCGCATAGAAGATGTCCACTTTGCGGTCTTTGCCGCTCGAGATGCTGTAGTCGTAGATGTATCCTTGGCTGAAGGTCTTGTTTGCGGCGACAAACGCCTGTACGTTGCGCTCAAGATTGTTTTCCCCGATCATGACGGCCGCACTCCAAAGGCTCGGTACCGTGACAGCCAGAATAGCGAGTGTCATAAGTGTCCTTGTCCTTTTCGTGACCGCCGGTGAGGGGTATTCTGTTTCCCTGAACCTAAGATATTTGGTCATGATGTAGGTCGCCAGGATGATGAACACGCAGTTAATGAGGAAGAGGAGCATCGCTCCGCCGAAGAACCTCATGTTGAGCTTCGCCAGCCCGTAACCTGCGGTGCAAAGAGGCGGCATGAGGGCGGTGGCGATAGCCACTCCGGCTATCACTGTGCCTTTATCTTTACGGCAGCTCTCGAGCATTCCGGCGAGGCCACCGAAGAAAGCTATCAACACATCGTAGATACTTGGCCTGGTCCTGGCCATCAGCTCGGTCGGATTGACCAGGTTGAGAGGGGATATCAGAAAATATATTGACGCGGCCAACAGGCTGACACTCACCATTATAAGGAGGTTGCGGAGGCTTTCGGTCAATAACTTGGTGTCGCTTGTCCCCATGGCCAAGCCGAGTCCTATGATGGGACCCATCAAAGGGGAGATAAGCATCGCACCGATAATTACAGCCGTGGAGTTGACATTCAAGCCTACCGAGGCTATGATAACTGAGAAGGCGAGAATCCACACGTTAGGACCGCGGAAGTAAATACCGCTCCTAATCTTCGCGGCCGCGTCCTCGGTGTCTATCTGGTCACCGATGTAGACCACTCCCTTGAGCCATTTCTTGTACCTGCTTGAGAATGACATGTCAGTTCCTTTTATAGATTTGCTAATATACAATATTTTCTTAATTTTGTATGCTTTTAACCGTTTATGAGATGAAAAGAATTCTATTGTCTATCCTCGCCATAGCATCTTTTTCGGGCTTGGCCATGGCCGATGAGGGGATGTGGCTGCCCGCCCTTATCTCCCAGAGAATCGGTGACATGCAGGCGAAGGGTTTCAAACTTTCGGCTGAGGATGTTTACAGTGTCAACCAGGCTTCTCTTAAAGATGCGGTCGTTCTCTTCGGAGGAGGTTGTACTGGGGAAATCGTGTCTGACGAGGGGTTGCTCCTCACAAATCACCACTGCGGCTACGGTTTTATCCAGCGCCATAGCAGCGTGGAGCATGACTATCTCAAAGACGGTTTCTGGGCTATGGACAGGAGCCAGGAGCTTCCGAACAGGGGACTGACCGTCAGTTTCCTTCAGAGGATGGAAGATGTCACCGACAAGGTCCTGAAAGGCTATGACACCTCTATGACCGAGAAACAGAGGGATTCTGTCGTAAGGGTCAATTCCGGTGATCTGGTCCGCGCCGCGATGGAGGAAGGCAAGGGACTGAGGGCCAGTGTCGAGGCTCTTTACTATGGCAACCAGTATTTCCTGTTCGTGTATAAGATCTACCGCGATGTCAGGCTCGTGGGCGCTCCGCCGTCCTCAATCGGAAAATTCGGAGGTGACACGGACAACTGGATGTGGCCGCGCCATACCGGTGATTTCTCGATATTCAGGATTTACGCCGACAAGGACAACGAGCCTGCTGACTATTCTGAGGATAATGTTCCGTTCAAGCCCAGGAGGTTCTTCAAGATTTCCCGGAAGGGTGTCAAGGAGGGTGACTTCACTTTTGTTTATGGCTGCCCGGGAAGCACGAAGGAGTATGTGATGTCCGAGGATGTGAAGTACACCGCCGAGGTTTCCGATCCTCAGAAGATCGACCTCCGCACCAAGAGACTCGATATTCAGAAGAAGTATATGAATGCCAGTCAGGCGGTCAGGATTCAGTATTCATCCAAGAACGCCGGTGTCTCCAACGCCTGGAAGAAATGGCAGGGTGAGGAGAAAGGAATAAAGAAGATGAAGACTGTCGCCGCTAAGCAAGCTTTCGAGCGTAGGTTTAATAAATGGTCGGAAGGTACTGAATATGAGGGACTTGTTGATAAACTAGGAGCTCTCTATGCGGAGCGGAACCCTTATTTCAGAGCCCAGGAGTATTATTCCGAGACCGTAAGGGCTATCGAGATCCTCTCGTTTGCCGCCGGGGTCGTATCGACATTGGAAAGGGACCGCTCAGCCGCACCCAATGCCGAGTCCTTCTTCAAGGACTATTACCAACCTATCGATGAGGAGACCTTTGTCGCCATGATGGAGGCTTTCGACAGCCAGATGGATGACCGTTTCAAGCCAGAATATTTCAAGGAGAAGCTTGCCGAGTACGGTAGCGTGAAGGCATGGAAAGACGATCTTTTCAAGAAGACGGTATTCACGGATAAGGCCAAGGTGTCAGCATTGACTCAGGATGATCTTGATGCCCTATACGAGGATCCCGCATATGAGCTCCATAACGCCTTCCTGGCTTGGTTCGTTGAGGACATACGTCCTGTCGTGGATGAGGCGAACGCCAAGATCCGTCTGGCCAATAGGGACTATATGAGAGGGCAGATGGCTTTCGAGCCTGATAAGGCTTTCTATCCGGATGCCAACTTGACACTTCGCGTGGCTTATGGCCATGTCGCCGGTTATCATCCCGCAGATGGTATGTACTACGCTCCCGTCTCCACTCTCAAAGGTATTATCGAGAAAGACAATCCTGAGATATTCGACTATAACATTCCGCAGGCCTTGAGGGATATCTACGCCCAGGGCGGTCATGAGGATCAGGCGGTCTGTTTCCTTGCCACCAATCACACTTCCGGTGGTAACTCCGGGTCACCTGTGATCAATGCCGACGGTAACTTGATCGGTATCAATTTCGACCGTGTCTGGGAAGGCACCATGAGTGATATCGCCTTCGATCCGGAGGTGTGCAGGAATATATCCCTGGACATCCGTTACCTTCTGTTCGTAGTCGACAAGATCGGGCACGCCTCGTACTTGTTCGATGAGATGGATTTCGCTGACTAGCAAGATATGAGAAAGTTTCTGGCTGGGTTCCTTCTTCTTTGGATTCCCGCTTTGATGTCCGCCCAGGGTGGAGTGGACAGGTTTTTCATGGATATGCGCGCCTCTTTCCACCAGGAGACTGAGGACGGTGAGTACAATAGCCAGATGGTGGGGGAGTATCTCAATCTCCACCTGCTTGGCCATATTACCCCGAAGATTGATTACCGCATCCGCCAAAGGCTGAACAAGAAGGTTTTTGACGAGCGGAACATGTTCAACGCCACTGACTTCATGTATCTGAACTGGCAGGCCACTGACCGTTGGAGTTTCATGGCCGGGAAGCAGACTGTCTTGATCGGCGGTTATGAATATGACGCGGCCCCGATCGATGTGTATTACTACAGCCAGTTCTGCAGCAACATCTACCAGTGCTTCACATTCGGTGTGTCGGCATCT
>JAFYYM010000075.1 GCA_017557535.1 Bacteroidales bacterium | reverse complement strand
TCCTTCCAAGACCTCGGTAGTCACTTGCGACAAACTGATGACCGGAGCTTTTATCGCCGGCAACCAGAACACTTTCAACAGCTACTGGCGTATGTACACATGGGACAACTACTTCGGTAAGCTTGCCCAGACCATCGGATTCTCCAACAACAGCGGTTCCGTCTATTACATCAATGACGGTTACGCTAACGACCGTTGGAACAACTTCTACGACATCCTGCGTAACTTCCGCGTGCTGGAGAACACCTACAACAACGAGGAAGCCGCCGACCAGGCCCAGGATAAGGTATTCATGGATCTCGCCGAGATTTTCGTGATCGACCACCTCACCCAGCTTTGCGACATCTGGGGACCCGTTCCTTACAGCGAGGCTTGCTACCTCGGTATCACCGGTGATCTCGCCGCTTCCTATGCGGCCTACGACAGCGATGAGACCCTCTACAGCAACGCTCTCAGCCGTCTGGATGCCATTTACACTGAGCTCGGAAGCCTTAAGGGCAGCATCAGCGCCAACACCCAGGCCAAGCTCAACAAGGCCGACTTCATCAACAATGGCGACATCGAGAAGTGGATGCGTTACTGCAACACTCTGATGCTCCGTCTTGGCGTGCATGTCGCCGCCCAGGGAAGCCTCGCTTCCGCTGGCAAGGCCGCTTGCTCAACCGCTGCCGGACGTCTTCTTGTCTCCGATAACGACAACGAGATTTTCGTGAAGACTGACAACGACGGTTTCCAGCAGGAGAGCCGCGATTCCTGGAAGGACATCAACAACACTGCCAGCCAGGCTTTGATCGACGCCATGCAGATCACCGGAGAGAACGATCCTCGTCTTCCCGTCATCTATGCTCCTACCAAGAGTGATTACACCGCCACTGATCCTAACGACGTCAGCTACAAGGCCGGCGAGTACTATGGACGCAGCACTTCTGAGACAACAGATCAGCAGAACGTCCGTGGTGGCAGTAACCACAACACTGAGGCTACACGCTACTATGCCCGTCTGAACGGCTACACCTACACCTCGAACAGCTTCGCCAGGAGCCCTATCCTGACCGCCGCCGAGGCCTGGTTCCTCCTCGCTGAGGCTTACCAGCAGGGTTATGCCAGCGGAAGCGCCGAGACCGCCTTCAAGAACGGAGTCGCTTGCTCCATCAAGTTCTACTACAGGGAAAACATGGAGAGTGACCAGAAAAGGCTCGGAATCTTCTCCGACCAGGCTGATGACTTCAAGGCCACTGAGATGCCCGCTGACAGCGATATCGCTGCCTACGCCCAGAAAGTTTGGGATGCTTATTCCAACAAGCTCGAGGGTATCATGACCGAGAAGTGGGTCAACTTCAACATCAAGCAGGCCACCCAGGCATGGACCGACATCCGTCGTACCGGTTATCCGAAGCTTTACTATCCTGCTGACGAGAAAGATAACAATGGTTATCCTACCGTGACCCAGAGGGTTAAGTATCCCGCTACTGAGATTGCCAACAACAACGACAACTACAAGGCTGCCGCTGCCACTGTTGACAACGATTCCGCTTACTACACCCTCTTCTGGGCGAAGAAGGTCCAGTAGTCTGGAATTCACAATCATCTTAGAGGATGGCCGGAAACGGTCATCCTCTTGTTTTATAGGCTAGTTATTATTAATTTTGTTAGACCCGCGAGCACAATAACATCAAAATTATAAACCGATGAAAGAGAGAACAAGATTATCATTGATCATGGCTGCCATGGCGATCGCTATCATCACGGCAGGATGCTCCTCAAAGGGCGAAAAGACAGTCCAGAGAACAGATGCTATCGACGCTTCCGCATGGAACCAGTCTGAATGGATCTCCGCGGCTGACGCCATGGTCGCCGTAGAAAACGAAGATGACAGATCGGCTGACGGCGCGAGCTGGTTCGTAAGCACTCTCAAGAATGAGGGTAAAGTGGTCAACGCGAAATGGATGACCACAGGTCTCGGCGTTTTCGAGATCTACGTCAACGGCACACCTATAGGAGAGGAGGTCCTCAAGCCAGGATTCACCCACTACGCCAAGACAAAGCGTTCCTTCACGTATGATGTGACCGCAGTCTTGAAAACCAAGGCAGGAGCGGAGAATATCCTGGCCGCCCAGGTCACTCCAGGATGGTGGGCTGACAAGATCGTCACCCCTGGTGGAATGGCTAATGTCATAGGAAAGAAATGCGCTTTCCGTGGTGTGCTTGAAGTCACCTACGCCGATGGATCCAAGAAGCTTTATGGCACGGACACTGAGAATTGGAAAGCTGGTGTCGCAGGTCCCGTCAAACACGCTTCCATCTTCGACGGTGAGGATTACGACGCTAGGGAACTTCCTGGATATGAGGCAGTTGACAAGTTCTCGACTCCTGAAGTCAACACAGAGTTCAATGGTGAGATCTTGCCATCAAATGGTGCTGAGATTTATCTCAGGAAGGATCTTGCCCTCTCCCCTGTCAAGGCCTACGTATGGGAAGGAGTCGAGGGAGAGACTGATGAGGATTATGGAAAAGTTATTGTCAAGAAGGAGTTCACCGCAGGAGAGACTATGACTGTCAAGCCCGGTGAGACCTTGGTCGTTGACTTCGGCCAAAATGCCGCCGCAGTGCCCCACTTCGTGTTTAAAGCCAAAGGCGGCACTGTCCTGACATGCCTGCCGTCCGAGTTGCTCAATGACGGAAACGGAGCCAAGAGCCGCGGAATGGACGGCCCCGAGGGAAGCTGTCACCGCAGGAACCTCAGAGTCAGCGATAACAACATAAGACTAATGTACACCTTCGCGGACACAAAGGACTTCGCCGATTTCATTCCTGTCCGCACATTCTTCGGCTACAGGCTTGTATCAATCACAGCTACAGATGAGGTGACCATCAAGTCTATCGAGTCCGTACCTGTCACTTCCATTGCCGAGAATCTCGAGACCGGAAAGATCACGACGGGGAACGATCTCATCAACAAGCTGATATCCAACACTATCTGGGGCCAGAGATCCAACTATCTTTCAGTCCCCACCGACTGCCCTCAGCGTAATGAGCGCCTCGGATGGATGGCCGACACGCAGGTATTCACAGAGACTGGTACCTTCTTCGCCAACACAGACGGATTCTTCCACAAGTGGACACGCGACGTGAGGGACTCCCAAAGCGAGGCAGGAGGATTCCCCGGTGTCTCCCCCCGGGCCCAATATGGCAATGAGATGATGCGCCTCGGCTGGGCGGACGCCGGAATCATCGTTCCTTGGACGGTGTGGAAGCAGTTCGGTGACAAGGGGATAGTCGATGAGAACTGGGAGGCCATGAACAAGTTCATGACCTATGTCAATGACACCAAGTACGACCATGCCACACATGCTGAGGAAAATGGCAACTACCAGTGGGCAGACTGGCTCAGCTACGAGCCTCTCGAGAGCTGCGGAGGCGGTATCAACATGACCGGCAAATCCGGAAAGACTGTCCGCCGCCCCGAGGCTATTGTTTATTGGAACTATCTGAGCGCATGCTACTGGGCAATTGACGCCGAGATGATGGCCGACATGGCCGCCGCCACCGGAAGAGATGCCTCAATCTACAAAAAAATGGCGGAGGATGCTAGGGATTACATGAAAAAGAGCTTCCTGAAACCCGACGGCACCTTCAAGACAGATATCCTGAACACAATGCAGACTCCCGCCCTCTTCGCCCTCAAGAACAATCTTGTTGAGGGTAAGGCTAAGGAGGATATGATCGCCAGGCTCCGCCAGAACTTCAAGGACCACGACGACTGCCTGCAGACCGGTTTCCTAGGCACCTCCATCCTGATGGCCACTTTGACGGAGAACGGCATGGCAGACATCGCCTACACTCTCCTATTCCAGCGCAAGAACCCCAGCTGGCTGTATTCTGTCGACAACGGCGCCACCACAATCTGGGAGCGCTGGAACAGCTACACCCTTGAGTCCGGTATGGGCCCCAGCGGCATGAACAGCTTTAACCACTACGCCTATGGAGCCGTCTGCGAATGGATATGGGAGACAGCCGCCGGTATCGCTTCCGATCCTCTCAATCCCGGTTTCAAGCATATCATCATGAAACCTATCCCTGACAAGAGACTCGGCTCAGTCGACGCGGAGTTCAAGTCCGCCGCCGGACTGATCAAGAGCGCCTGGAAGTACGAGGGTGACAAGTGGATATGGGAATTCACAGTCCCAGAGGGGGCCACAGCTTCTGTTACACTTCCTGGCGAGACTGAGGTGAAGGAATATAGCGCCGGCACCTATAAGATTGAGAAATAAATGAATATCAATACTTTGACAGGCAGGGGACTGTTTCTGGCCCTTGCCATCGTGGTTTCAGCCGCCTGTGCGACCACAAAAAACATCGCCGCGACGCCGGAAGAAGACTCAAGCCAATTCGTGAACATCACGGACGTGATTCCCGACGCCATCCTTGAGATACGGTATTACGGGACATACAACTTCGTCGGGGACCGCATCGACGGGTATCTCCAGCCTACAGCCCTCCTCACGAAGAGGGCGGCTGACAGCCTCAAGGCGGTCAGCGACGACGCCATAAGCATGGGCTACAGGCTTAAGATATATGACGCCTATCGTCCTCAGAAGGCGGTGGACCATTTTGTCCGCTGGGCCGCTGATATTTCTGACGTAAGGATGAAGAAATACTTCTACCCAGACCTGGACAAATCTGTCCTGTTCGAGCAGGAGTACATAATGGAGAAATCCGGCCACACAAGAGGTTCCACTGTGGATCTCACCTTGTTCGACATGAATACTGAAAAAGAGCTGGACATGGGCGGGACATTCGATTGGTTCGGCGTTGAGAGCCACCCGGACTACGGGAATCTCACCCATCAACAAATTCACAACAGGATGATACTCCGCTCACTGATGCTCCGCCACGGCTTCAAACCGCTGAGTTCAGAATGGTGGCACTTCACCTTGAAAGACGAGCCATTCCCGGACACTTATTTCACTTTCCCCGTGAAGGAGCTTCCTTAAGGGTAAAGGAGAATTCGAGCACACCTTTTTGACTCGGGACAAGCCGGAAGACTTTTCCCGGGTTTTCTTTTCGGATGTCCTCAGCGGAACCCTCCGAAATGGCGATCCCGTATTCCCTATCCTGTGCGGAAGCCTTTATCAATGAAGGGGTTATGGCATCAAAAGGAAGGTCTTTCCCTGGCATGGCGTTGAGTTCAAAGCACCAGTCATTGGCAGCCTTGGATTCAATCCTGACATCATTTTCAGTAAGCCTTATGATGAACTTCGCCTTCCCGTCAACTGAAGTCCAAACGATAGTCTGGCAGGCATTATCAGAACTGAAAACAGGGTCACTCCCATTAAACCCGGGAGCAACCAGCCGGAGACCCGCCATATTGTCCGAAGAGCTCCAAAGACAACCATCGACCAGAGGAAGGGTCTCATAACGGAAAACAGGAAGCGTGTCCGGATGGTCCCGATACTCGGATCGGATGGTCTCGTCGAAGAGATGTATATCCCTGAACTTCAATCCTTCGGCATCCCAGAGAATATTCGCTCTCCAGTTCCTGCTATTGAACCATAGGGTTTTCAGGCCACCATCCCATGGATCCTCTGTCACAATAACGCTGGTGGGAGGTGTCGTGGCATACTCTTTCTTAAACCAACGCCCTGTCTCCCCTAGCGTCTCTATCCTGACCTCTCCCTTGGCGGCCATTTCCTTCAGTTTTTGTGTCTGGGTCACAAACCCCTTGGCCATATTCGCCCATGTGAAAGAGTTCTCTTGGCCCACCTGGACATAATTGTAGCCCATATGAGGCTCCTTTGTGAACATCCTGAAGAACCAGTCTATCCACTTGGGATTGCCTCCACCTCCCTCATAAACAGGCTCAAGGGACTCGACACTTTGGACTCCTCCCCCGACCGTGGCTTCATACTGATGAATCGGGTCGCTTCCGAGCATCCTGAAAACAGGCACAGGAATCGCTCCCTCAACGGTCTGGGCGGGCATATAACCATTCTGGCGACTCGGATAGAAGGCACCGTTCCAATACCCTCCCCAGAGGGTATACCCGTCTGTTCCGACTTGATCCTTACACATGCAAGAGGACTCAATAGAGTACTTTTCGTAGAGATATTCCAGTGTGCCTGAATCGATGAACCATGATCCGACAGACTTGGGATACTCACCGAATATCTCCTTGAACTTATCCATATAGACGTCAACAAGGTTCTCGCGTTCAGTTTGGGTATAGCCAACTGAGAAGTCCACATGGGCATGCCAATCCCACGGGAAACGTCCCCTCCATGCGATTCCGGCGGCTTCGACATGAGGCTGGGTAATCTCCCACCAAGCTCCGATCTCGCAACCGCGAGCCTTCTCCTCCTTCATAAGCTCCTGGTAGGGAGGATAGATAAGGGCGTCATATTGCAGAAGATATGTTCCGATCAAATCCTTTGAGCGCAAATCTTCAGCCTGAGAGACAACTGTCTGATATAGAACTTCTTCTGTGACTTCATCGCTCCGAGGCTCCGTGTATCGGATGAAATTGATGATATTGACGATCCGGGGTGTGGAGGTGGCAGGATCACCCACTGCGCAGCCTAGCAGGCAGCAAGAGAAAGCCACAATAAAAACAAAGGCCTGAAGATGACGTGACATACGTTTTATGGTTATTTACTTCAAATATAAGCCTTTATTATTATTTTTGCATAAATAACCATACATGAGAAGGTTCCTATTCACTCTGATTCTCGCCTCAATCACCGCCGGGTACGCCCTTCGTGCCCAGGAGACATATATCTTCGCCGAGCGGGACACCTGTTCCTTGTATATGGACATATTCCGTCCTTCGGAAGGTGCGCAAACCACTTTCGGAGACATTCAAAAACCGACCATAATGTACGTGTTCGGTGGAGGTTTCCTGATGGGACAACGTGCGGATGATTTCACTCGCAAGTGGTTCAAGCTGTTGAATGATGACGGATATGCCGTTGTCACAATTGACTATAGGCTTGGAATGAAAGGGTACAAGGTCGGAAAAGGATTAATCGGAGCCTTTAAATCTGTCGATCGCTTCAAGCTCTCCCAGCAGGTGGGAGTGGAAGATGTGTTCTCAGCCGTGTCCTACCTTGCCAAGTATGAGGATCGTCTTGGAATAGACACCGATAACCTCGTCCTTGCCGGGAGCTCCGCAGGAGCCATAATCACACTCGCCTCCGTTTACGATATCGCGCATGGAAAAACGGAAGGTCTTCCTGATGGATTCACCTTCAAGGGAGCCATATCATTCGCGGGAGCCATAATCAGCACGAATGGAGCGCCATCATTTGACACCCCTCCCTGCCCCATGCTGCTTTTTCACGGTACAGCCGATCAAGCTGTGGCTTATCGCCATCTCGGCTTTATGGGTAAAGGGCTGTGGGGCAGCGACTTCATCGCCCAGAAGCTGGACAAAAAGGGATATCCCCATTGCATATACCGTTTCAAAGACAGAACCCATGATGTGGCGGCTTATCATGTCGCTCTCTGGTCCCTGGAAAAGGCTTTCCTGGAGAACTGCGTCATGTCCGGCAATGTCAAAAGGATCGACGCTATAGTTGACGACGCATCCCTGCCCTCTTGGGGTGCCATATCAATGGGAGATATCTATAAATAATCACAACTATGACTACAGAAATCGCAGCCCAAATAGACAAGATTGACGTGACATTGAACGCAGGTGGAATGAACACGATAAATATCGTGCTGGCCTTCGTCATGTTCGGGGTCGCCCTGGGAATCAAGCCCCAGATATTCGTTGATGTATTCAAGAAACCCAAGTCGGTGTTGCTCGGAATGACCTGTCAGCTGATCTTGCTGCCGGCGTTTACCTTCCTTCTGGCCTTGGTTCTGGGCAACTGGATATCTCCCATGATGGGACTTGGAATGATTCTGGTCGCCTCCTGCCCAGGGGGGAATATATCCAATTTCATGTCATCGCTGTCTAAGGCTAACATCGAGTTGTCGGTGTCCCTGACAGCCATAAGCACCGCCCTGGCGGTTCTCCTCACCCCGGCTAATTTTTTTATTTGGGGTAACCTGTACCTACATACCTCCAACGTGGCAAGTGAGGTACCCACACTTGTAATCCCCCTCTGGGATGTGTTCAAGACAATATTCATCCTGCTGGGCATCCCACTCACCCTTGGAATTCTTTGCGCGAGGTTCTTCCCGAATCTTTCCGAGAAACTGAAAAAGCCCTTCCAATGGGCCTCAATACTGTTTTTCATCGCAATGGTGATCCTTTCATTCGCCGGAAACCTGGACGCTTTCCTGAAGTGCGTCAAATACATATTCATTGTGGTCCTCATACACAACCTGCTTGCCCTTTGCATCGGATTCAGCATAGGAACAGTATTCAAGGTGCCTGAAAAGGATCGCAGAACCCTCACCATTGAGACAGGAATCCAGAACTCTGGACTGGGTCTTGTGCTGCTTCTCGGCACATCCATCTTCGCAGGCTTCCCTCCCCACGGCGGGATGCTTGTGATCACGGCTTGGTGGGGAATATGGCATATCATCTCAGGACTCACAGTGTCGACTGTTTTCAATCTAAAAGACAAAAGGTCTGAGTAGAAGGTATGGGTAAGCTCTACGAAAGGGATTGGAAGTATTCATGCGGCAGGCTCTGGACCGACACGGCTATCCGTGGCATGTTCAGTGACATCTCTTCCGAAGGCAAAGATAATATTCCCACCGACGGTGCTGTCATATTCGCGCCCAATCATTGCAACACTTTGATGGACGCTCTCGTCATATTGCAGGACCATAAAGAGGCGACCTTGTTTGGGGCAAGAGCGGACATCTTCCGGAAGCCGTTCGTCAACAAGCTGTTACGTTTCCTACGCATAGTGCCGCTTCCTCGCGCAAGGGATGGAGCAAGCGAAGTGCTACGCAACCATCAGACTATGGAGGAGGTGGTGGATTGCCTCGACCATGGGATGAAATACTGCATGTTCTGCGAAGGCACCCACCGGGCCATGCACTCCCTCCTTCCACTGAAGAAAGGCATCGCCCGCATCGCCTTGCTCGCCAACCAGCGTTTCTCCGGACGCAAGAAGGTCTACATAGTTCCGACAGGCATCGAGTATCAGGATTACTTCCGTCCCCGTACACCTGTATCAATCCGTTACGGAGAGGCCATAGATGTGACCGGATTCGTCTCATCACGTCCAGGGGCTAAGGAAGGACGGCTTTACAGGGAACTTCTTGACTTGCTCCGCGAACGGATTTCCGGGCTTATCACCTGCCTTCCGGATGATGAGTCCTATGAGGGAAGATGGTCCCTGGCTAAAATCGGGAACAGGGAGTCGGCAATCTCAGCAGATAGGAATCTCATCACGGAAGCCGCTGGTTTTGAGCGGGAAAGAAAAGCCGCGATGCTCTCTTCCTGGTCTTTTAGCAGAGGAAGCAAGGGCTTCCGTATTATTGGCAAGGTTCTATTAGGTCTCGCCCTGTCACCAATAATCCTGTTCGCCGCAATAGCGACAGCTCCGATGTGGCTCCTGTCTTCATGGATTATCAGAGGGCTGAAAGACAAGGCCTTCACGCGCACGGCATGCTTCGGGGTGAAGTTCGCCATGACCCCTTTGATGTTACTTATCTGGGCACTGGTATTTTTCATGTTCCTGCCACTGACGATTGCCATCGTAGCTTTCTTCCTGGCAATCCTCTCGCATAGGGTGTTCTATGAGGCCCTGGAAAGAGGCCGTGTCCTCCTTTCGGACATACGCTTGTATTTCACGCATAAAGACCTGAAAAACACATACTTCCGGCTTTCTGAAAAGGCCATGACCATTTCACTGACAAATCAAACTCAATCGATATGAAGAAGATGTTTCTGGCAGCCGTCCTGATGATTGGCTGCACCCTCTCATCACTCGCTCAAGAAGTCGCTAAAACAGGCCTGAATTTCGGTCCCCTTCCCGCCGTCGGCTACTCATCCGACCTCGGATGGCACTATGGAGCGCTCACCGACATTTATTGGTACGGAGACGGTTCGACTTATCCCGACTATATATGGAAAGCCAACGTGGAGGCTTCCTGGTATTCCAAGGGCAATTCAGTGTATCACGCCTTTTTCGACAGCAAATACGTTATTCCAGGTGCCAGGCTTTCCGTCGACCTTTCATATTTCGGAAATAAGACAGATAACTTTTATGGCTTCAACGGCGCCTCTTCCCTATATGTACCTGAACTAGACAAGATTACTGACGGTAAGGGCATTTACCTGATGCAGAGGGATATCCTCCGTAGCGCCGTTGTGCTTCAAGGGAAATTCGGCGACAGCGCCTGGGGATGGGCCGGAGGAGTGACTTTCTATGATATCCGCACCGGTCACGCCCAGAACAAGTCACTCGACCCGAAGACGGACCTTTCCCTGTACGACCTATATGTCATCCATAACGTGATTCCCGTGAAGGAGATGACCGGAGGAAAGCACCTTGAATTCAAGGGTGGTTTCGTCTATGACACCCGTGACCATGAGAACAACCCGACAAGAGGATCGAACCTTGAGATCTATGCGTTCGGCTCGCCGGATTTCATCTCCAAGCATGACAACAGCTACCTCAAACTGGCTGCCCACTGGAAACAGTTCTTCCCCTTGGTGTCGGATCGCCTTGTTCTC
Organism: Bacteroidales bacterium; assembly: GCA_017557535.1. GTDB lineage: Bacteria > Bacteroidota > Bacteroidia > Bacteroidales > UBA932 > Cryptobacteroides. The sequence goes on along the minus strand of JAFYYM010000075.1, from coordinate 80,414 downwards.
GGCTATCACCTCGCCTATCAAGGACAGATAGCCGGCAATGCGCCATATTATCTTCTCCAGACAATCCAGACCATCAACCTCAAGCAGATCAGGCCGGAAGGACTTGGATCGACCTGCACGGTCCGCGGTACAGTTTACAACCGCCTCCAGGGCAACAGTTACGCCTGGTCCAATGTGGAACTCAGATGGAGCTTCGCTAAGTTCCGCTGGATCAACCAGAACTGGACAATCGCCACCAACCCGTTCTTCGATGCCGGAATGGTGGTGAGCCCCTACAGGAAAGAACAGATGGAAAGCCTGCTCAAAGACAATACTGTCATGGCTAGCGTTGACGGGAAGAACTACACCGCCTCAGATTTCTACACAAAGAACGCTGAGAAGCTCCACACCAGCGCTGGTATCGGCCTGCATTTCATCATGAACCAGAACTTTAACATCAACTTCGAGGTTGGTAAATGCCTTGATCCCAACGACGGCAACATAGGCATCAACATCGGGTTGAATTATATATTCTAGTTCTGGGATTATCAGCGTCCCTTAATGATTTCCAATAGTTTCCGGTATTCCTGAATACGTTTCTGGGTAGCGGCCTTGTCATCCTCGCCGAACTTCGCATAGTCGTCGTCCAGCTCGTCCTGCATTTCCTGGATCATGGATTCCAAGGTCACCTTCTTACCGGCAGGGGCCGGAACCTCCAGGTTAACCGGATATAAAGTCGCGAGCTCAAACTCTTTGAGGGCCTTGTCGTATTTCTTCTTGTCGAGATATGACTGCCCCTTGAGGATGTGAGACGCGACATAGATATTATGGATCTGACCTCCACCTTCCCAAAGATGGAAGTGCCTGTCATTCATAATCTTAATGGCTTTATCGTAGTTGCCGGTGTCATTATATACCTGGAGCAGCCTCATCACGGCGTCATCGTGCTTCATGACTGTGGGCAGGTTACGTTCCAGCCTCTTCAGACGAGCCTTGGCATCCATCCCAGCCTTCTCGCAAAGTTTGTCAGATTCCGTGAATAGCATAGGATCTGAAGGATCCGCCTTTATAGCCATATCATAATACTCTACAGCCTTTTCGTAATTGCCTTTCTGTCCCTCACCAAAGCCTACATTGCGGCAAGCGAGCGAGAATGAAGGGTCAAGGCTTACGGATTTGTGCCATTCATCCAGACCCCGTTCTTTCTGTCCCAGATAATAAAGCAAATTCCCGAGATAATAAGGTATCTTGCTGTCATTGGGATACTTCCGCTCGAGAGTCTCGAGGATCTCCACCTCCTCTACACGGAAAGGGAAATTGTTCTCAGGGCTCAAGGAGATCGCCGTGGTGATATCAGCCGGATCGCCAGTGAGGTATGCCCTATATAGGTGGACTAAAGGATAATCAGAGAAAGGACTACCAACCTTGATAGCCTCGTCAATGACGGCCAGGGCAGCCTCGTTATCGCCAAGCGTCAAGTAGTCGCTAACCACTTCAAGGAGTTCCTGGACAGCGATTATCCCTTCGCTGCGTCTAGGACGAGTCCCCGCGAGGAAGGAGAGGTTACCGTTATCGATAAGGCTCCTCTCGAATTCGCTCCAGTAGTCGAGCGGATCGATGCCTTTTATGGTCCTGATCACTCCCAAGGCTTCTTCTTTCCTTCCTGATTTTCGTAGGAGGTAGGCCTTCAAGGTCAGAGCCTGCAAATCATGAGCTCCTGTCAGAAGAGCCTCGTCAACCAGTTGGAGAGCCTTCTCAAGATCACCGGAATTTGTTGCCATTACCGAGAGCTGATAGTATGCAGGATGTTTGAACGCGGGTGTGTATGTGGCCGCCCAGAGGTTCTCTTCCGCTTCCACAGTCTTCCCGGTCATACGGTACACGTAACCCAGATAATAATCCACCTCAGTATTAAAGGCTCGGGTATAATCGTGCTCAAGCCTTTCCTTGGCTTTCAATAAATGCTCCTCAGCTTTGGCCCAATCAGCCTGACGGATATAGTGCTTTCCAACCTCAATATTGACCCTGGCGTCCCCAGGATCCCTTTTCAGAGCCTCGTTGTAGAAGTCCATGTAATCCAGACGGGCGTTGTTGAACTGGTCAACCCTCAGCCCTGCCAGATACAATTCCTCGACGGTCTCGTATTCGGTGACAGGTTTGGTTCCGTCGATGACCGGAGGAAGGTCCTCTTTCTCAACCTTGACCGGACTGTAATCGACAAGCACTTCGCCTTTAGCATCGCGGAGGGCGGTGTACAATTCCGTTTCTTCAATGCCTGACGGGACGGTCACCTCTTCCATGAATATCTTATCAGGATTGATATCTATCGTTTTCTCCAACAGGATTCTATCCCCGGCTTTGAGAATGACTTTGGCGCCTTTCAGGTCAATCGAGGCGTTGTAACCCACAAGCCACTTTCCATTCTCCTGTTTCTGGAGATTGACAGCCGCGAACTCAGTGGCGTTCTTCACACCTTTGATTCCCTTGATTGGAAACCAGGTCTGCTTGAATTCACGGATCTCACCGGGAGCTATCCAACTGTAGTCTGGCTGGTTGTCCGAATATCCACCAACCATAAGCTCCAGATAGTGGCCGTCATCGTCAGATAGAATCTTGTTCCAAAGCATTCCAGTGGGGTTATTGCCCCATAGGAAAAACTTCTTGCCCGGCACCTGGAACCTGTTGGCGACATGAACGGTTCCGGCATCCTTGGCGTGGTCATATCCCGCCAGGAAACCCATCCTGCTGCCCCAGGCGAAGATAGAGCGGGAACCCATATTGAAATTCTTCCACCAGGAAAGATCCACGTCCTCAGAACCCGAACGGCTCGCCGGACCATCAGGCCATCTCGTGAAATACACCTTGCTATGGTCAGTACCGAATTGCACGTCCGGCGGGAAGATAACCTGGTAGTTCTCATCACAATGAACCGAGACATTAGCCCAGTACAGCATCGACTGGATCATAGGGGTGGGATTGATCACCTTCACACTGGCCTGGACCCTGGAACTGCCGGGGAATATTGTTATACCTACCGACCACTTGAGACGGTGCCTCAGTTCGGTCTCCCCTACCCAAATAGTCTTGCTACCGTCAGGATTGTCTTCCGTCGTCCAATCCACCAGCATATAGCTGCTGGCCCTGTGATGATCAGGAATGTCCCACTCAACTCCACCAGAGAGCCATGCGCCCAGCATACCGATCAAAGCAGGCTTGATTCCAGTCCGGGTATAGAAGAAATTGTAGTTGTCCGTCAAGTCCTCAGCCTGATAAATCCTTCCACCGATCTCGGGAAGGATGCCGAGACTTATGTAGTTGTTCTTCAGCTTGACGATCTCATAGGTCTGGTCAACCACCTTGTCAGTGATGACATCATACAAAGGATAGGGATAGATGTAACCTTCCGCTCCTTGGTAGACGCGGCCAGTGAAGAAGATGGGATTGACCTCCGGGGCTCCGAGTTGATGAGTGGGGATTGTCTCTTTCTCAACTTCCAAAGTGACCTGTTGGCCGAATGATAAAGAGACTGAGAGAATCAGAGCTAATGGTAACGAAACGAGTATCTTATTAATCATTCTCCGGTATATTATGTGGTTACACAAATATAGGGTTTTTGCCGCCGGAAAACAACACTCATTCAAGCGAAAAAGCCTGCCCTGGAAAACAGGACAGGCTTTACGACATAGGTCGCGGTGAGTGAGGGATTTGCGCAGTCGCAATGCTCCCTTGCACATCCCTTGGGACCGGGAGCAATGCAAATCAGGGTGCGAAGCTACACAACACTTTTTGCGCCAGTGGGCATCCTTTCGTGAGCAAGCTCACGACGGACACCCACCAACGCAAAAACGCCGCACTTTTGTGCGGCGCCCTGATTTGCATTGCATTGCGCGGTGAGTGAGGGATTCGAACCCCCGGTACGTTGCCGTACACCTGTTTTCGAGGCAGGCTCCTTCAACCACTCGGACAACTCACCTTCAGTGATAAAAGGGTATGACGGAAAAGGTTCTCTCGCCATACCCTTGGTCTGGATGACTGGACTTGAACCAGCGACCTCCTGGTCCCTAACCAGGTGCGCTACCAACTGCGCTACATCCAGATATCAACATTTCGTTGACTCGTAGGGACGATCGGGCTCGAACCGATGACCTCTTCAATGTGACTGAAGCGCTCTGAACCGACTGAGCTACGCCCCTATTCGTGTTTGGGATTGCAAAGATAACAATTTTTCGTAAAAATATCCTATCTTTATAGAAATTATCACAAAGTATGAGAATCGTTAAAGCATTATTCACCTTGGGAGTGGCGCTTATGCTGGCGGCTTGCTCCAATCAGAAAGTCAAGACACCCGTCTACGCATGGGAAGGCATCAACCCCAAGACAGATATGGCGAAACTCACTGAGAATTTCCGTTTCTGGAAGTCTCAGGGTATTGTCGGTGTCTGTATCGGATGTGATGACCCTGTCCTTGTGAAAGAAGCGGCGAAAAGAGCTCATGACGAAGGTCTTGAATATCACGCATGGGTGGCCGCGATGACTCGCGGAGGTCATCCGCACGGGTGGTATACGGTGAACCGCCTGGGACAGCCTTCTGATGAGTTCCCTCCCTATGTCCCTTATTATAAGACACTTGACCCAGCAGATCCTGATGTCAGGCAATACCTTATCGACTTGTATTGTGGAATTGCTGATATTCCTGAAGTTGACTATGTGCAGCTGGACTATATCCGCTATGCCGACGTGATCCTCGGCCGCGGTCTCTGGGACAAATATGGATTGGTGATGGATGAGGAATACGCACCGGCTGATTACTGCTACTGCGATGACTGCGTGGCAGAGTTCAAAGAGAAGACAGGTATCGACATCAAGTCTGTCGAGGATCCTTCCAAGGTAAAGGAATGGGCTCAGTTCCGCTGCGACAAGGTCACCGATCTCGTCAACGCGATTGTTGAGGCGGTCCACGCCAAGGGCAAAAAGGTCAGCGCCGATGTGTTCCCGGGCCCGATGTCTCACTCCTATCAGATGGTTCGTCAGGAATGGAGCAAGTGGAACGTGGACATGCTTTTCCCCATGAATTACAACGACTTCTATCTTGAGGGCGCTGATTGGTTGGCCACAATCTGCAAGGAGGAGGCCGAGTCAGCTCCCGCTGGAGTACCGGTTATGAGCGGCCTGTTCATTTGCCCGGATTGGAGGAACAAGGACAAGGTCACTGATCCCGAGGATTCGGGGCTTCTTCCTTCCGAAATGGAGACAGCGATCCGGGGGTCACTGGAAAACGGTGCGGCCGGAATATGCCTATTCACACCCGGAAGAATGTCACCCGAACACTGGGATGCTATGAAGAAAGCTTTGAAGACCAAATAGAGCAGCCTGCCGTATGTGGCAGAAGGAAATCATTCTTTATCAATCGTTTCCGAATCAAACATGGCATCGAAGAGCTCCCTCAAGGCAGCCTCGTCAGCTATCATCTGACGTAGTTCCTCAAGGCTCGCTGAGTTCCTGGACTCCGGGATGAAGAGCTTCAGATATCCCCCATAGTAATACTTCTCGTGGAGATGCCCGACAAAGCGGGCCCAATGCTCCTCACGGGACAATTCAGGATAGTGCTCGAGACCAAACTGAACAGTCCTGAGCAGTATTCTCATGGGAATTATGTCTCTGTCGGCCTCAGCTATGATCCGCCCGTATATGCTTCTGGGGGGAGTCTTTCCGGAAGCCCTGTGATCCTCGGCGGCTTGGGCGATAGTCTCAATCTGGTCAGAAGTGAACCACTCCGGCAGCCTCGGATCCTCCCTTATTATACGACCAGAGACAAGGTGATGGGTTTCCCGGCCTTCGACAAGACCTGTGTCATGGAACGCCGCGGCAGCATAGACCATATCCTTATCAACATCGTAAAAACCAGCCAGCCTCAAGGCCTCGTCAATGACACTCCGCACATGGTCTTCCCTGTGGGCCTTATCAAAAGAGGAGTATCGAGGAATAACCTCATTCTCAACGTATTCCTTCAGGAGCTCATTCATGGTCAGTACGGCAACTCAGGAACATATTTATGGACAACCCGGAGCAGTTCCCGCAGACTGGACTCACAGTTCGCGGCTATAGTCATTCCAGGCTCATGTAGACTCATAGGCTTGCCATCAAAGCCGCAGGACACTCCCCCGGCCTCTGAAAGAATCAAAGAGGAGGCGGCATAATCCCACGGTTGGAGACGCATCTCGAAATACAGTTCCATATGGCCGGCAGCCAGCATACACAACTCGATAGCCGCAGATCCGAATCTCCTGACATCGTTGGAACGCATGTAAACATCGAAAATGATGTCTGAGCATGCCTTGGCGAACTCTTTCCGGTAGGTGCTCATAGCCGTGCAGAATATCGCGTCACTGAAGGGCCGGGAAGAAACTCTCAGTTTCTGTCCATTCAGGAAGGCTCCACAACCTTTATCCGCTGAATACAACTCGCCTCTCCAAGGGCTGTAAACCACTCCTGAGACAACCTCGTCCCCCTTGGCAAGCGCCACGCTGATGCAGCAATCGGCTATTCCCCGGGCATAATTGGCAGTGCCATCTATAGGATCAATAATCCATGTATACTCCTTGGACTCATCATCCAGGTCTTCCTCCTCGCAGATGAAGCCGCTCCCGGGAATTAAGGCGGACAATCGATCCACAAGGAAATGCTGGACAGCGAGATCGGATGAAGTCACAAGATTGACGGAAGAGCCCTTCTCCATCACATCAAAACCGGAGCGGACCATCAGACCTGAGGCCTCCTTGACTATAGGGATAATACTCTCTACCATATTAATCAAAGTTTATTGATCCAGGACGCGATGTCTGAAAGCACCTCGGGATTAATAGTCTCTTCTATTTCAGGATACTCCTCAGCCTGGCCGGTCTCGCATTCCTGGAACAAATGGTTAAGCGAAGGATAAAGTTTAACCATGGTGCGCTTTGAGGCGAAATACCTGCCGGAACGGTTGAGTGGGAGATTCTTCACTATCGTCTGGAAATTCACTTCGGCATCGACTTGAGTGTCCCTGTCACCATTGAGTATCATTGCGGGACAGCAGACTTTCTTAATATCCGGAAGCGGGTCATAATCAATGAAATAATCAAGCCAAGGGTTCTTCTGGGCCTTTATCTGCGCCCGTATATATTCCTTCGTCAGTCTCACATCCGGATAGCCTGCTTTCCGCAAAGCGTTGAGATTCTGAAGCAACAGGATGCTGTCTCCCTGGACCCCGGGTCCGGCAAGGCTGACGAGGAAATCCACCTTCTTTCGCGCCCCAAGCATGAGAGCAATAGATCCACCCTCGCTATGCCCGATGACTCCGACTTTCTTGAACTTCCCTTTAGAGCGTAGGAATTCCAGACCGGCGGCGGCATCCTCCATATAGTCATAAGTGGTGGCGTTGACGACATCTCCGGTCGAGGCTCCCGCTCCCCTGTCATCATACCTCAATGTGGCGATTCCGTTCCTCGCGAGATAGTCAGCTATCACAAGGAATGGCTTGTGGCCATAGAGTTCCTCATCCCGATTTTGCGTCCCGCTGCCAGTGACCATTATGGCTACAGGAACCTTCCTGCGGCCATTCCACCCCTCGGGATAGGTCAATGTTCCAACCAGATTGGCACCCCCATTGGTGAAGGAAACCTCCTCTGTCTCATAAGGGAACGGCTCGGAAGGGGTCTGCGGCCTGTTCCTGACAACCTCTCCGGGAGTCAATATTAAAGGAACCGTAAGACCTCGTTGTGAGAAACGTCCCACTATCGCTCCGTCACGAAGCTTACCTGAGAAAGTCACTCCCATACTCTTCTGCGAGACACTCACTGAATCGGCTGAGATGAAAAGCAACTCACCCGGAAGATCTTTCGCTCCCTGGTCCGGACTATCCATAGTGCAGCCTGCATCCTGGAACCTGAAGACGATCGCCAACTTTGTGACCCCAACCTGCAACTCCCCCTTCCATGGGCCACTGATCGTCTGCGCCCCGGCTATAACAGAGATGAGGAATAGTACAATTATGATCACAAAACGTCGCATAATATCATCATTTATGATTATTCGCAATTTACAAATTTTTCCTTTCGGATGGAATAGATTATATTCGCGGCCATGAAGAAGTTATATTTATCGATGATAGCGGCGCTCGTGACTGTTGTGTTTTGCGGATGGATGGCTACCGCCCAGAGTCCTGTAAAGGATCCTTCCAAGATAGTCCAAGCCAATGGGACGATCGTGATCAACACGAAGACCCTTTGTCCTGATGTGGAGGGATTCATGGGGCCGACACCCGTGGAGATAAGGATCCGGAAAGACACTATTATCGATATCATCGCCCTTCCAAATGATGAGTCTCCGAGCTATTTTTACGACGCCACCGCCATATTCAAGAAATGGATCGGACTGACTCCGAAAAAAGGACTTGAGCTTAAGGTGGACGCTGTGTCCGGAGCGACTTTCTCATCCAAGGCTCTCATCGAGAATATGCGAGCCGGCCTCAAGCGGGCGCTGGAAGACTAAAACCCCTGACCGACAGTCAGATGAAAATAGCCATCATAGGGGCCGGAGCGGCCGGGTGCTTCTGTGCGATTGAACTCAAACGGAGGTTGCCTGATGCTATCGTGGACATCTATGAGGCGGGAAACAAGCCATTAGCCAAAGTCGCCATAACCGGTGGAGGCCGCTGCAATCTCACCAATTCGTTTGAAAGCATTGACAACCTCAAGGAAGCGTATCCCAGAGGTGACAAGCTCATGCGCAGGGTTTTCTCAACCTTCGATAACAGAGACACCTGGGAGTGGTTCGAGAACGAGGGTGTGAAGCTAGTCCTCCAGGACGATCACTGCGTGTTCCCTGCCTCGCAGGACGCGATGCAAATCGTGAACCTGTTCTTGACCAGGATGAGGCAACTGGGAGTGAATATCCTCACGAGACATAAGGTCGAAAGCGTCAGAGCATTGATGGATGAATATGACTCCGTGGTCGTGACTACCGGAGGATGTTCACGCCAAGATATGTTCAAAATGTTTGAAGGCCTTGACCTCGAGATAGTTCCCCCCGTCCCATCGCTGTTCACATTCAATCTTCCCTCAAGTCCCGTCAGGGATCTAATGGGGACGGTTGTAGAGGATGTCACAGTCTCCCTTGCAGGCACGAGATTCAAGGCTTCCGGTCCTCTGCTGATAACCCACTGGGGTATGAGCGGTCCCGCCATTCTCAAGCTCTCATCTTATGCCGCGAGACACTTGGCCGAGGTACAGTACGAGTCAACTGTACTTGTTAACTGGTGCGGAGGAGATGACCTCGATTCAGTCAGGTCCACCCTACAGAAGACCGCTGTCAGAAATCCCCTCAAACTTATTGTCAACTCCCACCCTGACTATATTCCTTCCAGGCTCTGGACTTATCTTGTCACTAAGAGCAAAATCCGGGAAGATGCCCGATGGGCTGAAATCGGCCCCAAAGGCCTCAACCGGCTTACTGAGACTCTGTTCAACGACTCCTACCACATCAAAGGGCAGAGCCGTTTCAAGGAGGAATTTGTCACTTGTGGGGGCGTCTCCCTCACAAACATAAATAATAAAACCCTGGAGTGCGTTAAGCATCCAGGGCTCTATTTCGCCGGAGAAGTACTTGATGTTGACGCTATTACCGGAGGTTTTAACCTTCAGGCCGCATGGTCAACAGGCTTTCTCGCGGCTTTGAGTATCTCATCAAATAACTGATTACTGTCCCTTCATAGGATTCTGGTCAGCCTGTGTGACAGCCTCGTTGTTAGCTATCTCCATCTGAGGAATCTGGCAGAGGAAACGATAGTCATTTGAAGGAATGGTTCCCTGAGGCTGGGCGTCGGCACCATTGTAGCCATCAAGCTCTGTCAAACCCCAAGGGAAGTGACCGGCATAATTGTTAGCGGCGCTGGCTCCATAACGGACCAGAGGCCTCTGGAGACGGAGAAGGTCATAGGAACCGACAACACCCTCACCAAGAAGCTCCTTGCGGCGCTCAACATAGATGGCCTCGAGGAGGTCAGCACCGGAGGCATTGGTCGGATTCTTAACCTGACGAGCGTTCTGCAGAGTGTTCAGCAGAGCCTTAGCGTCACCAAGACTAGGCTGATTGGCGGCAGCCTCAGCCATGATGAGCAGCATCTCGGAGCCACGCATCATAGGCACGGAAATACCATAGCAGTGGTTACCATTGGTACCAGCCTCGTAAGTGCCGTCACCATAGGATTTGAGCTTATTGTAAGCCCACTTGGCGTTGACACGGTCGTGGAGGGCGTTAGCTGAACGATGCCAGAACATCACGTTGATCTCATCCTCATCGGTAACTCCTTCTGTCTTATCGCACTTGGTGCCGCGATAGTCAGTGTCGTCGCCATCGAAGAGCTTGACATAAGAGTCATCCACGAAGATGTCGAGGAAGTGATACATAGGACCGTCATTCAATCCCTCACCGTAGCTGGGATCGAAATTGAACCAGTTGTTGAACACGGTGTTGGAACTGACATTGGTCAGATTGGTATACTTGACACCCCAGACAAGCTCAGCGCAACCGTCTTCCATAAGGTGATCCATACCGCTGCACCACTGCTCCTTGCTCATAAGAGTGCCGTACTTGTCGTACACCTTCTTAGCCTCGGCATAAGCACCGCTCCAGTTGCCCATAACCTGATAGACACGGGCGAGCATACCGGCAGCGACAGAAGCATCAAGCTCCCATTTCTCAGCGCGGTTGAAACCAGCGAGCTTGGCCTCGGCATCCTGAAGGTCAGCAACGATTTGATCATAGCACTGACTGACCGTGGAGAATCCCAAATTCGGTTCATCGTCAGGATGGAGACGGAGAATGACTCCCCTCTTGTCCTTGGCGATGGCATATGTCTGCTGGTAATTCATAATAAGATGGAAGTATGCGAATCCACGCATTGCCTTGGCCTGGCCGATCAACGCGTTCTTCTCAGCATCGGTACCGGAAACCTCAGGAGCGGCGTCAATGATGATATTGGTCATATTGACGATATTGTACATCTTCGACCAAATGTTACTGGCGCCACTTGCGGCCTCCCTTCTTGAAGGCTTGAACTCGTAGATGGGCTCCGGAGAGGCACCATACCACTCGTTTACGGTGACATCAGATCCCATCATATCGTAATACATAAGGAAACCGCTGACACCCTGATAGCTAGCGCCGGTCTGGCTTTCACCCGCACCCATAAGGAAAGCCTTGTAGGCGGCGGTCAGAACCTGGTTCAAACCTGCGGCGCTGGTAGTGAATGTGCTGGAGTCGACTTTCGTGGCGTCGTGAGTAGTCAGCTGCTTATCGCAACCGCAGATGATAGCACCGAAGACGACTAAAACGATGGAAATAAATATCTTTTTCATAATATCTGTCTCCTTAAAATTAGAATGTGATCTGAACACCACCCATATAAACTCTTCTGGAGCTCTGGACACCGTTGTCGGTGATGGCGTTACCGTTGTAGTTATTACCGAGTATACCGGTCTCAGGATCGACGTGACGCTTTGCGGCGGCACCGAAGGTCAAGAGGTTGTCACCGGAGACATAGAAGCGGACATTGGAGATGTTAACCTTCTGGAGAAGGGTCTTGGGCAGACTGTAACCGAGAGCGGCGTTACGCAGACGGACATAATCATTGTCCAAGAGTAAGAATGTGGAATTCTTTCTGTTATCTCCAGCCTTCTCATTGCTCCAACGAGGATACTTGGCGTTGTCGCCAGGCTTCATCCAAGCATAAGGAGCGACAACATCCTGCATCAAACCGACACCGGTACGCATTGTACCAGCCTCGCAGAAGATATAGTCAAACAGTTTGGCACCGAATGAGCCATACCACATGAATGAGAGGTCGAAGTTGCCCCATTTAAAGCTGTTGGTGATTGAGCCGAATGCCTTAGGAATGGCGGTACCGCTCCACTCATAATCATCAGCCGTGACATCAGAATAGTTGGTGGTTGTGGTTCCATTCTTCAACTTATAGGTAAGAAGTCCGGTCTGAGGATCAACGCCAGCGAACTGAGGCATGTAGAACTCATAGAGAGAGTGGCCTTCCTCAAGGCGATAGGAAGCGACACGGTTGTTGTATGTGTAAGCGCCGCTAGGCAAGTAGGTCAACTCATTCTTGAGAGTGGAGAAGTTGGCGTCAATGTTCCAAACAAAGTTGCTGGTCATAACAGGGGTCACACCCAATGTAAGCTCGATACCGGAGTTCTTGACATTACCGAGGTTAGTGTTGTAACCAGTGGCGCCACCGACCTGGGCAGAAATAGGGAGCTCAAGGTAATAGAGCAAGTCCTTGGATCCTCTGACATAGTACTCGACAGTACCGGTCAAACGGTTACGGAGGAGGCTGAAGTCAACTCCCACGTTGAACTGCTGGTTCTTCTCCCACTTAAGCTCAGGAGTAGCGATCGTTGACGGCTTGTAACCAGCGACACCGTAGAGGTTGTCGGAGGAATAGTAAGACTGGTACGCATAGTTGATAAGGCCGCCAGGAGCTCCACTGGATGAGCTACGGGAATATAGACGGTCGTTACCGGAAGTACCATAGCTTGAACGGATCACGAGGTTGTCGATCCAAGGGATGTCCTTGACAAACGACTCGTTGCTAACCCTCCAAGAAGCACCTACAGACCAGAAGTTACCCCAACGGCTCTGAGGAGAGAACCTGGAGGAACCGTCACGACGGAAGGAGGCTGAGAAGAAGTACTTATTGTTGAAGTTGTAATCAATCTTTCCGAGGAAAGAAAGGAGGGCATACTTGGATAAATCGGAGTCAGCGCCCCAGTTCTCGGTAGTGGAGGCAAGCTCCATCTGCCCGACTGACATGATACCGGCACCGTAAGCGTAGTTATAATATGAGTCATACTGGTAGAACTCGTGACCGGCCATAACATTGAAGTTATGATTGCCGAAGCTCTTGTCCCAGGTCAAAATGTTGTTCCAAGTCGAGGACATCAAGTGATCGGTCTGCCTATCGGCATCTCCACCGGTGGTCTTGACAGTGACACCATACGGAGGGATCTGGTCGGGATCGTGAACCGCGGAACCATAATAGAATCTCTCGGAGTTGTTGTTGTCAAGGCTGATGGAAGTACGGAAGTTGAATCCGGCGGGAAGCTTGAAGTTAGCGAAATACTTGGCGGAAATCGTCGTGTAGGCGCGGCTGGTGAAAGACTCATCGTTGTAGTTGTCCCAGTAGTCGCCACGGGTGACGGCAGGCATTCCGAAGTAGTTGGCGTTATGGTGAGCCCAGTCATACATTCTCTCACCGGTCTTGGCTGAATACACCCAGTCGGTGTTGTCGTCATTACGCAGCCAAACGGAGTTGAGGGAAGTATGGAAGTTCAACATACGGTTGTAACCCAAGTAGTTCTGACGGGCATAGCTGTAAGCGAGGCTTCCACCCATCGAGAGCCACTTGTTGATCTCACTCTCAACAGAAGAACGGAAAGAGTAACGTTTGTAGTAGTCCCTGTTGGCGTATCCATTGTCATCAAGATATCCGGCGGAGATGAAATAGTTGGTCTTGCCATTGGCGGACATTCCACTGACATCCAAGCCGATGTCCTGACGGAGCTTGTAGGAGAACACGATATCGTTCCACTCCCAGTCAGACTCGTCCCAAATATATTTTAGGTCAGGGTTGATGTAGCCGTTACCGTTACCGTCGTGAAGAACGAACTTGTCAGCGCTTCCGGGCCACTGGAACGGGGTTACGTACCAAGTCTGGCCCGCAGAGTTGACCGAAGGGTTGACGCTAAGGGAGACTGCATTGGCGGAAGCATAGTCGCCAGCGGTCTTGGGATCAGCGCCATGGAGATAGACCTGGTCATTGTAGAGGGCCTTCCAGTTGTTGTAAAGCTGCTGCTTAGGATCAGCCTTCTTCATCCACGGAACAGCGGCGTCGGATGTACCCCAAGCGGCGCGGAAGTTCACGGTAGGCTTACCGGTCTTTCCTTTCTTGGTGGTGATCACGACAACACCGTTAGCGGCGCGGGATCCGTAAAGTGAGGAAGCCGCGGCATCCTTCAGGACGGTCATGGACTCGATATCCGAAGGGTTGATCGAGTTCAGAGAGCCATCATAGGGCATTCCATCAACGACATACAGAGGGGTGGTGATACCGGACATAGCTGAGATACCACGGATCTGGATACGAGGATTACCACCAGGGTTACCTTCGTTGTTCACGATCTGAACACCAGCAGACATACCCTGCATAGCCTCAAGGAATCCGGTTCCGGAGATTTTCTCAAGTTGCTCGGACTTGACCACACTGGCAGATCCGGTAAAGCTTGATTTCTTAGAGGTACCGTACGCGACGAACAGAACCTCGTCAAGAAGTTGCGTGTCGTCGAGAACGACATTCAAGGTTGTTTGACCGGTGTAGGGAATCTCCTGTGACTCATAGCCTACAAACGAGACCACGATCACATCACCAGTCTTAACACCTGAGAGAGTGAACTTTCCGGCAGCATCAGTGACAGCTCCGTTCGTTGTCCCCTTGACTGTGACATAGGCCGCTTGGACAGGGCCCATCTTGTCAGAGACAACACCGGTGACAGTCTTGTTCTGCTGTTCGAAAGTTGATGCCTGAACTTTGGCCGCCTGCGACTCAATGGAGCCACATAGAAGCGCTAGCACGCATCCGGCCAACCATAATTTTTTACTCATAGCATTAACTGTTAAAACAAAGAATATAAAGGTTAAAAAAATGGTTCGTATGTAAAGTTTCACAGTATTGCAAATACAAATATAATAATTTATACATTGCCAGCAAGAGTTTACTGCGTATAATTAGATATATGAATGCGTGAATCGTCCCATTGGGAGACTAAAGAAGATTTTACCTATATTCGCGTGTACAAATCTGCTCCTATGGCGAAAGGTCTTAAAGATGAGTTGCTCGGAATGATCCGTGAGGGACAGTGTATGGCGTTAGGTCAGCAGATCCAGCTTGCCTTTATACTGAGCCTTCCCGCCATCCTCGCACAGACCTCGTCGATGCTGATGCAGTATATCGACACCGGCATGGTAGGACGTCTAGGGGCAAACCCTTCCGCATCGATAGGCCTTATCGCCACCAGCACATGGATTCTCAGCGGTTTCACAGCAGGCGCTTGCTCGGGATTCTCAGTGCAGGTGGCTCATCTCTGCGGCGCCAAAGATTTCAAAGGCGCCCGGGCCGTTCTGCGGGAAGGACTGACTTCTGTGCTGATACTGAGCATCTTCCTCTCTTTAATCGGCATCGGATTAAGCGCTCCCCTGCCCAGATGGCTTGGAGGAAGTCCTGAAATCATTTCCGACGCGTCAAAATACTTCCTGATATTCTCCGCATTCATCCCCGTGGGAGCTATTGGCTGGGCCGCCAGCGCCATGCTGCAGGCAAGCGGAAATATGAAGGTTCCCAGCATCATGTTCACCGGGATGTGTGTTCTCGATGTGATATTCAATTATATATTCATTTTCATCTGTGGAATGGGGGTCGCCGGAGCGGCTCTTGGTACCGGCCTGTCCGAGCTGGTCACTTCCGCCTTTGCTGTCTGGTATGTTCTCTACCGCTCCAAAGAGTTGAATATCAAGGGAGAAAAAGGCTCCTTCTCTCCAAGGCGCAAAACCCTTGACAACGCATGGGGGATAACCGCTCCCATGTGGCTCCAGAATATCATTATGAGAGGCGCTTATGTGATGAGCACCGTGATCGTGGCACCGCTAGGAGCCATCGCCATCGCCGCTAACGCATTCGCTATCACCGCGGAGAGCTTCTGCTATATGCCGTCATACGGGATCGAGGAGGCATCGACAACCCTGATAGGTCAAAGTCTCGGCGCCGGCAGGAAGGAGATAGCCAGGAGATTCTCCAGGATCACCATGTCGATGGGCGCGATTATACAGACTGTCCTCGCGGTGCTGATGTTCATTTTCGCTCCGCAACTTATGGCTCTGCTGAGCATTGATCCTGATGTTGTGGCGCTCGGGGCTAAGGTTCTGAGAATCGAAGCCTTCGCTGAGACGATGTATGCCATATCGATTGTAGGGTACGGGTGTTGCGTGGGTGCCGGGGACACCTTGATGCCAAGCGTGATGAACTTCTGCAGCATGTGGGTAGTCAGAATAGGTTTAGCCGCGATTCTGACCCCGAAAATGGGATTGCAGGGCTATTGGATAGCGATGTGCGCCGAGCTCAACATAAGGGGGATACTCTTCTTGTGGAGGCTGCGGGGAGACAAATGGATGAAGCACAGGGTGACTGGAAAAGAACGGGAAGAATTGGAATTCGCTGAAATATAACGATCTTAACAAAATATATGGAGACAATAATCGGAAAGGAGTTCGGCGGAGAAAGGCCGCTGTACTGTAAAAAAGACCTCTACTTGGAGAATGTGGTCATACGCCCAGGTGAGTCTGGCTTGAAGGAGACCGCAAACATAACATGCGTAAAATGCCGCTTTGAGGGCAAATATCCCCTCTGGGAGTGTGACGGATTCGTTGTGAGAGACAGTATCCTGACTGTTGGAGCCCGCTCGGGGCTATGGTATTCCCGAAACGGGGAGCTTTACAACACCATCATCGACGCCCCGAAGACATTCCGCAGGATGGATGGCATCAAGATGAGAGACTGCTGGATTCCCGGTGGAAGCGAGACTTTCTGGGATTGCAGTCATATCGATGTGAAGGACTGCGTCATCGAAAGAGCCGACTACGTCTTCATGCATTGCGAGGATATCGTCCTGGAGAATGTCAAATTGCAAGGTAACTACGGCTTCCAGTACGCCAAGAACGTGGTGATCAAAAATAGCCTGCTGAACTCCAAAGACTCATTCTGGGAAGCGGAGAATATTGAGATTTATGACTCGGTGATCAACGGGGAGTATCTTGCCTGGTATTCCAAGAACTTCAAGCTTGTCCGTTGCCACATCACCGAGACACAACCTCTTTGCTATTGCGACAACCTTGTCCTCGAAGATTGCACCTTCGGGGAAGACTGCGATTTGGCTTTCGAGTACTCCAGTGTGGAAGCCACCGTCAAAGGCCACGTCGTCTCCATCAAGAATCCACGTACAGGGCATATCCATGTCGGTTCCGTCGGAGAGATCATCCTCGACGGAAACATCAAGGGACCCGGTGACTGCATAATCACAACTGACTAATTCAACTCTATAGATATGAGACACTTCCCTTTGGGGAAGCTCCTGCTTTCCCTTGTTTTAGCATTAGTGTTCGATCCATCATCAAGAGCCTGTACCAACCTGATCGTCACAAAAGGGGCCTCCGCTGATGGCTCTGTCATCTGTACTTACAACTGCGACACTTTCGGCTATTCAGGATGGCTCACCCACTCCCCCGCCGGAAGGCATGAGAAAGGTGAGAAGATAGCCATCCGTTCTTTCTGGCACCCTGCCGAAATCAAGGGATATGTCGACCAGGTGGAATATACCTACAATGTGATCGGCTATATCAACGAGAAGCAGCTTTGCATCGTTGAGACAACCTTCGGAGGCCGGCATGAGCTCGTCAACCCCGAGGGCATCCTTGGCTACGACAATGTCATCCAGCTGGCTCTCCAGCGTTGCTCCACAGCCAGGGAAGCGATACGGACAATGGGTCAACTGATGGACGAGTACGGTTACAGCGACGAGGGAGAGACTTTCACGATCTGTGACAAGGAAGAGGCCTGGATCGTGGAGATTGTCGGTAAGGGACCAGGCCGCAAGGGCTCGGTGTGGGTCGCGCTACGGATCCCGGACGGCCAGGTCAGCGCCCATGCCAACATAAGTAGGATCAGGCAGTTCCCTCAAGTTGCCAAAGCAAGGAAGAACAGCATATTCCAAGAAATCGAAGGAGAGTGCGTGTACTCAAGCGATGTGATCTCATTCGCGCGGGAAATGGGTTTCTTCTCTGGCAAGGACGAGGATTTCAGCTTCAGGGACGCGTATTGCCCAATCTCCTTCATCAAAGTCCGCCAGTGCGACGCCCGAGTATGGAGTTTTTTCCGCCACCATACCGATCCTTCCGAGATGGATAAGTTCATGCCCTACATTGATGGGAAATTCGATGTCTGCGACCATCTCCCGCTTTGGATCACCCCTGACAGGAAGCTCTCAGTCCAAGACATAATGGCCGACATGCGAGACCATTACGAGGGTACACCTCTTGACATGACAAAAGATCTTGGCGCCGGACCGTGGGGTATGCCCATCAGGCCAAGGGCTAAGACATTTGAGTCAAATGGGCAGGATTATTTCAGGGAAAGGCCGATAGCCTCACCCCAGGCCGGATTCACGATGGTTTCCCAGCTCAGGAGCTGGCTTCCTGACGAGGTCGGAGGATTGATGTGGTTCAATTGCGACGATGCTGATATGGTGGCATATGTTCCTGTCTATTGCTGCGAGAGGGAGATACCTGCCGCTTTCATGGAGGAGAACAACCTAAACGGTGTCTTCAACGAAAAGGGAGCCTATTGGTTCTGCAATATGGTCTCTAACTTCGTCTATCCAAGATACAGCGCCATGATAGGCGACTTGAGATCCGCCCAGAAAGAGCTCGAGGACTACTATATCTCAGAGCAGGATGGGATTGCTGATATGGCAAAAGAGATGACCCCTTCGGACAGGGTATCTTTCCTTACGGCCAAGACAACCGAATACACCGGAAAGATGATGGCTCGCTGGGATCAGCTCTGGAAGTATCTGATAGTCAAGTATAATGACCAGCCTGGAGGCTATGACCAGAATTTCTATGACGCGATGGTGAGAGTTTCCGGCGACAGATACAAAGTCCCCGCCGAAGGCAGGGACTGATACTGTTTGGTATGTGACTGATTATTAAAGGGAGTCGCCGAAATCCTCGCGGAATTTCTTCGCCAGCTCTTCCTGCCAGTAGCCGATCTCTTTCATCCTTCCGAAGAAGAAACGGAGCACCTTAGGCTCGGAGACCCACTCCAGGCCACCGATAATCTTACGGTTGTCCCAGAGCCACTTGACCCTGTCCGCGCAATACTTCACCTGCGAGAGGGTGAACACCCTTCTAGGCAATGCGAGACGGAGAAGCTCAAGCTCAGCATAACGCTCTGAGCCATCCGGATTCCTTTGCTCGCTGACGGTACCACGCTCCATTCCCCTGATACCTCCGGCGATGAAGAGCGCCGCTCCCACAGCGGCAGCGGGATATTGGTTATGAGGAATATCCGGGACTATCTCGGAACAATTGAGATGGGCTCCCAGACCACCTGCAGGCTTGATCACCGGCACACCATAGTCATCGAGTTCCTTGACCAGGTAGGCGATGAACTCAGGGCCCTGGCTGATGTATTCCATGTCGAGGGACTCGATAAGTCCAACGGCCATGGCTTCCATGGAACGGACTTCCATTCCACCGTAGGTCAGGAAACCTTCGTATAGAGGCACGAACTCCATCATCTCATCACAGAACTTCTTATCGTGGGAAGTGATGATGCCACCGCGGGAGAATCCCAACTTGCGGGCGGAGAAGTAAATGATGTCGAAACGGTCAGCGAGAATATGGTATATCTCCTTGGTCGTCATATACTTACACCTAGGCTCACGCATCTTCATGAAGTACACGTTGTCTTGAAGGAGAGAGGCGTCCAGAACGCTCTTCACACCGAACTCGTGGCAGATGTCCGTGACAGCCAGCATATTCTCGAGAGAGACGGGCTGACCGCCAATCAGGTTTGTTCCCGCCTCAACGCGGACAAAGGCTACTTTCTCCGGGCCGAGGTCCTTAATGGTCTTCCTCAAAGCCTTCAGATCGAAATTACCCTTGAACGGGTCGTCGGATTGAGGGATAAGTCCTTTCTTGTCAACGAGTTCTATAACTTCTCCACCAAGGCGGGTGATATGAGCCTTCGTGGTTGTGAAGTGGAAATTCATGAGGGTATACATCCCAGGCTTGACATATGCCTCGGCGAGGATATTCTCCGCGGCCCTGCCCTGGTGAGCGGGTAGGACATAATCAGTCCCGAAGACCTCCTTGATAGCGGCCTTGACACGGTTGAAGGTCTCCGATCCGGCGTAGGAGTCATCCGCGATCGACATTGAGGCGATCTGACGATCAGACATGCCATTGACTCCCGAATCGGTGATCATGTCAAGGTAGATGTCCTTGTTCTGAAGAAGGAAAGTATTGTTACCCGCTTCCTGGATGCATCTCAAGCGCTCCTCGACTGGAAGAAGGAAAAGTTTCTGGACTACACGGACCTTGTGCATCTCAAGCGGCACCTGGTTCTCGCTTTGGTAAAACTTAACTGGCATATGCTTTTGTCATTTTTAAAGTAGGAGCGGTGAAGGTACTGATAAATTCTTATCTTTGCAAAAGTTATGATCGGAACTATTGTCAACACAGCCTGCATCATCACCGGAACTTTGGTAGGTACCCTTTTCCGTAAAGGCCTCGGTGAGAAGTATCGCAAGACTCTCTTCAATGCGATGGGACTCGCTTCTATCGCTCTCGGAGCCAATTCCTTTGTTCAGAATATGCCAAAGAGCGAGTTCCCGGTGCTGTTCATTCTCAGCCTGGCCATCGGAGGTGTTGTGGGAACCGCGTTGGATATCGACGGGAAAACGAAACGACTCGTCTCAAGATTCGGAGGAGACTCATTCGCCAAAGGGCTGATCTCCGCCTGTCTGCTCTATTGCATAGGCACATTCTCGATAGTCGGGCCTGTACTCAGCGCCCTCCAGGGAGACAATACCTTCCTCTACACCAACTCCACCCTTGACCTGGTGACTTCGATGGTGTTCGCCACCACATATGGTATCGGTATGATCCTGGCGGCTCCTATCCTTTTCCTATGGCAGGGTATGTTCTACCTGATCGCCATTCTCGCTTCCACCAGTCCTCTCCTTCAAGGCACCCTGGTAAATGAGCTGGCGATAGTCGGAGGTGTGCTGATTATCTCCTCCGGCCTTTCGATCCTCGAGATAAAGGACTGCAAGACACTTAATTATCTCCCGGCGCTTCTGGTGCCGGTCCTATGGTTCCTTATCAAAGCCTGGCTGTTTTAAGGAATATCACCCCTGGTGCGCCGGACGCAGCAGGTCCAGGACGACTTTCACCGGGTTGAATGTTATAAGCGGAACCTCCACGAAAAGGGTGTTCCAGTCGCTCATGGCTCCGTTCCACAGACCGGGAAGTTCCAGTGCTTTCAATTCCCTACCCTGATAACTCTTCGAGCTGATGAAACCGGTCTCAGGGTCAACGTGGGAAAGAAGATCGAACTTCTCTCCCCTGCAGTCCCGAAGCAAGCAGACCAAGTCAACAGGGTTGAAGTGTGTGGCCCCCGCCATAGCCTCAGCCGCATGCGGGTCATCCTTGTTGATCTGGACACTCTCCAGAATCTGAAGCGATGTGCAGCCGTCCTTTCCCTCAATGATATACGGGCCTCCACCGGGCTCTCCCTCGTTGCGTACCATACCGCAAACCCGGATCGGACGGTTTAGCTTTGAACGCAGCAACTCCGCCTTCGCCTTAAGGTCACTGACCTTAGGAATCTTGACACAGAGGACAACGTCAAGGAATTCTTCTATCTCCGCGCAAATCTCTTCTGAAGGATTAGCGTTCAGCCGCCTGATATAGAGGAATATCTGGTCCCGCAAACTAAGCGCCTCCCCCATGAGGACCTGCTTATAGAAGGATGTCTCTCCGAGGTATTTCTCATGGGAGACATTGTCGATGTTCTTGATCGAGACCAGCTCAGAGTCGACCTCGTTGAGGTTGTGGATAAGCGCTCCATGACCTGCCGGTCGGAAAAGAAGTTTCCCGTCAGAGGTACGGAAAGGTTCGTTATCCATGTCAACCGCAATCGTGTCAGTCGCCTTGTCCTGATAGGTGAAATTGATATCATAATGGACGCCATAGCGCTTCTCATATTCCGGAACCACCTCTGAGACGGCCTTTTCGAAAAGCTCCCGGTGCTCAGGGGATATGGTCACCACGAGATGGCAGACATCTTCATAATCACGCATATATTCCTGAGCCTCAACAAGATGCTCAGCGATAGCTGTCCTAACCTCGGAGGGATAACTGTGGAACTTCAAGACACCCTTTGGTTTGGAACCGTAAGCGAGGCCATCCTCACCCAGAAGCCTTGACAAGGCTTTTATCCTGTACTCGCGGCTATCTTCAGGCTCACCGAACAACGTCTCGTCGTAGAAAGCGAAATCCTTGATCCTCGCGGCGAGCTTAGCGCCGGGTGCGTCTGCGGGAAGGTCTTCGCCAGCCTCAAGTTTGGCAAGCCCTGAGAACATGTCCTTGAACATCCTTGACGCGGCCCCAGAGGCCGGGACGAATTTGCATTTGCCCTCGACTGACGCTCTATGGTAATACTCTACCGACTCCTTCGCATCTTCAGCTGAGAGAACCTTGATTCCGTTCCCGGGAGTGGCCGGAGCCACGATTCTCATCCAGGGAAAGCCTTTCCTGAAGCGGTCAACTTGTTCCTCCACCTGGGATTGGCTAGCGCCACGCCCCATTATCTGGGCGATATCTTCTTTTGTGAACATTGGTTATAGCTTTATGTGTTATTCGAAACAGTAACCGAGTCCGCCCTTATTCGCGATATGGCCAGACAGATCCCCAAGTTTGCCGCGGATATCACGGATGCTTCCATCCACGACCTTTGCGCTGACAGAAGTATCCTTGGGCCACACGGATTCCACAAGCTCCTCACGGGTGAAGACTCTGCCCGGGTTGGAGACCAGTAGACTCAGAAGCTCGAATTCGGCCTTCGTCAAATCAAGAGGTTCTCCGTACAACTGAGCGATCTTGCGCTGATGATCAATAACCAGGGAGTCAAGATTCAGTAAATCAGCGTCTTCCCTCTTACCCATCTTAGCCTCTACAGCATTGATCACATAGTCTCCGCACTTCTCGCACTCACGGACAATGTCAACGAAAATGGTACCCAAGGCGAAGGAATACTTGCCGGCATCCACATCCAGAGTATTTTGAGACCGCAGCTTGTTACGAAGATCATCGATGTCATTCTCAAGAGCCCAGGACTCATCCGGATCTCCCTCACCCTCAAGCACTTTGATCATATTGACGAAAGCTTTGTCCAATAGGTCGAACATCGTGGCGATTCCCTCTTCCTGAACCGGGATGAACTGCTCTTTCTCCTTATGGCGACGCTCGATCATCCTTGAGAGGTTCAAACAACTGTCACCAATACTCTCAAGCTCACTCACAGCGCGCAACATGGCGCGGATCTTACGCTTGGTCTCGTCACTAAGATGAGAGTTGGAGACTTGGGCAAGGTAGCTTCCGATCTCGCTCTCGAGACGGTCTGACATCTTTTCCATCTCCCGTACCCGCTCAATCTTCTTCTCAAATGCCGAATCGTCAGTCTCATCGTACAACTCACGGACGAGCGCGAACATCTGACGCATTCTGTCGGCGAAGAGAGTTGTCTCCTTCTGAGCCTGGAGGACAGAGATTTCAGGAGTCTTCATGATACCGGTCTGAATGTACTGCAGACGGAATTCCTCATCGGAGGACTTCTGAGGAATAAGGTAAGACACCAGTTTCTGAAGTTGCGGGATGAACCAGATCAGTATGGCGGTGTTGGTCACATTGAACATCGTGTGGAATGTGGCCAGCACAAACGAAAGCCTGGCCGGGCTCTGAGCGTCGGCATGGGGATCAACTCCGACAATAGAACAGGCGGCGTTGACGAAAGGATAGAAAAGACACAACACCCACAGCACACCGAACACGTTGAAGAGTAAATGCGCCAGAGCGGCGCGGCGAGCCTGTGTGTTGGCTGATAGAGCGGCCACATTGGCGGTCACAGTCGTTCCGATATTCTCACCCATGACAAGGGCGATACCTTGGTATATAGAAAGGACCCCGCTGGTGCAGAGGACCATTGTGATGGCCATGAGGGCGGCTGAGGACTGGGCTATGACAGTCAACACACCACCAACCAAGAGGAATAGCAGAATCGTCAGATAGCTTCCGGAATCAAAAGAGGAGAAGAAGTTAACAACTCCCTCATTGTGGGCCAGATCCATCTCGCGGCCTGTCATATTCAAAGTACCGAGTGCGAAGAACATGAAAGAGAGACCGAACAGGAAGTCTCCGAGATAGCGGTGTTTCCTGTTCTGTATGAGGATGACCGCCACAAGGAATACCGGCCATACAAGATTCGCGATATTGAAGGAAAACCCGGCCGACATGATCCATGCTGAGAGCGTGGTTCCGATATTCGCTCCCATTATCACCGAGATGGCCTGCGATAGCGAAAGGAGCGCGGCATTGACGAAAGAGACTGTCATCACCGTAGTTGCAGCCGAAGACTGGACAGCCACGCAGACGAGCATTCCGGTGAGCACTCCGGTGAAACGATTGGTAGTCATCGCCCCGAGGATATGTCGCAGGCCGGGGCCGGCCATCTTCTGAAGGGCCTCGCTCATCACCTTCATACCGTACATCAGGAGGGCGATTGAGCCGAGAAGCTTGAATATTGTAAGGATCATGCTACAAATTTACATGCTTTTCGTCTTATCGGAAAGTCATTTCACATTATTTTATCAACAATTATCAACATTTTATCAATCAGCATAAATGACTATATTCGCATAAGAAAGAATCAGAAGGAAATACAAATTAGTCAGCATTGATAAATAGATCCACTTTCATAGCCGGCAGGGAATGCCTGCTTTCCGAGGCGGAATCCCCTCGTCTTATCCTGATCCAACCTCTTGGCAATCATGAGAGGAAGGACTTTCATGATGAAGTCGAGATGATTTGGGCATCCTCCGGTGTCCCTTTCGTCATGGCTGCCTTCCAGGTCCTCGACTGGGATCTGGACCTAACTCCATGGCACGACCCCGCCATAAACCGCGATCCGATGGTTGGTTCAGCCTCTGGAGACACCTTGAGATTCGTCACTGACGACCTGCTTCCTAAGCTAATTGACAAATACGGAGATCTGCCAGTTATCTTGGGAGGTTATTCTTTGGGAGGTCTTTTCTCATTATGGTCAGCCACCGTATCGGACAGGTTCCCCGCCATCGCGGCCGCCTCCCCTTCCTTATGGATAAAGGATTGGGGGAAGTATTCTCATGCCCACCACACAAAGGCAAGAATAGTCTATCTGAGCCTCGGAGACAAGGAAGAACATGTCCGCAACCAATCTATAGCGAGGGTGGGAGACGCCGTGAGAGAAGAATATGCCATTCTTAGAGAAAGGATCGGTGAGGATAACGTCACCATAGTCTGGGAAGAAGGCGGACACTTTACCGACAACGCGCGACGACTCGCTTCCGCATTCTCCTGGTGCATTCGACGCTGGCTTAGTATTTGCGGAAATCGCTGACCGGATTATTCCTGACTCAGCATGCACCTTCGGGACCACATATCACTCACTTGGCGCTATGGGAAAGTAGTGTTTCTGGTGGGAGCGATATATAATTTGGTCTGCGCGCTGCTTCAGAGAGGTGATTTCTCCTACTCATTTCTCGTGGATGCCTTCATCCTGAAAGTCCCGCTCACGGCCATAATCGTGTACTTGGTGAAGCAGTTCCGTGAAAGGGATGCTGTTTTCTTCTATATCAATTTAGGGCTTTCCCCACGCAAACTACTAACACGGGTTATTCTCGCTGATTATCTGGTATTTGCCATCCTGATGACAATTATGCTCCTGATCCATGGGTAAGCACAAACTCATAGTGGATAGCGTGGTGGTCCGTTTTGGTGAGAAGACGGTCCTGAGCGGCGGCTATATCACTTCCGAAACCGGGATGGTGACTGGCCTTCTGGGCAGGAATGGCGCAGGGAAATCCTGTATGTTCCGGGCGCTCATGGGAGGTCTCAGGGTTGAGAACGTTATGGTAAGCATCGACGGAAAACCGTTGGACCGCCATGTCATCGGCAGGTCAATCAAATACCTTCCGCAAGGACGCTTGATTCCTGAAGGAATGGAGCTGCATCGCGCGTTTGAACTATATGGCGTAAACTTCTGGACCTTCGTGAACAGAGTCCCCAAGTATTCCCGCCACTACGAGTCCCGCGTTTATGAGCTTTCTGGCGGCGAGGCACGTCTAGCTGAACTATATCTGGTTCTCATGAGTGACGCTCCTTTCTACATTCTTGATGAACCATTCACCCTGGTTGACCCTGTGAATATAGAAGAGGTCAAAGCACTGATCAAGGAACGTAGCCAAGACCACGGAATCATAGTCACTGACCATAACTACGACGCCATTTCCACGGTCGCGGACAATCTGTTTGTAATATCCGATGGGTATACAAGTCCAGTCCAGAGTCGGGACGATCTGGTCCGGCACGGCTATTTGAGAGATAAAAACAAATAACCCGCTGAATCTCAGCGGGTTACCGTGGTGCTGGGAAGAATCGAACTGCCGACACATGGATTTTCAGTCCATTGCTCTACCATCTGAGCTACAGCACCAGTTGTTTTGGGATTGCAAAGATAGGCAAAAAACATTTCTATACAAATTTTTTTTGGTAAATTCGCCTTGATGCACAAATCGCTGTACATACAGGTGCTTCTTCCGCTCCGTCTGAAGTGGGAGCCTTTCTATTCCTATTCCGAGGATCAGCTATCCAGCCACCTCGCCATCGGCGACAGGGTCAGGGTTGAGTTCGGAGGGAAGGAATATGTGGCAGTAGTTACAGCCGAGGACGCGGAAGAAGAGGCCGGCGCCGTCGGCTATGACAGGATAAAACCAATAACCGGACTGGCAGAGGAACTTGACAGGATATCTCCGAAAGAGATCGGTTTATGGAGGATGGTTTCTGAGTATTACCTGTGCACCCCCGGAGAAGTCTACAAGGCGGCTTATCCCGCCGGTAAAGTAGAGGAGGAAGAAGTCAAAGCCCGGGTCAAGGAGAGGATACATGAGAGAATCGCTAAGCTGGAAGAGAAGATAACGAAAGCGAGAAGGGAGGACACGAAGGAAAGGTATATCGCTCAGAGGGATGTTCTTTTGCGGCAAGGCCACTGTCCAGGGGCCGTACTCAGCCGCAGCGAAGCGAGGATGGACGCGGCCACGGGCAGGTGGCCTGCCGCCATTGAACTTTCTGATTCTCAATCGGAAGCATATTCCAAAATCAAGGAAATCTTCAACAATCGGAAACCGGCTCTTCTCCGAGGGGTTACCGGATCCGGGAAAACTGAGATCTACCTCAAACTCGCTGCCGAGACTCTGTCGCGAGGAAAGAACGTCCTGTTCATGGTACCCGAGATCGCCCTGAGCCGACAGCTTGAGGACAGGATCCGGGAGCATTTCCCCACGGAACTGATAGTATTCCATTCCGGAGAGACTTTAGCTAAAAGGGCCGACGCCGCGGCTCACATCAAAAGCGATCCATATCTGGCACTCGGAACAAGAAGTTCAGTTTTCCTGCCCCACAAGGATCTGGGGCTGGTGATCGTTGACGAGGAGAACGATCCGTCATATAAACAAGACAATCCGGCCCCAAGGTACAATGGAAGGGAAGCCGCCATCATGCTCGCCGGGCTTCACGGAGCAGAGATAATCTTAGGGTCAGCCACACCGTCCCTGGAGTCTCTATACAACTGTTCCGTAGGAAGGTTTGGGCTTATTGAGCTCAGAACCAGATATTTCCAGGCTGAAGACTCGGATGTCGAGATCATCGACACGATAGCGGAGAGGAAGAAAAACGGCATGGTCGGAAGTTTCTCCCGGAAGCTCATCGACAGGATTAATGACTGCCTTGAGAAAGGTGGACAGGTGGCTCTGCTGAGGGAACGGAGATCATACTCCCCTGTCCTCCAATGCGAGGAGTGTGGTACCATCCCTAAATGCGACCGCTGCGACGCCGCTTTGAGTCTGCATATAAAGGAAACTGGAGAAGCTAAACTTGTCTGCCACTATTGCGGAAGGGTCAAGAGATACCTTGGAACCTGCCCTAAGTGCGGTGGTTCACTCAAACTTCTCGGCGCAGGTACACAAAAGATTGAAGAAGAAGCGTCAGCACTTTTTCCTGGTGCCAGGATCGGACGTCTCGACAGTGACAGCGCCAGAAGCAGGAAACATGAATCTGAGATCATACGGGGGTTCGCTGACGGCGAGATTGACATCCTGGTCGGTACCCGGATGGTGGCTAAAGGCTTTGATTTCAGCGGCCTGTCCCTTGTAGCTGTGATCCAGTCAGACTCACTTCTCGGGCAGCAGGACTACAGGGCGGATGAGAGGGCTTTAACCCTATTGGAGCAGTTCAGGGGACGTTGCGGACGAAGGTCGGAGAAAGGTTTGTTCGTCGTCCAGACCTCGCAACCTGACCATCCCGTCTACCAAACCCTCAACGGCAGGCTCAGCGACACCGAATCCATGACCAAGTTATTGTCAGAAAGGAAGTTATTCGGATATCCTCCATATTCAAGGGTAGTCAACGCCGTCCTTCGTGACCGCAACGCCGCAAGGCTGGAACTCATGAGCCGTTCGCTGGCGGAGACACTCTGCAAGACCCTCGGAGACAAGGTCAAAGTCATCGGTCCATATTCTCCGGCTATCGACAAAGTGGGAGGAGAGATCATAAAGATCATACGTATTCTTCTCCCGAAAAACCAGTTCCTGAAATCCAACAAAGCCACTATCGAAGAGGAGGTCAACGTGTTCGAAAGCGGCAGGAAATATTCCGGGCATATCGCGCTGGACGTGGACCCTGTTTGACAAGCGATTAAAAATTATTACATTTGTAGATTGAATAAGAGTCTAGTCATGGGAAAAGTCATAGCAATCGCCAACCAAAAAGGCGGAGTGGGAAAGACCACTACCGCAATTAACCTGGCGGCCTCCCTGGCCGTCCTGGAGAAGAAAGTCCTGATCATAGACGCGGATCCTCAGGCCAACACCACATCCGGCCTTAATTTCTCTCCGGACAATGACCAGAAAAGGACTATCTATGAGGTACTGATAGGTGAGATTGACGTACGAGATGCGTTGGTTCAGACGGAAATACCTGATCTTCAGATGATTCCGTCCCACATCAACCTCGTGGGCGCCGAGATAGAGATGATTGACGAGGAAAACCGCGAGTCCTTCCTTAAACGTAGGCTTGAGCCAATAAGGGATGACTATGACTACATAATCATCGACTGTTCCCCTTCCCTCGGATTGATCACTATCAACGCCTTGACAGCGGCAGATTCCGTGATGATCCCGGTCCAGCCAGAATTCTTCGCCTTGGAGGGACTTGGCAAGCTCCTTCAGACCATACGCCTTGTACAGCGGGAGATAAATCCCGCGCTGACCATCGAGGGCTTTGTGGTCACGATGTTCGACGGCAGGACAAAAGTGCACGCCCAAGTCGTGGGCGAACTCAGGGAACACTTCAAGGACATGGTGTTCAAGACTATCATCCAAAGGAGCATACGTCTAAGCGAGGCTCCCTCTCACGGGAAGCCAATCATTCTTTATGACGTTGTCAGTAACGGCACATCCAACTATATGAACCTCGCCAAGGAGGTTCTTGACAAGAACGAGAAGTGATGAAAGACAAGATGAGCGACAAACGGGAAAGCAGGCTGGGCAAAGGGCTCAGCGCCCTGTTGGGCGACATGGATATTCACGAGCCGGAAAGGAAACCGGTCGGTTATATCAACAAGGAGATCGCCGGTGCCAGGCCATCCCAGGATTATGGCGACGTGTTAAGAATCCCCGCCGGTCTTGTTGATCCCAACCCGTACCAGCCACGAATGGCCTTCGACAATGATTCCCTGGAAGAATTGGCCGAGTCAATCCGGACTTTCGGCCTGATCCAGCCAATCTCTGTCAGGAAACGTCCGGACGGTCGATACCAGATCATCAGCGGTGAGAGAAGGTTCCGCGCTTGCAGGCTCGCCGGGATGGATGTCATCCCCGCATATATCCGGGCTACAGATGACCAGGGCATGCTCGAGATGGCCATAGTGGAGAATATCCAAAGACAGGACCTGGATCCCATCGAGGTCGCCATGAGCTACCAAAGGCTGATGGATGAGTGCCACCTCACACAGGAGAGAATGGCCCAGCGAGTGGGCAAGAAAAGAGCGTCTGTCGCCAACTACCTGCGGCTCCTCAAACTCCCGGCCAAGGTTCAGCACGACCTTAAGGCAGGGCTCCTCAGCACAGGCCACGCCAAAGTCCTTCTGGGTATAGAAGATCCTCATATCCAAGAGCTTCTGTGCGATCTGACAATCAAAGACGGCCTTTCAGTCCGTCAACTTGAGGAGAAAGTTCGCAGGCTGGGTAAAGAAGATGTCTCCCCGTCATCGAAGATCCAGGATCTTCCAGACGACTATTACCGTGTTCTCGAGCACATCGGCAAGTTTTTTGATAATAGCATCAGCCTGAAACGCTCTCCCTCCGGGAAAGGCACCATGACTATAAGGTTCAACTCGGATGAGGAAGTGAAGAGGTTCCTCAATGCTCTTGAGGAATCTAATATTTAGGCGATTTGATGAAGGATCTGAGACTCAGGATATTATTGGTTCCGCTATTTCTGGCCGTTTTCACGGTTGGCGCCCGCGCCCAATTCCGCGAGGAGGCATTCAGCCAGAACTACGCCAGTCCCTCAGATACCTTGGCGTCAAGAGACTCAGTGGACCAGATGTGGTCTTTCAGGGAGTTCTTCCATGGCGTAGCCCACCATGATTCCACTTTGAAGATCGGTTCAATGTTCGCCGGCTCCACGGTATTCATCGGCGCGGAGCAGTTCTACAATAAACAATACTGGAAGATTCCGATCACATACGCCGGGCTGGGAGCCACGATCGGAATGGGCATCAAGTACCATAAACAGTATAAGGCTTCGAAATCAGCATACGAGCTTGCATTCGAGAGCGATCCGGAGACCACACTGACCGTGGACGAAGACGCCAAGAAAATGGCGACATACATGTTCGCGGGAGCCGGGCTGATCTACTGGGGAACGCTCATGGACGGAGTCGTGAACTACAAGCGCGACATAAAGGGTCAAGCCGGCAAGGCGACACTGTATTCATTGCTCGTGCCCGGTCTCGGGCAGGCCTATAACGGGGAGTACTGGAAAATCCCGATTTACTGGGGAGCCATTGTGGGCTCGTACCATTATTGGGCGGTGAACAACAAGAACTATAAGAGATACAAGAGGATACATAACGAGGCGACCTCGGAGGAAGGCACATACGAGGGTCTTATCCCTGCCGACAGGGCTCTCTATTACAGGAATGTGTTCCGGCGATTCCGGGATTATTCTGTCGTGGCTATCGTAGGCAGTTACCTTCTTCAGGTCATCGATGCCAATGTATTCTCCTATATGCAGGACTTTGAGGTCAATGACGATCTCACAATGAGTGTGAGCCCCACTCTGATCACGCCATGTAACGAGTACGCCATGGCTCCCCGGCATTCCGGAGGTGGCTTCATGGGCGATAACGCTGTGGGTGTGAAGATAGGCTTCACTTTTTAAATGGATACGCCATGAGAAGGAAAGCGTTCATATTAACTCTCCTCGCCATGACTCTAGCCCTGGCACTTTCGCCAACGGCGACTGGTCAAGCCAGGAAAAGCAAGATATTCAGGAACAGGTACAAAGAGGAGAATACCGAGCTACGCTCGAGGATTGACTCCATGAATACAGTCATTGAGGAGCTGAAAAAAGACATCATCCTCAAAGACAGTCTGGCGAAAGAGATGCTGAGCATCTATGAGGAAAACGATGACAAGAGCGCGGCCGGACTCAATCCTGAGGATTACAGCCCCGAGCTCACGGACAGTCTCTTGAATATCTGGTATCTCCACCGGCAAGTCAAGAATGACAGGAATGGTGAGGGATATGACATGGACTCCGTCCATTTCTCTTCCAACGTCTCAGATGCAGTGCTCAGGGACAGGCTTGAGAGCATGAACTCTTTCATCACCCTGCCTTTCAATGAGACCGTCAGGAACTACATGGTGCTTTACTCCGAGAAAATGCCCACTAAAATGGGCAACATAATGGGATTGTGCCAGTATTACATGCCGATTTTCGAGGAGACCTTCAGCCAGTATGACCTTCCTGATGAACTCAAATACATGGCGATAATCGAGTCGGCTTTAAATCCTGTAGCAGTCTCGAGAGTTGGAGCGAAAGGCATGTGGCAGTTCATGACAAAGACTGCCAAGAGCTATGGTCTTGAAATCAACTCTTTCGTTGACGAGAGACTGGATCCATTCAAGGCGTCTGACGCCGCCGCCAGGTACCTCAAGGATTCATACCGGCTTTTCGGAGACTGGAACCTCGCCATATCTTCATACAACTGCGGCCCTGGCAATGTCAACAAGGCGATCCGCAGGGGCGGAGGAAGGGATTTCTGGAAAGTTTATGACTATCTTCCCAGAGAGACCAGAGGTTATGTACCCGCGTTCGTTGGAGCCATGTACGCCCTCAGATACAGCAAAGAATACGGTCTGACTCCCAATAACGTGCAGATGCCTGTCCAGGTAGACACCTTTGAGATCAAAAGGAACCTCCATTTCCAGCAGATCAGCGACCTTGTCGGGATCTCAGTTGAGGAGCTCGAGAATCTCAATCCCCAATACATAAAGGATGTGATCCCTGGAAACAGCGGCACTTACATCCTCAGAATCCCGTTCAACTACACCAGCGCGTTCATTGCCAACGAGGACTCCCTCTATACCCACAGGGCTGAAGAACTGCTCAATCCGCAGACACTTATCAGCTCAAAGCCTACGACACGCTCATCGGGCACCAGCACCTCTACAACCGCCAACCGTATTACATATAAGGTGAGGAGCGGGGATAACCTTGGGAAGATAGCGGCTAGATACCATGTCACCGTGAACCAGCTAAAAAGCTGGAACCACTTGAAAGGCACCACAATACGCATTGGTCAGACACTCGTTATCTATAAGGGAGGAGCCCCCGCATCAAGCACTTCCAGCACCACGGCCAGTTCCACCACCAAACCGAAGACAACGGCCAGCACTTCCACATCAAAGCCGCAGACGACCTCTGGACAGGCCACGACTTATAAAGTCAAGCAGGGAGACAATCTCTACAATATCGCAAAGAAATATGGCACAACGGCTGACAAACTGATGCGATACAACGGGATAGACAGCCACCTGCGGATAGGGCAGATAATCAAGATCCCCCCGAGATAATCAGATTGCCAAGACCGCCTGGACTTTAGCTTCCCGTACTGACGGCTTTGGTGTTGACATCAAGGAATAAGAGATATCGGAGACCCTGAGGTAGACCCTCAGGGTTTTCTTCTTCCATTGACGGAACTTGTAGCCACCAACGAATGAAAGAGCGACTCCCCTTCCGTAATACGCTGGTACAGTGAAATTTCCTGGAGCGTCCCTCTCGTATGAATATATCCTGTCGTCCCAATTATCCACAACGAACAGCGTTCCTCTCAGATATGCGCTCAGATTGGACGCCTTCCTCCCGAGCTCTAAATACGTAAGGCCGGATAACGACTTGCAAAGCACTCCCTCCAACCTGAAACGAGCCTTCCAAGCATCCGTATCCGATTCCCCATACCTCGTTGAAATTCCTCCGGATGACCAATCCAAATCAGTCCTCAATCCTGTCCTGTACACAAGATAGCTCTCATAAGGTCGATAACGGCCTGTGAACCTGATAGAGACCACAGAATTCGGTGTGACCTGTACCGGAACTTTCGCGAACAGCTTTACCTGGCGGCGATTCTTGTCAGAATCCTTGATACCCAAGTCTGCCGTGAACTGCAATCCGTATCTCTCCAATCCTATCGCCACCCCCCTCTCGTCAGAGCTTTTAGTCCAGCTCCTGACGCCTCCGCTCCATGTCCCGTCAAAAGTGGATGGGTATATCCTTGCGACTCCGCTGACCCTCCATCCATCCTCCAATGAGACAGATGAGCCAAGCACTGTAGCCACAGCCCATGAGGCGATATCCGTAGCTACCTCCCCGAACACATCTATACCATAGAGATTCCACCTGAAATCCGCTGATACCTTACCCTGCTCCCCGGTCCACCATGCCGACAAACCTATCTGCCCATTCCTGCCGCCCCATGAGCAGAATAATCCTGGCATCATCTCTATCCTCCCCTTTCGCGTGCCAGCCATCCTCTCCCTCAATCCGGGAAATGAAATGAATGGAGCAAAACAGAACCTGCCTGCCGACAATTCCGCGGAGGCTCCCCTATGACTCCCGATTCCAGACCAGGACCAAGCGGGAGACAAACCGGTAGGTCTCCTCGAGAAAGAAGATGATGACGAGAATCCTCCTAGTGACATCCCGCTCCATAGAGATAGTCCTTGCCCGAGTCGCATATTGTAATCCCCAAGCACCACTTTGGACAGGAAGCGTTTCCCATAAAGGGAGATATTCCCAGACCATGAGGAAGGTGGGAACAAGTCATCACCATAGTACGATCTGGCAGCCAGGGAGGCGGATACTTTTTCCCGGAACATGATTTTGTATTTGATGCCGTAGTTGACCGCTGGACCTTTGACAGCCCCCCGTAGAAGTGCCTCCTGCCTGATTCCGAGATCATCCCCAGTTCCTGTTGCCCCGGCAACACCGCCGCCAAGCGTCACGAAAGGCGCCAAAGCGGCGACGTATGCCTCATCAAATCCTTCTACCAGAGCGAGTTCCGAAAAAGACATGACATCTCCCGAACGGCTGCGGTACTCTTCCAGACTAGCCGCTTGATACTGACTCAAAAGGCCACTTGAGACCAACCGGGACTTCCCGGAGCCATTAAGTCTGAGAGGATGCGAAAGAAAGCCCAAGAAACGTTCCATCTCCTGCTCATCAAGATCTTCCTCACAAGAAGCGCCCGTTATCACAAGCATATTCCCGATATAATCTCCTGTCTGCGCCGGAACGGGAACGGGCACGCAGGACAAACGGAGGACAAGGATAAGCGTGAGGGTAAGAATGGATTTGAAGCTTTTCATCTGACGAGGTTTTCGCGAATATAACAAGGCCGGAATCAAATAATCAGGGAGTATAAAAAAGTGTGGACGTTTATTTCTGTTTTTTATAAGGATTGGCTATTTTTGTATTTACCTTAAACAAACATTTTATGAGCAACATCAGACTTCATGACAAATCTTTCCGTCCCTTCATCGAATACGACCGGATCGAGAAAGCCATCGACAAAGTGGCTGAACAGATAAACGCGGACTACAAAGACTCTGTAGAGGCTCCCGTTCTGCTTTGTGTACTCAACGGATCCATACTGTTCACGGCGGAGTTGATGAAACGGTTGTCATTCAACTGTGAGATTGTTTGCGTGAAACTATCCTCCTATGTGGGCACTAAATCCACAGGCGAGGTCCGGGACATTATCGGCATGACCGGTAGTGTGAAAGGAAAGAAGGTGATCATTGTCGAGGATATTGTGGATTCCGGAAGGACCATCGCCAACCTGGTCAGGATGATGGAGTCAAACGGGGCCACTGAGACGAAGATCTGCACGATGCTGCTCAAACCCGGCTGCTATAAGCTGGACCGGAAGCTCGATTATGTGGCGATGGAGATTCCAGATGATTTCATCGTGGGATTTGGACTTGACTATGACGGACTTGGAAGGAATATCAAGGATATTTACGTATTGGATAATACCATGAAATACTACATTCTTTTCGGCCCTCCGGGTGCGGGCAAAGGCACCCAAGCCGCCTCAATGGCGGAAAGGTTCAACCTCTGCCACATCTCGACCGGTGACCTTCTGAGAGGAGAGATGGCAAGTGGCAGTGAGCTTGGATTGAAAGCCAAGGCTTTGATTGAAGCTGGAGAGCTCGTTCCCGACGAGATCGTCGAAGGGATGATCGAGAAAAAGTTCGACACTGTTGAGGGATATTCCGGTTTCCTTCTTGATGGTTTCCCCCGCACTACCGCCCAAGCCGAGGCTCTCGACAAGATGCTCGCCAAGAGAGACACGAAAGTCACAGGTGTAGTGTCCCTAATGATTCCCGACGAGATGATAAAGGAGAGAATCAAGCACCGCGCCGCTATTGAAGGAAGGGCTGACGACGCCTCCGACGAGACAATCTCCAACAGGATCAAGACCTACCACGAGAAGACCGAACCCCTCGTTGAGTATTACAAGGCTTCAGGCGCCTACAACGAGATTGACGGTACCGGCACCATCGAGGAAGTGCGCAAGCGCGTCCACGATTTGATGGAGACCCTATAAAACCATCACAAACCAAGCATTTATGGCTAGACGCTTCTGTGTGGTCTTGCTGACCCTGATAGTTCTTTTCACGCCAGCGGCCGCGCAGGAGCCGCTACAAAAGATGATCGAACGGGGGCTCGAAAGGGCATCCGGGCAGTCGTTGATACTCGCACGCAACCTCCAGGACGATAAAGCGGCCCTGCCTCGCACCTTCGAGAACGGCACCCTTAAGACCACCGGTTATAGTGGTTGGGTCTCGGGCTTCTTTCCCGGGGTTCTTTGGATGCTTTACGAGGAGACAGGGAAACCGGAGTTCAAGGAATATGCCCGGATCTACACTGAGCGTGTTGAGCCGGCAAAGAAACTGACTAATACACACGACCTAGGCTTCATGCTGATGTCCAGTTTCGGACAAGGCTACCGGCTGACCGGAGACCCTCACTATCTTGAGGTGATACATGAAGGGACTGACAGCCTTATGACAAGGTGGAATCCCTTCCTGGGCGTGATGAAATCCTGGAATGAAAACGCTAAGTGGAAGTATCCCGTTATCATAGACAATATGATGAACCTCGAGATGCTGTGCTTCTGCAGCAAGATGTTCGGGGATCGGCATTATGCGGATGCCGCGGTGCAACATGGAAAAACCACTATCAAGAATCATTTCCGCGAGGATGCCTCAACCTGGCACGTGGTCTCTTATGACCCGGTAGGCGGTGGTGTGCAGGTCAAGAATACCGCACAGGGGTATTCTGATGAAAGCGCTTGGGCAAGAGGCCAAGCCTGGGGCCTCTACGGCTACACTATGATGTATCGGGAAACACTTGATCCTGTGTTCCTTGAGCAGGCCAGGAAGATCGCCCGATTCCTTTCAAGTCATCCTAACCTGCCAAAGGACAAGATCCCCTGCTGGGATTACAACGCCCCGGGAGCCCCAGACACCCAAAGGGACGCGTCAGCTGGAGCCATCATGGCCTCCGCGCTTATCGAATTAAGCCAGTTGGATCCTGGCCCGGAATCGGCCGGATGGTTGGAACTCGCTATCCAACAGCTGCGTACCCTGAGTTCCCCCGAGTTCTTGGCCGAGCCTGGGGAGCAAGGAGGATTCATCTTGAAACACAGTGTGGGAAGTCTTCCGGGCAAGTCAGAAGTGGATGTTCCTTTGACATATGCCGACTATTACTATATCGAGGCGCTTCGGCGTCTGAAAAAGCTTCTAGAGCGTCCGGACGGAATCGCCGACAGAAAGGTCTGGGTCGATGCGTTGGTTAAGGTGGCGGATCCCGTTATCTCGAACCTCGCGGCCGGAACACTTCGCGGGAATATGCCGTATGAGACCAGAAACACACAGCCTGGTCATCAGGACGTGTCATATCTGGAGGCAGTCGGCAGGACAATCTGCGGCATTGCCCCATGGCTTGAGCTTGGCCCTGACAGCACTGAAGAGGGTCAGTTGAGAGAGCACTATATTAAGTTGACTCTCAAAGGCTTGGGAAACGCCGTGAATCCTTCCTCCCCCGATTTTCTGACATTCGGCAAGAAGTCGGGACCACAAGCTCTTGTGGACGCCGCTTTCCTTGCTGAGGGAGTCTTGAGAGCGCCCACCCAGATCTGGGGCCGACTGGATAAAAAGACGAAAAAGAGACTTGTGGAGGAATGGAAACGCTCCAGGGAAACTATTCCCGGTGAGAACAACTGGCTCCTTTTCGCCTCCACAGTCGAAGCCGCCCTTCTTGAGTTTACCGGTGAATACGACAAGGACAGGCTCCTGTATGGTGTCAAACGCTTTAGGGACGACTGGTACAAAGGTGACGCCTGGTATGGCGACGGAAAGGACTTCCATTTCGACTACTACAACAGCCTTGTTATCCATCCTATGCTGACAGATGTCCTGAGAGTTATGGACAAGCATGGAATCGACGGCGCCGACTTCCTGCCTGAACAAGAGAAACGACTGGGACGTTTCGCCGCCGAGCTTGAGAGGATGATCTCGCCCGAGGGCACATATCCGGTGATCGGACGCTCAATCGCCTACCGTTTCGGTTCATTCCATGCCCTTGCGGATGCCGCTTTGCATCATCTGCTCCCTGATAATCTGAGTCCAGCGCAAGTCAGGTGCGGCCTCACAGCGATAATCTCGCGCCAGATATCCGCACCGGGGACATTTGATGGAGACGGCTGGCTAAGAGTCGGATACTCAGGATCTCAAATACAAATGGGAGAAACCTACATCAATACTGGTAGCTTATACCTCTGCACGACAGCTTTCCTGCCATTAGGTCTCCCGGCCAAAGATCCATTCTGGAGCGCCCCAGCCCGGGACTGGACCTCACGCAAAGCATGGAACGGAGTCGATGTAGGCCTCGACCACGCGATGTAAACAACCAAATGATTTGTAATGGCTGACAGCAACTTCATAGACTACGTCAAGATATATTGCGCCTCGGGACACGGTGGAGCTGGTTCTATGCATCTTCACAGGGCCAAGTACGTTCCGAAGGGCGGACCTGACGGCGGTGATGGTGGCCGTGGTGGTCATATCATCTTGAAGGCGAATCCCCAGTTTTGGACATTGATCCATCTGAAATACCGCAAACACGTGAAAGCGGATAACGGCGGAAACGGTGAGGGAGGACTCAGGACAGGAAAGAACGGACAAGACATAATACTGGAGGTCCCCGTTGGAACAGTGGCGAAAGACGCTGAGACTGAGGAGGTTCTGTTTGAGATGATGGAACCTGGCGAGGAGAGGATACTCTGCAAGGGTGGCCGTGGAGGTCTGGGCAACAACAATTTCAAAACCGCCACAAACCAGACCCCGCGATATGCCCAGCCAGGTGAGGAAGGGGAAGAAGGTTGGTTTATCCTCGAGCTTAAACTCCTTGCGGACGTAGGCCTCGTGGGCTTCCCTAACGCCGGAAAGTCTACCCTTCTCGCCGCTATCACAGCAGCCAAACCCAAAATCGCCAACTACGCTTTCACGACTCTGGAGCCCAATCTGGGAATAGTCAAGTATTATGACGACAAGTCCTTCGTCATGGCCGACATCCCCGGAATCATCGAGGGTGCCCATGAGGGTAAAGGAATAGGCATAAGGTTTTTAAGGCATATCGAGCGCAACTCAGTGCTTCTCTTCATGGTCTCCGCAGAGGAGGATGACATAGCCGCCGGATACCGGACCCTGCTTAACGAGCTCGAGGAATATAATCCCGAACTACTTGATAAAGAGAGGGTTCTGGCCATCACAAAATGTGACCTCATTGACAAGAAGATAGAGTCTGAGATTGAGCCCAGCCTCCCCGAAGGTATCCCTCACATATTCATCTCATCTGTCTCCGGAGAAGGACTGAAAGAGCTCAAGGACATGTTATGGTCAGCGCTTCAGTCATAGGTACCCTGCACCAGACTGATCAGGAACTTACTCTGGCCATAAATAGCTGGAGCACCCCATGGAGTGACAGTTTCTGGACAATGATGTCGGACATCAAATTATGGATTCCGGCGTACATCCTTTGCGCTGTTTTCCTGTTCAAGATGCTGGGATGGAAGAAAGCCCTGATTGTACTCGCTTCCGCCGCTTTAGCTTTTGGCATGTGCGACCAAATCTCTAACCTCGTGAAGCACTCGGTCTCAAGGCTGCGCCCATGCTACTCATTCCCCATGCTGGAGGGAGGGTTGAACGTGCTTGAGAAAAGAGGCGGTTTCTTCGGATTCTTCTCCGCACACGCTGCGAACGCCTTCTCGTTCGCGGTCTGTATGATACTTGGCTTATCCAATGATAAGACGCACTCTTACAGCGCTTTCAGCAAAGGGATTATAACGTGGGCGACCCTGGTTTCTAT
The DNA here is from genome assembly GCA_017557535.1 of Bacteroidales bacterium. Classification (GTDB taxonomy): domain Bacteria; phylum Bacteroidota; class Bacteroidia; order Bacteroidales; family UBA932; genus Cryptobacteroides. The sequence goes on along the minus strand of JAFYYM010000075.1, from coordinate 40,403 downwards.
AAGTCGGGTTTTTGTCGGGAAGCATTACCTTGGAGATGTCATCGTTGGAGCCTTGATAGGAATAATGATAGGCTACCTCATCGGCAGCCTATCAAACCTGATAATCAGGAAATATATCGACAGGATATCCTCTCCTACAACTCTGGAAGAGCCTTCTCCATCTGGATTCCCCTCGACCCCTTGACAAGGATCGTTGCCCCGCTGACCGGATTATCCCTTAGCCAAGCGGCCAGTCGCTCGGAATCAGCGAACCAGAACACGTTGTCCTTCTCTCTGCCTATCAAAGCTTTCCTGAACTCTTCACCTACCAGGCAAACGAAATCCAGTCCCATGGACAACACTTGGGCGAGAACCTTCTGATGCTCTGCCAAGGACTCTTCCCCAAGCTCACGCATATCCCCAAGCAAAGCCACCTTTCGGTCAGCCTCAACCTGGACAAGATTATCCAATGCGGCTGCCATGCTGGTGGGGTTGGCATTATAGGCGTCTTCAATCAGGATATTCCTTTCGGTCTTCTCCATCTGGGAACGGTTATTCTTGGGAATATATCCCTCGATCGCCTTGATTCCTTCCTCGAGTGAAACACCGAAATGGAGACCTACCGCCAATGCCGCAACGACGTTTGTGGCGTTATATGCCCCGGCAAGATGGGTCTCAATGACCAGACCTCCCGGAAGCCTCATCATAAGGAATGGATGCTCGGCGCTGGAAGGAAGGGTCTTCGCTTTCATCATGGACAGTCCATAAGGAATAAAATCTCCCGATGGCCAGCGATCAGCAGCCATGGCGGTAAGGTCAGGATCGTCTGTATTGACAAAAGCCCGTCCTCCGTGAGCGGCGAGATAGTCATATAACTGTCCCTTTGCCTTTTTCACTCCCTCAAAACTCCCGAACCCCAGCAAATGAGCCCTGCCGACATTAGTTATGAGCCCGAAGTCAGGCTCACTGACTCCCACGAGTCTGGAGATATCGTCCGGATGGTTTGCCCCCATCTCAATGACCGCCAGCTCGGTTTTATCATCAATGGTAAGCAAGGACAAGGGCACACCGATATCGTTGTTGAGATTACCGCGGGTCGCCGTCACATTGTATTTCGCGGAGAGCACAAGAGTGATCAGCTCTTTCGTGGTAGTCTTTCCATTTGTCCCGGTCAACCCTATGACAGTCAGCCGTTTACCATTAACAAAGGTATTCTCCCTATGATGACGGCCAAGAGCCTGAAGGGCCACAAGAGTATCCGGGACAGGTATGATCCTTTCATCCCCGGAAACAGCGGCGGTGGATTCCTGGTCCACAACCGCATACTTCGCCCCAGCCTCGAGCGCTTTAAGGGCGAATTCGTTCCCGTTGAAATTCTCTCCTATCAACGCTATGAAAAGCTCACCTCCTGAGATGTTCCTGCTATCAGTCGTGACGCGGGAACATTCCTTAAACAGAGAATATAATTTCTGGATATCCATCACTGAATCTACTTGCTTCCGGTACTTCCCCAGCCTCCGGCTCCTCTTTCGGTCTCAGAGAGGAACTCGACATCCTCCCACTCGACCCTCTCATGACGGGCAACAACCATCTGCGCTATCCTCTCCCCAGGAACAAGCTCGAAAGGCTCGTTGGAGAGATTGACAAGAGATGTCCGCAGCTCACCTCGGAAATCAGCGTCAACAGTCCCGGGAGAATTGATGACCGTTATCCCTTTCTTGGTGGCCAAACCGCTACGGGGACGAATCTGGGCCTCATAACCTACCGGAAGCTCAATGAATATCCCGGTGGGGACGAGAACCCGGTCTAATGGATTGAGGGTGATCGGCTCATCGATATTCGCCCTCAAATCCATACCGGCGGATGCCTCTGTGGCATAGAACGGATCAGGCCACTTGCTCTTGTTGACAATCTTGACCTTCAACATGACTATTCTGTTTCTTCCACTGCCTGAACAGGTTCCTCAACCTTATCCTTATCTGGGATAATGAGGTTAAGGATAACACCCACGAGAGAGGCTAGACCTATGCCTGCGAGTGAGAACTTGCCGAAACTGATGATAGCTCCACCGATACCGATAGTGAGGACAAGAGAGGCGATGATCAGGTTGCGGGTCTTGTTCATGTCAATCTTGGCTTTGACCATATTATTGATACCCACTGCCGCGATGCTTCCGAAGAGGAGGAGCATGATGCCGCCGAGTACCGCGGTAGGTATTGTCTGGATCGCGGCTCCGACCTTTCCGATAAGGGAGACGATAATAGCCGACAGGGCAGCTATCCTCATGCAGGAAGGATCTGTGACCTTAGTGAGAGAAACAGCACCGGTGACCTCGGAATAAGTGGTGACAGGCGCTCCACCCAAGAAGGCGGCCAGCATACATGCGAGACCGTCTCCCATCATGGTGCGGTGCAGTCCCGGATCCTTGATGAAGTCTTTCCCCGCGATCTCACTGATGGCGTAGATGTCACCGACATGCTCGATGATTGGAGCGATAGCGACAGGAGCCATGAAGATAATGGCCTGCCATGAGAAGCTCATCTTTATGAAATGAGGCAGGGCGAACCACTTGGCCTGAGCCAGCGGGGAGAAATCCATCCCGGAGCGATAGAATATGACAGCGGCGATATATCCGGCGATAGCGCCGAAAAAGACCGGAATAAGCTTGATGAGGCCCTTACCCCAGATCGAGCAGGCGATCGCCACAAGAAGGGAGATGATCGCCAACACCCAGTTCTGGCTGGCCATGTTCACTCCTGTTCCGGCAAGCGAAAGACCGATCAGAATGATGACAGGACCAATCACAATGGGAGGGAAAAGCTTTTTGATGAAGCTGATACCGAACAACTTGACCAGCAAACTCATCAGGAGATAAACCACTCCCACGGCCACAAGACCGCAGAACATTCCGGGCATTCCGTAAAGCTCAGTAGCCTTTACAATCGGAGCGATGAAAGCGAAACTGCTTCCCAAATAGATGGGTACTTTTCCCTTGGTGACACCATGGAACAACAAAGTTCCCAGACCGGCGGCTAGCAGCGCGATGGCCGGGTCGAAACCGACAAGCAGGGGAACCAGGACTGTGGATCCGAAAGCCACGAACATGAACTGAATGCCTACTATCGTACGCTTCAGTGGAGTTAAGGATTGGGTTGCCATATTAAACCAGTTATTTGGATGCTCTTGAATAAAGGAACGCCGCCACCACACCGAAAATCACATTTGGCAGCCACAGCGCCACCACAGGGATCATAGCCCCTGAATAGACGAACATCTGGCTGAAACGGAGGAACAGTATATAGGTGAAACTCAAAGCGATTCCTATTCCGATGTTGAGACCGATGCCTCCCCTCCTCTTCCTGGATGAGAGGCTGGCCCCCATAATGGTGAGGATAAAAGCGGAGAAAGGCAAGGCATAACGGGTATGCTTCTCGATCAAGGCGTACATGACATTGGAGTCTCCACGCATTTTCTGCTGCGAGATGAGGTTATTCAACTGCCCGATCGGCAGAGTCTCAACGGTATTCTTATTACGATAGAAGTCGGTGACTGTCAAGCTGATGACAGTGTCTATCTTACTACCGGAGCGGACATGGTCCTCAAGTCCTTCGGTGAAATCCCTTATGAAATAATTGTTCAGCCTCCAACTACCGGAAGTGCTGTCCCATACGGCCGTCTCAGCCGTGAGCTTGCTGACAAGCTTGTTGTCCTTGATGTCTTCCAGAGTGAAGCCGTATGCGGTGTTGTTCCATGACCCGAAAGACTCTACATAGACAAACTTCCCCGTGTCGATCTGATAATGTACATTATTGGTACTGAACGGGTTCCTATGCTTGACATAGGTAGTCTCGAACTTCAGCCTCGTGACATTCGAACGGGGGATCACCCATAGGCTCAGCGATAGCGATAAAAGGGCGATAAGCGCGGCGGAGATGATATACGGCCTCATCATCCTACGGTAACTAACTCCACACGATAGAATGGCGATTATCTCGCTGTCCGCAGCCATCCTGGAAGTGAAGAAAATGACTGTTATGAACACGAACAAAGGGCTGAACATGTTCATGAAATATGGGATGAAGTTGACGTAATAATCAAGGATGATGGCTTTCAGCGGAGCCTTATTCTCGACAAAATGGTTGATCTTCTCACTTATGTCGAATATGATGACTATGGCGATGATAAGGAGCAGCGCGATAAAGAAGGTCAGGATGAACTTCTTTATGATATACCTATCTATCCTCTTCAGTATCGGTTCCATATCCTACAGTCTAGCGCTGACTCTTTTTACCGCCGCTTCTTTCCATGAGGAGAAATCTCCCGCCTCTATATGGGACCTGGCCTGACGTACAAGGTCGAGATAGAAAGCGAGATTATGCTCTGACGCGACCATCGCGGCGAACATCTCTTTCGCCACAAAGAGGTGGTGGAGGTATGCTCTGGAGTATTCCCTATCAACAAATGATGTACCGTCCGGGTCGAGAGGCGAGAAATCATCCGCCCATTTCGCGTTGCGCATATTCATGATCCCGTTCCATGTGAACAGCATCCCATTCCGCCCGTTACGGGTAGGCATGACACAATCGAACATGTCCACTCCCCTGGCGATCCCCTCCAGTATGTTCGCCGGTGTTCCCACACCCATGAGATACCTTGGCTTGTCTTCCGGAAGAATCGGGCACACGAGTTCCAGCATCTCGTACATTTTCTCCGTAGGCTCCCCTACGGCGAGGCCGCCAATGGCGAATCCACCCACAGCCGGACTGTCTCCGGCCAGGGTTCTGGCATGCTCTACAGCACGTTTCCTAAGATCGGGATATACACAGCCCTGGATAATAGGGAACATCACCTGATCGTAGCCGTAAAGAGGCTCAGTCTCCAGAAAACGCTTGAAATACCGCTCCAGCCATCCCTGGGTCAGCCGCAACGATCTCGCGGCATATCGCTCATCAGCATCTCCGGGGCAACACTCATCCAGAGCCATCATGATGTCTGATCCGATGATCCTCTGGGTGTCCACATTATTCTCAGGAGTGAAGGTATGCCTCGAGCCGTCTATATGAGACTGGAACCTGCAGCCTTCCTCCGTGATCTTCCGGATCTGAGTCAAAGAAAAGACTTGGAAACCGCCGCTGTCAGTCAAGATTGGCCGGTCCCACGACTCGAACTTATGGAGTCCTCCCGCCGCCCGGAGAGTCTCAAGACCTGGACGGAGATAGAGATGATAGGTGTTCCCGAGTATTATCTCGGCACCAATATCGTCACGCAAATCCTTGTGATACACACCCTTGACCGAACCGACAGTGCCGACAGGCATGAAAATAGGGGTCTTGACCTCACCGTGCCCGGTGGTGAAGACTCCTGTCCTTGCCCCGCTATGCGGATCATTCGCTATCGTGGTGAATCTCATTCTTTGCGATTTGATTTTCAAATATAGCGATTTTTACGCTAAAAACTCTTATTTTTGTTTGGATGTGAACATCTCTGACAATCATAAAAAACAATAAGGATAATGAACAACAAATCTATCACCCTCAGACTGATTCTGATGAACTTTCTGGAGTTCGCTGTCTGGGGAGCCTATCTCACTTCCCTCGGCAGATACTTGGGTAATATCGGTCTGGGAAACCAGATCAAGTGGTTCTTCGCGATGCAGGGTATTGTCTCCATATTCATGCCCACCCTTATGGGTATACTGGCAGACCGTAAGATCCAAGCCCAAAAAGTCCTGTCGCTTTGCCACCTGTTCGCAGGAATATTCATGTTAGCGGCAGGGATGTATTGCCAAAAGTCCACCGGAGGTGTGGCTTTCGGTCCCCTGTTTGTTTTCTACAGCATCAGTGTGGCTTTCTTCATGCCTACCATAGCGTTGGTCAACTCAGTGGCTTACAACGCCCTTGAGTCCGTAGGCAAAGATCCTGTGAAAGACTTTCCCCCGATCAGGGTGTTCGGAACCATCGGATTCATCATCAGCATGCTCTGCGTCAACTGGATAAAGATCGGAGGAACCGCTATGCAGAACTCCTACACACAGTTGATGGCATCTGGAGTCCTATCTCTTATCCTGTGCGCCTACGCCCTCACCATGCCCCCTGTACCCGTCAAGAAGGGAGAATCCGGGCAGTCCCTCACCGAGGCTCTCGGACTCAAGGCATTCACATTGTTCAAAGACAGACAGTTCGCTGTCTTCTTCATATTCTCGATGCTCCTTGGAGCCGCGCTTCAGGTCACTAATGGTTACGCCAACACTTTCCTCGGCTCTTTCGCCGCCGATCCGTCCCTGGCCAACACCTTCGCCGTAAAGAATTCCAACGCACTGCTCTCGATCTCCCAAGCCTCGGAGACTTTGTGCATCCTGCTGATCCCCTTCTTCATGAAGAAATTCGGAATCAAGAACGTGATGCTGATCGCCATGTTCGCCTGGGTGTTCAGGTTCGGATTTTTCGGACTCGGATCACCTGACATGCCCGGAGTCATACTGTTCATCCTCTCCTGCATTGTCTACGGTGTAGCGTTTGATTTCTTCAACATCTCCGGTTCCCTTTATGTCAATGAGAACACGACCACTGACATCCGCTCCAGCGCCCAGGGCCTGTTCATGCTCATGACCAACGGACTGGGAGCATCAATCGGAACACTAGCCGCTGGATGGGTGGTAGAGAAATGCGGGTGTTTCTCCAATCCCGCCGGATGGTCAAAGGCTTGGTACATCTTCGCCGCCTACGCCCTGGTTGTCGGCATATTATTCATGATCATGTTCAAGGATCCGAGGAAGATCGCGAAGACTTCACCGGAAGCTGGCAACGTTCAAGCCTGAAAATACGGCTGTCGGACATAAAGTACTTGATGTCGAAACATCGGTACTCATCGTGATTCCTGACCTTGTGGTAGGAGGTGACGCAATCAAAGTTGTATCCCATCTGCGCGAGGTCAGGAATGTCAATTGACGAGACTCCAGACTCCAACAGAGACTCCAAGATGGAGTAGTTGCGGTCAATCGCTCCAATAGTTTTCATTCTCAGTCCCTTAAGGCTTCCTTTCTTTTGATAGTGCCACCTGTTCTTGCAGGACAGGGAACAGAATCTCATGTCCCGTCGACCGTACGGAAGGACATCCCCACACTCAAGACACCTCTTCCCTTCATTGCATTCTTCCTTATATCTCATGGCCACAATATGCGTAAATGAAACCGCTATTCCAAGGACGTCAAGGGGGTATTTAGCGAAAACCGATGATAAGAATCGTTTATATGAAGATAAGAAAAAGCCTTCATCAAAAGAACAGAAAAACTTTCAGGTATTATCTTAACAATCCTTTCACAAACGGTTTCCCAGCACTATTTTAGCGCCTGCAAACAACGATAAACTGAATTATGGAACAACTGAACAGAATTGAAATCCGGGGGAATGTCGGCAACGTCAACATTCTCAAGGTCGGAAACACGAGGGTAGCTCATTTTTCCGTGGCGACAAACTTCGCCTACAAAGACCGCAATGGTGAGCCTGTGATAGAGACCACATGGCACTATGTCACAGCGTGGGAAGGCAACAAGGGAATACCTCCGTTTGACATTATTGAGAAAGGGTTTCCAATCTATGTCTCCGGAAGGCTGAGAACCCAGAAGTACATCGCCGGAGATGGATCCGAGAAGATCAGTTACGACATCATCGCGAACACAATCGAGGCCGTAGAGACTAACATCTCCCCGCAAATGTCTTGACATCAGGAATATCCCGGTGAAAGGCTTGAGGCGGGAGAAAGTGGGGATTTCATCGGGATTTTTAAGTTATTTAATCTATTACTTCAATTAGATGTTTTTGAATCTAATCAATTGAATACAAGGTAATTAATAAATATCAGATAAATTAATTTTACAATAAATTGCAAAAATATATTTGGATATTAAAATTAATTATTTATTTTCGCGGTACAATAAGGCCTACAGGAAAAGGCTGGTGGCCGCCGAAGCGGAATTCCTTGTGTCGATCAAGGCCGTCAGGCAGCAGCGATGCCGGATGAGTCCGCTCTCCACCATCAGAAATCCTTACCGTGGACCGAAAACGAATTCTTGCGAAAACCGCGGCCTTCTGGCCGCGGTCTTCCATTTTTATATTTGATCAGCTTCAGTTGGCTCCGTACATCTTCTCGTAGTACTTGAGATAATCACCACTCGTGACACTATCCAGCCACTCCTGGTTATCCAGATACCACCTCACCGTCTTCTCTATCCCTTCCTCAAACTGCAGGGAAGGCTCCCAGCCCAACTCATCCCTCAGTTTTGTCGAATCTATCGCATAGCGCATGTCATGCCCCTTGCGGTCCGTCACAAAGGTGATAAGGTCATCATCAGCACCCTCTGGACGCCCCAGGACACGGTCCGCGGTCCTTATCAGCACCTTGATCAGGTCGATGTTCTTCCACTCGTTGAAACCACCGATGTTATACGTGTCACCATCCTTTCCTTGGTGGAAAATCACATCTATGGCCCTGGCGTGATCCTCAACATAAAGCCAGTCCCTGACATTCTCCCCCTTGCCGTAGACCGGAAGCGGCTTACGATGACGGATATTATTGATAAACAATGGGATAAGCTTTTCCGGGAATTGATAAGGCCCGTAATTGTTGGAGCAGTTAGTCACTACGGTAGGCATACCGTACGTGTCGTGATATGCCCGGACGAAATGGTCGCTGGAGGCCTTGGCGGCCGAATAGGGACTGTGAGGCTGGTACCGTGTGGTCTCTGTGAAGAAGTCATCCCCGAACGGCCCGCCACCACACTCTTTGGCCGATGGGTCACCCTCGGGTTTGGTCAGCTCCAATGCCCCATAAACCTCATCTGTACTTATGTGATAGAAACGGCAGCCTTCATACCCCTTCGGCTCCCAATACTCACGCGCGGACTGAAGCAAAGTAAGCGTGCCCATCACATTGGTCCTCGCGAAAGTGAAGGGATCGACAATGGAACGATCCACATGGCTCTCGGCCGCAAGGTGAATTATCCCACTTACATCATTAGATGAGATAATCTTTCTAATATCCTCATAATCACATATATCCGCCTTAATAAACTTATAATTAGGTTTATCTTCGACATCCTTTAGATTCGCCAGGTTCCCGGCATACGTGAGCTTGTCAATGTTTATTATCCTGTAATTTGGATATTTGTTGACAAATAGCCTTGTCACGTGGCTGCCTATGAAACCGGCTCCACCTGTGATAATGATTGTCCTGTCGTAAGTCATCTCAGTCACTGTTTACCCAATTTACCATCTTGAACAGCGTCAAAAGCCAGACGCTTACGGTAGATGTCTATAGCTGTATAAATCGATGACATCATCGAATGAGGATCCGCCTCGTCCCGACCAGCCATCTCAAACGCGGTCCCATGATCGGGAGATGTCCTGACAATAGGAAGACCGGCAGTGAAATTGACCCCATCCTCGAAAGCCAAAGCCTTGAACGGGGCGAGTCCCTGGTCATGGTACATGGCGAGAGTGGCGTCGAATTTGGCGTAATGCCCCAATCCGAAATATCCGTCCGGAGAATATGGTCCGAAAGCCATTATCCCCTCAGCGTTGGCAGCCTTGACAGCCGGAAGAATAATCCTTTCCTCCTCATCTCCAAGCAGTCCCCCGTCACCGCAATGAGGGTTCAGACCGAGAACCGCTATCTTAGGCTCCACCACCCCGAAATCCCTCTTCAACGACTCTGTCATAAGGCGTAATTTGCCGACAATGCGCTCGACGGTGATTGACGAGGGAACATCCTTGAGGGGAATATGCCCGGTCACCACGCCAATCCTGAGCTGGTCGGAGACCATGAACATGGCCACATCATTCACACCGAACTCCTTCTGGAGATATTCCGTGTGGCCGGTGTTGCCAAATCCCTCCTTCACCATCGCCCTCTTATTGATAGGAGCTGTCACAAGAACGTCGATATCGCCGTTCTTAATGTCCCTGACAGCCCACTCAAGAGACGTTATGGCCGCTTTCGCGGATTCCGGGGTGGACTGTCCAGGCTCCACGTAAGTGTTATCCGGGAGGCAGTTGACGATATTGATTTTGCGTGGCCTGGCATCCTTCGCGCTTTGGATCACATATGTGTCCATCTGCTGGTCGATATTGTGGATATGCTTTTTATAGAAGCCGAATATCTTTGATGAGCCATAAATCACCGGGGTGAACGACTCGAGGATTCTCGCATCCGCCAAAGACTTGATTATCACCTCATAGCCTATTCCGTTACCATCGCCTTGAGTGATACCGACGATCGGTTTCCTGTTATTTCTTTCTGACATATTCAAAACAAACTTTCATTTTCACTTTCCGCCAATTCCCTCTCATAGCCATCGTCAGGCAGAAGATCGCCGGCAGCGCCGGATCTGGCCGCCACAGCCAGGGAGTCGCAACGTTCATTCTCCGGATGGCCGGCATGTCCCCTGATCCAATGGAAGGTCACACGGTGACGCCGGTACACAACCAGGAAACGCTGCCAAAGGTCCGGATTCTTCACCTTTTTCCACCCTTTGCGCTCCCAACTCTCCAGCCAACCCTCATTCAGAGCCTTCACCACATATGAAGAATCGCTAAACACTTCAACCACCGCGTTTTCCCACCTAACGGCCTCCAGCCCCACTATCACAGCCAAAAGCTCCATCCGGTTGTTGGTGGTTCGGGCGAAACCTCCGGACATCTCTTTCTCCAATCCTCCGCACTTCAGCACGACCCCATATCCACCAGGCCCGGGATTACCGCTTGAGGCACCGTCTGTGTAAAGATAAATGGTTGGTCTAGCATTGTCCATAAATACAAATATACATTAAAAATTTTGCGCGACTTCATTTTTGTGACTATTTTTGGGATTATGAATGTCCTAGTCACGGGTGCTAATGGGCAGCTCGGGAATGAGTTGCGTGAGGCGGCGGCAAAATGCCGAGACCGATTTGTGTTCACAGACGTCACTTCAGTTCCAGGAGTCGAGACAGTCTATCTCGACATCACCAACGCTGACGCCGTGAGGATAATCTGTGATTCAGAGAGGATTGATGTGATTGTCAACTGCGCGGCATACACGAACGTTGACAAGGCTGAAGACGACTCCGCCACCGCCATGTTACTGAACAGCGTGGCCGCTGGTATCCTGGCCGAGGTGGCAAAGGACAGGGGCGCCACACTCATCCATATCTCGACAGACTATGTGTTCCACGGCGACAAGACCATCCCTTGCCGCGAGGATTGGCCGACAGACCCTCTAGGGGTATATGGGTCCACCAAACTGCTCGGCGAGACGAAAGTGCTGGGATCGGGATGTGACAGCATCATATTCCGCACCGCATGGCTTTACTCCCCCTTTGGGAAGAATTTCGTGAAAACCATGCTCAACCTCACCGCTGAGAGAGACACCCTTAAAGTGGTTTTCGACCAGGTCGGTACCCCTACCTATGCGAAGGATCTAGCTAATCTGATTATTAAAGTAATCAGTGATAATAAACTGTCACACACCGGGATATATCATTTTAGCAATGAGGGAGCCATCTCCTGGTACGACTTCGCCAAGGCAATTTGTGAGATCGGCGGAAACAGTTGCGACATCCGCCCGTGCCACACTGAGGATTACCCTTCCAAAGCCCAGAGGCCACGGTTCTCTGTTTTGGACAAGACCAAGGTCAAGGAGACCTTCGGTATCACCATCCCATATTGGAGAGATTCCCTGGTGGATTGTATAAAAAGAATCAAAGGAATATGAAAGGAATAGTGTTGGCTGGAGGAAGCGGCACAAGGCTATACCCGATAACAAAGGGTGTCAGCAAGCAGATGCTTCCAATCTACGATAAACCTATGGTGTACTACCCCATTTCCGTGCTTATGAATGCCGGAATAAGGGACATTCTCATCATCTCCACCCCGACTGACCTTCCGGCTTTCAGGAGGCTCCTGGGAGACGGCAGTGACTTTGGAGTGAGATTCGAGTACGCTGAGCAGCCTTCACCTGACGGACTCGCGCAGGCTTTCATCATCGGTGAGGAATTCATCGGAAACGACTGCGCCTGCCTGGTCCTGGGCGACAACATCTTCCATGGAGCCGGGTTCCAGGAACTGCTGAGAAAAGCAGTGGCAGCCGCGGAGGATGATTGTAAAGCCACAGTGTTCGGCTACAGGGTGAGCGACCCTCAACGATACGGTGTCGCCGAGTTTGATGATGAAGGCAAATGTCTTAGCATCGAAGAGAAGCCTAGGGAGCCGAAGAGCAACTACGCTGTCACAGGCCTGTATTTCTACCCTAATGAAGTGGTCGGCATAGCCAAGACCATCAAACCTTCCGCCAGAGGCGAGCTGGAGATAACCTCCGTCAATCAGGAGTTTCTCTCTCGTGGCAAACTCATGGTCCAAAAGCTGGGACAAGGATTCGCCTGGCTCGACACCGGCACTCACGAGTCTCTCACTGAGGCGTCTAACTACATAGAGACAATAGAGAAGAGACAGGGGCTGAAGGTGGCTTGTCTCGAGGAGATAGCTTTCAGGAACGGGTGGATCGACTCCGCTACACTCCTGAAGATAGCCGACACCATGTCCAAGAACCAATATGGCCAGTATCTGAAGAATCTCGCGCAGGAATGATAGTCATAAAGACAGAGATAGAGGGAGTGCTGATCCTGGAGCCAAGGGTTTTCGAGGATCAGAGGGGATATTTCTTCGAGTCTTTCAATCTATTGGATTTCGAGGAACATGTCGGACCTGTCGATTTCGTCCAGGACAACGAGAGCAAATCAAGCTATGGAGTTGTCAGGGGGTTGCATTTCCAGAAAGGTGAGCACTGCCAAGCCAAACTCGTGAGGGTCGTCAAAGGCCGGGTTCTCGACGTCGCTGTGGACATAAGGCCAGGGTCCCCCACATTCGGGAAACATGTGGCGGTGGAACTTACGGAGGATAATCATCTTCAGTTTTTCCTGCCCAGGGGCATGGCACACGGATTCAGCGTCTTGTCTGAGGAGGCCATATTCCAATACAAGTGCGACAATTACTATTGTCCGTCCTCCGAAGGGGCTATCGCATGGGATGACCCCGATCTCGGAATCGACTGGAGGATACCCGCTGATGAAGTGATCCTATCAGAGAAGGATCGCCACCACCTGAGGCTCTCGGAGCTCGGTCAGGATATCTTGCTATAGTCTTTTATCGAATATTTATCCTTTTTCAGCTCTGTAGCCAAAGAGGCGTTTACCGGATCAGATAGCGTAGGATCGCCGGCAAGCACATGCTCGGCATAACTTCTGGCGTCTGACAAGATGCTGCCGTCATGAGCCAACGAAGCTATATTCAAGGATATCGGAAGACCGCTCTGCTGGGTTCCCTCAAGGTCACCTGGCCCCCTCATCTTCATGTCTTCCTCAGCCAGGTCAAAACCATTCTCTGTGGCGCACATGAGCTCGAGTCTCTTCCTAGACTCCTTGCTCACCTTATTGCCGTGCATCAAGACGCAGTACGACTTCTCTGAGCCACGGCCTACCCTGCCCCTCAACTGGTGAAGCTGGGCGAGCCCGAAACGCTCGGCATTCTCTATCACCATGATAGAGGCGTTAGGGACATCCACGCCAACCTCTATGACGGTTGTCGACACAAGTATATTCGCCCTCCCGCCGGCGAAAGCGTCCATGTTTAACTTCTTGACTTCACTGGTCTGTTGTCCATGGACTATGGCGACTTTATAATCGGGCATCGGGAACCTGCGGACAATCTCCTCGTAACCGGCCTCAAGGTTCTGGTAATCGAGTTTCTCACTCTCGAATATCAAAGGATATACAATGAACACCTGCCTTCCGGCGGCGATCTCTTTCCTGATGAAATTGTACATAGCCGGCCGTTTTCCCTCCCCTATCAACATGGTCTGTATAGGCTTCCTCCCCGGTGGCATCTCGTCGATGACGGAAACATCCAAATCCCCATAGAATGTCATGGCGAGAGTTCTGGGAATAGGGGTCGCCGTCATGACAAGGACATGAGGAGGAGCGTCCGTAGCCCCTTTGGACCATAGCTTCGACCTTTGGTCTACCCCGAACCTATGCTGCTCATCTATGACGGCCAGTCCCAGATTGTGGAATACCACGTCGTCCTCAATCAACGCGTGTGTCCCTATTATGATACCGACCGAACCGTCCTTCAAGCCTTCGTGAATCGGCCTGCGCTCAGCCTTGGTCGTTGAGCCGATCAGGAGCTCGCAACGGACCCCTGTCGGGGCGAGATACTTCTGGATGTTGGCATAATGCTGCTGGGCAAGTACTTCCGTAGGAGCCATGATGCAGGCTTGATAACCATTCCCGACAGCTATCAACGCGGACAACACGGCAACCATCGTCTTCCCGGATCCCACATCTCCCTGGAGAAGACGGTTCATCTGATGTCCGCTCATCATGTCGGAGCGGATCTCTTTTATGACACGTTTCTGGGCACCCGTAAGCTCGTATGGCAGAGCGTTGTAGCAAGCGTTGAACGCCGCTCCGACCTTCGGCATGGGGATACCGTTCTCAGCGCGTGAGCGGACATATTTCTGCTTCAGGAGGGACAGCTGCAAAAGGAAGAGTTCCTCCCATTTCAACCTGTACTGGGCTTTCGACAAAGCGGCCTGATCCGCGGGGAAATGAATATTCCTTATGGCATATTTGAGCGGGACGAGACCTTTTTCCCTGAGGATATAATCGGGCAGCGTTTCCTCCACATCGCCTATCGCCATGTCAATGGCCTCGGCCATGAGCTTGTTCATCACCTTTCCTGTGACACCGCCGTTTCGGAGCTTATCGGTGGAGTTATAGACCCCTGTAAGGACACCGGAGAAGTTCTGCGAGCCTAAGGAAGGTGGATTGTCTATCTCCGGATGAACCATGTTCATCTTGCCATTGAAGACCGACGGCTTCCCGAAAAACAGGAATGAAGACCCTGGTTTAAGACGGTCGTAAGTGTACTTAATTCCCTTGAAGAAAACGAGTTCCATCTCTCCGCTCGAATCTCTCACCAAGACGCTGAGACGCTGCTTAGCGCCTTTCCCAGTCAGCTCTGTGGAAACAACTTGGGCAAGGATCTGGACATAGGCGCTGCCAGACTGGACGTCGGAGATATACTGGATTGAGCTACGGTCTATGTAACGGAAAGGATATGTGTGGAGAAGGTCTCCCAATGTGGTGACCTCCAGCTCCGATTTCAGCAGCGAGGCCCTTCTCGGCCCCACTCCCGGCAGGTACTGCACCTCCATATCCAGAGCGTTCCGTCGCATAACATGCGAATTTAAGCATTTTCCGGTAATAATGGGAAGCCACAGCCGGGATACTACTTTCTTTTGAGGGTGACGGTGGCTTGGGCTTCGAAGACGCCTTGGAACCATGGGCCGTCGCCTTTGCCGGTTTGTTTGACGTCAACCGTCACCGTCTGCGAGGCGAACTCCCCGCCATTGGCTTTTCCATCGATATCGTTGAAAGCGATCGTGACTTTGTCCGCGGGGTAAGTCCTCATCACAGTAGAGAATCGTCCATAAGAATCCGTGTAAGTCGTGTCGGTGCGCATCCAGGTCTTTTCCCCGAAAACGCTTACAACTTGGATACCTTTGAGTTTGGCGCCTCCTGCCCCTGTGACCCTTCCTGAGACCCTGAACTCCGATGTCGGTACTCCATAGGCAGTCATCATCTGATTAATGACGGAGCCTCTGGAACCTGTACCGTTCAAACCGCCATTGCCCTCAGAGTCGGGATCAGGGTCGAGACCGGCGCAAGAAGCGAATCCCAGAAGGCCGATCAGGGTGTAACCCAGCCGACGGAGATGATCACGAAGATGAAGGATATTCATAGCGGACATTTCAAAACAATTCAAATATATTATAATAACACCGTTTTTCCAAAACCTTGCACTGAAATCCGGTTTTTGTTTGCTATATTTGATGTGCCTTGAAAAAGCACAATCCCAAAACGATGGTTTCCGAACTCATTGGAAAATACATTTGGCTGATACAGACGCTTTCCGCTTCCGGGGAGCGTGGGCTCACGCTGCGCGAGATCTCGGACAAGTTCGAGAGACGGTACGACCAACCGTATTCCAGGAGAACCTTCAACAACCATCGGCTAGCGATATTGGAGATCTTCGGGACGGATATCATCTGTGACCGGGGAACCAACAGATACTCCATCCCATACAGTGACGAGGTAATGGACAAAGACAAAAGTGTGGGTTGGTTAGTCAACACATTCACTGTCAACAACCTCCTCACACTTGGGAAAGAGAGGCTCTCTGGAAGGGTCAGCGTCGAGGATGTGCCTTCCGGACAGATATTCCTGACATCCATAATGCAGGCCATGGAAGACGAGAGGGAACTTGAGATAGAATACAAGAAATACAACTCGAGCCAAACCGACACCCTCCACATCCAGCCTTTCGCTGTCAAAGAGCATGAAAGGCGCTGGTATTTGGTTGCCTACTGCCATGAAAGGGCAGTCAGGAACGGGAAAGAGGCGCCAAATAATGACATGGGCTCCTGGAGGGTTTATGGGCTCGACAGGATTGTCTCGCTCAAAGAATTGGATAAAACCTTCAAGATGCCGAGAGGGTTTGATGTGGATGCCTTGTTCCACGACAGTTTCGGGATATTCTTCCCCCGGGAGGGGCAGAAAAGCGAGACTATACGCTTGAGGGCCACAGAGGAGGAAGCAAGATACCTCCGGGACCTGCCGCTACACCAGTCACAAAAAGAGGAAGGACCTGCTGAGGGAGGAGGACGATTGTTCAGGCTAAGGGTCATTCCCAATGAGAACCTGCTGATGGAGTTCTGCCGGCTTGCCGGTAGGGTTGAAGTGATAGAGCCGGAGAGTGTACGCTCAGCGGTCAAGGAAATGCTTGAGAAAGGATTAAATAACTACAAAATATTATGAGAACCAAGTCTATCGCCATCGCGGCGGCAACTGCTATGATAATCATGGGATGCGCTCAGAAAGAGCCTGCCGGGGACAAGGCCTACATAGGTCCCTCCGGAATCCAGGCCGAGAACGGGGTGATGACCCCGGAGATTCTGCTTTCCTTAGGAAGGCTATCAGATCCTCAACTCTCCCCCGACGGGAGATGGATCCTTTACGGGGTGAGTTACACTTCAATTGAAGATAACCGCTCGTGCAGGAACCTCTTCGCGCAGGAGGTGACCAAAGATGAAAACGGGCTTTCCTTCGGGGATAAGATACAACTCACAAAGGAAGGTAAAAGCATGTCCAACGCACGCTGGAGCAAGGATGGAGGATCTGTGTATTACCTACAGGGCGGGCAGATTCACAAGGCTCCTTTCGTCGTGACAGGCGGAGTGCCATCCCTCGGTAAGGGGGTGAAACTCAGTGACGTGGCGGAAGGCATCGGAGAGTTCGCCGTCAGCCCGGACGAGTCTCAAGTCCTTTATATAAGCACGATTCCTGGTCCCGTAAAGACTCCAAAGGATTTCGACAAGGGGCTCGATAAGGCCAAAGCCTATGTCACCGAGGATCTGATGTACCGCCATTGGGACCACTGGACAACAGAATGGCCGCAGACCTATGTCGCCCCTATCAACGATGGAACTCCTATCACCCTCGATAACTCAATGAATATCTTGGGAGAAGACGCCGGGAAATTCGAGCTTCCACTCGAGCCTTACGGAGGTCTTGACCAAGTGGCCTGGAGCCCTGACGGGCAGATGGTCGCATATTCATGCAAAAAGAAAGAGACCGGGAAGGAATATGCCTTCTCCACCAACACTGAGATCTACATTTTCAAGATTGTGACAGGGCAGACAGTGTGCGTCCCGATGGCCGGCGGCTACGACACCGATCCGGCTTGGAGTCCGGATGGCACCAAGTTGGCCTTCCTGAGCATGGCCCGTGACGGCTATGAGGCCGACAAGACTCGCCTATTTGTCGCTTCAATTGATAACGGGAATCCAACGGATGGTCAAGGCGAAGTCAAGGTCTCTGACATCAGGGAATTGACCGCCGATTTTAAGTACAATGTAGCCGGACCGGTCTGGTCTGATGACTCGAAGTATATCTATTTCAACGCTTTGACGGAGGGCCTTCAGGCCATTTACAAGGTAGATGCGGTCACCGGCAGTTCAACTGCAGAGGCTCACACCGACATCGCCGTGGAGCCCGTGCGAATCACTCCGGATGACGCTTGGTACGACTTCAATTCACCGTTCGCTGTCGTGGACGGGACACTGCTCGCCAGCTATGCCTCGATGGAGTTCCCCACTGAACTTGTGGCGGTCAAAGAAGAGGACGGCTCTTTCGGAAGGATATCCGACGAGAATGGGCATATTATCGGCCAACTTGAGTCCTGCGACATCCAGGAGAGATGGATCACCACAGTTGACGGCAAGAAAATGTTGACCTGGGTCCTCTATCCACCGAAATTCGATTCCACGAAGGTCTATCCCGCCATAGAGATATTCCTTGGTGGCCCCCAGGGAACCCTCAGCCAGGGCTGGAGCTACCGCTGGAACTACCGCCTGATGGCCTCTCAGGGCTACATAGTCATACTCCCGAACCGCCGCGGCACCACAGCCTTCGGGCAGGAATGGTGCGAGCAGATCAGCGGTGACTACATCGGTCTCAACATGCAGGACTACCTGAGCGCCGCCCGTGAGCTTAAGAAGGAGCCATATGTCGGCAAATTAGCGGGCTGCGGGGCGTCCTACGGCGGGTACAGCGTCTACTACATGGCAGGAATCCACGGCGACATCTACGACTGCTTCATCGCCCATGCGGGAATCTTCGATGAGAGGTACATGTACTACGAGACCGAGGAGATGTGGTTCCCCAACTGGGACAACGGCGGTCTGACTGAGTATTCCTACACTCCGGGCCAGATGGGGCCAAAAGGCGACGGGAAGACATTCGGAGGCATTCAGCAGGCCGGCTCGCCATGGAGCGACGCGCCAAAAGCCCAGCGCCATTACGCCAATTCACCTGCCGCGAATGTGACCAAGTGGCACACTCCGATCCTTTGCATGCACGGCATGATGGACTACCGTATCCCTTACGACCAGGGCATGGCGGCCTTCAACACCGCCCAGATGATGGGAGTACCATCCAAGCTTGTGGTCTTCCCAGAAGAGAATCACTGGATCCTCCAGCCCCAGAACGCCCTGTTCTGGCATCGTTGCTATTTCGATTGGCTGGACCGCTGGTGCAAGTAAACGTCCGGCATCAACAAAAAGCGGGTTGAGCTGTGCTCAACCCGCTTTATTCTTGCTTTTAGTTAAAAATCTCGTACCCCCAAGGCGAATCGAACGCCTATCGTAGGAACCGGAATCCTAAATTCTATCCATTAAACTATGGGGGCAATTCAGTTCCCTTTCGTCAACCGCTTGCAAAATTACGAAATTGCAATCAAAATAGGAATTATTCTTCTCGGATATTAAAAGAATAAATCGTAATTTTGTCAGATATGAAAAAAGCTTACGTTTTTCCTGGACAAGGGTCGCAGTTCCCCGGGATGGCGAAGGATCTCTACGAGGGTGGAGCGAAAGGTAAAGAACTGCTGGACAAGGCTGATGAGGTCCTTGGATTCAAGATTACTGATATAATGTTCAACGGCACGGCAGAGGACCTCAAAGCCACGAAGGTCACCCAGCCTGCTATATTCCTTCATTCGGTTGTACTGGCGAAGTGCTATGAAGGGTTCGCGCCTGACATGGTCGCCGGTCACTCCCTCGGAGAGTTCTCAGCCCTGGCTGCCGCCGGAGCGATGGCTTTTGAGGACGCCCTTCGTCTTGTCTCAATAAGGGCGACCGAGATGCAGAAATGCTGCGAGAAGGTTCCTGGAGGCATGGCAGCCATCATCGGCCTTCCTGATGAGATAGTCGAGGAGATATGCTCTGGCATTGATGGGATAGTGATTCCCGCCAATTTCAACTGCCACGGTCAGATAGTCATCTCCGGAGAGAAAGAAGCGATTGATAAGGCCTGCGAGGCCGCTAAGGCCGCCGGAGCCAAGAGAGCTCTCCCGCTTCAGGTTGGAGGCGCTTTCCACTCCCCTCTCATGGAGCCCGCGAGAATAGAGCTAGGCAAGGCGATCCAGGAGACTGAGATTGTCGCTCCTGTATGCCCTATTTACCAGAATGTCACCGCGAAGCCCACAACTGACCCGACGCTAATCAAGGAGAACCTGCTCAAGCAACTCACTTCTCCCGTGAGATGGACAGCCAGTGTGGAGAACATGATCGCCGACGGAGCCGGTTATTTCATGGAGATTGGTCCTGGCACAGTGCTTCAGGGACTTGTCAAGAGAATCTCCGGTGGAGCCGAGGACATCACCATTGAGGGAATATCAACACTCTAACTAATATTCACATTTAAAAACGATATGGCAAAAGAAAAGAAATTTATCACTTGTGATGGTAACACCGCTGTGGCGAACGTCGCTTACCTTTTCAGCGAGAACGCCTGCATTTACCCTATCACCCCTTCTTCTCCCA
Organism: Bacteroidales bacterium; assembly: GCA_017557535.1. GTDB lineage: Bacteria > Bacteroidota > Bacteroidia > Bacteroidales > UBA932 > Cryptobacteroides. Next base: position 19,949 of record JAFYYM010000075.1, on the reverse strand, counting down.
TGGCGGAGAACATCGACGAATGGGCTGCCCACGGGAAAAAGAATCTTTGGGGCGAAACCGTGAGCGTCACTGAGATGGAGAGCGAGGCCGGTGCCTCGGGAGCTGTACACGGCTCCCTCCAGGCCGGAGTCCTCACCACCACCTACACGGCTTCCCAGGGTCTTCTCCTTATGATCCCGAACATGTACAAGATCGCCGGAGAGCTTCTTCCCGGTGTCTTCCACGTGTCCGCCCGCGCCCTCGCGTCCCACGCTCTCTCCATTTTCGGAGACCATCAGGACGTGATGGCCTGCCGCCAGACTGGCTTCGCCCTTCTTGCCTCTGGTTCCGTCCAGGAGGCCCAGGACATCGCCGCTGTCGCGCATTTGGCCGCCATCAAGTCGAGCGTCCCGTTCCTTCATTTCTTTGACGGTTTCCGCACAAGCCACGAGATCCAGAAGATCGAGGCTCTCGATGAGGAAGCCCTCAAGGGTATGGTGAGCGAGAAGTCTCTCAAGGCTTTCCGCGACAGGGCCCTGAATCCTGATGCTCCTGTCACCAGAGGTACCGCTCAGAATGGTGACGTGTATTTCCAGGCCGTTGAGTCCAGGAACAACGTTTATGCGGCCGTTCCGGACATCGTGGCGCGCTACATGGGTGAGATCAGCGAGCTGACCGGTCGCGAGTACCGCCCGTTCACATATTACGGAGCCCCCGATGCCGAGAACATCATCGTGGCGATGGGATCTGTCACGGAGACCATCAAGGAGACCATTGACTATCTCGCCGGCCAGGGAAGGAAGTACGGTTTGGTTACCGTTCATCTCTACAGGCCTTTCGCAGAGAAGTATTTCATGAAAGTCCTCCCCAAGACCGTCAAGAGGATCGCTGTCCTCGACAGGACCAAGGAGCCCGGAGCTCTTGGAGAGCCTCTCTTCTTGGATGTCAAGGCCCTCTTCCAGGGCAAGGAGAACGCTCCGCTTGTGATCGGTGGTCGCTACGGACTGTCCTCAAAGGACACCACTCCCGCTCAGATCGTGGCTGTCTTTGACAACCTCGAGTTCAAGGAGCCCAAGAATGACTTCACAATCGGCATCGTTGATGACGTGACCTTCAAGTCACTCGTCCTCAAGGAGGAGATCTCAATAGTCAAGCCCGGAACCACCGAGTGCAAGTTCTATGGACTCGGCTCTGACGGTACTGTCGGTGCCAACAAGAACACCATCAAGATCATCGGTAGCCATACTCCCAAGTATTGCCAGGCATATTTCGACTATGACTCCAAGAAGTCCGGCGGTTACACTTGCTCACACCTTCGTTTCGGCGACCTTCCCATCAAGGCCCCTTACCTCGTGAGCACCCCTGACTTTGTGGCCTGCCACGTGCCTTCATATCTTGAGAAATACGATGTCCTCAAGGGCATCAAGGACGGTGGCACCCTCCTGCTCAATTCCCTCTGGGATGAGGCTGAGACCGTCAAGAGAATCCCTGAGAATGTCAAGGCCATCATCGGCAAGAAGCACATCAAGCTTTACATCATCAACGCCACCAAGATCGCCTCTGAAATCGGACTCGGCAACAGGACCAACACCATCCTCCAGTCCGCTTTCTTCAAGATCACCGGCATTATCCCTTACGAGGACGCTGTCAAGTACATGAAAGACGCCATCGTCAAGAGCTACGGCAAGAAGGGTGAGAATGTCGTGAATATGAACTCTGCAGCCGTCGACCGTGGTGGTGAGTACACCGAGGTCACAATCCCTGCCGAGTGGGCTGAGATCAGCGCTAAATTCGAGACTCCCAACAAGGATCGTCTCGCTCCCGCCTTCGTCAAGGAGATTGCCGATGTGGTCAATTCCCAGAACGGTGACTCACTGCCTGTCAGCGCGTTCCTGCCTTACATGGACGGCACTATGCCCGCCGGTACCGCCGCTTTCGAGAAGCGTGGTGTCGCTGTCATGGTGCCCAGCTGGGATCCTGACAAGTGTATCCAGTGTAACACCTGCGCCTTCGTTTGCCCTCACGCCGCTATCCGTCCGTTCCTTCTCACAGCCGAGGAGGCCGAGAAGGCTCCCGCAGGGCTTAAGAAGACCGCTGGCAAGGCTGTTCTGAAGGAATACACCTTCGCTCTCGCCACCTCTGTCGATGACTGTACAGGTTGCGGCAATTGCGTTGATGTGTGCCCCGCCAAGGAGAAGGCCCTCGTCATGGTTTCCGCCCTCGACCAGCACCAGGAGCAGGAGAACTTCAACTGGCTCCACTCCAAGGTCGGTTATAAGGAGGATGTCGTGAACAAGGCTGCCAACGTGAAGAACTCTCAGTTCGCCCAGCCTCTCTTCGAGTTCAGCGGCGCCTGCGCCGGTTGCGGTGAGACTCCTTACATCAAGAATATCACCCAGCTCTTCGGAGACAGGATGATGATAGCCAACGCCACAGGTTGCTCCTCCATCTATGGAGCTTCCTTCCCCGCCTCCCCTTACTGCGTCAATGCCCAGGGACACGGTCCCGCATGGCAGAATTCCCTCTTCGAGGACAACGCGGAGTTCGGTCTTGGAATGAAGATCGGATCCGACCGCGCCCGCGAGACTGTGGCCAACATCATGGCCCAGATCACCACCTGCGAATGCTGCGGTGAGGACATCAAGGCTCTCGCCCAGCAGTGGCTCGACAACAAGGAGAACGCCGCTGTCACCCGTGAGGTGGCTGACAAAATTGTTCCTCTCGCTGAGGGTTGCAAGTGCGACTGCTGCTCAAGGCTCCTTGAATACAAGCGCTTTATCGCCGCTCGTAGCCAGTGGATATTCGGTGGTGACGGTTGGGCTTATGACATCGGCTACGGCGGTCTGGACCACGTCCTCGCCTCCGGCAAGAATGTCAATGTGCTCGTTCTTGACACCGAGGTCTACTCGAACACCGGTGGTCAGAGCTCCAAGTCTACCCCTGCTGGTGCCATCGCCAAGTTCGCCGCTTCAGGTAAGAAGATCCGCAAGAAGGATCTCGGCATGATGGCCATCAGCTACGGCTATGTTTACGTGGCCCAGGTCGCTATGGGAGCTTCTCCCGCACAGTACCTCAATGCCATCAAGGAGGCCGAGGCTTACGACGGTCCTTCCCTCATCATCGCTTACGCCCCTTGTATCAACCATGGTCTTAAGGCTGGCATGGGACTGAGCCAGAAGGAAGAGAAGCTTGCCGTGGATTGCGGCTACTGGCACCTTTACAGGTACAACCCCGATCTCGAGGCCCAGGGCAAGAACCCGTTCTCGCTTGACTCCAAGGAGCCTGACTGGACCAAGTTCCAGGACTTCCTGAAGGGTGAGGTCAGGTTCGCTTCCCTGTACAAGCTGTTCCCCGACAGGGCCCAGGAACTCCTGACCCTCACCGAGGAATTCGCCAAGGTCCGTTACGGCACCTACGCCCGCCTCGCCGGGAAGTAGTTCCGCTTCAAACCAAAAGTGAAGGGCTGACCGTTTTGGTCAGCCCTTTCCTTTTATCTTGCCGGGAACCTTATTCTTCCCAGACGTATTCGTCGTGATCGGGATCGGCCTCGGCGGTCTTGATCATCTCAACGTTGAGTTGCTCGATGAAAGAGAGGGCTATGCCGGAATCACTCTCAGCCGGCTTGTACCAGGGCTGACCCTCAAAATATTCCTTAAGGTCCTTAGACTGGAACACATAGCCGTGACGGGCAAGAATCTCATTACGCATTATTCGAAGAGTGGAACGCTTGTATTTGCCCAGTATGCCAGTATTGAGCAGCAAGGTTGAAGCGAAGTCGAAACGGCCTTTCCACGGATCTGATTCAACGAGGGAATATGGCTCACCCGAACGCTGGAACATACCATATTCATCAAAGCTCCCCTGATAGACTCTGAATCCATTTAGTGTGGGAACCATCTCGAAGTAACCATTTACCCATTCGTGAGATATCTTCACAACCCCATTGGCGATGTCATTGAAGGTCTGGACCTCATATTCTCCATCCACACCTTCCACAGTCACCGTCATATCATTGATAATGATCTGGTACCCATCGGGCTGAAGAGTGTAAACACCTTTTAGCTGAGGAATCCAAGTCCAGATGTTATTGTGACGGCTTTCATCAGGAGTCCAGTTAAAGGTTGTATGCAGGTGTCCCTCCAGATTATAAACACATAGAACTTTCATCCCATCCTGATGGCGATAACGAATCTTGTATCCCTCCGGGAAAGGCATATCAGCATACTCGCTGGGGCCTTTGGCAACAACAAAAGCGTTTTTCTTGTCCCCGTCCGGAACCATCTTGAACTGCATTTCCTGGCCTTCGGACATCGAGTCCATCATGATCGTGCCATCCTCCTGCACCGTAGCGGTGTAGTTGTCCCCACCTTTGTACCACATTGTCCCAGACTTAATCACCTGGGCATAAGAGGACACTGTCGGGATAAGGATAGCCAATAAAACCAATAACTTATTCATCTCCAATTACTTCTTCTGATATAAACTTTCCGTCAATAGTATAGACCTGCTCGACCGAATAACGTCCACCCTCATCGTGGTAGCGATATGCCCCAAGGTGGATCCGCCGCTTAGCTGAGTCGAACGAGATGAATCCCTCCGTAGAAGGGAACTGAATCGCCCTGACATTGTCAGGGTCGCTGACGTCAATAATGTAAGACCAGATGTTCCTGGCATCCGGGCAGCCGTCAAGGTAGAACTTGTCAGGATCCCACGGGACAGCCTGGACATTCTCGACAACCGCTATGTCCCCGCTTCCCACTTTGACCGGGATAGCGTTCCCGTCCGTCATGGAGGCCCATTTAGGTTCAGAGTCCGGGGAAGTGACACAAATCTGTGTAACCACGTCATCCTCTTTGCTCCTTACCCACAACACGGTGATCTCGGGATCATCATCAGAGGCTGGCTCAGCGACAGATGTATATAACCAGTAATTCTCAGACTCTGCCCTGAGAACAGCTTCCTCGGGCAAGAAATCATGCTCATCCTCATACTCGGGATAGATGAACTCGTTGCTCCAATAACTGAACTCGTGTTTCATCCCGTTGAAGGTATAATGATGGTATGCGGTCGGGTAGCTGTCATCCGGCGAAGTCTCGACGATGATTATATCCTGGTCATAATCTCCCTCTGTCAACCAATAAGTCAAGATAGAACCCGCATGTTGGGGTTTGAAATCGGCATAAGGCTCGTCCTCAGGAGTCATGACGCCTGTCGAGGGATCATAGTCATAAAAGCAGCAGAACTCCATCTCCTCCGTATGGACTTGTTCCAAAAGGACAGCGAACAAAGTGTGACCGTTTTCCCTTGAATATGTGCGGGCCTCAGTCCTCTTGTCGCCAGTATTCCCTGGATTGAACGTGGCGATAAAGAAATCTTCGCAATCCACGAAAACTTTTCCGGAACCTCCTTCTGTGACATCATTAGAAACAAAAAGCCTATCCCCCGCCTCGGTGATGATGGAATCCGCCCCGGCAGATGGCCAGACCTCATTGAAGGCCCGCAACAATTGCATCACATTGGGCTGTGAGCCTAGATTCTTGGTCTCGATAGTTTTTCCGCGCCATCCGTCACGGATAGTGGCGATATTGGCGACTTCGCTCTTAGGAGCACCTGCGCAACAAGCAAGCAGAAGGCTTAAAGAAATGAATAGTGTTTTTCTCATAATGCTCAAATATACTAAAAAATACTTGCCGTGTCGCAGAAACAGATGATTAACCGGACAATACAAAACCAGATGGTGCCTATTTAGACACCATCTGATTTAGTTTCTAATTGATTAACAAGTACTTCCGTAATACGAATACTATTCGCTTCCCTATAGTCACAGAGTCTCTTCAGAGACTCCGGGCTCAGGTGGACGGTATTCCAGCAGGTCACCGGGCTGGCAGTCAAGCGCTTTGCAGATAGCGTCGAGCGTGCTGAACCTGACACCCTTGGCCTTGCCGGTCTTGAGGATCGAGAGATTCACGGCGGAGATGCCGATCTTCTCAGCCAATTCCGCGGAAGTCATCTTCCGCTTGGCAAGCATCACATCGACATTAACAATTATCGGCATAACTACTTAACCTCCTTTTTGCCTGTTCCCTGATCCTCGGGAACCTCCTTTCCTTTCATATATTCAGGAAGGCTCATTCCAGCCATCTTGAAAAGATCCTGGAGTGGAGGAACCGAACCCATCAGACCGGAGATGAAATTAGCGGTGGAAGTCTTACCATCCTTTCCGCCATTACCGTCCCAGACGGTTACCTTGTCGATCTTGATGCCCTTCACGGCCTCGACCTGAGTCTTGACGAGCTCAGGCAGACGGTCGGAGATCATCATGAGCACAGCCTTCTGGGCGTCACCCTCAGCCGCACCGACCAACTGGGCGAAACCGTCTGCCTGCTTGGTTAGGATCTCGAGGGTACCGCGGGCCTGGGCCTCCATCTTGGCGTAGATAGCGTCAGCCTCTCCCTTCGCGGTTCTGCGAAGTTTCTCAGCCTGAGCCTCCGCCTCGATGATCAGGCGCTCCTTGTCAATCTGCGCGGGAACTACGATGTTGGCCTGCTGAGTGGCTTTCTCCCTCTCAGCACGGGCAAGCTCAGCGTCGCGCTCACTCTGGTATGCCTCCTGAAGAGCCTTAGCGGCCTGGACTTTCTCTGCTGCCACAGCGAGGCGGGCGGCCTCAGCCTCCTTCTCACGACGGGCGGCGTCGGAGTTAGCGATCTCAATCTTAGAGGTGTTCTCTCCCTGAACCGCAAGAGCGTTGGCAGCAGCGGTCTTGATACGGGTATCTCTCTGAGTCTCAGCGATTCGGATGTCCTTATCCCTATCAGCCTCAGCCTTTCCGATCTCACCGAAACGGTTCTGCTCAGCAACACTCTTCTTAGCGTCATTGATAGCCTTGGCGGCAGCTTCCTTTCCAAGAGCCTCGATATAGCCGGACTCGTCACGGATGTCGGTGACATTGACGTTGATGAGTTTCAGACCAATCTTACGAAGCTCAGCCTCAACGTTCTGGCTGACGGCGGCGAGGAACTTGTCACGGTCGGCGTTGATCTCCTCGATGTCCATCGTCGCGATGACGAGACGGAGCTGTCCGAAGAGGATATCAGTGGCTATGTTCTGGATGCTGTCAGTCGAGAGCCCGAGCAAACGCTCAGCGGCGTTGGTCATACTGTCAGCCTCTGTGGATATACCGACTGTGAAGCGGCAAGGAACGTCAACACGGATGTTCTGCTTCGAAAGGGCATTGGTCAGGTTGCACTCAATGGATATAGGCTTGAGATCCAGGAAAGCATAATCCTGGAACACAGGCCAGATGAAAGCCGCACCACCATGGATACACCTCGCGGATGAGATGGACCCGCTCCTGTTCTTGCCAGTCTTACCGTAAATGACCAGGATCTTGTCTGAAGGGCAGCGCTTGTAGCGTTTAAGAATGGCCGCGAACGTCACAAAGAGGACGGCGACGATGATGAGAATAAGAGTAATGTCCATAATTATGTAAGATTAGATGATTGTAGGGGTTATCTCCTCCACAAGGAGGGTGTGCTCATTGATGACACCGACAACCTTGATCGGGGCGCCGGTGGGGATGGTATCGCCCTCGCAAAGAGCGTCATATTCACGGACAGCGTTATTGATGGTGATCTGGACCTTTCCTTCACCTTTGCGCTCGCCTGGGATTGAGAGATACACCTTGCCTTCGCAACCGATGGCAGCGGTGTGGACGTTGATGTTACCGCTCTGCTGCATCCCGCTCAGCCACTTGAACAGCCACATCACGGCAGCTACGAGAGCCACTCCGACGATGATGGCAAGAAGCACCAGAAGGAAGTCGGAACCGATTTTATCGCGCATCAGCACCGCAGTCCATCCAAAGCCGAGACAGAAGTTCACGAAGTTACGGAATGTGAGAAGGTTCATGGAAGGGTCGGCATCGAAAGAGCCGTCCGCCCCTCCCAGATCCACATCGCCGCTGACATCGGCGTCAACTCCCCCTTCTCCCCCGACACCGAGGAAGGTGAGGATGGTTTGGATGATAAAGATTAGCGTGGCCGAGAGGGTTATCGCCCACAGGACCTGCATCATACTACTGAGTGAATTCCACCAAGTGATCATAATGAATAGTTTTATGTGTCTTTGGCAAATATATAAATAATTTATGAAAAACAATAATTTTTTCAAAAAATTCATATAAAAAAAATGACCGGCACCAGACAAAGCCGGCGCCGGTCAACATCAATCAGCGTAATCCCTATTCGGTGGTCTTCCCTGGCATCTGCGCGAACTCAAGGAAATTGCCCGACTCGTAAAGCTTACGGGCCGCCTCCTTGATTCCCTCCTTGGTCAGAGATGCCACAGCTTCCTCATACTCCTTGTCGTAATCAAACCCGAACTTGGCGAACCTGACCAGATTATTCATCCAGTAGCTGTTGCTGATCCTGTTCTCAGGGATATTCTTCTTGAAGTTCTCCAGTGTACGAGAGAACTGCTCGTCGGTCGGACCATTCTCAGCAAGCTTGCGGAACTCGTCCCTTGCCATAGCCCTTAGCTTGTCGGCCATATCCGGCTTGCACTCGAAAGCGACTTGCATCAAGTACATAGGCTCGGGCTCCAGACCAGCGCTGGCGGAAGAGGATGCACCATAGGTTCCACCCTCATCCTCACGCATAGTGTCGACATAGATCTGATCAAGCACATAGCTGACCGCTTTCGCCAACACATCATCCTTCACTGTATAAGGCCTGTAATCAGAATAAACCTCAACCACAGTGGACTTAGGAGTCTCCATGTCTGTCTGGATGGTCTTTATGTTCTCCCCCTTTACAATTCTAGGGGCAAGATCCTTGATGCCCTTTGCCTTCTTGCCCTTCGGGAGAGATCCCACATATTTCTCCACCAATGGTTTCAACGTCTCAACATCCACGTCTCCGGTGATAACCATAACGCTCCCGGCAGCGGAGGCGAACATTTTGCGGTAGTAGGTCTCTACTGTTTGGAGATTAGCCTTCTCAAGGGTCTCCATAGAGATGAACTGTCTCCTGGGATTACCTCCATAAAGGAAATCGCTGAGGTCCTTCTGCAACTTGAACTGCGGCGTACCCAGAGCATTAGGCAGCACAGCCCTCAGTTGGGCAATCGCGTTATCCCATTCCTCCTGGTCAAAACGGGGATCGGTGAAAGTCAAATAAAGCAACTGGAGAGCGGTCTCAAGGTCTTTGACAGAAGATGAGCCGCTGACCCCATTGTAGAGCCCGTCAACGAAAGCGCCGACCTTAAGATTCTTTCCGGAAAGCATCTTGGTGACTTCCGTGCTCTTAAACTTGGACACTCCTTGCATCGCGTCGAATGTGCCGTAAACGGTACCATCGAAAGAAGCCATGTCCTCATCAGGAATGAGGTTCTGCCCGCCAGCTTTATATAATGTGAACAATATCTGGTCTTTCTTGTGATCGGTAGGAAGGACAATGACCTTAACTCCATTCTTCAGGGTCCACTCAGTGGAACCATAAAGAGACGCGCGGCTCTTCTTAACTGAAGATCCTTTCAAGACAGAAGGATCCATGAATGGCTCGGTGGCGGTTTCCTCAGCGGGAGCCTCAATCTCAGCTGCTTTGGCATCCTCGAAGGCGGAAAGTAACTGCTCCTTTGAAGGGGTGGCGATTCCGTCCTTCTGGGGGCCGCTGTAAATCATGACCATATTCCCTTCCGGGATGATCTGGGATACCATTTGGTTGAGGATATTGGCGTCAATCTGCGCGAGGAAAGCCTTGGCTAGCTCATACTCAGCCTGAGGCTCCATGTAGGCCTGGTTGTCGAAGAAGTTGCTGATGAGCGGATGGACGAACTCGGGGTTCTTCCTGGTGCCAGCCTCATTGGCGGCTTTCTCAAGAGATGCCAGGATGTTATCCTTAGCCCTGGTGACCTCCCCCTCGGAAAAGCCGAAACGGCTCATCTTCTGAATCTCAACGAGGAATGACTCTAAACCACCGAGGATGTTGTCCTCCTTGAGGGCCACACGGCCCATCACGGCCTCAAAGTCCTCGCAGAGCTTGCCTATACCGAACATACCCTGAAGGAAAGGCGCGTCAGCCTTGGAAGTGATATCTGTGAGACGCTCTGACATCACGTTGGAGACCAGAGTCTCGATAAGGTCCATGGAGAATCCAGCCGGGGTGCTGTTCATGGCCTCATCACGGGCGTCACTCTCCCAAAGGATCTCGACAGTGGGCATGGTGGTCTCAGGATCGGTGATGATTCCAACCCTAGGCTCAGTGAACTCAGTCAAGGTGTATTTTGCCTTAGGCTTTGGATTCTCAGCGGCAGGGATATCCGCCCATATTCTCTTAATCTTGGCCTCAACGGCATCCACATCCACGTCACCAACCACCACAACTGCCTGGTTACCAGGATGGTACCATGTCTGGTAGAAAGCCACAAGGCTCTCGGGCTTGAAGGTCTCGAGATTCTCCTGGCTGCCGATGAGCGTGCAAGTGGAGTACTTATTGTCACCATAATAATAAGGAAGGGAACGCTCGAAGGTCCTCCACTGGGCGTTGCGGCGGCTGCGCCTCTCCTCGATAATCACCGGCCTCTCCTTGTCAATCTCCACAGGATCATTAGTCACGAAGTGGGAATAATCATGAAGGATGAGGAGGCAGGTGTCAACGACGGTCTCACGAACCAGGGGTATATTATTGAGCATATACTGGGTCTGGTCGATACCTGTGGAAGCGTTGACGTTACCGCCGAAAGAGGCACCGATGCTCTGAAGCCAGTTCAAGAGGGCTTTCCCAGGAAAATTCTTGGTCCCATTGAAGCACATGTGCTCAAGGAAATGGGCCAGACCATCCTGGTCTGGATTCTCTTGGATAGCACCCACGTTGGTGGCCAGGTAGAACTCCGCCCTCTGGGCCGGTTTGTCATTGTACCTGATGTAATAAGTCAAGCCATTGTCCAGCTTTCCTTTCCTGACGGCAGGATCGTTGGGCAGCTGCTGCGCCCCGGCCATTGTTGAGCCGGCCAGGACGATAGCGATGAGTATCAATAACTTCTTCATATCTCGAATAAATCTTTGTTTCAATAAAAACTCCGCACCAAACGGCACGGAGTTTACGACACGTTTAACGGAGATTACTCGCCAGGGCTGATAGCGCCCATAGGGCAAGCGTCAGCGCAGGTGCCACAATCAATGCAGACCTCAGGGTCGATGGTGTAGAAATCGCCCTCGTGGATGGCGCCCTGAGGGCACTCTCCAGCGCAAGTTCCGCAAGCGATGCAATCAGTCTCAGAAATCTTGTAAGCCATAATACCTAAAATTTGATTTGCAAATATAAACTAAAAAATCAATCTATCCAACCTGTGAGAAAAAGGTTCATGATGGGCCTGGAAGGGGAATTTGTTATAAGTGTCAGTATGATAAGGCACTCCCCTTTCGGCAAGGTCGCAGTGTCCAGTTCGGCCTCGAGCTTTCCCTTGGAACCGGGGGCGATATCCTGGAATTGGGACACCTTAACCCGTGAACTCTCTGAGTCAACCTTATAAACTTTGAACGGGCTTTTACCTTTGTTAGCGATCTCGAACGAAGCCTTTACTATAGTTCCTGACTTGACTTTCCCGAATGTGAAGGTACTCTCCGATGCCACAGGAACTGATGCCTGTTCACGCTGCTCTTTCGTGAAAGATGAGAAGTCTTCTTTGGTTATGGCGTAAAAACCTATCTTGGACTTCCCTGAGCCGAGCTCCGGATTAGGATCCGCCACTACAGCCTCAGTGCCAGCGGCTTCCACCGCAGGCTCAGAGGAAGGATGCACCGATGCCTTATAGACACGGCCATCCACTACTGGGGTGGCGTAATAATAGTTTTTGCCCCAAAGACTCCTGTCCGCCTTTACTGTATAAACCAGCTTGGCGGTGGCGCCTGCAGGGATAGGGTTTTGCGATAGAGTCAATGTCAAGCCTTCACTGACATTCTCGAACTTCACATTCAATGGTTTGGAACCAAGATTCGCCACCAGCGCCTCTCCGCTCTTGCTCTGCCCCTGGGATAGATTTCCAGCCTTTATGTCAACGGACTTGAATCCGAGATTGCCGAAACGGATCGTGTACAATTCCCCGAGGCTGAGTTTCTTCTTATGACTCTCCCCTCTTAGACGAAGGATAACAGGCTGCTTGGGCTCAGAGAAATACACTGTCAGATTCTTATCGAAAGGATATCCACCCTCGTCATTCTTGTAGGTGGCCTTGATGGTTCCCTTCTCTCCGGGTTTCAATGGCTGCCTGGTCCACTCCACGTCAGTGCACCCGCAGGAAGAGACCACATTGTAAATCACCACAGGTTTTTCCCCGATGTTGGTGGCGGTGAAAGTAGCGGATACCGGTCCGTCGGAAACAAGGATATCCCCGAAATCATGCACGATCTTGTCCAGCTTGACAACGCCCCCGAAGGTGTTGTCAGGCCCCGAGCCCTGACCGTATGAGGTCTGGCACAGGACGGTCAGGATAACCGTGAAGAGTATGGAAATAACGCTTCTTCTCATGACTGACATGTTTCAGGAATATGCCTTTTGCAAATACCTTTCCAAACTTGAATATGACGTGATTTTCAAATCCCGCCAAAAGTTAGTAAATTTGTATGATTTAGCATCAACTGAAAAAGTAAATGGCAGAGAAACGGACATTTGAGGAATACACAGACGCCAATATTAAGACCCTGGAAGGTGTCGAGCACATCCGGCGCAGGCCTGGAATGTACATCGGCCGTTTGGGAAACGGTTCCAATCCTGGAGACGGTATTTACGTTCTCCTGAAGGAGATCGTTGACAACTGCATTGACGAGTTCTCGGCCGGATTCGGCAACAAGGTCCTTATAGACATTGAAGATAAACAAGTCAAGATCAGGGACTTCGGCCGCGGAATCCCCCTTGGGTCAGTTGTCAAGGCGACCAGCGAGCTCAACACCGGAGGTAAATTCGACGACAAGGTTTTCAAGAAATCCGTCGGTCTCAACGGTGTGGGAACCAAGGCTGTCAACGCCCTTTCCGAGAAGTTTTATGTGGAGTCTTTCCGCGAGGGAGAAAGCTCATGGGCAAGCTATGAGCGAGGTGAGTTGAAGGAAAGCGGCAAAAAGGACAAGGTCAACGAGAAGAACGGGACTCTGGTGGTCTTCACCCCGGACAACGAGATGTTCGGCGGCTTCGAGTTCAACATGGACTATGTCGAGACCATGGTGAAGAACTATTCCTACCTCAAAAAAGGTCTGACTCTGGTCTTGAACGGAGCTTCCTATAAGTCCGACAACGGCCTTCTGGATCTCGTGAGGGAGAATATGTCAGAGACTCCCCTGTACGAACCGATACATCTGGAGGATGACGACATCGAGGTCGTGCTGACCCACGGCAACTCCTACGGTGAGAATATATCCTCATTCGTGAATGGCCAGAACACCAGGGACGGCGGGACCCACCTCGCGGCGTTCAGGGAGGCTATCGCGAAGACCCTCAAGGACTATTTCAAGAAAGACTACAAGCCCGAGGACTGCCGCCAAGGCATCATCGGAGCCATCAGCATCCAAATACAGGAGCCTAATTTCGAGGGGCAGACAAAGACCAAGCTCGGTTCCACATACATGTGGGAGAAGTACAAGACCGACGAGCATGGCAAGAAGATACAGAATCCAGATGGCTCACTGGAGATAGACAGGGGGCCGACCATCAGGTCATTCGTCAACGACTTCGTCGCCAGACATCTTGACAATTACCTCAGGATCCATCTCGATGTCGTCCCGATCATTGAGAACAAGATTAAGGAATCACAGGCTGAGCGCGAAGAGATAGCGGGAATCCAGAAAAAGACCCGTGAGCGCAACAAAAAGGCCAATGTGTATAACCGCAAACTCAGAGACTGCCGCTATCACTTCTGCGACAAGATGCCCAAGGGCAAGGAGGAGATGGCAGAGAAGACCAGCATATTCATAACTGAGGGAGACTCCGCGTCCGGAACTATCACGAAAGTCAGAAACGCCGAGTACCAGGCTGTGTTCAGCCTCAGGGGGAAGCCTATCAACTGCTACAAGGAAAGTCGCAAGAGAGTCGCTGAAAATGAAGAGCTTAACCTTCTCATCTCAGCCCTCGGTGTCGAGGACGACCTTGACAACCTCCGTTACAATAACATCATTGTCGCCACAGATGCTGATGACGACGGGATGCACATCCGGATGCTGGTCCTGACATTTTTCATGAAGTATTACCCGGATCTCATCCGCCGAGGCCACGTCCATATACTCCAAACGCCCCTATTCAGGGTGGCGAACAAGAAGGAAAGGCGTTATTGCTACTCCTCCGATGAGAAAGAGAAGGCTGTTAAGGCATTGAAAACATCTGTCCAGATCACAAGGTTCAAAGGTCTTGGAGAGATATCCTCTGATGAGTTCGTGGATTTCATCGGTGAGGACATGAGGCTGGATCTCGTGAAACTATCGGACGAGGAATCGATAGCGGACATAATGGAGTTCTACATGGGTGACAACACCATAGACCGCCAGAACTTCATCAGAGCCAACCTTAAGTCCGAGGAAGAGCTGGAAGATATTAATATTTAACTATTAGGAATATGACACGTTGGGCACAATTCTGCGGATGGATGCTGAAGAAGATGGGATGGACCACTGTCGGAGGTCCTGTCCCTGAAAAAAAGGCCATAATCCTGGGAGTTCCCCACACATCGGCGATGGACTTCATCGTTTCATACCTGTTTTACACCCAATTCGCCGCGCAAAAGGCCAGGGTTATGATAAAAAAGGAGTTTTTCTTCTGGCCGATAGGTCCACTCATCAAGAGGATGGGAGCCGTACCCGTGGACAGGAGCAATGCTACGGCGATGGTCAAGAGCCTTATTGACCATATGGAAGGAGATGACACCTTCATACTCGCGATAGCCCCTGAGGGCACACGAAAGGCCACCAAGAGGTGGAAAACAGGCTATCACGTGATAGCGAAGGCCGTAGGCTGCCCGGTTTACCTGGGGTATTTCGACTGGGGCCGCAAAAGAGTCAGCGCCGGCGAGAAAGTGGAACTGACCGATGATGCCAGAGCCGACACTGAGCGTATCCAAGGTATATATGAGCAGATGGGGCTCCAAGGTAAGCACCCTGAAGGATTTGTCACACATTAATATAGCGCGATGTCAATCCAGACCCTTTTGAGACAGAGCAGGGAGAATTATGTGACCACCCTGTCCAAACTATTCGAGATGGCGACCGACACCTTCGCCAAGAGACCGCTTTCATGTTTCGTGGATGGAGGGCAGGAATACACCTACGACAGTTTCAAACATAAGTGTCTGGAGCTTTCCCAGCGTTTCAACCGCTTCGGGATAAGCGCTGGAGATAAGGTGGCGATATTGTCCAACAACATGCCTAACTGGACTGTCGCCATGTTCTCATGCGTTCCTTTCGGGAGGGTGACAGTTCCTATCCTCCCGGACTCTTCAGAGAGCGAGGTTACAAACATACTCACCCACTCAGAGTGCAAGGCGATATTCATCTCAAGGCGTCTTCTGAAGAAGCTCTCAGATGAGGTCAAGGAAAAGCTCACCCTTGTCATAGACATCGAGACTTTCGAGTTCATCAAGAAAGACGACCATGCCTTCACCTGCGAAGGGCATTCCAGTGAACCACAAGCTGATGACCTTGCCTCAATCATCTACACCTCAGGAACTTCCGGCAACGCGAAGGGAGTGATGCTGAGCCATCGCAATTTCTGCCAGAACATCATAGCCGCTTTCCACGCCCAACCGGCCGGGAAGAAGGACCGCTGGCTTTCAATCCTCCCGATGTCTCACACCTATGAGATGGCCTTCAGCGTTCTCTATCCTCTCTTTGTCGGCGGCTGCGTGTATTATATAAAGAAACCACCGACACCATCCATTCTAATGGATGCGATGAAGAAAGTTCGGCCCACCATAATGTGCGCCGTTCCTCTTATCATCGAGAAAGTGTACAGGAACAGTGTCCTTCCCACCATTGAGAGAAGCCGCACATTATCCTGGATGAGAAAGAAAATGCCCAGGATCCTTTATTGGCTAGTCGGCAAGAAGTTATACAAGTCTTTTGGCGGCAAGTTGAAGTTCTTCGGTATTGGAGGATCCAAGCTTGACTCCACGGTTGAGGAATTCCTCAACAAGGCTCATTTCCCTTACGCCATCGGTTACGGCCTCACCGAGACAGCACCGCTTATCACCAACGCTTGCGTCGGGAAGACAGTGGTAGGCTCAATCGGTGTACCGGCCTACAACGTCCAGGTAAAGCTCCAGAATGTCGATCCTGCGACCGGCGAAGGTGAGATTATCGCCAAGGGAGACAATGTCATGCTGGGTTACTACAGGGATCCGGAACGAACCCGCGCCGCACTGACCGATGACGGATGGTTCCGGACAAATGATCTCGCCTGCATGGACTCCAAAGGCAGGTACTACATAAAAGGACGTCTAGGCAACATGATCGTTGGCCCTTCCGGCGAGAACATCTACCCTGAAGAGATCGAGCAGGTCATCAATAACATGAGAGGTGTCAACGAATCTCTTGTCATCGAACGTGACGGTAAACTCGTGGCACTTGTGAAATTCGATGAGAACGTCATTGACTGGGGTATGATCGAGAAGGAAGAGAAGTTCTTCGAGAACCTCGAGGCTAAGAAAAAGGCTGTCATGGATTACGTCAACAAACGTGTCGGAAAGCAGTCCAACATCGGTGAGGTTGATGCCATGAAAGAGGATTTCGAAAAAACCGCGACCCAGAAGATACGCCGATTCAAGTACAAATCATTTAAGCCTGAGGACGGGCAGGAGAAAAAAGACTGATCAGAGTGTCCTTGTGGAGATCCTCAAGGTCAAGGTCAGCCTTCTCACCCTGAGCCACTTCCCTGAATCCAGACTTGAGTAGGAGGGTCTTCAGATCCACAAAACAAGCTGATTTTCTGGCTATGATCGCAGACTTGTCAGCTGAATCCATCCCTGAGCTGACCCGGGAATTCCCAACCCCAAGACTCATCAGGAATATCTTACCACCGCTCACGGCGGCGATCATGGATTGACGAAGATCAGACGTCAGATCCTCATTGACAACCATGTTATTAGGATCGGCCATATAATTCCTCTTCATGTCGACAATCTCTTCCTGCCCGAAAAAGAAGCGGAAACGGCTCCCCTGTTCCCCATTGTAACGGTTGCAGAATATGATGCCATCGTCACTGGTCCCTTTGCAATACAGGATCTCGCTGGCTTCGGGGTCAGCATTGGTCATATCACCAGAATAAACAGCATGCCCTGTATTATAGACGCTGTTCCAACCGACTTTGTGCCCTCCGAGGTTGACAAAACTTATGTCGAAATCGTGTGTCCCCCACTCGTTACGCCAATATATCCCGAAGAAATTATGCCCGCTCAGAGGATACCACGAACCGAAGGGGAAATTCCCTATGAAGTTCTTCTCCGAGGAAGGGCAAGCCAAAACGACCTTCTCAGGGAATTTCACGGAACAAGCCTTGGAGGCGAGAATCTCGACCAGCTTATTCTCAAAAAGATCGGCCAAAGAAGAGTAATAATCTTTCATGCCGGCGAACGAGGCCTCCTCCAGGGGAGCCACAAAAGTTTTCCCATTCCGGATCATGAACATCCTCTTGGAAGGAGTCTCCATCATCAGAAGACGCTCCCTGACCGTCTGGAGCAATGACACGGTCTTGAATGCGTTTAAGCCTCCGAGACGGCCCGATATCTCCTCGATAGGACGCTCACCGGCGAGAATACTCTCCCAATAACCCGGTTTCAAGGGCTTGTGAAGCCGCCCGGCTTTTCTACGGATCTGATTGATGACTTTCCTGGAAGTCGAAGGCTCTGTCACCATCTCCTTCTTCTCGGTGTCATAGAACCTGGTCTCATGAGTCCTGAATGCTAGGAACAGATCCTTGAAACGATAGAACACAGAGGCTAGCGCATCTTTCTCTTCCCGAGTCAACTTATTGAAATCAAACTGGTTGGCAGTTTGTTTAATCCTTCTCACAAGATCTTGGTTCTTGATCAGAAGGGACATCCCGGTCGACTCAAAGACAATGTATCGGAGCAAGGCGACAGGGTCTGAGGGCCTGATTCCTAGCTTCGATGCCAGTATTGAGACAGCCTCCCTGTTACGGACCAAGTCCATGTTAAAATCGGCGAACGGATGAGACTTCAAATAATCCGCGATCGCTTCGCAAACGACCTTGACTGTTACAGGATTAAGGGCTATTCCGGATGACACGAGAACCTTGCAACGCTGAAAAAGCTCATCCTCAGAAATCGGCCGTATGACAGTGTACTTTGTGAAATCAGGAGCCTCCGCCCCATCATTCGGGACATAGCCATTCCCCTCCAGAGTGTATCTCGTTCCATAAGTCGTGGTGTAATGCGCCACTTGGTCAAGGAAAAGCTCCCACCTGTCTTTAGAGACCACATCGTCCCAAGTCTTGTAGAACGTGGAATTAGGGTCGATGGCCTCGGTCTTGATGAAGGCGGCGACATCTTCATTCAAGATAGCGGGATCGATTATGAATCCCCTTTTAAGCGCCTCTGTCTGAATAGATTCCGGATCGTCAACACGTCTTGAGGTCGTTGTTGCGGCCTTGAAAAACTTTATGAGAACTGGATGCATGGTCAAAAAAAAAGGACCGCGGAAAGTAAAAACGAGCCCGAAGGCTTCAAGAAAAAAGGAACTTTCTATGCGGTCCAGGTCAACTTGTATTTTTCGCAATATAGACATTATTCCAAAGAATCGCAATAAACTAAACGATAATAAAAAAAAAGCGGCGCCGGAATCCCGGTGCCGCTCTGTAAATATTCAGTCCGCTATTAGGCCTCAGCCTCAACGACGAACTTGAGGGCAGCCTTGACAGCCTTGTAGCACTTGACAGCGCCCTCATACTCACCAAGAGCCTTGATGTCCTCAGGAATGGTGATGTTCTTCTTGTCGACCTCAATGCCAAGAGCCTTGAGAGCGTCCTCGATCTGGCCTGTGGTGACAGAACCGTAGATCTTACCAGTCTCGCTGACCTTGACAGCGACTTTCACGGGAGCAGCCTCAATCTTAGCGGCGAGAGCCTCAGCGTCAGCGATAAGCTTAGCCTCTTTGTGAGCTCTCTGACGCTTTGTCTCCTCAAGCTGCTTGAGAGCTGAAGGAGTAGCTGCGATAGCGAATCCCTGAGGGAGCAGATAGTTAAGTCCATAACCACCCTTGACCTCAACCACATCACCGGCCTCGCCGAGATTGGCAACTTCTTTCTTAAGTATAATCTTCATGATCTCGGTCTCCTATTATTTAAGAAGGTCAGTGACATACGGAAGCAGAGCGAGGGAGCGGGCCCTTTTAACGGCCTTGGCAACCTTCCTCTGGAACTTGAGGGAAGTACCGGTGATACGGCGGGGAAGGATCTTACCCTGCTCGTTGAGGAACTTCTTGAGGAACTCGGGGTCCTTGTAATCGACATACTTGATGCCCGCCTTCTTGAAGCGGCAATATTTCTTCTTCCTGACCTCGACTGTCGGAGGGTTCAGATAGCGGATTCCAGCGTTCTGTGCGTCATTCTGTGCCATAGTGATATCCTCCTATAATTAAGCGTTGTTCTCTTCAATTGACTCGACTTCCTCGGTGGGAACCTCAAGATCCTCGGGGGCGACGACAGGCTCCTCAGCCTTGGGCTCCTCAACCTTCGGAGCGGCAGCGGCCTTGGCCCTGTTCTGACGGCGGCGCTCGGCATATTCGACGGCGTCTTTGTCAAGAGCGACGGTCAGGAACCTGATGATCCTCTCATCACGGAAATACTGGGTCTCCAGAGTCTCCACGAAAGAGGGATCGGCCTGGAACTGAATAAGATAATAGAAGCCAGAGGTCTTGTGCTGGATCGGATAAGCCAGCTGGCGGAGGCCCCAGTCTTCCTCGTACACGACCTCACCACCAT
>JAFYYM010000074.1 GCA_017557535.1 Bacteroidales bacterium | reverse complement strand
GGCTATGGTTATGGCTACGGTTATGGCTACGGCTATGGTTATGGCTACGGCTACGGAGAAAAGGATTAATCTAAAGCCTCGGAAATGACAATCGCTGTGGATTTTGACGGAACGATCGTCGAGCATAAATATCCCTCGATCGGGAAGGAAAAACCCTTCGCCATTGAGACTCTCAAGCAACTTGCTGACGAGGGGAACAAGTTGATACTCTGGACTTCCCGTGATGGTGAGCTTCTCCAGGAAGCCCTGGACTTTTGTCATAAACGAGGCCTGGATTTCTATGGGGTAAACAGCAACCAGCCGGTAGGTTCCCTATTCGAAGGACGTGCCGGCAGTACCTCCGTGAAGGTTGTTGCCGATGTGTACATCGACGACAAGAACCTCGGTGGGCTTCCTGAATGGGGCACCATTTACGAGATGATCACGGGGATTCGGGAGAAACGCCACAAGAAGCGCCGCAAAGGCTTATTCGGCAAACTATTCCGGTAAGATGAGGCTTACTGACGAAGCCATATTAAGGGAGTCGCGAGGTAAGTTGATTCTCCTTGTGTTCAACAATAAGGGCACAAGGGCACTGGAGGTCAACGAAAGTTTCGCATTCTTATGGAATAAGTTCAGCGAAATCGACTTCTCGGTCGAAGACATGGCGTCAGCCCTGGTCGAAGAATATGGAATCGATGCTGAGGCGGCCCAAATTGACGCGTCACAAACTGTTTCCATCTGGAGAGAATCTTCACTGCTGAAGGAAGAATGAAACTTTCCAAGGAGTTCTTGGTTCTTCTGAACGCCGCCCTTTCCGGGAAAAATCCCGAGGGCGGCGAGATTGACATTCTCACTTCCGCCAGTCCAGATGACTGGCAGAGAATAGCCGCCATATCCAGGGAACAAAATGTGACAGGTCTTGTCGGAGATGCGGTCACAAACCTTCCCGAAAAGATCGCTATCCCGGACAATATATTCCTTTATTTCCTCGCGGAAAAAGAGAAATGCGCCATCCAGGGGCGCAGGATGGCTGCCATCGCCAAGTCTGTCATCCATGGTTTCAACGATGCGGGTCTGAACCCAATCCTCATGAAAGGACCTGCCACAGCAGCCTTTTACCCGAAGCCGGAGCTACGGACATTTGGGGATATCGATTTATTCTTCTACCATGACGAGTTCCATAAGGCGAGGGATATAGCCAAGTCTGAGAGTGGTTTCATGTTAGCGAGCGACGGCAGCTTCCATTTCAAGAAAGACGATGTGGACGTGGATGTCCACGATGGATATTTCGACCTGCATATATCCGAAGAGAACCTTCCTAAAGTACCTTCGGCTGAAGCCACTTTACTCATGCTTTCCGCCCATGCGCTTAAGCATGCATGTGGAACCGGAGTGGGCATAAGGCAGATAACAGACTATGCTATGGCTTGCGATGCCCTGAAAGGACAATATGATCCCGATAAGCTCGACGCGGCTTTCAAGGAATCGGGGATAATCAAATGGCAATCATTGCTCTCCTCATTCATAATCAACATCTTAGGCATCCAGATTCCTTGCCCGGGAGGAAAAACGATTTCTGAGGAACCTCTCCTCAAGATTATCGAGGAAGGAGGCAATTTCGGGCATCACGCCGCCGGACGCTCCATAGTATACGGCAAATCCGCCACGAAAAGGAAAATGGACACTTTCCGAAGGTTCTTGAGAAGGCTGCCTTTCTCCCTGAAATATGCCCCGAAAGAGACTTTCAGGACGATGCTTTCCCTATTGGGTGGGAACCTCCATATATAGGATTATCAATTATTTGAATTTTTTTCGTACCTTTGTGGTCTAAAGTCATTAATATGGGAGAACCCGTCAACAGAGTCTTGTTTGTCAATTCGGAGATCACGCCGTTCCTCCCCGAGAGTCCTATAGCGAATATAGGGCGCCAGCTTCCGCAAGGTATCCAGGACAGGAAGAAGCAGATCAGGGCTTTCATGCCCCGATACGGGTGTATCAACGAGAGAAAGAATCAGTTGCACGAGGTTATCCGGCTTTCAGGCATGAACATAATCATCGGGGATGTCGACAGGACTCTGGTGATCAAGGTGGCCTCTATCGCGGCAGCCAGGATCCAGGTCTATTTCATCGACAACGATGATTATTTCCGCCGCAAGCAGGTCGCTTATGACCCCGAGGGAAAGTTTTTCGAGGATAACGGCCAAAGGGCGATATTCTTCGCCCGCGGGGTTCTCGAGACGGTCAAGAAATTGCGCTGGGCACCCGATGTGATCCATTGCCAAGGATGGATATCCCATCTTGTCCCCCTGTTTTTGAAGAAAGTCTATTACGGTGATCCCATATTCGCCGGAAGCAAAGTCGTCACTTCTCTGTACAACGAGATATCGTCCGAATCTTTCTCACAGACATTCAAGGACACGATTCCATTCGGAGGAATCAAACCCTCTGACGTGTCCCTTCTGGAGTCCCCCACTGGCATAAATCTTGCGGAAATGGCTGCCTTGTATTCTGACGGTGTCATTTTCGGCTCGCCGGATGTGGATGAGGAATTGGTCAAGTTCTGCGAGGGACTTAAGGTTCCGACCCTTCCATACGACGGAAAATCGATCGCGGACGGCAGCTACATCGACGAATACGACAGGTTTTATCAACAGCTGCAGCAGTAAATGAAGAAGATTCTAGTGGCGATCGCCCTCCTGGCGGCCCTGATGTCTTGCGTCAATGTAAATGAGAAACTTGGTGGAGATTTCATCGCCACCAACATGAAATATGATTTCCACTCAGCCACGTTCGATCTCAACGACATTTGGATGAAGCCATCCGACAGCCTTTCCGCCTATTCATCCAGAAGGATCAACTTCGGAGCCATCCGTGACGATACTTTCGGGTTATTCCGCAGGGGCTGCGCCATCATCCTTGTACCAGTCGTCGATTCCGTGTATCTTGGCGAGAGTCCGATATTCAAGAGATTCAGGTTCCAGGCGGAGATTGACAGTGTGTCCGTGGCCGATCCCAGCCAGTCGAACATACTTCAAAATGTCTATGTTTATGACCTCACGGAGCCCTTGGATCCCAAGAAATATTACTCCAACACCGAGGTCAAGCATGGATCAAAGAGGATCACCAAAGGCGTTCCGATCGTCAATGGCACCGATTCCCTCACCTTCGAGTTCACCTCCGAGTTTGGAGAGAAGTACCTGAAAATCACCCAGGAAGATATGGAGGATTATGACAGGTACACCTCGAAGTTCCCGGGAATATACATCACCACAAACGACCCCGTTGGTAATGGAGGACGGTTCAACCTGTTCAAGATGAACATTCTTGAGATCAACAGCTCATCCAGCTCCTCTTATCCTTCCAGGACCGATAATTATGCTGTCATGTACTATAGCGGCATCTATAACGGGGAAAGGAGGGACACCAGCTTGATGTTCTATTTCAGCCCGCTGGAGTTCCAGGATCTCAACTATCTTATTGAGTCCAACGCATTGCCTGATCAGTATGTCTTCAATGTGGACTCTCATGAATCGGGTTATCTGGCCGGAAAAGCTGATGACAACCTGTACGTGGAGGGAGGAGGCGGATTGAAGCCGGTCATCTCAGCGGATGAGATCAGGAGATTGGTGCTTGCGGAGATATCCTCCAAGGGTGTCGACCCGGCAACAGCCCTGATCAGCAAGGCCACTATTGAGATGCCCTTTGACTTCCCGGATGACTATCGCAAGATGTACCTTTTCCCGGACATCCTAAGTCCCACCATAAAGATATCGACAGATACCTCTGTGGTATTCGCCGGACTCACGGACGCCAGCGCTTCTGACGAGAACCAGGGAGACATCAACCGTTCCCTGTGTGTCTATGCCCCCGACATCACCCACCATGTTCAGCAAATCATCAGGCAGAAAGACAAGGAAGACATCTCTGATTACGACATCTGGATGCTGATCATGCATGTGGAGACCACAACCACAACCGACGCTAGCGCCAGTCAGATGGCCAACTACTACCAGCAGATAGCTTACGCTTCATACGCCAACCAGCTTTATGGAGGCGGATATGGAGGCTATGGCGGTTATGGCTACGGTGGTTATGGCGGTTACGGTTATGGCTATGGTGGATATGGCTATAATAACTATTATAACTACATGATGATGGCCCAGTATGCGGCGGCATCAGCCACCACCACATCCGTCAGCCAGGAGATGGACAAGGACCGTTTTTACAAGTGCGTTCTCCGTGGTCCTGGATCCAAGGACGGACGAACCCCGAAACTGAAAATCACTTACGCCGTTCCAAAAGAATAGGAACAACGTGTGAAAATATAAAGCCCCGGCTCTTTCGAGTCGGGGCTTTAGAATTAAAGTCAAACAAAAGGATTAAGCCTCCTCTTTGCCTGCGATCTTCTCCTGAACCTTGGCGATCGCGTCAGCGACTGTCGCGATAGTGCTGGTCTCCTCATCGGGAATCTTTATTCCGAACACCCTCTCGAACTCCATGAGAAGCTCAACAGTGTCAAGAGAATCAGCTCCCAGATCATTTGTGAAATTGGCGGTCTCAGTCACTTCAGACTCCTCAACGCCGAGTTTGTCAACGATGATCGCTTTGACTTGTTTTACAATTTCTTCTTCAGTCATGGTTATAAAAATTAAATAGTTTAAATTCTTTCCAAAATCACACAATAACGTCGCAAAGTAAATAAAAAAACATCAATTCTCCAAATCCAATGATAACCGGGTTCCGGAAGCAGGTCCTTTGCAAAGGTTGAGCCAGATCCTCAAACCGTTAAGGGAATTCATCAGATAAAACACATATTTGATGAGCATCACCGCAGCGTTTCCGGAACCGGAACCACTCAAAAGAGCCACTGTCCAAAGGGATATCGAGGAGATATTCACCAGGATCCAGATGTACCACTGCTCCATGAAAGCGAAGCTCATAAGGACCTGTCCGGCGATATTCAAGGTCATCACCACGGCGTCCAGAAGGATCTTCGACTTGTTGAAAGAAGCTATCTTACCGGCCTCCAGTTTAGCCGCATCCACATAATAGAGTATGCCATAAGTTACAGCGACACCCACCAGTATCCCGCAGACAACCCAAGCCCATTGACGCCCGTTCAGTTTCCTGGCCTTGACCTTAGTGTCCTCATCTTTCTCACCGCTGACTTTTGCTCCCCTCTTCTTCCACTGCCAGAAGCCGATGAACTGCATCGGCAGGAAATAGAAAGCGTGGAGGGCGAAATTGCCCATGATCCCGTTGTCGTACAACACCACTGTCGCGGCCAAGACATCAAGCAACCCGAACAAGAAGGTAAGCAGGTGTCCATTGGCGGAAAGCACGGTGTTGATGACTCCCATCACGGAGCCAAAGGCGGCAAGGAGCAGCATGAACGTTTTCACCTCAGGCTGCTGTAGCTTGAATATGGTCGTGATCGTGACGGCGACAATCATTCCCGTGACAAGGAATATATTGAACGCCAGGTTGAATCTCTTCTCTGCGGTAGGAGTCATGTCGGCCTGATTAATAAACAGCCTTGATCCAAGGAGCCTTGGATTCCATGTATGTCTTAACTTGCACAGGGATGTCGGTACAAAGGAAATCGGCTCCCAGATATACTCCCAGCATTGCATCCTCCACACTCTGACCCGGCCATAGGCACACAATCAGACCGCGCTCGTGAGCTTTCTTCACGGAAGCCCTTGACGTTCCATCCATCGTGGCATTAAGCCTCTTGATTCCCATCGCATTACAAAGAGCGATTGTCTCATCGTTACAGGGTTTCCCGGTGATAAGAGCCATCTCTACCCCTGGATATTTCTGCTGGAGATACCTCAAGCCGCGGTAGTCCCCGGAAGTGAACAAATATGTCGCTCCCGCCGGCTTGTTCCGCATGACCCTCTCATAGAGTTTGTCGCAGAACTCCCTGAGCCGTTCTTCCGGATAGAGATCAGCAGGGTTAGTCTTGAGTTCGAATTCGACGTAAGTGACATCTCCTTTGGAGTCCAACCAATCCATGAGCTCATCCAAAAACATGACCTTGTGACCTTTCTTGGTCCTGGCCTTGCGAATCTCCGCCTCGGTCATCAATTCGACGGCACCATCCATGTCCGTTGTCCGGGTGAGATTGGAGTCATGAAGTATCACCATCTTGCCATCCCTGGTCATCCGGATGTCCGTCTCATAGCCACGATAGCCGGCCTTGTAACTGGCCTCGAAAGCGGAGATTGTGTTCTCGTCAAATTCATGACGCCCTCCCCTATGGGAGAAAAAACGAGGTTGCAGATCCTGAGCGGACAGCGCGGTCACATTCAAGACGAAAAGGATAATCACTAACTTCCTCATATTGGTTTACTTTGGTTCAAAAAAAGTAATTGCCACCTTCGCGAATTTAAAACAAAGGCAGAAACATTCCTATTATTTGAGAATATGAAATCAACCGAATCCCTATTTCAGGAATCGCTGCCGCCAATTGCGAAGATAGCAAATCATCTCTTTAATAATATTACTATATTTGTCTGAGAGAACCGACATTAAATTAATAACAACCGATATGAGAAAAACATTAACAGCAATCATCGCTCTTACCTTGGCTTTCTCTGCCGCGGCGCAAGAGAAGACCTATCCCCAGCCTGAGCCGATGCGTCCGGGAATGACAGAGTTCTGGACCCCCCAGCCTAAGATCGTCACACCTGGAGACATCCTTACCAACTCAGCCCCATCCGACGCTGTCGTGTTGTTTGACGGCAGGAATTTGAACGCATGGCAGTCCGCCAATGGTGGAGAAGCAAAGTGGACGGTCCATGATGGTGTTTTCACCGTCAATAAGTCCGCCGGAGACATCATCACCAAGGAAAGCTTCGGGAGTTTCCAACTTCATCTTGAATGGTGCGTACCCACGAATATCACAGGGACGAGCCAAGCCAGGGGCAACAGCGGAGTCTACCTTCAGGACAAGTACGAGATCCAGATCCTGGACTGCTACAACAACGAGACTTACGCCAATGGCCAGACCGGCAGCGTTTACAAACAGGTGATTCCCTTGGCAAACGCGATGCGTAAGCCCGGAGAGTGGAATGTCTACGACATCATTTACAGCGCTCCTGTATTCAACGAGGATGGCACTTACAAGGTGGCGCCCACAGTGACTGTGATTCAGAATGGAATCGTGCTTCTGAACAACTTCACCATCAGGGGAACGACAGAGTACATCGGTCACCCGAAGGTAGTTCCTCACGGTGACGGTCCAATCCGCCTCCAGTCCCACGGCGACAAGAGCGAACCAATAAGCTTCAGGAATATCTGGCTAAGGAAGATGTAGCCGGGGATGGGCCTTCATCATTGATGAGGCCCATTCTTTGAATTCGCTCCATTTGTAATATGGCCCTGAAACAGGCTGGAGCTGTGGTAGGGTGGCCTCGCTGCCATTTCTCAGGAGCTTGAAAAGAATATCCGGATTCTTTTTAGAGCGATAGAACACAAACTGTATGTTGGCCCCCTTCGGGGTGTCATAGTTTTGGAACCAATATTTGACATCTTCTGTTTTCTCGGGCTCGAAACCGCAGCCGTTGATATTCAGAAGGGGGCAAATGGCGTTAACGACAGTGTCGTGGCCAAAACGGAAATGTCCCTTATATACTCCAGTGGCGATAGCCTCATCTGCCATTGTTATGATATCTCTCAAAAGGGGAATCATACGATAACGGTTCCTGGAATGGCCAACATAGACAGAATAGTTCTCTATTTCCCACATCGTGAGGAGTTGATCTTTACTGAATATGTCCTCAAGCCAGTTCCCGTCGGAATAGTTGTGATACCCGGCCCACAGGTTGAAGAGCTCATGGACAAATTCCCTCCGGCCTCCTATTTCCTCGAGGAATCCCCTGTCTGTGAACAGTTTCCCTAGTATGGAATCATAGTCTGTGAGACGGTCTTGCATGTCGGTCACACTCTCCGGGACGATGATGCTTCCCTCGTAGTATTCCGCGATTTCTTTCGGGGCCCCTCCGGGATTCGTCACGTTCAGGTTGGTGTGGAGAGAATTCATTTTGATATTCAGTTTAGGAGCGCATTTCTGGAGGCTGACAGTGAAAGCGTTCATGCTGACTATAGCCCTTTGGGAGGTCGAAGCCATAGCCATAACCTCTCCACCATCTTTGAACACCTCGGGGAAATCCTGACACATTATTTTCGCTATTTCCATGTGCTGCTCCATTCCGAGTTCAGAGAGGTCCCCTGTGTTGAGCAGGGGTCTCAGGTAGAATGCGTCGAAGTCATCATACAACCTTTGCCCCCTCGGAGTGAGAGACCCTGAGTCAGAGGCGGCGTCAAGCACTTTTTTTAGAAGTGTATAAGTGTTTGAGTTCCATGCGTAACGGGAGCCGTGGCGACCATAATGGGAAATATAGAAAGGGGAGTAGCCCTTAGGGGCTGGAGTCAGAGCTGCCGCATCGTAACGGTACGGACCCTCACACCCAGCCATCTTGTCCCGGCTGGATGCCACGACATCCAGCACATCGTAGGTCTGGGCTCTTAAAGTGAATGAAATGCTAAGAAGCGTGAAGACGCCTAAGGCGGCTGTGATTAGTCTAAATGAGTGTCTCATAACCCAAAGATAACAATAATCCCACGCAATGCTTATATTTGCATAGCTACTATTTAATTCGAATCATCTTTTCTAGTATGAAAAAAGCGTTATTCACTCTAATCTGGGTCTTGATGGCGGTCTCAGTCTTCGCCCAGGAACAGCAAGTACGGTTCTTCTCCCACAGAGGAGGAAGGATGGAATTTGACGAGAACACCATTCCTGCCTTTGAATCCAGCTATAAAGCCGGTTACAGGGGCTACGAGACCGATATCCGGATGACTGCTGACGGGAAACTGGTCATCCTGCATGACTCGAACCTGAAACGCACGACCGACACTGAAGGTGTTGTTGAAGAGATGACTGAGGCCCAGATCCGAAAGGCCAGGACCAAGAAAGGAAATAAGGTGATGTTCCTAGACGAGCTCATGGATTGGCTGGACTCGAAAGGGGATGTGACTTATGTGGAATTTGAGCTGAAGACATCTCCTGTCGACCTTTATCCCGAGGAAAGGCTCCGGGAATATTGCGACAAGCTGTATGAGAGAGTCATGCGGAACAAACCCGCGGGGGCGACTTATCTCTTCACATCCGGAGACTACCGCGGACTGCGCTATCTACAGCAGAAGCACCCGGGAGTCCAGATGCTTCTCATCACAGGGAAACCCTGCAATGATGAGACAATCGCTTTGTGCAAAGCGATGGGAATAGAGCGACTCGGGGCCACTATGGACGGCACATCCAGAGCGGCGGTCAAAAAGGCTCATGAACAGGGTTTGATAGTCAGTCTCTGGCCGGGACAAAGCGTCGCTGACGCTATGCTCGGGATTTATCTCGGGGCGGATTTCCTTTGCACCGACATCCCCGTTGAGGTAAAGGAATACATGGCGGCAAAGGCTCCTTGGGTCAAGGCGGTGTATTAACGAATCATATTCAAAGGACAAAAAAAAGTCTTCCGGGTTTCCGGAAGACTTTTTTAGTTCTGTAACAGACTGTTACTTGTAGATCTCAGCGAACTCGACATCCTTCTTAGCCCTCTCGGCAAGAGTCTTGTCAGCCTTCTCGACCTCAGCGAGGAGAGCCTTGGCCTCGTCAGCCTTGCCCTGGCGGGCGGCGATGATGGCCTTCATGTAGGTGACCTGAGGATCCTGGCAATGAGCGGCGGCCTTGGCCTTGTCAAGCTGGTTGGTGAGGATGTAGGCGAGGACAGTGTTGTTGCAGCAGCCCTTGGCGTCCTTGAGATTCTCGACAGCCTTGTCGTAGTTTCCGGAGCAGATGTCGATGACACCCTGGTTGGCCTTGGCGACATCGCTTCCAGCCTTCTTGAAGAGGCTGGTAGCCTTGGCGAAATCACCATTGCGGAGAGCGAGGACACCCAAAGCGTTGTCGAGCTCAGCATCCTTGGTCTCGACGGACGCGAAAGCCTTCTCAGCGTTCTTGAGGTCACCGGCGTTCAGATAAGCGGTACCGAGGTTGAACCTGGCGGCGTCGCTGTCGAACTTGCTGATAGCCTTGTTGTAGAGCTTCACCTTGCTGTCAAGATCCTTCACGAGGGTGGCGGCCTTCAGGAGAGCGGGCTCGTCGAGAACCTCACTGTTGTTGTTGATCATCTCAAGAAGCTCGTCAGGAGTGTAGTTCTTGAACTCGACGTTGGCGATGAAGCGGGCGCGACGAAGCTCAGGGAGAATGTCATTCTTAAGCTCTGAGTAGACAGAAGACATGTTCTTTATCTCGCTCTCACGAACAGCGGGATCGCTGTACATGGAGAGAACGCGGAGGATGAGATCCTTGTCGCGGATGTCAGAGTTCTGGACAAGCTCCTGGAAGCCTTCCCAGTCCTGACCGATGCTCCTGACCTCAGGGTCGGTGACCTCCTTGCCCTTGACGACCTTATCCCAAGCCTTGTCAGCGGTCTTGGAACGGTTATCGGAGAGCTTGCGGTTGAGCTTCTCACCACCATCCGGGGAAGCGTAAGCGACAACCTCAGTTCCGACGAGGGTCTTGCGCTCGTTAGCGGCGATCTCGTCGAGAGCGTCCTGGAAGTTCTTGATGGACTCGCCCTTGAGCTGTTTGCTCTGGACATCAGCGGAGTTGATCCTATAGAGGATCTGGCCCTCAGCGGTCTGCTTGAGGATAGCCTCGTAACCGTCAGCCTTGAGAGGGACAAGACCACCGGCCTTCACGAGCTGATAGGTGGTGTTGACACCGTCAGCAACCTTCTTGGTAGGAAGAGCGATGGACTTATTCTTGTACTTCGCGACACCGCGGAGCTCGAGATAAGACTTCTCCATTCCCTCGACAAACGGGAAATGAAGCTTCTCGGTCACTGTTGAACCAGCCTTGGGAACGACTTTGTAGTTGTCCTTGACTTTCTCGCCCTGATACATGAGGGGAGCCATTTTGGACTCGCCACCCTCATACACGATGACGGGAGTGACCTCAAGGATGGCCTTCGGATGGAAGTAGTTGGCCGGATAGGTCACAGAGACAGTGGGATCAACGTTGCCAGCGACAGCCTCAAGAACGGCGGGGTTGCAGGTAACAAGAACATTGTCAGCAAGTTCAGCCATTTTCTTGGCCGAAGAGCAAGCGACGGCGGACAGCACGATGGCAGCCGCTGCAAGAATCTTTATTGCTTTCTTCATTGCTAAAATATAATTAATAATTGGACAATTGCTCAATTAGCCTTTTACATCAGTAGGCAAATATAACTATTATTTTCGTAACTTTGCAATATGGACTCACAAGATTTACAAAGGCTGAAGAACAAGTACGACATCATCGGTAATGACGCCGCCCTTAATCGCGCGCTTGAGACAGCCATCACCATAGCTCCAACCGACCTCACCGTCCTTGTCACGGGAGAAAGCGGTGTCGGCAAGGAGAATATACCCAAGATTATTCACCAGAACAGCCTCAGGAAGACAGGTAAGTATTTCGCTGTCAACTGCGGGGCGATTCCGGAGGGAACCATAGACTCAGAGCTCTTCGGCCATGAGAGAGGCTCATTCACCGGAGCCATCGAGACGAGGAAAGGCTATTTCGAGGAGGCTGACGGAGGCACACTCTTCCTTGATGAGATCGGGGAAATGCCTCTCCCCTCACAGGCTAAACTCCTCAGGGTCCTGCAAAGCGGGGAGTTCATCAAAGTGGGATCCTCCAAAGTCCAGAAAACCGACGTCAGGGTCATCGCGGCCACCAACAACGACCTGATTCACGCTGTCAGCAAAGGCAAATTCAGGGAAGATCTCTATTACAGGCTCAACGCCATACAGATACGGATGCCGGCCCTGCGTGAGCGCAAAGAGGATATCTATCTCTTTTTCAGGAAGTTCTCCTCTGATTTCTCCGAGAAATACGGGATGGGCAAAGTATCTCTCACGAATGAGGCGATAGACTTGCTGATCAACTATCGCTGGCCCGGAAACATTCGCCAACTAAAGAATGTCGCCGAGACAGTGACTGCCCTGGAGTCCGAGAAACTCACCCCCACATCAGGGAGATGCGTGGTGGACGCCGCCACATTGGCTGGTTATATGCCTAAAGAAGACGTGAACCTGCTGCCTGCCATCCAGGAAGGAGGCCGAGGCGAGACGATGTCCGACTCTGACAGGCAGATGTTCATCAAGGCCATCCTGGACCTCAAACGGGAAGTGGATGACCTTAAGGCTCATGTGAACGGAGCCACCCACGAGGCTCCAGTCGTCCTTAACCCCCACGTGGTGGCGGAGGAGGCCGAGTGGCAAGGTCAAGGCGCCCCTGTCTCAAGCGAAGATATAGGCAAGGTGGTGGACATCAATGTCCAAGACAATCACGCCGATGACCTTTCCATCAAGAAGTCCAATCTCGAGAACATAGTCAAAGCCCTCGAGAAGCATCATGGCAACAGGAAACTGGCCGCCCGTGAGGTTGGCTTGTCCGAAAGGACTCTCTACAGGAAGATCAAAGAATATCATTTGGAATAAAGAATATGAGAAGAATCGCCATATCAGCCTTGATCGCGGTCTCCTTCCTTCTGGGAGGCTGCTCGATAGTCAAGTACTCTTTCTCCGGCACCTCCATCCAGCCGGATGTCAAGACGGTGACTATCAACTATTTCGAGTACAAGGCACTCAAAGTCAACCCCACCTTGAGCAACGACCTGACCGAGGCGATGAAGGAAAAGTTCCGCAAACTGACGAAACTCGAGCAGGTGGACATTGATGGAGACCTTGAGCTCTCCGGGACCGTGACAGGCTATGAGGTGAGGGCCGCCGCCGTCACCGCCAACGAAGTCGCGGCCATGAACCGTCTCACCGTGAACGTCAGTCTCAAATTCACCAACCGCAAGTACCCGGAGGAGGATTTTGAGAAGAGTTTCTCGGCATATTCAGACTATGACTCCTCTAACTCGCTGGATGCGGTGGAAGCGTCCCTCTGCGAGGAGATAGTGGAAAAGTTGGCCGAGGATATGTTCAACGCCAGTGTGGCTCAATGGTAAGGTCATGGAAGCGGTCGGGAACCTCAAGTCATTGACTATGGATGAATTGGCCAGCGTGATCAAGAACTGGCCATGGTTCGGCGCTGCCAGAAGGGAGCTCTGTGAGAGGATGTCCAAAATGGGAGGTAGTGAGTGGGGCAAGGAGCAATATGCCGACGCCGCCATGTACATCGCTTCCCGGACCATCGTCTCCGACATTGTCCGCTCCAGTCGCAAAGAGGATTATTCCGACAAGGATGTCCAGACCCTTCTGAAGCGTTTCATCGTCCCGGCTGCCAAGCCGGAAGAAAATAGCTCAACAGTATCTATTCCAAAACCGTATCGCAGGACCGTCAGGGTCGCTGGAGCGGACTTCTTCTCATCTGATGAATACGAGGGAGTCAAGGTGGATGAGGACAATTACTTCTCGAAGTTCAAAGTCGCCAGATCCGAGGAAAGCGATAGCCGAGGATGGGAGGATCCGGAGCTTGGATTCTGCACCGAGACTCTCGCCTGGATTTATGCCGATCAAGGCTACTATGCTGAGGCAAAGAAGATTTATTCCCGCCTAATGTTGCGATATCCGGAAAAAATCGCTTACTTTGCAACCCTTATCGAAAAATTAGACGAAGAAATTAAAAAATAACGAATATGAGTACCTTATTCACAATCCTCACTATCCTGATTGTCATCGCCGCGATCCTGCTTATCGCCGTCGTCCTTCTTCAGAGTGGAAAGGGCGAGGGTATGGCCAGCAACTTCACGTCAGCCAATCAGACACTTGGAGTCAGGCAGACCGCTGACATCCTTGAGAAGGTTTCCTGGGGTCTCGTGACCTTCATCCTCGTGGTCTCAATCATCACTTCCTTCACCGTCCGCAACCATGTCTCTGGTGTGGATGTGAACGACATCATTGAGAACGTCGAGGAGCAACCCGCATTCCCTTCAGCTCCAATCCAGCAGGACGCCCCCGCCACGGAGGCTCCCGCTGCCGAGGTTCCCGTGAACTAACTGACAATCTGTCAGTCCAATTCTGTTGGAACATATTTTGACCTCTAAATGTCTGGCCACTTGGCCGGACATTTTGATTTGATATATGGACAACAGAAACAATAACAACAATTTGCAGTTCCTTCCGAAGTTCGCTATCAACCTTAACGAGCAAGCTTCCCAAGGCAAACTCGACCCTGTCATCGGCAGGGATGACGAGATAAGAAGAGTTCTCCAGATCCTTAGCAGGAGAACCAAGAACAACCCGATCCTGGTCGGTGAGCCTGGAGTCGGAAAGACCGCCATTTCCGAAGGCATCGCCCAAAAGATTATCGACGGCGACGTACCGGAGAACCTCAAGAGCAAGAAGGTCTACTCCCTTGACATGGGAGCCCTGATCGCGGGGGCCAAATACCAAGGAGAATTCGAGGAAAGGCTTAAAGGTGTTGTCAAAGAGGTGGTGGACAGCGCCGGCGAGATAATCCTATTCATAGACGAGATCCACACCCTTGTGGGCGCCGGAAGGACATCCGGAGCCATGGACGCATCCAATATCCTTAAACCAGCCCTCGCAAGAGGCGAGCTCAGGACCATTGGATCCACTACCCTGGACGAGTACCAGAAATATTTCGAGACCGACAAGGCCCTAGAGAGGCGTTTCCAGATGGTCATCGTCGACGAACCCTCTACCGCAGAGTCAATAGCCATCATGAGGGGTCTTAAGGAGAAATACGAGAATCACCACAGAGTCAAGATTGAGGACGACGCCTTGATCGCGGCGGTCAATCTGTCTCATAGGTATATAACCAACCGTTTCCTTCCGGACAAGGCCATCGACCTGGTTGATGAGGCCGCCTCTAAGCTGAGGCTTGAGATGAATTCCGTCCCGGAACCCCTAGCCGAGCTCAACAGTGACATCCGTCAGCTCGAGATTGAGAAAGAGGCTGTCAAGAGGGAGGGAACCTCCTTGAAATCAGAGAGAATCGAGAAGGACCTCACCGACAAACTCGCCGAGAGGGATGCCCTCATGAAGCGCTGGAACGACGAGAAAGACATTCTCTCCGGCCTTCAGGAAGCCCGTCAGAAGATGGAGGATTATAAAATAGAGGCCGCATCTGCCGAAAGGGCGGGAGACTATGGCAAAGTTGCGGAGCTGCGCTACGGAAAGATGACGGAAATACAGAAAACCATTGACGAGCTTTCAGCCAAGCAAAGCGCTATCGAGGACCCTATAGTGACAGAGGCTGTCACTCCCCAGGATATTGCCGAGGTCGTGGCCAAATGGACCGGTATACCTGTCCAGAAAATGCTTGAGAGCGAGAAGGAGAAACTCCTCCGCATCGAAACTGAGCTCCACAAGAGGGTAGTAGGCCAGGATCAGGCGATACAGGCCGTGGCTGATGCTGTAAGGCGCTCAAGAGCAGGCCTCTCCAACGAGAAAAGGCCTATCGGATCATTCCTGTTCATGGGAACAACCGGAGTAGGAAAGACCGAGTTGGCGAAGGCTCTGGCCGAATTCCTATTCAACGATGAGAACATGATCACCCGCATCGACATGAGCGAGTATCAAGAGAGGCACACCGTCAGCCGTCTTGTGGGAGCGCCTCCGGGATACGTTGGTTACGACGAGGGCGGCCAGCTTACCGAGGCCGTCCGCAGGAAGCCATATTCGGTGATCCTGCTGGACGAGATAGAGAAGGCTCATCCGGATGTGTTCAACGTGCTTCTGCAGGTGCTTGACGACGGCCGTCTGACCGATAACAAGGGTCGCACAGTCGACTTCAAGAACACCATTCTGATAATGACCTCCAATGCGGGATCAGACATCATCGCCTCCTACATGGAGAAGCTGCCCCAGATCGGGCTTCCTGGCTCCGACCCTACGGGGGATATGAAGGCTATCGCCAAGAGGCGTGAGATGCTCGAGGAGTGCAAGGATAAGGTTATGGACGTGCTTAAGATGACTGTCCGCCCCGAGTTCCTCAACAGGATTGATGAGATCATCATGTTCGACCCTCTGACTCGCAATGACATAAGGGACATTCTCCACATTCAGATGCGCCAGCTACAGGATAAACTGGCCGAGGAGGGTGTGACGATTGTTTTCACCAAAGCCTTTGAGGACTGGATGGTCGAGGGTGGTTATGACCCGGCCTATGGTGCCAGGCCCATCAAGAGGTTGATGCAGAGGGAACTTGTCAATCAGCTTGCCAAGGAAATCCTCGCCGGGCGTGTCCACAAGAACTCAGCCATAGAGGTCGATTCCGTCGGCGGCAGCATCGTCCTCCGGGACAAAGCCTGACACGGCTGCGTCCATTCTCGCTTCGCTGCGGCTGAGTACGGCCTACGGCCAGGTGTCCTGACGTGGATAAGCCTAAAGCCGGAGGGATGAGGCGAGTTCGAGGGTTATGTAATTGAAAGAAGACTGGCAACAAGAAGCGGAGAAACTCTGGGAGCAGTACACAAGATCGGCCCAGACTTCAGCGGGGAGGCCTTCCAGAAGCATATCTCGGGTAATCCCATCCTTCACAAGCCCATAGATGAAACCGGCGTTGAAACTGTCTCCAGCCCCGATTGTGCTGATTGTCTCTACCGGAGCGACAGGGTATCTGGCCTTAAGTCCATGGATATCCATAACAGACAAAGGAGCGGCTCCGAAAGTGCAGATGAAATTGCCGCAGCATTGAGATATCTTTTCCCGGAACACGGCCTCGGAATCGTCCAACCCGAACAAAGTGAGGAAATCCTCATGGCTTCCCCTCACCACGTCGGCAAGAGCGAAGTTCTCCCGGACAGCGTCCCCTATGTCGCCGAGATCCTTCAGGTGTGACGGACGGAAGTTGACATCGTAATAAAGGATGGCATCACGGCTCCTTGCATACTCAAGAAAAGCCTTGACTTGCGGACGGACAGCCGGAGACAGGGCGTAGAACGAGCCGAACAACACTATGTCATCCGGGAATATCTCCGGATACCTCAACGCCGGACGTTCATCGACCTGGTCCCGGTAGAAAGTGTAAGAGGCATCGTTCTTGGCATCCAGGAAGGCTAGGGACAGAGGCGTCTTGGAGGGCAATATATTCACGTATGACGGATCCACCCCATTCTCCGACATGAAATCCCGGATTATGGTTCCGACCCTGTCGTTTCCGACCTCAGACAGAAAGTCCGCCGGGATTCCGCATCTGCCGATGGAAATCATTGAGTTAAAGGTGGATCCACCAGGCACAGCCGCAGTAGGCTGTCCTCCCTTGAAGACGATGTCATAGACTGTCTCCCCTATTCCGATCACTTTGCGCATGGGTACATTAATAGAACTCGAATTCTTTGACGATCCGTTTAAGGCCAAGAGCCCTGTCAAGGTACCACAATACAAGATGCATGTCAGTGCTCACGCTCGCGCTAAGACCTTCGTGATAAGTCAGGATGCCTGTCTTAGTCTCAGGGGTTCCTCCCGAGACCACCCCTATAAGATGGCCCTCAGCATCGAGGATCGGGGACCCCTGGCAGCCGTCCACGAAATCGTTGCTGGAGATGAAATCCACCATCATCCGGTGTCTCTTTCCTCCGACCTTGAAACCCCAACGATTCCAAAAATCTTTCTCCATCAATTGTTTCAGACGAGGTGTGACACTCTTGTACGGATCATCTTGATCCAGGGTCCGGAGAAAATCAGAAGGGATGGTGTACCATCCGGTTTTGGGATCCTCAGCGCCCTGGAGAGGACCGGTAACCCCATAGGTGATCCTCATAGTTGAATTCGCTTCCGGGCAAATAGGTGTCCCTTTTCGCAGACCCTCGCGATAGAGCGTCCTCATATACTCTTCAGACAATGAACGGGCTTTGTCCAAGCCTTCCTTGTGGCCACTCCTGCCGTTATACAGGCTGAGAGGGGTATCGCTCAGGAACCGGAGAAGCAGGTCCTCCTTGATCTCGGACATATCTTCCATCCCCATTATCCTCGAAGGGGAATTCAGAAGACATCCCTT
Organism: Bacteroidales bacterium; assembly: GCA_017557535.1. GTDB lineage: Bacteria > Bacteroidota > Bacteroidia > Bacteroidales > UBA932 > Cryptobacteroides. Next base: position 64,240 of record JAFYYM010000074.1, on the reverse strand, counting down.
CCAGAGATAATCCGCCGCAGCTTCGTAATCGTAGCCGAAACGATCCTGAATCCACCTTTGGTACGGGCCGAAATAGAGATCGTCCATGTTGGTGTAATACTCCGAGAGCGCATATTCCAAGAGTTCTTTCTCGACCCCGGGATCGGTCTCTGAACTGCCGGCCAACAGGATCTCTTTCATCCTCTCAAGGCTTCCGGCGGAAGCGGCGCGACGAAGATATGATGCCGCGAAAGTGCCGTTCTGAATGGTCTCTGTCCTGAGTAGTTTGTCGTATTCCACACGGGTGGTTCTCTCAAAAGCATCCCTCAGGCCTGACATTAAATCCTCCGGCATCCATCCCTCGCCGTTTTCCTTGATTCCGACTAAGCCAGAGGCCTTGTAATAAGCCGCCAATCTTCTTCCTTCCTGGAGCGACTCCTCCAACTCGGATGCCCTAGCTGAATATTTGCTTCGGACAGAAGGATCCCCGGCCATACCGAGTCTCATGATCTCGAGTCGGGCTCCTCGGATGGAATTGGTCAGCGGAAGGGTGACACCTTCCCTGAAACGGGCATCTACCGAAGAGACATAGCGTTCCGTAAATCTCGGATATCCAATCGTCATCGTGAAAGCGCCGCTGGAATAACCGTCAAGGCACACGTCCAGGCACTTTGCCCCCGAAACCGGGCGGCCGTGATCGTAAATCCGGAACAAAGCGAAATCGCACCTTGGGGTAGGCCATGACCATTTACCATCAACATCTCCCGCGCGGGCCATTGACAAGGGTGGCATCACGACCAACCGCACATCGTCATAGACTTTGTAAGCGGAGATATAATACTTCTCCCCTGCCCATTCAGAAGACAAGCGGCAAGTCACCGTAGTCGACTCCTCGTATGCTTTCTCGATTTTAGATACGACTTCCGAATACTCCATCCCCCGATTCAGCAATGTCTTCACATCCTCGGTCACGTCGAACACTCTCTTCAGGGAATAGACTTTCTCTCCTTCGAGAGGAATCTCACGATCGTCTGAGACGGCGTGGAAACCTTCCTTGAGCAATTGCTGTCCCACATCCCCGAGCCTATCCATATAATCTATGGCGGGATCGGCCGATGTCAGCACCAGCCCCCAGTTAGAGACAAAGCATCCCGTGTACTTGAACCCGAAGGTCAACACCGCGTCAGCAAGCCCTGAGCCTGGAGAGTCCACATTGTAGATTTCCTTGGGGCGGAGTTTGATCCCCCGTTCCCTCATGTCTTTTTCCAGGGCGTGATTGATGTCCTGGATAGGCCAAAAACCTTTATCTGCCGAAGCCGCCGAGCTGATGAGAATGGCGGCAGCAGTGAGAATATTCCTTAAACCTCTCATTATCTCACACGGATGACGTCGCCGTGATCTTTGATGACGGCCTCTTTCCACTTGTCGGTATAGCCAGGATTCGTGATCCCTACCGGAGTGCCGGCATTGTATTGCGAGTGCTTGAAGCTCCCATCCTCATTCTGGGCCTTGACATTGCCGTCAATGAACTTCACGGTGATCATTTCCTCGAGAGCCACCCAATCCTCGAACTGCTTCTGGGCGGTCCCGACAGAATATTCTGTCAGCATCTTTTTCACAGGGGCGAACCAATCCTTGGCCTCGGGATCTTTCTTACCGATCTTGGCAAGGATGGCATTGTAGGCGGCAAGCGCTTTGGCGTCCATCTCGGGAACCTTCGTGCCCAGCTGGTCATTCTCGAACTTGTCGATAGCGGCGCGTACCGTGGGAGCCATGATATTGTAGGCCTTGTAGCAATCGTTCGCCACACGGTTATTGATCCAGAAAGAAGCGGTATTTGAATATTCAAGCATGTTGCCGTTACCCACCCTGAAGCACTCAGGCACATCGTTGGTGTTGGAATAGATAGGGGTGACATAGGATGTCGCGGCGTCATCAGTGCCAAACCAGATGATTCCTCCTATCACGTCAGGAAGGTCATGCCTGGCCTGGGCGACGAACCAGAAACCGGTCTGCTGGGTGGCTATCGCCCTCTCGTTGGTATAGCTCCATCCATCCTTTGAGAAACCCATGGGTCTCCACCTGTAAGGAAGAGCGTTACCGCCGGCTCCGATGTCGGTGGTCATATCCAACGGGGTTCCCTCAAAATGATCCCTCATAGCATCAGCGACATCCTTGACCGTGATTTTCTTGGAAGGCTTGACGAAGAGAGGCATCCTCTTGGAAAGATCCTTCCCGGTGATATAATCATAATATGCGGAGGCAGGCTCAGTGACCATCTTGCCGTCTTTCTCATAAGTGAACTCTCCTCCGGTCAGGATATTGAAAGCGCTCCACGCGCGGGCGTCACAACCTCTGGCACCACCGAAATCGACCGGGCCGAAAGCGGCCGTGAAATCGAAATCCTTGTCCTCTCCACTGAACCAGCCTTTCTCCCTGGCGAACTCGATCATTCCAGGAGCGAAAACACAGTTGGCCGGGTCGTTCTGCGGGAAAGTCTGGATACGGGCCTGGTTGGCGTGCGAGCAGATGTAACCGTCCGGGATCCTGATCGCGACATAGTTGATACCCTTATTGTCGGGACCTTTTCCCACCAGATCCATAACCCAGGCCTCATCCTTGTCCGCAATGGAGAAAGACTCGCCGGAAGAAGCGTATCCATATTTATTGGCCAGGTCGATTATAATCTGGATGGCCTCTCTCGCTGTCTTTGCCCTTTGGAGGGTTATGTAGATCAGAGAGCCGTAATCCATGATTCCGGCCGGGTCGTGAAGCTCCCTACGGCCTCCCCAAGTGGTCTCGCCTATGATCAGCTGATACTCGTTCATGTTACCGACAGTCTTGTAGGTTCTGGCGACTTGAGGGATACTGCCTAACGGGCGGTAAGAGTCCCAGTCCACAACATCCAGCATTGAACCGGCCTTCCAAACAGCCGCGGGATGGAAATAAAGCTCCCCGTAAAGAACATGAGAGTCGGCTGCATAGGAAACGATGTTAGAATTGTCGGCGCTGGCACCCCTGGTCACAATGATGTTGGTACAAGCTTTGCTCCTTACTCCTCCGGCCAGAAGGACAGCGGCGACGAGAGCGGCGACGAAGATTGCTTTCCTGGTCATTTTGTGATTATTCGATTATTGATTAATTTTGTCTGTTGATATTTACGAACTGTAAAGATATGAAAAAAATATTGTTCGCGGCTATCGCCCTTCTCTTTTCGATCGGAACCGCCCTCGCACAGGAGCAGCTGAGCCCCGAGGAAAAGGAGAAAAAGTTGGATGAGTACATCCAGAAGCAGGTTGAGAGACTTGAGTCCAGCCTCAAACTCGAGGACTGGCAGACTTTCTATGCGGACTCAATTCTAAACCACGACTACCATGCCCTCCAGGAGGAGCTGAACGCTCTCCAAGAAGCCAAGGTTTCCAACGCCGACCTCTACACCCAGGCAAGCGACAGATGGGCCGAGAAGATTTACGAGGCCATGCACGGTATCCTTAATGAGGAACAGTGGGCAAAATACCTCAAAGCAGGGGCTGCCAGGGAGAAGAAAGCCAGGGACAAAAGGAAAATGAAGTAAATTTCTTTAAGAGATATATGAAAGAAGCGATTGAACAGTTGCTCGCGCAGGTCGCCGGATTGAAGGCAGCCAACGCCAAGGAAGTTGAGGAAGCCAGGGTCAGGCTTCTCGGGAAGAAGGGAGAGATCACGAAGTTGTTCGAGGAATTCAGGACTTGCAGCCCCGACCTTAAAAGGGAGTTTGGAAGGAAACTGAACGAGCTCAAACAAGCCGCCACCGCCAAGATTGAGGAACTCAAAGATATGACAGCTTCCTCAGCGGCTTCCGAAGGCCCGAAAGAGGATTTGAGCATGCCCGGCACCCCATTCGCCCTCGGCTCAAGGCATCCCGTCTCGATTGTCCGTCAAGAGATAGTGGACATATTCCGCAAGTTCGGTTATGACGTGGCCGAAGGCCCGGAGATTGAGGATGACTACCATGTGTTCGAGGCCCTCAATTTCCCCCCGAACCACCCGGCGAGAGATATGCAGGATACATTCTTCGTGTCCGCAGGCCATCTGAATCCGCTTCTTTTGAGAACCCACACCTCTTCTGTCCAGGTTAGGGCAATGGAGACGATGAAGCTCCCTATCAGGGTGATATGCCCCGGAAGGGTTTTCCGCAATGAGGCGATCTCGGCTCGCGCGCATTGCATATTCCATCAGGTCGAAGGTTTGTATATCGACGAGAACGTGACCTTCGCCGACCTCAAGCAGGCTATTCTACTGTTCGCCCGCGAGATGTTCGGTCCAGACACGGCGATCCGTATGAGGCCATCTTATTTCCCGTTCACCGAGCCTTCCAGCGAGGTCGACGTCAGCTGCAACATCTGCCACGGAAAGGGTTGCAACATATGCAAGGGTACCGGTTGGCTTGAGATCCTGGGCTGCGGAATGGTCGATCCGAACGTCCTTGAGGCTTCAGGAATAGATAGCAAGAAATACAGCGGATTCGCTTTCGGCATGGGCCTCGAGCGAATCGCGATGTTGAAATGGCAGGTCAACGACCTCCGTCATTATTTCGAGAACGACCTCCGTTTCCTGTCTCAATTCAAGACATCCATAGAGGTCTGACAATCCTGGAGCACGTATATAAGGTCAACGTTTGTCGGTGATCTTCGCATCCTTGAAAGCGGAGGGATCATATTTGACCTCCTCAGGGGATACTCCTATGGTGAAGTTGGTCATAGACACCTTCACCATTTTTATTTTAGTGCTCAGTCTCACGGGCAGATAGGTCTCCTTGGACACCACCAGGTCCATTGTATTCGGGTCATCCTTGTCCTCGTTGCTCTTCAGTTTGTCACACTTGATCACCCAGGTGTCGACCGTCTCCTTCTTGAGAGTCGCCTTGTACCCTTCCGTCAAGCCCTTGACCATGTCTTGCTCATTGTTATCGCCGGCCTTGCTGTTCTCGATGACCACCTCATTGCCTTTTGAGTTATATGTCCAGTTAGTCTTCTTGTCGGACCAGATCTGGATTTTTTCACCTTTCACCATAGACTCGGCGTAGCTGTTGTCACCCAATGACTTGATCCTTGACGAAAACTCACCCACGACAGGTATCTTCATGCTCATAGTCATGGCGAGACCCTTGGTCTCACCTTTCTCTACCTCCTTGTCCATCCTGGCGATGATCTCATCGGCCGTCTGGGCTGAGGCGGCAAAAGCGAAGGCGATCATCGCGAAAAGCCCCAAAAACAAACGTCTCATAATATTTTATCGTAAAGCTAAAGATTCCAATCATCCGTACGGAAAGGCCCCACTGGGATGCCGTAGTTGTTGAAGAGCGTCCCGACTCCCCAGTTCCTGAAACAATATCTCACGGCGACAGGGTCGGGGACATCCGGGCTGCTGACAACCACCTTGTTGTTCCAGAGCTCCACATGGGCGGAAGCGGGATGGAAGACCTTGTCCGCACCAGCGATCTCGAAACCTTCGACATTGACTCCGCCCGGCGACAAGCCGCGGTCGTCCATCTTGAACGTCACGACAGCCTCTCCATTCTCGAATTTGACGCTCTCATAAGAAGGAGACTCAGGGTTGATTCCCTTGAACCCGTAATGCTTGACAAGAGCCAAGTAGGCGAGACGGTTGCCGACCTCCTGCTTCTTGCAGGGATGGATGGTGCCGAACTCACCGATGTCGACGGTGGCAGCCATCCCGCTGTTAGGGATCACGTCAACCGACTTGCGCTGCGCCTCGCAGAAATATCCGGAGGTCCATCCGTCTGGTTCGCCATAGGGATAGGGGGCGATCTGGACGAAATAGAAAGGAGCGTCAGGGCTCTCGAAAAGATCGCGCATCATCTCGACATAGGCCTTCTGAAGCCTGATGTACTGTTCGCAACGGCCTCTGTTGGCCTCCCCCTGATACCAGATCATCCCGCCGATGGAGAAGGGAACCAGAGGGGCAACCTGTCCGTTGAAAAGGGTGCAAGGGGTCTGGAACTGGGGCGATTTTAGCTCACTCCCGTCCAGGAAAGAAAGGTCGAACTCCTGCCCGAACTTGGAGGCCAGAGTCTCGCGGCTCATCCATGTCTCAATCGTGGATCCTCCCCAGCAAGAGACGATTATACCTACCGGAATATCCAGGATCTCCTGAAGCTTGGAGGCGAAGAAATACGCTGTGGCGCTGGTCGGTGCCACCGCCTCGGGGGTATGCTCCATCCATGATCCCTCACACTCCTGGAGCGGAGTCAGGGATGCCTTCCTGGTTATGTTACAGATCCTGATCGGGGTCTTGGCCTTGGCCTTGATGATCATGTCCGCCCCTCCTGCGGCCGGCTGTCCGCCATATCCCCGGACCGGCATCTCCATATTGGACTGGCCGGAACAGAACCAGACCTCACCAATCAAGACATTCTTAAGCTCGCATCTTTCAGATTTGTCTCCGTCTGAGATGAATATCTTGTAAGGACCTCCTGCCTCGGGAGTCGGGATCCTGGTTATCCATTTTCCATCAGCATCAGGTGTGGCGGTGAATTTGACCCCGGTCCAGGTGGTTGTGATCGTGACTTTACCACCGGTGTCAGTCCAGCCCCAGATAGCGGCCTCAGTGTTGCGCTGTAGAACCATATTATCGCTGAAGAATGACGGGAGGGTCACTTTGGCGTCGAGATGTATTGTCCCGATCAAAGCCAAAGCCAGCGGAAGAATGTATTTTCTCATAATCATTTATGGATTGGTTATTACTAGACACAAATATACTCAATGATTCCGAAATAATTATCTTTGCGTAAAGAACAAACAATTAGGTATTTATGGAAAAGACCAAGCTCATTGCCCTTTTTCTGGCATCCTTAATGGGCATCTCAGCCCCGGCACAGGTGTTCGATGGAGATCCCACCCCAAAAGCCCCTCGGAAGAAGACAGCCCTTTTCAACGGCAAAAACTATAAAGGTTGGGACATACAAGTGAACCCAAGGGGCCTTGAAGGCTCTCCAGATGAGGTCTTTGGTGTGAAAGACGGCGCCATGAGCATAAATGGCAAGGCCTTGGGCGGTTGCACGACTAAAAAGGCTTATAAAGACTATCATCTTACCCTGGAGTTCCGGTTTGTCGGTGACGCCTATGCGAGCCGAATAGGAAAGACGGCTGACGGAGGGTTGCTTTTCCATTGTGTCGGACCCGAGGGGAGCGGAACAAAAGACACGTGGCATCTCTCTTTCGAATACAATATCATCCAAGGAAGGAGCGGGGACTTGATAATAGTGGATTCGAATCCAGAGTACAAGGGACACCTTTCGGCAAAGGCGTATGTGGATGAGCTTGACCGATGGGATCCGGATGGCAAGCTGAAGGAGCTCAAAAACGGCCGTGTCAACAGCAAGACTTATGACCCCACGTGGAAGGACATCTCAAACCAGCCTTCTGTCTGGCCGGAGAAGGAATATGGTGAATGGAACACCGCAGAGCTGATATGTGACGGTGACACGGCGGAATATATCCTCAACGGTGTCACAGTTCTGAAGTTGTTCGATCTCAAACCCAGCGGTGGACGTATCCAGCTCCAAAGTGAATTCCACGCCATCGAATACAGGAATATCATTATCGAACCGATAAGAAAATAATAAAAAAAACTTGCTCGTTAAGAAAATTGTCGTATCTTTGCAGTCCTGATTCACCAAAACGGGAGTAGGTGACTACAAAATACTGCGGAAATAGCTCAGTTGGTAGAGCACGACCTTGCCAAGGTCGGGGTCGCGAGTTCGAGTCTCGTTTTCCGCTCAACGATAACGACAGCCTTCACGGCTGTCGTTTTTCGTTGAAGGAAGAGACCCGCACGAGCGCCCCCGAACGCTCCCCTGTAATAGGGGAGCTGGCTGAGCGACAGCGAAGCCTGAGGGGTCATGAATGGCGCGAGGAAGTCCGAGGCGCAGCCTCGGGCTCGAGTCTCGTTTTCCGCTCTCCAAGGGTCTTTGCCGGTCGCAAAGGCCCTTTTTGTTTTGGCGAATCTGCCCTGCAGGTCGTTGTGGGGCAGGTGAACCAAAAACGGCAGTCGGAGAAAAGAGGCCTTAACGATGAAAAAAATATGACAGTTATTTGCGCAAGTGTCAAAATCTTGCTATTTTTGACACTTGAAAGAAAACCTGTCAAAAATGGAACCTCACGACCGGAACGTACCCTATAACCAACTCCCTCCCCTGCCGCCAGGGGCGGAAGAGTATCTGGATGAAGATGTACGTACGAGACTCCTTCAGGCGAGCCGGAGGCTTGCCGAGTTGAAGGGACTTGCATCGACATTGCCAAATCAGTCCCTGTTTGTGAATACCATAGCCCTCCGCGAGGCAAAGGCCAGTAGCGCCATTGAGAACATCTTCACAACCGACGATGAGTTATACAGGACTCTTTCTTATCAGGAAAGTGATTATCTGGACGGCCCGGCCAAGGAGATCCTCCATTACCGAGAGGCGCTCTGGAAGGGGTTCCAAGACATCTCCCGCGAGGGTGAATTGACCGTGAACACCATCATCAACATTTACCGCGAGGTCAAGCGGACTCGGGATGGGATCCGCCCGTATCAGGCCGAGACCGTCATCAAAAAACGGGGGTGGGGTTCCCTTCTTGCCGATACCGTCTATACACCGCCAAGAGGCAAGGGTGTGGTCGAGAAAAAGATGGATAATCTGGTCTCGTTCCTGAATGATGACGTACGGTTTCCCATAGACCCCCTCCTGAAAATGGCATTGGCCCATTACCAGTTTGAAGCGATCCACCCGTTCCGGGATGGTAATGGCCGCACCGGCAGAATCCTGTGTATCCTGTATTTGATCCAGAAAAAGCTGCTGGATCTTCCCATACTGTTCTTGAGCGCCTATATCCTGCAAAACAAGGATGCTTATTATCAAGCCCTTGGTGAAGTAACGGGGACCAGAAGATGGAAACAGTGGATTATGTTCATGCTGGAAGCGGTAAATCAGACGACCGAATATACGACGGACAAAATCAACCGGATCCGAGCCTTGATGGAAAAAACCGAAAACCTCGTCCGAGAAAAGAAAAACGCTGTTCCCCGGTTAGATATTCCCAAACTGTTCGAGCAACCTTATATCCGGCCGAAGAATCTGGTTTCAGACAAGATCAAAAGTGTCAATACCGCCAAGAAATATCTCTCGGCACTTGAAGAGATGGGCCTTCTGACCAAAGAGAGAATCGGGAAGGAATTCGTCTGGTTCAACACGGAATTGATGGATATCCTGTCTGATTGATTCCATTTGCGAGAACGAGTTCGAGTCTCGTTTTCCACTCTCCAAGGCCTTTGCGACGTGCAGGGCCTTCTGGTCATTCTTCCCAAAAGAGAGAATCACGAATATTTAACTTATATTTGTATTGCTTGACAGAGCATATTTCATTATGAGAAAAACTGGTTTCCGACTCTTTCTTGCCATCCTGGCAGCAGTGATCTTATTACCGTCCAACCTTTTTGCGCAAGATGACTTCCAAAAGGGAATGCAGGCATTTAATAACAAGGATTACAAGACTGCCCTGCAGTATTTTCTCCGCTACGATAACCAAAGCGCCTGGGGAAACGCCGCCCTTTGTTATTATAATCTTGGAGATTATGACAATGCCATAAAAATGGCGCTAAAAACGGATGTTAATGATCCGCTTATGTTAGCTGTCATCACTTATTGCTGGGATAGTATACAAAGTTCAAGCAAATTTAAATTAACTCCCGCTTCATGGGGATCCATAGCTTTTTTCAAAGATGCTCCCGGAGTGGCCGGTAAGGCCATAGACAATCTTATTGCCTATAAGGACAGTGAGGGCAACTTCAATAAATACAAATTGAGAACCGCCAAGAATATAGCCCTGCTTGGTTTGGGTAAGGATCCTGATCACCCTAGACTAAACTTCCTTCTTGGGGAGTTGTTTTGGATTGGAGACGGAGAAGGTGGGGCTAAAGATTATGATAGCGCTAAGTATTGGATGCAACGATCGGTTAAGATCGTGGAGAAGATGGAGAAAGAGGGTGATGAAAGTTACTCTTTTCAAAAATCACTTGCTGAAGGAATGTTAGAGAATCAACTGAAAGACGCAACCGAGAGCAGGGCTTCCGTCCGGATCGACAACCTGGCATCGATAACAGCTAAGATACCCACTTACAAGTGCAACGGAAGCCGTATTTTCATGATTAAACAGGATTCTGTGTTCAAAGATGATTTCATCGTACTTCAGACCGATGCGGATATCAATCACGCTCAAGGGAAGACCATCATTAATAACCTGATTCTCTTCGATGAAAATGGTGCTTGGTTGGCCAATACGATTGAAGCCCCCCTTTCACGCATTTATCATACCGATTATGAATATTCTCATTTCTTGCCCTTCCAACAAGGGATATATACTTCAAATATGTTCTTTGATGACGGCAAGAGGAAAATTTACATGGTCCTGGAGGTCGAAGTTGACGGTGCGGTTATCGGTTATTCAGATGTCAGGGAGGCATACATGACCCTCTCTAACGGCAAAATCACTTCTTTCGTGCCGATCGGAGGTGAAAAAAGAGGCAAAATCTAGTTGGGATAAAGAAATGAGATAACAGCCGGCAATGCCGCCTTCGAGAATCTATTTGTTCTTTGTCAAGTTTCAGACTGACTGTCAGTCGATGACAGTTATAATTGAGCCCGGCCTCGGTTCTTCGATGATTTCTTTGTGATCGTCGTGTTCTCTCGAGTCGCTGATTTCGATGAAGCATAGGTTTTTGCGGTCATAATCCCAGTGGGGTTTCTTGTACCAATAGTTCATCAATCTGATGTAATGTTGTACTCTTTCTTCCCAACGATCACTCGGAAAACCAAATCGCATATTTCGGAGGCGACGTTCAAAATCCGGAAGTCTGGCATCTTCAATCGCATTGTAATCATAATGCCTCCGTTCAATATAAGTCCAGTGACCGTTTTCAGCATGATCCCTGTACCAGCGCCAGACCTTTGAATTATCGGTTTTACCAATGAAAGAACAAATAACCTCAAGTTGCCACCAGCGCAGATCCTCTTCATTTTCCGCCTTATATACGACCACATCCGGACCGCCGCGTTCTCCCTTGGCCATAACGGTAAGGCCATCCAGATATTCCTCACCAAAGTAGTCGAGAGGCTCATTTTCGAGTTCCGCGGGCAGACGAGCTCTTATCCACTTTTCAAGGTCCTGATTCATGCTTGACAGTGTTTTGGGGGTATCTTTTGCCATCAGTCTATCCATCCATTCTTCCATTCACCATTGGACCAGTATCCGCCCCAATAATCGATGTTGAGCGACATGTACGATTGTCCCTTCTCCGGGGCTTTGACCGTGACTAAAGTGTTGCCGTATTTAGCGGACACTTCATTTGAATACTTGATGGTGTCAGGCAGCTCCACACCTTCAGCCCGGAGGAAAGACAACAATTGTTCAGCGAATTGGCTGGCTTGTTTATGGTTCTTGAAAATGAAAGAATATGAAAAGCCATACAGCTCGGTTTCATTGCCTTTTACGCCGAAGAAGTTGGCTCTCGCAGCATGAGGGATCTCTCCCAGGATGGTCATATCATAACCTCCGGCCTTCTGCAGTTCAATACTATGATATTTGTTGTCGGCTACAATCTTCCAATCATAATTGGCAAGATCGGACAGGACTTGCTCCATGGTGCTCTTCTTCCTGTCTTTGGGCAGAACTCCGAACGGACGGGTCACAATATCTTCAAAAGAAAGCTCCTTGGTAGCTGGCGTAGCTGATGGCTTCGGGGTGACTTGGGTGGTTGTGGAAGAGGAAGGTTTATCATCCCAATAAGTGATGGTCCTCCTGATTGTACTTCCATCTTCCTTACGAGTGAACGCTGTGGGATTGCCGTGCGAATCTTTCTCCTTGATAATGTAATTCTCGTCCGGAAACGAGGAGAAACGATTCTTGTCTGGAATAAGGCGTAGAATTCCGCCCAAAATATCTCCACCCTTGGAGAATTCTTTTTCTATTATTTTGTCTATCTCTTTGGATCTATCCTTGATAACTATTTTCTTCACGCAGAATGAATCTTTCCCAGTATCACTCCAGATAACAATAGTTGTTTCCAATTCAGGTCCATAAAGAGCCCCAAGGAAGGAATCCTCCTCGAACTTGCTGATAGAGAGTCCGTATGGTTTTCCTCCTTTATAAAAGAAGCGGTAATTGATGGACAAGTAAGTGGTTGGATAAGAAAAACAATCCAGAGACCCCTGCGGGGTACGAACAATATCCTTGAAGATAGATTGCGACACTTCCCAACCGTCATAATTCCACCAAGATAATCTTCCATCATTCACGAACCCCAATTCTTTGAAACAAAATGGATCGGTGGCATCGGATCCATCTTGTTCATCCACCACCTCGCACTTTCTCACGTGGCCTTTCAGGCCGAAGGACTCCGCATCGTGATATTGCTGAACTACCGCTGATTTCTCGGAGACTCTGGGAGCGGGCGAGGTCTTGGCAGATGGCACTAGTCCTGGACAGGCATATTCTATAGCCTGAGCAAGAAACGAGGCCGTTTTCTTCTCTACGAAAATATAGAAATCATCTATGCTTATATATTCAATATTTTTTGTTGAAAAACAATTGGCGAGATAGCGTACAGCTCCTGCCTTATCATCCTCGTCATCAAATAGAGTATTCCGGGAATCATGTATATTATATGAGTAAAAATCAGGACTCTCCAGGATAAAATCGAAAAAGGTAACTTCATAAACATGATGTACCTCTACAGTATAACGATAGAATTCAACTATTGTCCCATCGTCAAACTCGAAAATAATGTTTGGAGCTTTTAAGCCCTTCTCGTTTACCTCATACAATCGATCGAATAAATCAGAAAACCTGGAATCTTGATAATCGTCCATACCCAACTCAAAACTCATCTCTTTATTAGATGGGATAGAGAGTTTGCCAAAGCCGACATCCTCTGTCAGTGAATAACTAATGATGCGATCATCTGAGTCTTTTACAACGATATCAGATGGATTAGGATCATTATTCTGCGCATTTGCGATTGAAAGGCTTGCAAGCAGGAAAGACAATACGAATATAAAATAACGAGACACTGATATTTTCATTTGATTAGACTGTTAATTCTTAACAAGATTAATAACAATTGATTAAAACACTTTGCTATATTCACAACTACTTATTGCGACCGTTTTTCAGAAACTATTGATTTATAGCGTTTTAACAAATAATGAGTGGTTAATTATTACCATGCATAATTGGCCAATCGCCTGATAATTATTCACTTATAAAAAACGCACTTGGCACGTCCCGTAAAGCAAATAATACTACTTGTTTATGCGATTGGCCTCTTCGAGGAAAGCGGCCAGCTCGGCGTTCTGCCGGATCTGCTCCCTGAAGCGTCCTCCGAAATGCTCAGCAAAGGTTTCCGGTGTCTGCCCTTTGTAGAAATCAGCTGGCAGGTTGGTCCGGACTACCCCGCCACCGTTGTTGCTGGCGGCCCACCCCGGGGTAATAACGTCCTCTAGCAGGTAAGGTCCTTCGTCAGAGAAGCACAGGGTCAATCTCGAATACTCTTGACGTTCCTCGTCTCTATGATCCGCCAGGAAGATGGCGGTATGGAGGTGTTTTCGGAGTTGTTTTTTCAAAGCGATAGTCAGTTTAATATCTAAGCAGTATACCGTTAATTACTGTTTTACCTGACACAAATATAGGAATTCTTCACAAAGCGGCTGCGCTATTGTCAATTCAACTGTGATTTATCGAAATAAACCACGCTTACTATTATAACCATTTAAAGGTTTTTGCCTATTTTTGTGGAATTAAAGATATGAATGGTCTATATTAAAGCATTGTCATAATGAAAAAGTATTTGGTTCTTGCCGCTATTTCTCTCGCGGTCGCAGTATCCTGTGCTGAAACACCGGAATCGCCCTTCACTCGCAAAGTGGCTGATTATGCAGTGGTCACTTTTGACGCTCCAGACTTGAGCGGTATCACCGACCACGGGAAGGAGGTCCTCAGGCTTTACCGCTATGCCGCTGATATAGTCGATTCCATCTATTGGCATCAGTACTTTGGTGACAAGCAGGCCCTGCTTGACGGAATGACCGACCCTCTCCAGAAGACTTTCGCTGAAATCAATTACGGCCCATGGGATCGCACCAATGGCAAATCGTTTGTGGAGGGTTATGATGATCGTCCTGCCGGAGCCGGTTTTTATCCCGCTGATATGACGGTGGAAGAGTTTGAGGCCTGGGACAATCCTGATAAGAATAGCCCATATACACTTATTCGCCGCGCCTCTGACGGCTCTCTTGAAACGGTATGGTATCACGATGCTTACAAGTCCTACATCGAAAAGATTGATAATTACCTTAAGGTGGCGGCTGACGTCACAATCAAACCTAGCGTGAGGGAGTATCTCCTGTCCAAAGCCGAAGCTCTGAAGACAGACAATTACTATGAGAGTTCCATAGCTTGGCTGGACATGGATGACAGCAAAATGGATCTTGTCATTGGTCCGAACGAGGTAACGGACGACCAACTGTTGGGAATCAAGCGCTCCTACGAGGCTTACGTCCTGCTAAAGAATGAGGCCCAAACCAATGAGCTGATGCAGTATGTGTCACGTATCGGCGAGCTGCAGGAAGACCTTCCCGGCGATCCTGAATATAAGACCTTCCAGCCCGGCACCGGTTCAAACATCTTCTCATGCGACGCCCTATACTATGCGGGAAAAGCCAACGCTGGCGTGAAGGTCATCGCTTTGAACCTGCCATTTGACGCGGATGTCCAGAGAGACCGCGGCACCCGTACCATATTGCTTCATAACGTCATCAAGGCAAAGTATGATAAAATCATCGCCCCCACAGGTGTACGCCTCCTTGATGCCGAAACCGCCGAGCACCTTTCCTCAGACGCCTTCTTCTGGAACATAGTTTTCCGCGAGGTCGCACACGGGCTTGGCGTAAAGGAAACCGTCAACGGTAAGGGTAGCGTGGAGGAGGCTCTTGGAAGCGCCGCGGCTACTTTTGAAGAGCTGAAGTCGAACGCCGCTAGTGTGCTCCTTGTATGCAAACTGCAGAAACACTTCGACATACGCAACCATTATTTCTACAGGGACGACGCCCTCACCACCTTCTTCGCTTCACTGGTCCGCTCGGAGCGATTCGGGGAAGCCTCCGCTCTTGGTCGCAGCAGCGTAATCATCTACAATTACCTCCTCGAAGCCGGCGCTTTCAAGCATAAGCCTTCGGGACAGTACGCTTTGGACCTGGACAAAATGGAGAATGCGCTTTCCGATCTCACTGCCTTCGTCCTAAAGACTCAGGCCACCGGCGATCGTGAAGGTGCCCTGGAATTCGAAAGCAACTACTCAAAACGCAGCGAAGACTTCGAGGAAGACCTGTGGAACCTTCGCTCGGTGAATATTCCGGCAGACATAAGATTCGATTTCAAGTAATATCCGGCGTTAATCTTTCCGGTTTCGCGACGGTTTCAGTTCAAACTCAAGGCGGTTTTGAGAACAAACGTGCCTTGGGTTTGCTGGAGGTAGTGGCGTTATTAATTGAGAATTAACCGTTACTGTATTCTACAAACCACTTTTTCCTTATCTTTGTGAATAGATCTCCTCAAGAATACCATGAAACGCCATTCATTGATTCTCGCCTTGATTACCGTGCTGATTATATGTGCGGGCTGCAAAGCTTCTAAATCCTCAAAGGATCCGGATAGCGCCAGTTCGAGGAATGATGTGTCGATACGAGTGAAACAGATCTGGGATTCGGACAAGCATTGCGCATTCACATCAATAATCCGCTTCAAAGACCGGTATTATGTTTCTTTCAGGGAGGCGGAAAGTCATATTTTTGACAGTGATGGCGTGGCCAGAGGAAGTGTCCGGATCCTGGTTTCCGAAGATGGCGAGACATGGACCTCCGTGGCTCATCTGACAAAAAGCGGATTTGATCTCCGTGACCCTAAGCTTTCTGTGACTCCAGACGGAAGGCTTATGGTAACCATCGGAGGATCCATTTACGGGGCGGATAAGAAACTGGAAGGCCGCATCCCACAAGTCTCTTTCAGCAGTGACGGTGAAACGTTTTCCGATCCTGTTACTATCGAATTGGATTCCAAGACCAAAAACGGAATGGATTGGCTCTGGAGAGTGGACTGGATAGATGGAGAAGGATATGGTGTCGTATATTCTTTGCTGGATGAGAACCCCCGAAAAGTCGAGCATGGTTCCTCTGTCAACTTGGTCAAGACACTGGATGGCGTTCATTATGAGAATGTCACAATGCTTGATTTACCCGATTTCCCGAACGAGACCACCGTCCGTTTCCTTCCAGATAAGCGGATGCTGATGATGGTAAGGGAAGATTCAGGAGACTTGCAGGGATATTGGGGCGTCAGCGACCCGCCATATACTGAATGGTCATTCAAAAAGATGGGCCTCCAACTTGGGGGGCCTGACTTCATCGTCATGGATGATCAGACCATAATAGCCGGAACAAGGTCCTATTTTCTTCCCGGATCAAATAAGACGCTTTTGTTGAAAGGAACTCCTGAAGGCCGTTTTACGGAAATCTGTTTCCTTCCCTCAGGAGGTGACACTAGTTATCCCGGATTCGTCGTCGAGGGAGATGAGCTGTGGGTATCTTACTATTCTTCGCATGAGACTGACAAGGCTTCGGTCTACCTGGCCAAAATACCCTTGTCTATGATTAAATAACCACATGAAAAAAAGAATTCTAATAATCAGTCTTTTGACATTGATCGCCCAGATCATGTCAGCGCAAGTGATCAAGATTGGTATCATCGGTCTTGACACTTCCCATTCCACGGCTTTCACCCGCCTGATCAATACCAACGAGATCGGCAACGGTGATTTCAAGGTCGTAGCCGCTTATCCTTATGGCAGCAGGACCATTGAATCGGCATACAGCCGGATTCCCAAGTACACGGAAGAAGTCAAGGGATATGGCGTGGCAATCACCTCCAGTATCGCTGAGTTACTGAATATGGTCGATTGCGTGCTTTTGGAAACGAACGATGGTAATGTCCACTTGGAACAGGCTGAGGAAGTGTTCCGCTCCGGCAAGAAGGTTTACATAGACAAACCTATAGGCGCCACCTTGGCCCAGGCGATTGCGATTTATAAATTGGCGGAAAAATACGGAGTGACCACCTTTTCTTCTTCCGCTGTCCGTTTCACCGTTCTGAACCAGGAAATACGCGATGGGAAATACGGAGAAATCCTTGGAGCGGACACTTATTCCCCGCATCATCCCGAGCCGTCTCATCCTGATTTTGGTTATTATGGCCTTCACGGTGTAGAGGAGCTTTACACGGTCATGGGAACAGGTTGCAAGGAAGTCAGCCGCATCCACACCCCTTCAGGCGATGTGGTTACAGGAATATGGGGCAACGGAAGGATCGGGTCTTTCCGCGCCAACATAGATCCGCCCGGCGGCTATGGCGGCAGGGTATTCACAAAAGACGGCGTGAAGCTGACCGGAGGATACACCGGGTATCAGCCTTTGCTTGCCGAGATTCTCAAGTTCTTCCAGACAGGAATATGCCCAGTTGACAAGGAAGAGACGTTGGAGATATTCACATTCATGGAGGCGTCGAATCTCAGTCTGCGGAAGGGTGGGAAAACCGTCTCATTGGACAAGGTCCGCGAAAAAGCTGAGAAAGAGGCCCGAAAACTTATACGGAAATGAAACGAAGGGAGTACATCCTCTCGCTGGTGATGCTGGCGAGCCTGTTCTTCATTTTCGGCCTTGTTTCATGGGTTAATTCAATCCTTGTTCCCTATTTCAAGGTCGCCTGCGATCTCAAGACCGGTTTCCAAAGCTATCTGGTCACCTTCGCGTTCTACATCGCATACCTTGTCATGACAATCCCGGCCGCACTGTTGTTGAATCGCACCGGATTGAAAAAAGGCGGTGTCATCGGATTGCTGATCCTCGCTTTGGGAGCTCTTCTCTTCTGGCCGGCCGCCTTGACCAGGACATACGGCCTGTTCCTGCTTGCCCTATTCACAATGGGAACGGCGCTAGCCATTCTCCAGACAGTAGCCAATCCATTCGTCACCATCATTGGTCCGGAGGAAAGCGCAGCCAGGCGGATAAGTGTGATGGGAGTATGCAACAAGTTCGCGGGAATAATAGCTCCTCTGGTTTTCGCCGCACTGGTGATACGACCTCAAGACAAGGCCACAATGGACCTGATCGGCCAGGGCAGCCTGACAGGACAGGCAAAAGAAGCCGCATTGGACGAACTTGTCCGAGGTGTGATCCCGCCTTATATTGTCCTTGCTATACTGCTGGTTCTGTTCGCTTTCGTATTCCGCTATTCCGCGCTGCCGGACATCAATCCTGGACGGGATAATCTCTCATCATCGGAGGGAACTGACAGGAAATCCATATTCGCATATCCATACCTAATCCTTGGAGTTCTGGCCCTCTTTGCCCATGTCGGCTCCCAGCAGATCACAATCAGCACAATAATCAGCTACGCCCAAAGTCTTGGCATGGACCTGGACACCGCGAAGCTATTCCCTTCCTACACCCTGGGTTGTATCCTTGTAGGCTACTTGATAGGGATTATCACCATACCCAAATATCTCAGCCAGCAAACCGCCCTGCTTATATGCACGGTCGCAGGTCTGGTACTGTCAATTATGGTCCTGGCTTTTCCGCCAAAGGCATCCATCTGGTTCCTCGTGTTGCTGGGAATTCCTAATTCCTTGATATACGCAGGCATTTGGCCTTTGGCCATCAAAGGACTGGGACGATGGACCAATCTTGGGTCTTCGCTGTTAGTGATGGCTCTTTGCGGCAACGCCATCATGTCCCTTCTATACGGACTTGAGGCCGACCGCCTTGGAGAACATGCTGCCTATTGGCTCCTTATTCCTTGCTTCGTCTACATGATATTCTATGCGGTTTACGGCCATAAAATCCGAAAAGACACGATATGAAAGAAGGTAAGACAGCCATAACCGGAGGAAAAATTATCACTCCGGGCGGAGAATGCCGGAAGGTGCTGTTATTCAAGGACGGTATCATTCTAGGCCTGGCCGACGAAGCGCCTTCAGACGCTGACGAGGTCATCGACGCCTCAGGATGTTATGTTTCCCCAGGATTCATCGATATCCACACCCATGGAGCTGGAGGAGCCGACTTCATGGACGGCACGGTGGAGGCCTATCTCACAGCGGCCCGCATGCACGCCATTCACGGAACCACACTCCTTTATCCTACCACGTTGACTTGCGGCAATGAGGTGTTGTTCCGTTCCTTCGAAGTGTATCGAGACGCCCGCAAAGCAAACGCAGAAGGCGCCCAATTCGGAGGGATTCATCTCGAAGGACCTTATTTTTCCCCCGAGCAGGCGGGAGCCCAGGATTCACGTTATCTACGGAATCCCCGTCCGGAAGAATACCGCGACATCCTGGACCGTTGCCCGGACATAGCCCGCTGGAGTTTCTCACCGGAACTTGAAGGAGCGCCAGCTTTCGCCGCCGAACTTTCCCGCAGGGGCGTATTGGCCTCGATTGGTCACACCAATGCCACGTTTGACGAGTGTGACGCTGCCTTCAAGGCAGGAGCCAGGCACATGACTCATTTCTTCTCCTGCATGAGCACCATCGTCCGCCGAAACGCTTACCGCGTGGCAGGGACGCTGGAATATGGCTACTATCAGGAAGGAATATCCCTTGAGATTATTGGAGACGGAATACACGTCCCGTCCACTTTGCTCCGAATGATACTCAGGATCCGAGGAGTAGACAGTATCGCCCTTATCACGGATTCCATGCGGGCTGCCGGAATGCCGGACGGAATCTACAAGCTCGGAGACCTTGAGACCGGACAAGACGTGATCGTGGAAGACGGTGTGGCGAAACTTATGGACAGGAGTGCTTTTGCGGGCAGCGTCGCTACTACGGACAGGCTGGTTCGCACCCTGATCCGTGACGGCGGATGTACCCTGGAGCAATCCGTTCAGATGGCTTCAGCTAATCCCGCCAGGTTCATGGGCATCCAGGACCGCAAAGGAAGCCTCGAGAGCGGAAAAGACGCGGACATCGTCATCTTCGACGAAGGCATAAATATCAAGAGAACAATCATCAAAGGAAAAACTATCCACAAATGCTGATAAAGAATTTCAAGGTCGACAGGCTATCTGTAAAAGTCTTCGACAGCAGGGAGTCTATGGGAGAGGCGGCCGCCAGCGAAGCGGCCACCTGCCTTAGGAATATCCTCTCCAGGAAAGAAGAAGTTAACGTTGTGTTCGCTGCCGCCCCTTCGCAGAATGAATTCCTGGCAGCCCTCTCAAAGGCCGGAGGAATTGACTGGGGACGGGTTTCCGCCCTTCACATGGATGAATATGTGGGATTGCCGGAAAACGCCCCCCAGGGCTTCGGCAACTTCCTCAAGCGGGCAATATTCGAAAAGGTCCCTTTCAAGGAAGTCTTTTACATAGGCTCCCAACTTCCTAAGGAAGAAGCGGTAGCCAGATATGACAAGATACTGTCGGAACGGCACATAGACATAGTGTTCATGGGAATAGGAGAAAATGGCCATATCGCCTTCAATGATCCCCATGTGGCTGATTTCAACGACCCTCTCCGCATCAAAGAGGTTGACCTTGACCTTAAATGCAGGACTCAGCAGGTTCATGACGGATGTTTCAGCACCCTGGAGGAAGTCCCGGAATATGCCCTCACACTGACCTGCCCGGTTCTTTTCGGGGCTGACCACCTGTTCTGCGTCGTCCCGGCGAAAACCAAGGCCGAAGCCGCCAGAGCGATGCTTAAAGGCCCCATTTCAGAAGTATGTCCGGCGTCAATCCTACGCCGCCACGAAAGCGCCACTTTGTATCTCGACCGGGACAGCGGCCGCTTTGTATTGGATTAATCAAAAGACAATGAATATGACAACCAGAAGAGATTTCATCAAGAACACCGCTCTGGCATCCGTGGCCCTTGGTCTTGGCCAGGGAGTCAGCCTCGAAGCCGGCGACAGGAAAAAGAAAAAGGTTGAAGCACCCGCCGGAAAGCGGGTCATAGGCGCTAACGACGTCATCCGCCTTGCGGTAATCGGAGTCAATTCCCGTGGCAAGGCCCTCGCCAAGAATTTCTCCAAGATGCCCCTGTGCGAGGTCACTCACCTCTGCGACTGTGATTCGAACGCCTTGGCCGCATGTCAGGAAGAAGTCCAGATAATCACTGGCAAAAGTCCCGTCGGAGTAAAGGATATCAGGAAACTCCTGGAAATTCCTGAGATTGACGGAGTTGTGATCGCCATGCCGGACCACTGGCATGCTCCCGCCGCCATCATGGCCATCGAAGCCGGCAAGCATGTGTATCTTGAAAAACCCACTTCCCACAATCCGGCGGAGAACTACATGCTCCTCAACGTCGCCGCCAAACATCCTGAGATAGTGGTTACTGTGGGCAACCAGAGGCGTTCCTGGCCCAGGGTCCGGGAAGCCATCCAGGAAATACACGATGGAGCTATCGGAGCTGTGCACTACGCTAAATCGTGGTATGCGACTGACAGGCCTTCTATCGGCAGAGGCAAGGTTGTCCCTGTACCATCCAATCTGGACTGGGACCTCTGGCAGGGACCTGCACCAAGAGTGCATGATTTCAAGGACAATATTGTGCATTACAATTGGCATTGGTTCTGGAATTGGGGGACTGGGGAAGCCTTGAATAACGGAACCCATTTCGTTGATGTCATCAGATGGGGCCTCGGTGTCGACTATCCAACGCAAGTCAACTCCGTCGGAGGAAGGTGGCGGTACGATGATGACTGGGAAGCCTTTGACACACAAATGGTCACATTCCAGTTCGGCGACAAGGGGGCGGGCTCCTGGGAGGGCCGCAGCTGCAACGCCGTCCCGGTCGAAGGTTACTCCACTGGAATACAATTCTTTGGGGAAAATGGCTCAATAATTATCAGCGGAGGAAACGAATATAAGGTGCTCGACGGCAAGGGAAAGGTCCTCAGGACGGCTGTGAGCGAGATCAAGTTCCAGGACGGGGATCTCCAGAATCCTTCCGAGCAACTCGACGCCTTCCATTTCCAGAATTGGTTTGATGCCATCCGTCAGGGCACTCCCCTGAATTCAACTCTTGAGGAAGCATGCAAGAGCACCCAGCTGGTACAGTTCTCGAATATCGCCATGAGGGTTGGACATTCAATCCAGATTAATCCCACAAACGGATTCATAATCGGAGATCCCGAAGCCCAGAAATACTGGGGACGCGATTACGAACCGGGATGGGAGCCTAAGATTTTTTAGAAATAATTGGTTATGAAAAGGTTCTCTCTTATTGTATTCATCTTGGCCTCAATCCTCCTGGCGGGATGCTCCCGTTGGACTCCCCTGTTCAAAGGGGACTCATTTGAGGGTTGGCAGAGTGTTAACGGTGACTTCTTCCCTGAAGTCGGATGGTCCCTGAAGGACGGTATACTCACCTCCAATCCCGAAGGAGTAAGGGGAGGAGACATCATGACCAGGAAGGTATATGGCAACTTCATCCTCTCGGCTGAATTCAAGCTCTCTCCCCTGTCAAACAGCGGGATCAAGTATTTCATCAACCCGGGGACTTTCGATGACCCGAGCATAGGCTGCGAATACCAGATTATCGATGACAAGGATTTCAGCGAGCAAGTGGAGTTCCTGGAAGATGATAGGCTGACCGGATCTCTCTACGACGTGCTTCCGGCTGACAAAAGCAAGGCCGGATTCAAGAACGACAACTGGAACAAGCTGAAAATCAAAGTGTGCGGAGGGCATGTGGAGCACTATCTGAACGGAGTCAAGATTGTCGAGTATGACCGTTTCTCGAAAGAGTTCGACGAGGCCGTGGCGAAGAGCAAATTCGCCTCACGGGAAGGTTTCGGTAAGTTCGAGAGCGGCCACATCCTGATCCAGGACCACGACAATTCCGTTCAATTCCGCGACATCCGCATCAAGGAATTGAATTGATTATTATATTTGTTATACAGAAAACCAATCGGACATGAAAAGACTTATTAGACTTGTTTTGATCGTCGCGGTAGCATATCTTGCCGTGAAATATTGCTCCGACCATTACGGGAACGTGATCTCCCTGCCCGGAGGACTGGGAGGAACCGAGAACACAGAGAAGACTGAGGATACGGATGGAGGCTGGTTCAGTCCCAAAAAGGATTCCGAGAAGAAATCATCGGAGAAGAAGTCCGACAAGGATGTCCCCAAGGACATCAAAGATCTGGAGAGGCAGCTTGGTATCGGAGATGATGATGAGCCCTCGGCAACCATCAATGTTCCTTCAACGACATCCACCACTCCGGCCACTGCGTCTTCCCCTCTGACATTCAAGGGAATTCCCATCAAAGGCTCGCTTTCGGTCTTCGGAAACGAATTGGTCAAGGCTGGCTTCAAGAGCGCTGGCAACGGTACTTATTCCGGTGATTTCGCTGGATATAGCGGATGTAAAGTGACGCCTTCAGGCAATAACCCGGTCAGCGAAGTTCGTGTTGACTTCCCGGTTATCTCTGATTGGGACAACCTGGAGAAGGCATACGATTCGCTCCAGGCTTCTCTCACCCAGAAATATGGCATTGAACCGGTGACCTCAACAGGGAGCAATGTCGCCGTTTACAACCTCCCGAATGGATCCATCACCCTGGACGCTGACGTCAGGAATCAATCTTCCTGGCATGTGATCTTGAAGTATTCAAGCCTTGCTTCGACGAGTTCCACAGGAACACTTGGAAGGAATCCTATTGACGACCTGTAATTCCACATATCAGTAGAGCATGCCGGAAGACGGTTCACTTCAGAAGCGCAACCGCGCTATAGACATGTTCCGGGGACTCACCATGTTCCTGATGGTGTTGGTGAATGACCTCTGGTCTGTTGGCAATGTCCCTGAATGGATAGGCCATACCAAAGCCGCTCAAGATGGAATGGGTCTGGCCGACATTGTGTTCCCCATGTTCCTTTTCTCTGTGGGAATGTCCATTCCCTACGCCCTGGAACGCAGATTCTCAAAGGGGCAATCAGGCGAGGGAATTTTCGGCCATATATTCCTGCGGTCACTAGCCCTGATTCTGATGGGAGTTTTCACCGTCAACTCCGAGGCTGGTTTCGCTCCGATAGGAGGTTATGGGAAAGGACTCTACTGGATCTTTATGGTGCTGGGCTTTTTCCTGGTATGGAACCAGTATCCGGTTGATTTTAAGCCAAAAAAGTGGTTGCAAGCAGCAGGGATAGTCATATTGGCCCTACTTGCCTTTACCTTCCGTGACGGCGAAGGAGGCTATTTCCGGGCGAGTTGGTGGGGAATACTGGGATTAATCGGATGGGCGTACTTGTTCTGCGCGACCGCATGGATGTTATGCCGGAAAAAGCCCTGGGTAATCGCTGTGCTTTGGCTGGCGGTTTGTGTCTTGAATATGCTCACGACCAACCTGCGAGGCGGTGAGGGCTTGATTGGAGGTGGCAATTTCATCTCCGATTTCTCCCGCGCGATTCACCTTGGAAACGGATCAAGCGCATTGATGGTCCTGGGAGGCATGGTCACCACACTCACCGACAGGCGCCTGTCCGGGAAAGAGGGCTCTCGCCGTATCTGCGTCGGGGTTGCGGCGGCTTCCGCGCTAGCCCTTTTAGGATGGGGGTCTCACCAGTTCTGGATCACATCCAAGATAATCGGGACCCTCCCTTGGTGCTTATATGTTTCCGCGATTTCCGTGGCATTCTACACCCTGCTCAGATGGCTTGACAAGCGTGACTGGACAGGCTGGTTCAAGCCATTGAGTCCTGCGGGAACGGCTACCCTGACGGTATACATGATGCCCTACCTCTATTACGCGCTATGGAGAGCTCTGTCCCCGGCTGTGCCATCTTGGTTAGCCGGAGGTATAGGAATATTCAAATGCGCCCTGTTCTCGATGCTCTGCATCGCAACAGCCTGGCTTCTTGGCAAGGCTGGTCTTAAATTGAAGATATAAAGTTAAAATCCCATGTCATGAGAAAACTTCTATTTCTCCTCCTGGCCTCAATGTCCGTAGGCATTACCGCAATCGCTCAAACCCTTGACGAGAGAATTCCCATCAGGGGACTCTCCGTCGCCGCTCCCACGCCCCAAGATGTCAAACCCTTCATCCGTTTCATCGAGGAGGAACTTGTCCCGGCGAAACTGAATCTTTTGATTCTCCGTGTAGATTGGGGGTATGCCTACGAGTCCCATCCGGAACTCAGGGATAAGAACCCTCTCTCCAAGGCTGATGTTGACAATCTTGTGGCGGTTTGCCGAGAGCATGGCATCCGGCTGGTTCCCCATGTTAACCTCCTCGGGCATCAGTCTTGGGCGAAAGAAACCAATGCCCTTCTCAGGGCATATCCAGAGTTCGACGAGACGCCATCCGTTAAGACAGAGGACTACACAGGCTGGCCAAATCCGCAGGGATTATATTGCAAGAGCTACTGTCCTCTCCATCCCGATGTCCATAAGGTTGTCTTTGACATAATCGACGAGATTTGTGACGCATTCCAGACCGATGCGTTCCATGCTGGCATGGACGAGGTGTTTTATCTTGGTGAGAAGGAGTGTCCACGTTGCAAGGGACGTGACAGGGCTGAGTTATATGCCGGAGAGGTTCGCACAATCCATGACCATCTTGCCCTCTCAGGCAGGCAATTGATGATATGGGGAGACAGGCTGCTCGACGGAAGAACCACGGGACTCGGCGAGTGGGAAGCCAGTTACAACGAGACCTGGCGAGCCATTGACATGATTCCCAAGGATATCCTCATTTGCGACTGGCACTACGAGCGGGCTGACCTCTCGGGAGTGTATTTCGCCATGAAAGGCCTACCTGTTGTCTCCTGCGGATATCGCAACCCGGAGACCTCCGTCCAGCAGGTTAAGGACATGGTAAAGTTCCGCACACAGACTAGCCGTGAGACTAAGAAGTATCTTCAGGGTTACGTCCACACGATATGGAGCGGGGCAAACGCTTTCTTGAAGGCATATTATGGGAAAGAAGAGGTAAACAATCGTGGCGGAAGCGATGCCAAGGCCCTGAAAGCGGTTCTCTCATATATGAAAGAGATGGCTAAAGAATAAGGATGATGAAATACTCCCTCAGTGCCCTGCTCCTTATGGTTGCCGGGCAGGTATTCGCGCAAGAAGCGAAGTTCCACGGAGCCTTCACCGAGAATTTCTCAAATGAGACCTCGGAATTCTTCGACTACAATTACAGGCAATCCGGATATGACTCTCGTTATTATTCCGGCATACGCTCATTCACCGAGGCCGGCACGGACATCATGCTCTACCGCATCGATCCGGCAGATCCGGCGGGCGCCGGAAAAGGCCCGGAGATCATCTCCAAAGACTATACTTTCTACGGTAGCTATTCAGCAAGGCTGAAGGTCCCAAACGCCAGAGACGCTCAGCCTAATATAGGTGCCGTGGTGGGATATTTCACCTACAATGTCGAACCGGAATCTGGACTAAGTGAGATTGACTTCGAATGGCTTCTAGCCGATCCCAGAATCATATATATCGGCACCTGGACAGGTAAGAGGGGCTCACTGAACCGTGTTGGACGCACCATCAATCTTGCCACCGGCGAGATCCTGGAGACCACATTCAGAGGTGAGACCCGTTTGCCTGACGGCTCAGTGGAACGTATCCCCAGAACCGCCCTTACGGATTGCCAGAACCTGCCGGAAACTATTGATCCAATAGAAGGCTACGACGCTTCGAAGCAGTTCTACACCTATGGTTGGGACTGGTATCCCGACCATCTGGTATGGTGGATAATCCATCCCGAGACAGGTGATAAAGTTGTATTGTGGGACTATAAAGGAGGACAGACTCTCTTCCCTGGACATCCTTCAAAAGACGGCGTCCCGTGCCTGAGGACAAGATACCGTCTAAACTTCTGGCATACCAACAACTGGCCGGTAGACACCAATCCCGCATCCATTGAGAAGCCCTTATATCTCTACGAACTGGAGACTGACTGGATGTCCTATACACCTTACAATCAATAGCTTCCTCGCACAATGTTCACTATAATAGTCGGAGGGAAAGTCCTGACTCCATCAGGGACAATCAACGGGAACGTCGTTGTCAGGGACGGAGTTATCGAGGAAATCACCGCTTCTCCCGTCGAGATTCCGGAGGCGACGGTATATGATGCGAGGGGACACTACGTGGTTCCCGGCGGAATTGACCTCCACATCCACGGAGGCGGAGGACGGGAGTTTGTTGAAGCGACAGAGGATGCCTTCCGGGCTGTGATGGACTCACACGCCCGATACGGCACAACATCCTTCCTTCCCACCCTGCCGGCTTGTCCTACCGAGACAATCCTGAGATCAGTAAAGACCTGCGAGAAAATGATTTCCGAGTCGGAGTCTCCTTTACTCGGACTTCATCTTGAAGGCCCGTACCTGAATCCTCGCAAGGTCGGAGCGATCATTCCGGAATATGTCACCCCTCCAGTCGAGGAGGACTATAAGGCCATCCTGAACAGCACGCAAGTCATCAAACGGTGGGATTTCGCTCCTGAGCTTCCCGGGGCTGAGGCTTTTGCCCAATGTCTCCGTGAGCATTCGGTCCTGGCTTCACTGGCTCATACCGAAGCTGAGTATTCCCAGGTTCTCAAAGCCTACGAATGCGGCTGCACACATGCCACCCATTTCTACAATGCGATGACAAGCGTACATAATGTCAGGGAATACAAGCACGAGGGTACGGTTGAGAGCGTCTATCTCATTCCGGGAATAACAGTCGAGGTGATCGCTGACGGCAAGCATGTCCCTCCGGCGATCCTCCGGTTGATCTACCAGATAAAGGGAGCGGATAGTACAGCTCTAATCACTGATGCTCTGGCGGCTTCCGCGGGAGGGGACGTGAGCGGTATCTCCGACGGGCGTGTCATCGTGGAAGACGGGGTCTGCAAACTGTCAGACCGTTCCGCTTTGGCCGGCAGCGTGGCCACCATGGATGTCCTTATCAGGACTATGGTGAGCGCCGGGATTCCTTTCACCGATGCGATAAGGATGAGCTCTGAGACTCCAGCGAGAATCATTGGAGTCCAAGACCGTAAAGGAACTCTGGAGAAAGGAAAGGATGCCGACATCGTAATCTACGACAGCGACATCCATGTGAAGCTAGTGATGCGGAAAGGTAGGGTTATTCCAGGTAGAAATACCCGTTAGGGATATCCTGGTACCTGGCGCGGTCCAGACGACGCCATTGAACTCTAAGCCTATCCTGCCCGCCTTCCTTGTCGGCCATTATCATGGTGAAATCATGGAAGCCTTTCTCAAGATTGACCCGTCCCTGGAAGCGGTCGTCACCTCTCATGGTCCAGTCATCAACATGGATAGCGGCTTCTCCACGACTTGTCACGTGCAAAAACCAGACTCCAGACTCAGGAACATATAGTTTTCCGGTCTGCTGGTAACCATGTGATGAAGGGTGCCTTTTGCGTGCGACGAATGGGGAACTTACGACTTCGGAAGCCATTTTGGTTCCGGATAGGATGTCTTCGGCAACTGTGAAGTCCCCGACGTATTCCGTTCTGGTCAATCCATGAACCTTCCCCTTAGCGTCAACTGCCTTGTGAAGGGTGTAATCCAAATCAACTTTTAACGTGTCCATTTGGACGACTCCCCCATCCTCCTCACGGATCCATGTGCGGAGACCGTAATCACCTTCAGTCAACTCAATGATCCTGGCACCGAAAGGCAGATTATTGTAAGTCGTGTTCCGGCCGGAGAATCTTCCGTATATCAGATAAACATCATCCTTTCTCACGACATAATCATTGACATGGTCATGGCCGGTGAAAACGGCGTGGACGTCACCGCACTCGACGAAGGCGGAGAACAGTCCTGTGTTCAGGTAACCGGGGCATTCATTTTCCTCACGGACACCTGACACGGCCGGGGTTGTCTTGATAGTTTCTCCGTATTCAAGAAGAGGAATATGGAAGAATGAATATGCCGGATACGGCACTCCCCCGTGGGCGTTGGTATAGGCGAAACTGGTGTTGCGGTACCATTCCACCTGATCCCACCTGAACCATCCGTAATCTGAGTCTACAGCCTCGTTCATGGAGTAATCACCGGAATCCATGCAATACAGCAGGGCGGCGACACCGTCTCCTGAAGAGGACTTGATTTCCACGGCCATGTCGTCCAGCCACCCTGACTCGGCCGTGTTCAAGCTCATGGGATGCGACATCACGACATCAGCGATCTCCCGCTCCGTCAACTCCTGCTCCCTGTCATGATTGCCTAATGTGACGACGAAAGGTACTTCCCTCTCATCCATAGGTTTCAGGAAATTGACCCAAGAGGAATCGGCGCCTATTCCTGTCACCACATCTCCGGTGAACACCACAAGGTCTGGTTTCTCGGTGTCAAGCATGTAGCACAATTGCTGGAAGGCCTTGAAATATTCTTCCTGTCTCTCCCAACAAATGTGGGTGTCTGTCAGCTGCAAGATCTTGAACGTCCCTTGATCATTGAATCGCAGGGTAATATCCTTCGATGCGGAAGTCTTTTCATCGGATGAACAACCTACCAGGATGATTCCGATGAACAATACTATGAGTGTTTTGATTCTCGACATGTTAATTGCCTCAAGAGTCCCTATACTTTGGGCAGCTCCCAGGGAGCGCGGTAGGTTTTGCAGAGATATGTATCGGCCTCAGCATCGTGGAATGTCTTTCCGTCCCAGTAAAGCCTCTTGCCTGTCCGATATGCTATGTTACCCAGATGTGCGAACTTGGCGATGTGGGCGCCAATCTGGATGCTCGCATTGCAATTGGGATTGCGGCTCTTGATGCATTCCAAATGGTTCTTCACGTGAAGGTTAAGGCCTCCCTCTCCATAACTCTTCTGAAGTGCGACCGCTTCCATGCGCTCAGATCCGTTCACCTTTTCGGGAATTACTTCCCATCCTCCGCGGTCAATCACCAACGTTCCGTTCTCGCCTACGAAACCGAGACCATGGTTCCTGCCGTAAGCGCCGTCATCTATGCCGATGGCGTGGTCCCACATGACAGTGAAATCCTTGAAAGTATATACCGTCTGGAGAAGGTCGGGAGTCTCGCAGGCGTCATCAGGATAACCGAACTTACCTCCCGAAGCCATAATGCTCTCAGGGGCGGTGACATTCATTCCATAAAGGGCGTAATCCAGGAGATGCACTCCCCAGTCAGTCATAAGTCCACCCGCATAATCCCAGAACCACCTGAAAGTGAAGTGGAAACGATTGGGATTGAAGGGACGCAGAGGTGCCGGCCCAAGCCACATGTCATAATCCACTCCTTCGGGAGCCGGCTGGTCAGGCTTGACCGGAATTGAAGGGCACCAGCCCTGATACGAGAATACCCGCACCGTACGTATCTTTCCCAACTTGCCGCTATGGACGAAATCCATCGCATCCTGCCAGTGGGGATCGCTACGCTGCCACTGCCCCACCTGGACGATCCGGTTGTATTTCTCAGCCGCCCGGACCATAATATTACATTCCTCAATGCTATTGCCAAGCGGTTTCTCGCAATAAACATCTTTCCCGGCCTCACAGGCAGCCACTAGCTGGAGACAGTGCCAATGGTCCGGAGTGCCGATAATGACAACATCCACATTCTTGTTGTCAATGAGTTTCCTCCAGTCCTTGTAAAGGTGCTTTACCTTCTTGCCCTGGATTTTCTCAGTATCCGCGGCTCTCTGCTCCAGCACTCCGGTGTCGATATCGCACAAGGCGATACAGTCGACCTCCGGATTGCGGAGGAATGCCTGCAAATTGGTGAATCCCTGACCACGGCAACCTATCAAGCCAAGGTGGATCTTGTCATTGGCTCCCACAGGCTTGGCGGCCATGCGGACCATAAGTGGACTCAACGTCAGACCAGCGCCAAGCAAGGCACTCTTTTCCATAAACTCTCTTCGTGTCATTGTATTTAGTGTTATAAGTTATTGATATTCATGTCACTCAAAACCTCACGACCAGGCTTGTCTTGGCGGTGAGGTCATCAAAGTCCGCCTTCGTGTCAAACTCATTCTTGACCCTGTGGTTCGGTGTCCAGATTGTGGTTCGCATTCCATTGAATCCAAACCGATTATAGACAACAGTACTTACAATGGAATATCTTCCCCACGAGAAACTCAGCCCCGAACGCAACGTGAAAGAAGGTACGATACTTCCGTCAAACTTTGTCTTATTGACAGATCCATCCTCCATCTCCTCAAGCGAATAAATATGGTTATATAGGGATGCCATAGGTATGGCTGTCATATTCAATGTGAGATTACGGTACCCAATCCAGTTTCTGCTGTCGTCCGAATCGCGGTGAAACAGCACAAAATTATACGAATACCCGAGTCCAATCGAAAACTGCTGGGTGGAATAGTGGAATAACCCATTCGTGAATGATAACATGGACCGATCCCTCTTGTCCATCGACAGATCTCCCTGAAGGTACTTCGCCAAAGTCATTACAGACCCTGCAGAGCGGCGTTGGTCGACAACACAACCCTGGGTGGCATTGTAGTCGAATCTAAGGCCATTAAACAGGTAGTACACATCTCCGGTGATGGTAAGCATGGTGCCGGGATACTCAGATGTGAAGGCTATGGGAGACGTGCCCTCAACTGATAGGGATCCGTCCATATACTCCTTCAGACGGATGTACCGTATGGTGCCCCCGAAAGTCGGCATCCTCAAGGAAAGAGAGATGAATGAGTTCTTACCCGGGTTTTTCGACCCCAACTCAAGACCGCCGGAAACCCTCAAACTCCCATATCCGACAGAAAGACCCATTTTCGTATGAAGGTGTCTCTGCAAGCTGTTCTCAAAAACCGCATGAGTGGTCACTCCATCCTTGAACGTCAGGTCATTGGGCTGGAACTCAGTTATGTCAATATCACTATGAAAGCTGGCGCCTGTAGCGATCAGGGAATTGTCCAAAGTGAAGGACCAAGGTAACGGAGATTTGAGGATATATGCCGTGTCCACTTTCGGATTGGGTCTGGTCAAACTGCCCAGTACCTTTTTCACAATACCATCCGGCAAGCGAAGTCCTTCATCCTGAGCGGATAAGGAAGGTGCTAAAAACAATATGGACAGCAATATGACGGCTATTTTCCTCATTGGATTCAAACCTTCCCGCAGTCGTACAGTTCCACTTTAAGGGATTTAACCTTTGAATCGGAAAGAGCTTTCACGCTCACATCTGGAGTGGCCTTGAACAACCTTGCTCCAATGACCTCCGCATCACAAGGCTCATCATGGGTAAGATTATATGTCCTTCCATTTATTATTATCTCAAGAGAACCCGTGAAATCAACCACAAGAGTCACCGCGGCGAATTCCGGTGTATCAGGGTTCCACTTCACAGACTGTCCCTCAGGGAGTTTCAAGGATTTTCTCTTAAAGGAGGCTACCGGCTTCCTTCCCTCGGTCTGATGCCACCAGAAATCCGATAGTTGGATGGTGACCTCATCAGACACCGCCCTTTGCTCATGCGGAGCGGGGAAAATCGAGGCTTGCACATCAAAACCGGCATCCTTTACGGCCTTAATATATTCAGCGTCAAGCATGTCGTATTTCATTGTGCTCATACCGCACTTTCCGCCCATCGATTTGAGGCGCTCAATTGTCGTGGCGGCATCATCCTTGCCCGGATCAAGGAGAATAAGGCAAGAGGAATAGTCGCGGGCCTGACTCACGGCGGCTTGAGAGGCGTCAAAGGCGATAAAGCCATCTCCAAGAATCTCACTCGCCAGCTTATAAGACTCAACCACCGCACTGTGGAGCATGGGCATGACTCCATATTCCCGGCAAGCCTCAAGCTCTTCCTTCAATGTCGGAATCGGAACCCTTAGGGATGGGTCGGAGGATTCAAGAACGTAATTGGTTCTCAGATCCTCGAAAGTGTGCTCTGCGACCTTCACGGATTCCTCTATCTTTGAATAGTCAGAGGCGTTGCGCATTGTGCGGTTGATGGTGCCGTCATGCATTATCACCATCACGCTGTCGAGGGTATACTTGACATCGCACTCAATAGCGGGATAACCGTACTGAGCAGCCATCCTCACTCCGGCGGGGCAGTTCTCATTGATGTAATACTCTCCCCCATCCTTCAACCAGCAGCCACGGTGGGCGACCGATATTGGAAGATCAGGAGCTTCAGTCCTGGCACAAGAGAAGGCCGTCAAGACAAACGTTAAGATTGTGAGAAACTTCTTCATCATATCATTTTTCTTTCTTAAGACTTGTGAGAAGGAATCCGACGAGGAATATAGTCGTGGTGCCGAATACGATTGTCAAGTAGGTGTGAATCGGACTCTTGAAGACAGGCAGACTCATCCAGGCAATCAATAAAAGGCCAAGGATCACGCCTATAACCGCCGCGGTACGGTCCGGATTCTTGCAGACCAAGGCCAGCAGGAAGAGTCCCAGCATTCCTCCACTGAATATTGACGAAAGCTTCCACCAAGCGTCCAACACCCCGTCGATTCTCTGCATCGCCAGACCAATCAGGATTCCCATGGCTCCCACGGCGGCGGAAGAAAGGTAAAGGACACGCATCTGTTTATCCTTTTCACCACGGTCTGACTTTGATAGTTTGGAGTAAAAATCAGTGAAAACAATTGTGGCCGAAGAGTTTATGCTTGTAGAGACAGTGCTGATTCCCGCAGAGAAGAGCGAGGCTATCACCAATCCTGTCAAGCCGGTCGGAAGGCCGTGGACTATGAAATAAGGAAACACTTTATCGCCGCTAATCCCGGGCGGAAGTAATTCTGGCTGTGCGGTGTAGTAGGAATACAAGGCGGTTCCGATATACACGAAGACCAACGACACCGGGATATAAAGCAGCCCCCCGAAAATAGTGCCTTTCACCGCCTCCCTCGTCGAACTGGCGGTCATATACCTCTGGATGTAGTTCTGGTCTATCCCGTAGTTCTGGAGATTAATGAACATCCCGTAGATAAGGATGACCCAGACTGTCGGTTCCCGGAGAGTCAGGGAAAGGCTTCCGAGACTGAATTTGTGGTCAGCGGCCGCGATCCGGAACAGTTGTCCAGGACCTTCCGGCATCCCGAATGTCAAGATAGCGGCACAGGCCAAGGCTCCTACTATCAACACAATACCCTGAACCGCATCAGTCCAGACCACGGCTGATATTCCTCCAAGGACTGAGAAAAACAGGGTGATAAGTCCTGTGGCGATGATGATCGCGCTGATGTCCCAGCCGAACATCGCGCTGATCGGTATAGCCAGCAAAAGCAGGATGGAGCCGACACGGCAGACCTGGGTAAGCAGATAGCAGATGGCCACATAACACCTTGCCCAATAACCGTATCTGTCTTCCAGGAATTGGTAGGCGGACACACTCCCGATTCCCCTGTAAAGCGGGATGAACACTTTCGCGGCGAGAATGGTTGCTATCGGGATTGTGAAGCTGAATATCAATTGGTTCCAATTGCCGGAATAAGATCCCCCAGGTAGTCCGAGAAAACTTATGGAACTGACGAATGTGGCGAATATCGACATTCCGACCACCCAGGCTGGAATGCTTCCATCAGCCCTGGTGAATGCGGAGGCCCCTGACTTGCTCTTCCGGAAGAAGCTGCATCCGAAGATGACGACTCCGGCCACGAAGAGGGCAAAAACCACATAGTCAAGGGCGCTTATTTCCATAATCAGAACAGGAAATGGAGTTTTTCGGGAAGGCGGGTGTAGTCATCTATCTTTATGTAGTCCATCCCTCCGAGACGGATCTGGCTGTCGTTCCCGCCATCAGTGAAATCATCCCCCACAAAAAGTATCTGATCCTTCACGTAACCCTTCTCCGCTGCGTAGCGCATCACAGCGTCGTATTTGTTGTACTGTTTCGGCGTGATGTCGAATGATGTCGTTCCCCCGATGAACACCGAGTAATCCTTGAATATCTCACTGACCTCGGGGAACATCTCCCTACGGCGAACCTTGTCTGGGTCGAAGACCAGTTTGTCAGCCGATTCGGCCTTGGTTCCCAACAAAGCGAAGGTGACCATACCGGATTGGTGATATTCATTAGAGTCGCCCTTAAAGTCGGTGTAACCGTATTTCTTGCGCAACTCCGCAGTCTTCTTTTCGAAGAACTTGCGGTCTACAGGGCTGGTCTCCTCCCTCACTATTTTGAACTGACCGTCCACAATCCGGCTTTCTTCCATCCCATAGTTGCCGAGGATTGTTATGGAATATTCTCCCATCTGATTGTAGATCCTCTTGCAGTTACCACCTCCCGCCATGATGATCTCGTAACGTTGGCGAAGGGTGTCCAGTACGGCCCGATTAGCGTCCGAGAGGGGCTGCTTGTGCTGAGTCAGAGTTCCATCCAGGTCAAAGACAATAAGTTTCTTGGTCTGCTTCCACTGAAGTTCCCTGACGGCAGACATCAGGTTCAGCATAGCCTGCGGCTCATCCGAACTCACATAATCCACATGATGTCTCATCGCGAAATCGGCCAGATCATAGCTGTTGACCGGCCATAGAACGGTCTGGAGCCCCGCCTCATGGGCTTCGTCAAGCAAATGGGTCCTGTTCATCACCACGCCCATATGATAGGATACCCCAGCGTAACCCCTATTGATCAGTTCCTCGGTTGTAAACGCCTTGCCGCTGGAGATAGGTATGACCATGGTACCGGGACGTAGTCTTAAGATCTCATCACAGAGGTGCTCACTGAACGATATGAAAGTGACCTGATCATACATGTTCATCTCGTCACAAAGAGCCACGACTTTTTCAGCCAGAGTCGTTTCCCTTTCGGGTGTCGGGTGAGCCTTCAGCTCCAGGAACAACATTAGCGCGGTTGTTTTCTTGGCCTGGGTGAAGTATTCCCTCAATGTCGGGACCTTGTCTCCGTTTGGAAGGACACAGGAGCGGACGGTCTTGAAATCCAGCTTCTGGACATCCGGATAATTGGATCCGGGAATCTTCGGTCCATGGAGGATCACAAGGGAGTCCTCCGTAGTCAGATGAACATCCAGTTCAACTCCCTCGACACCCAGTTCCTGGGCGCCCCGCAGACTTGTGAGCGTGTTCTCAAACGAGCCTGGATGGGCATAATATCCCCTGTGGGACATGACCTTGGTCTGAGCTGAAAGCAGGCAAGGTAAAACCGCGAAGACACATGCGGCGAAAACGATTGAAAACCTTCTCATTTATTTGGCTTCTATTAATATCCCTTGACATGAAGACACAACGCACTCATACCACCCGTCAGCGTCCCTCCTCATCGGAAGATACTCTCCTCCGCATTTGACAGAGACCTCCTTCCCGGGCGCCTTGAAACGCAGGGAATGCTTTTTGGGGGCCTTGTCGAAAGGATCGTCGGCGACGCACAGGAACAATGCCTTACCCACGCCCCCGTTCCTTGGGACCATCTCCCCCACTAACAGAGGACAGCCGGTGGAAAGATCCGAGAACACCTCGTCATTATATGATTGAACACTCTTCTCCCCGATATTCTCTAACATATCCGTACCGTCAAAACCAACGAAAGTGGTTGATTTTGAAGAATATCTCATATAATCCCCGCCGATGGCGTGAAGCTCCGCATTGACCTTTTTCAGCTTGTCATACTGCTGGGTCTTAACCCCTTTCTCATCCAGCACCTGATTGGTCCACCACCCTGCGGTATAGCAAGCCCACGTTATGTTCTCAGCACCAAAAGCCAGGGCGGAATAAGCCTGGAAACGAAGCTCATTCTCAGTGATCCAGACCTTGGGATCGTAGCTGTTGACCTGGACCGTGACCCACATGCCACGGCCTGTACTCCTGCAAGCGTCCGAGACGACCCGAAGATTGGAATAGTCCTTGGCCACTCCGACATTCTTGTAATAGAAGTCGTATGACAGGTAGTCTGCCGGGACATTCTCGCAATATTGTTTTATATGCTCCTCATAGGTCGGAGTCCCCAGCTGGTTCTTTGTCTGGACAGCCGTATTCTGGGACACGGAGGCGTAATTCGGGTATAGATTCAAGAAAGCGAACTGGTTAGGGAAAAGATCCTCAACCTTTCTCATCACCTCCCCGTAATACGGGAAATCCAACGCCGACGGCTCGTCACCTATGTCTATTCCCCATATCGCCGGGTGATCCTGGAAAGAAGCCGCGGCCTCCTCGTATTTCGACAACGGATTGGTCTCCCTCAATTTCCCGGCATTATCTCCGTCTCCTCCCCACCATCCCGGCACCACGCCAGTGACAATGGCTCCGACGCCGTACTTGCTGAACAAATCAAGAGTCTGACGGTCGTTTTCCATACAGATGACAAAATCCACTCCGCAGTCCGCGAGATCCTTGACATGAGCCTCCGTCCGGGCATAGGAACGCAAATGATAAACTCCGATATTAAGACGGCTCCTGTCCATCCGGCCAGGTTTGGTGACATAACCTTGAGCGCTGACGCATACCGCTGAAGCAATAGCGGCAAAAACACAGAAGAAACGTTTCATGCTGCTAAATATAGCAAAAAAAATGATGCGATAGCCCAAGAAACCCGGCCATGTGAGCCGGGTTTGTCAATTGTCGCAAGCGCGAAAGGGTCTTCCAGAGACCTAGAAGACTATGTCCTTAGGCTTCTTTAGATGACCACCCTCGTTGAAGTGCTGGTTGTCAGGAAGTTCGATATCGGTTCTGGCCGCACCCTTGGTCATCAAGGCTTTCAGCTCAGGAAGATAGTGCTGGTACACTCCCCTCGGAGTCGTGCCCTTGTCCTTGCAGATGCTGGCGGCCATACCGACGACCTCACCCATCATCGCTCCTGTTCGCATGAGCCTGGTCGAACCGAGGGTCACATGGGTGGTCGAGATGTCACGTCCGGCCATGAACAGGTTGTCAACATTCCTGGAATACAGGCAGCGGTAGGGCACTGAGTAAGGATAGATAGGGTTGCTCTTCGTGGCGGCCTTGAACTCGGTCCCGGGGAAGTTGGCTGTGTTCTCCGGATCCGGGAAATGGAGGTCGAAATGCCAGTTGATCGTGAAGGAGGCATCCTCATGGAACACCTGTTTGTCCACATCGTCCTGTTTGAGAATATAGTCTCCGACCAGACGGCGGGACTCTCTCTTGCCAGCCACATAGGCGACCCAGCCAAGAGAACGGTTGGCATATTCAGCCTTTCCTGAGAAATGGTTTTTGAGGAAGCTCCAGTTGGAATACACCACCAGGAGTCCATAGTCCCTGATCCGCTCGAAATCGTAGATCTGGTTAAGGTTCATTCCGGTCTCCCAGGTCCATGTTCCCATCTTCACTTTCTCACAGTTGTCCTCATTGAAGACAACCCCGTACTGGAACTCGGGGAAAGTGGACTTTTTGGCGTCCTCAACGCTGTACCATTGGACAGAGGAACCCATAGTCAGCTTGTCGCCCTTTTCAGGAGCGAGAGCCTCACCGAACTCGTCGCGGCCTTCTCGGCCCATCATCCAGTCAGCTCCAGCCATGAAACCGAGATTTGCGTCACCTGTGCAATCGGAGAATACGGGAGCCTTGAGGAGCAACTCCTGGCCGCTCTCGATATTCCGGATAACCACGGAAGCGATCTTGGAACCATCCATATTGACCTTGACAGCCCTGAAGCAAGGGAAATAGGTAAGACCTTCCTGTGTGCGGATGAAAGCCTCTTTCTTGTCGTCCTCGTAATTGGAGGCCGGCTGGGCGTTGCCGCCCTTGGAGTGTCCGAACTCACGCAACATCCTGCCAAGAGCAGGATACTTCCCTAGCTCGACAAGTCCGCCCAAGTGGACACGTATTTCCGAAGAGTTGTTACCTCCAGCAATGGGACGGTCATTGACAAGAGCCACCTTGCAGCCGAACCTGGCGGCAGAGACTGCCGCACACATTCCGGCAATACCACCTCCAATCACAACAAAGTCGTAATCGCCCCCGTCAGAGGGGTTTACTGGAAGGGCTCCCACCTGACGGCGGAAAGCTTCGAGAGCAACGGGGTCTTCGGGAGGAACCACATCCTTGTCGGGACAAATCCATACCGCATCGCAGCGACCGTCAAACCCAGTCATATCAGAGAGGGCGAGATCGCAAGATCCAGCTTTCAACTTAACATTCCCCGCATACTGCCAGCCCCACTTGTTTCCTGAGTTGCCGAGGATGCCCTTGGTCGGTTTGCCCTGAACCTTGACCCTGAACGCCCCGGGACCATTCGCATTGGTCCAGGGGGACGTCCAATTGTAGGTGCGCACCCACACATGGTATACCCCAGGCTCGGGAATATCGACAGTGGTCTGCGCATCTGAGACAGGTTTCCCCATGCCATGGGCAATAAGATAGGGCGAGCCCATAAGGTCCATGAACTGCTGATCCACTGACCAGCCCCCCTTGTCGGCGAAAGCCTCGGCCTCGACGAATATGCCCTGGGCATGAACCTGGGCGGCAAAGAACAGGACC
Source organism: Bacteroidales bacterium (assembly GCA_017557535.1). Lineage (GTDB taxonomy): Bacteria > Bacteroidota > Bacteroidia > Bacteroidales > UBA932 > Cryptobacteroides. The sequence continues at coordinate 24,745 of JAFYYM010000074.1, read as the reverse complement.
GGAAGAATCAAGAATAACTTTTTCATTGTCTTTTTCATTGTCTTTGATATTACCTATACTCAAACAAAGCAGTCGCCTTGGTGTCATGATCAGCCTTCAGGCGGATCCACCTGGCCTGGAAAGCATCCGGGAAGTGATGCTCTAAAGTGTCTCCGGGCTTGATATTAAAGTCGGCGTAATGGAACCACTGGCCGTCACCGGTAGGATCAACCTCAACAGTGAAAGTAACCTCACCTGTGAAACGGTGCGACAGACTCATCTCCCTCTTGTCGTAGAAACCAATCAGGAAAGGATCTGAATATTCACCGGCCTTCACCTCGGTCTCCACCCAAGGACCCCCATGGCCGGTAGGCTTGCCGAGTTTCCAGAGATCATCGACGGCACCTGCCCAAACGGCGGCCTTTCCATCCTCGGAGAAAACAACACGGGGATTACCTTTAGCGGCGGCATGGTCTATTCCGGTCATCACGAGCATTCCCCTGTAGGAAGCGTAATCATTGATCCCGAACTTGTGGGAAGCGACAGGACGCACCTTGGCATAGCCATCGGCGTTCTCGGCAGGCAACTCATAGAAAGTTCCGGCAAGGGAAAGAAGGTCGCGCTCGGTGGCTACCTCGCGGCAGATCCTCAACGCTCCCTCCTGGATCTTCCCGGAATATTTGTCATCCCCCAAAGGCAGCCTCCAACGACGGTTCTTAGCGTCCACAATCAGGATTGAGCCTTCCTCAACATCGACAACGTCGACAGGAATCTCGAACTTATCCCGAATATAGTCAGCCATCTCAGCGTCGTCCTTCGGGACAAAGTTCATCTCGCCGTCAATCTCGTAATACTTCTCACCATCCACAGTCTGCGCCAATACTCCAAGAGCCCTGCGCTGATCGGGCAAGCCATAAAGGAATCCTTGGGAATCATGGTCCTTCTTAACAGAAGCGAGACCAGTGAATATAGGATCCGGCTCTGTGCCACGAGTCTCTTTCTGGCCGAGAACGAAGGTCAAGTCCGCCTTGATGTCAGTGCTGCTGACAGCCCTGATCCATACACCCTGGGCAGAGTTTTCGAAGGGAGCGAACACCGAGTTTTCTCCGGCCACATCAACCTTACAAAGCTCTGTCCATGAGCCATTTCCGACTTTATCGACCTCAAAAGTGATAGTCGCTGGAGTTTTTGACCTGTTAGCTATCCATGCGCATCGGTTATCCCATCCGTTGAAGAGGAACGGATCAGAAGGCACACCTGCCTTGACATCGTCCTTAAGCCAGACGGAGCCACCAGCCGTGGTGGGTCCCACATGATCTGGCCTGTCGTAAGACGTGAACCAGAGATTGGAGTTTGACTGCCCAGGCCCTCCGATATGTCCTTTCTGCTTGCGCTTGTTAAGGAACTCGCTTTGCGCGGAATCGTCGCATCCGAAAACGAGGCGGCCGTTCCATTCGGCGAAGTCCCCGATCACCTTCAGATAAGCTCCCCTCGGACGGATTCCCGCCGAGTTAGCCGTGGTGAAGGTCCCCGGGAAATGCCAGAACATTCCGTGCATGGTCATAAGATATTCAGGATCAGCGCCTTCCGGAGCAACATTCCGTATTCTTGGCCATTCGGTGTTCCAGCCATGGGCTCCATCATAGGCGTGGCTGGCTTTAGGTAGACGATAATAGCTCCAACCCTTGTCAGGCTCCCTGACGGCGAGAATTACCGACTTGTAGTCCCAACCTAGCGCCCAGATAGGATCTGTCGCGGGAGATGGATTGCCATGGATTCCGCCAGGACCGGTGATTTCCGTGAACTGGTTACGACGGACCAGGGTCCAGTCCTTTCCGTCCCACTCAACAAGAGAGCCGGAAGGAATATCGAACTGCTTCTGAGCCAGCTCACCTTCCTCTCCGTTGTTGGAATAGACCGCCACGCCTTGACCAGAATAGAAGCCTTTGCCATGATAGCCAGGGAAAAGTTCGCAGAGATCTCCTGTGAAGCCTTCCTTACGCTTCTGGTTACCATCTTTATAAAGCTCTATCCCATCAAGGGTGTGGACATCAATATCGTAGAAACCGGCTTCCATGGAAGCGTAGAGTATACGGTTGTCCGGATCTGTCAGATGCGCCGCCAGACCGGTAGGACGTCCGGGAAACTTATCGTAAGGGAGAATCCGCACGTTCTTGTCAGCGTCAATCGCATACGGTCCGATAAAAAGCTGGTTGGATGCGTCATGGATCATGCGGTCTGCGGGAGTGCCACCGATGCTCTCGGGACGGACTATCTCATCCAATTCGGGAGTGATTTGGTAAAGCTTGTCATCGGAACCGTAAGGCTCATGAGGCCCGTACGTGACGACCCAAAGGTCCCCCTGCCAAGGCACCACGGCCCCCGTGCCACACTCGCGCTGGGAATTGTAATACGCGAGATGCGGATAGATGCCGCCAAAGTTCTTATGGCCGGTCTCATCTACCGCTGACGGGGCTTTTGTGGAGCAAGCGGCGGCCACAAAAGCCGCCGCTAATATAGATATTCTCAGAACACTACGCATGACACTAGTATCCAGGATTCTGGGTCAGATTCGCATTGATAAGACGGTCACCTGCCGGGATAGGCCAGAGATAATCCCTCGCGGGATTGAACTGGCGGGTGGTAGCCTGGACCACATAACCCTTTTCCGCCATATAGCGGACATCGGCGATACCGTTCTCGTCGATTTCGGGAATGCCACCGATAGGATAGTTGCCGTCAAGCCAGTTCTGGGCAAGTTTCTGGTACTCGGGTGGAGTGATTGAAAGGTCACCGTTCCAAGAGGCGTTTCCGGACCAGGTCCTCTCCAGATAGAAGATAGGACGGTTAAACACGACCTCGGCGATCTTCCAGCGGATCAAGTCCTCATACCTATGGCCTTCGGCGGCCATCTCGATGAAGCGCTCGGTGCGGATGATAGTGCGAAGCTTGGCCTGGTCGCCGGCGACCACCTTTGGATACTCAAGACCAGTACCATCGTAGGCGCGCTCACGAAGCTTGTTGATCGTGGCGTCCAGCACAGCCTGGTCGCATTTGCCCTGCTCGTTCATAGCCTCGGCGTACATCAAGAGAACATCACCGTAACGCATGTCCTGGTAGGCGTTGATACCCTTCCAACTGTTAACGGCGATCCAAGTGCTCGGATTTGAGTATTTCTTGAAAACGAAACCGTTGTAAGCGGCGTGGAGAGCGCAAGCCTTGGAGTCGGTGTTGTTGACCATCGCTCCGTCAGAAATCCTCTTAACCTTGTTGGCCAAAGGAGAAGGAGAATGCTCGAAACCGAAGAAAGCGTAGTCCTCAGGCTTGTAAGTACCATTCTTGACACACTCAGACTCGGGCTGGGCGAAAGGCACGATGGTCATCGCCATACGAGGATCGCGGTTATCGAAGATAGCCTTAGGGTTGTACAGAGGAGACTCGTCGATAGGAAGACCATCGGTGCAAGGATAAGCGCAGACGAGCTCAAGACCAGGATTCCTGGCACCCCAACCACCGGCAAGACGAGTCAGGATATTCTGGATGTCATTGTCAAACCAGTAATATACTTTCAAAGAGTAGTCACCCTTGAACACGAAAATCCATTCAGGGGATGTCGCGGCGGTGAACAGCTCTTGATAGTTCTTGTGGAGCGAATAAACACCGAGATCCATGCAGGCCTTAGCGGCAGTCGCGGCTGTCACATAATCTCCATTGTATATGGCCATACGGGCTTTGTAAGCATAGGCCATACCCTTCGTCGCCCTTTGAACTCCGCCATAACCTGTAGGCAGCATGCTGGCGGCCTTGTCCAAACACTCGTACGCGAAAGCGAGGACCTCGCTCTTCGGAGAACGGGAAGCGGAATAAGCCTCCTCGAGGGTCATGCCGGTCTTGTCCAGAATCACGTCACCCCAACGGAAAGCCAACATTCCATAGGCATAGCCGATGTAGAAATAGGCCTCTCCCTTGTATTGGTTGAGAGTATTGGCGTTAATTCCGAGATCAGATCCTTTCTCCTCCAGGTTTTTAATGATACGAAGAGAACGGGCGATGCCTTTATAGTAGTTCTGCCAGTAAGTGGCGATTGTGCTGTTCTCGGCAGTCAAGGTCCCGTTGAAGGTAAACTGAGTGTTGCTTCGATATGTGACATCATCTCCCCAGTCGGTACCGTCGATCGGGAAGAAAGCGGTACGGTACAGGTCGTTGAGACTCATCTCGATCTCAGACTGGGAGGAGTACCAGTTCTCACTGGATCCCTCTGAAAGCGGGTTGAGGTTAAGATCGACGCAGGAGGAGAGCATCAGCGCCGAAACCATTGATATAGCGATAGTTATTATCTTTTTCATGATTGCGCCTCCTTTAGAATTTGACATTTACACCGAAAATGAATGAGGTCGAGATGAAATCGCTGGTGTTGCCGACTTCAGGATCCCATCCCTTCGGGAAGTTGCTGATAGCGGGAAGATCCGTGACATTGGCATAGACTCTCAAGCTCTTGATGAAAGTCTTGTCCATGATCGCTTTCGGAAGAGTATATCCGAGGGTTATGTTCTTCAAACGGAAATAGGCGCCGTTGAACATCCAGAAATCAGAGCCAGCGCTCTGGCTGCCGGTGTTGGTGTAGGTGACCCTAGGATACTTGGCGGTCTTGTTGGCGGCGTCATCGCCAATCCTCCAGTAGTTCCCGACAAGAATCTGGGGAGCGGAACCCCACTGGTTCTTGTAAGGCTGGATCCAGTAGTACTGGAACAACTTGTTCTGATGGCCGATTCCCTGGAAGGACATGTTGAAATCCCAGTTCTTCCAACCGAGGAATACGTTACCTCCGTAGAGATATTCAGGGAGGGAGTTGCCCATCTTGACCTTATCGTCGGCGTTGATCTTGCCGTCACCGTTCATATCGACGTATTTGATGTCTCCGGGCTTGTCGTTTCCTGAATATGTCGGGATGCGCTGCCCACCGGGGGTAAGATCCTCCTGCGTCATGATCAGACCATCGGTCTTGTAGATGAACCACTCGTTGTAGTAGGAACCTTCCTCGATGATATTGTTGCCGCTGATGGTTCTCTTGTCACCGACATATCCCATCTTGGAACGATAATCAGAAAGGTTGGCGGAAATGCTGTAGGAGAAATCTCCCACGCGGTCGCTCCAACCAAGCTCGATGTCCCAACCATTTGTGAACATGTCACCAGCGTTCTGGGAAGGAGCGGAATAACCGGCGTATGAAGGGAATCCGAGGGTAAGGAGCATGTTTTCCGTCTTCTTGTGGTAGTAGTCACCTGAGAAGCGGAGACGACCGTTGAAGAAATTAGCATCCAAGCCCACACCTGTGGAAGTCGTTGTCTCCCAGGTGATATCACGGAAAGCGTAGTAGACCTGGGCCGCATTCTGCAGAGCGGTCACGCTACCATCCTTATTCATCATGTAGCTGTTGCCGAAGCTGATAGCCGCCTGATAAGGGAACTCTGATCCGATACGCTCGTTACCCAGCTGACCCCAAGAGCCGCGGAGCTTCATGTAAGAGACAACATTGTTCTTGAACCAAGGCTCCTCGGAGATGACCCAACCGGCGGAGACTGAAGGGAAGTAACCCCAGCGGTTCTCCTTGGCGAATCTTGAGGAAGCGTCAGCGCGGAAGTTGGCCTGGAGCATGTACTTGTTCTTAAAGGAGTACATCACACGGCCGAAGACCGACTGGTAGGCGTTGTGTCCGGCCGAGCCGCTGTTGAACTGATAGTCCTCAGGACCGATATTGAGGTAGGGGTAATTGTCGAGGGCATACTTGGTCCTGCTTGCTCCAAGATTCTCCCACTCATACTTGTAACCCTCATAACCAGCCATGACATTGAAGGAGTGAGAACCGAACCTCTTGGTGTAGTTGGCATAAGCCTGATAGGTGTAGGAGTGGTTGTCATTCCTGGTCTCGTTAAGATCCGTGGAGCGGCTGAGCTCGCTGAGCAGACGGGTGCCATCCTCCTTCTCGACATAGACCGCTTTGGAGAATCTCTTGGTCTTGTTGAAGAAGAATCGGGGGGCGAAAATGGTGGTGATTTTCAGATCCTTGAAAGGAGTTATGTCAAACTGGATCTTTCCGCCCATCCTGTAGCGGTTACCTGTGCTGATACCGCCTTCATTAAGACTCGCCAGTGCGTTAGCTCCGTCCTTGACATCCGCATACCTTCCGTCTGACCAATACGGGCCATAGATAGGAGCGACGATGTATGCCCAGTTCATGTAACTGTTATTCGCCGGGGCGATTGACTCGCTCAACATGAAATCCAGGTCGACATTGGCTTTAAGCCACTTGGCAATCTGCCAGTCGTTGTTGACACGACCGGAATAACGCTCATATCCCCTGAACTTGTAATATCCGTCTCCCTTATTGTAGTTGAATGTGAACTTGGTCCTCAAGTTCTCGCGGCCACCCGTGATGCTCATGTTGTGCCTCTGATGGGAGGTCGTTTTCTTAAGCAGAACCTCGCTCCAATCAGTGTCAGGATAATGATAAGGATCCTTGGCATTGTTGGCCGCATAAGAGTTAATGTAGTCCTCAGTGTACTCCGAGAAAGGACTAGAGGCACCGTCATTGTATTTCAAGTCGTCAACAATCCTCATCCAATCCACCGCATTCGTCAGCGCCGGACGGGCCGTAGGTTTGTCAATAGCGTAGAAATAGTTGTAGTCCACAGAGAACTTATTCTCCTGGGCGCGCCTTGTGGTGATCAAGATAACTCCAGCGGCAGCCCTTGATCCATAAATCGAGGCTGACGCCGCGTCCTTGAGGACAGCTATATCCTGAACATCTTCCGCCACGACATCGTCAAGGGAACCAGGGACACCGTCGACAATGACAAGAGGACTGTTCTCCGACATGGTAGTGACACCGTGGATACGAATAGTTCCGGTAGCTCCAGGTTCTCCGGATGAGCGGGTAACCTGCAATCCGGCGATCATACCCTGAAGAGCGGTGGATAGCTGATCTTGAGAACGTTCCGACACTGTCTCACCTCGGACACTTGAGATGGATCCGGTCAGGTCTCCCTTACGGGCGGTACCGTAACCGATAGCCACCGCATTGTCCAGAAGGTTGATGTCAGTCTCCAACACAATGTTGAGAACTGAGGCTGAGCCAACCTTCACATCTTTTGTTTTGAAACCGATGGATGACACACGAAGGGTATTGCCAGGATTGACAGCAAGGGAAAAATCTCCTTTCTCGTCAGCGATAGCGCCTTTGGTAGCATCCTCGACAAGCATGATGCTAGCGCCTATGACCGGCTCACCATTCTCATCTTTGACGGTTCCCCGGACCGTATTCTGGGCTGAAGCCAAGCAGGCTATGCCCAAAAACAATCCGGCAAACAGCATCTTAAGTGCTGCAATTGATGATTTTCGCATAAAGGTTAATATTAAAATGATAAATAATGGTTTGTTTAAATTTCGAGACAACAAGTATTCATTATTAGCCAAATATAACTAATAAAACCAAGATTTCCCTATTTGATAAGATTATTCTCCTTAAATATACAATTATAGCAGGATCTTGAGTTCCCTTTTTTATTTACCTGATTGAGACCTCAAACAATGAGATAGGAACTGTCTCAAAGCAACGTTCCAATTCAATAATCACAGAAGATGTTTTCAAAGGTGTCGGGAATGTCACACGGGCGATTGTCTCGTGGTTTTCTGTCCTCTCCACCAACGTCTCCCCGTCTTTGTTGAGGATCTTGAAATGCCTTACACAGAATGGAGCCACATCTTCCGGATGTCCCCATTGCACCGACTCCATGGCGTGATCAAAGTCTGTGTCGAAATATAGCGTGATCTCTTTTATCTCAACTTCTTGATCCCACTCATATCTGACAGTAGCCACCTTGTCTTCGAGACGGGCTGCCCAGACATTTGTGGAGACGCCTGGCCGGAGAAATCCGTTTGACAAGTTCCTGACAGAGAAGTCCTGTATCGCGGGAGAAATACCTAATGAGAGGTTTTTCCCGTCAGGTCTTCTGTCCGGGCACCAGAAATCGAACTCCTCAAAGCCACTGCCCTCCGGAGGGATCTGGCGTCCATGATTGCCGACTTCAAGATTACCGCTATTGAATACGGAAAGAACTCCGGAACAACGGAAAGTACTCATGCCGATCTCAACAGAAGCATCCGCGGTGAAGATTATAAAACCGTACTGGTCCCTCTCCAGACATTTATCAAAACCGATCTCAACATCTTGGACTCCCCCTTTCAAGGCGATGGTTTTCGTGGAAAGGCAAACGTCTGGAGTATAATTGAACGCTTTTGAACTCACCCAAAGGGACACATTCACCTTAGATTCTTTTTCACTCCTCAGTTTCGCCGAGAACTTGTAGTCCACTCCTTCGCGTAAAGGAAGCATCTGTGCCGCACCAGACTCCAAAGACTTCCAAGTGCCGTCAAACTCCATCTCCGACAGAGACAATGAGGAACTGGCTTCCACGTTCGCGACAGAGGAAATATCCTCATCGTCTTTTATCGGAATAAACGGTATGCTCTGCCCGTTTATCTGCAAACGCCTTTGAAGGATGGTCATCTTATCCGGATCCAAAAGATCCATTGGAGAGCATCCATAATCATGGCAGACAGCGGCGGCTTCTCCCACCGCCTGCCCACCTAAAGCGCACGTGGCTATGACCCTGGTTGAACCAAACGCGACATGGGTGACACTTATGATTCTTCCGGCAAGGAACAGATTATCAACACCTTGAGGGATATAGCATCTTAAAGGAATCTCATAAATACCTTTTGAATGGTATTGCCTGCAACTCGGCAAGGAAGAATACACCCCTTTGGCAGGATGGAGATCCACGGCCCAACCGCCGTAAGCGACGGAATCATTGAAGTGAGTTTGCCCTATCAAATCATTCTGATTCAGGGTATATTGGCCGAGAAATCTACGGCTTTCCCGCTTCCCGGGAATATTACCGACCCATTCCAGAGATAGATTGGAGGCTTCGGGAAAGCGCCCGGAGTTCTTAATGTAATCCCATGCGCAATAGATGACTTTAAGAAGCTCCATCTTAATCTCTTCGGTGTCATGCACCGTGTCCAACTCTCCCCCATATTCGAACCACCAATAACTACAACCCCACATGTCCGGATGGATCGTCTCATATTTTGGAATAAGCTTTATGTCTTTGAGAGCGAAAGAAGGAGCCACATACTTCACCTCGTGATCATGTCTCTTCGTGTAAAACATGATTGAATGGCCCAACAATTCCCCGAAGGTCTCTGATGGACTGTATTTCTCTGAATATTCCGAGGCATCTTCGGCGCCCATCCGATAAGGCACCCCAGCCTGATAAGCCACGACACCATCTCCTGAAGCGTCACAGTATAATGGAGCCGAGAGGATGTACCGGGTGTCATTCTGAGGATTAAAGGCGATGACCCTGGAAATCTGGTGCCCGTCCTTCTTCTCAACCTTATAAACGACGGTATTCAACAAGAGTCTTATGTTCTTTTCCGAGAGAACCTTGTCCAACAGGAGGGCGTCAAAATACACCGGATTGCCATCCTTGTTCCTGAACAAGTTCTCGACCAGTATCTCACCTATGACGCCTCCTTCCCTCGCCCAGCGATTATTGTTTCCCATGTGGGAAGTGGCCCCCAAAATCCAAAGCCTGACTTCGCTGGAAGCGTTTCCTCCCAGAACCGGACGGTCTTGCACAAGGGTCACCGAAAGGCCCGCTCTGGCGGCTTCTATCGCGGCGCAGATACCTGCCATACCCCCTCCCACAACCACAAAGTCGCAGGAAATGGACTCCTCAAAAGGCTCGCGGCCTGATATGTTAAACTCTTCAAATAACATTTCGAGCTAGTTTTTTTCCTTTTAAATAAAGAAATGTCCCCAACACAAATAATAGTCCCCCAATCGGGCATACAACGGAAGCGCTTCCCCTGGACAAAGCGCCAATTAGACAAATCAACGCACCGGATATGGAAATCCCAAGACCTATGATCTTCACACTAAAGGCGTTGTCTTTGCCATTATCCGGCTCCTCCGGAGCTTTATCCCTCACATTAAAGCCTTTTCGAGTCGCCACATAATCGTCATATTGTGGACAAGAAACCACACCCCTGAATTTAGACATAAGCTCATAAACAGCCAACAAGACAATCGGCAGACTCACACCAAGAACGGTCTCCCCTGTCCTGTCTAAAGAAAAGCCGAAAAGACTCGGTGTGACAAATTTGAAAAAGAGATTGACAAAAAGGCTTATCAGAGTAACCGCAAGTACGCTTTTTCCTGTCTGACGCTTCGAGAATAATGACCAAATGACGGGAAGATACAGCGGCACGCCGGTAAGGGCCCCTACACTTATCACCACATTGACAACTCCTCCCATACTTGGTATCAACAATGCGACGACAATAGCCGCAATCCCAAAACCAATCGTTGAAAGCCTCGCCACCCTCATCAAGGTTTTCTCCCCGGCAGATGGACGGAGACGCTTGAAGATGTCATTTGTGAACACCGCCGAGGATATATTCAAGGTCGCGTTCAATGAACTCGCCGTCGCGAACACCATGCCACCCAACATCAGACCGAGGAGACCAGAAGGCAGAACCTCCTTACACATAAGCAGATAAGCGCCTTCGTCACCAAAATCCACAAGCCCGGGACTCAGAACCCTATAGATCATTGGAGGCAGCATCCAGAGAATGGGGCAGAAAGAATAGAGTGCGGCGAACAAGAGTCCGACCTTTCTGGCGCTTTTGCCATCTTTCACGCTAGTGTACCTTTGGACATATGCCCAATTACCAGCCAGGAAGGCGGTATTATACAAAGAGAACGCTATGACAAATAACGGGGTATACTGCCCTGCGGTCAAATCAAAGAAACCCTCCGGAGTCGCCTCCAACCATGAAGAAACGCCTCCGACTTGCCGGAATGAGAGAGGGATGACAATCAATACGGCCGCAAATAGAATCACAAACTGAAGGACATCTGTAACGACGACAGCCCTTAAACCTCCCAATGAGACGTAAAGAATACTGACCAGGCCGATAAGGGCGATGCTCACAGTCAAAGACAACCCGGTGGAGATCGCTATGATTTTCCCTACAGGATATAAAAAAGACCCTGTAGTGAAGAGGGACACAATAAGGAAAAGGAGTGTGTATGTCTTCTGGGTCTGGATTCCCAACCGGGAAGTGATGTACTCGGCAGCCGTCAGGACTCCGGTCCTATTCCATTTCTGGGCGATAAACAGCCCCGTGATGATGCCGGCCAGGCACATTCCCCATTGAATGGTGACAGAAACCCAGCCATAAGAATAAGCGATTGAACCCCACACCACAAATGTCCCCGCGGAGAAAAACCCCATGAAAAGGGACAGTCCGGCCATGGGCCAAGGAACAGAGCCACCAGCGTTGAAAAAGGATCTGACAGACTTGCCACTTCTTGACAAAAGCAATCCTGAGAGCAGTACCCCTGCGGCGAAAAGAAGTAATGTTATGTAATCAAGAACTTGCATTAAAGTAAACTATACTTTATTAATGAACGTATCGCTCTCGCCCCCTGATGGTTTATGTCAAGGCGCTCAACTTCAGCCAAATAGTGCTCGCCTTTCACCATATTGCCTAATCCAAGGAAACCAAGAGCGAGGAGATACTCGCAAAGAATAGTGTTGTTTAGTTGCAAGTCACTATCCCATACACTTAAGTCTGGCATTGAAACCGCGAAATAGTCCATTTTTACAGTTTCAAATAGATGCTTCTCACCATAGTTGATCAGCTTATGGAACACCCCGTTCGCCTTGTCCTTTTCACCGGATTCTCGTATGGCTAAACCCGCATAGAAAAGTTTGTCAGGCTTAGCGTCATTGTAATACAAAACCGAATTAGGCTCCACCAGACCTTCCGCGGCCTTCCTCCAACATCGCCGGGCTTTTCTTATGTCACCAGCAACCTCATACGCCTTACCCAGCAAATAATAAAAGTCGTTTTCTTGAGCCTGATACAGTTTCCCTTCACCGAGATTGTGAGGATAGACCAAGCATTCCTCAAGAAGAATAACCGCTTCTTTGATAATGGTTTTATCCTGCGTCCCAATAATCTGTTTAGCCAACTCCATACGGGAGAACTGATACTGGGCGGGGACTTTTCCTTCGCCTCCTTCCCAAGGGTGAAAATGATGGACCTCCAACTCTTTTATAGCTTCCTCATACCTGCCTGAAAGATTAAGCAAAGTTATTCGCTCTAAAACCATATCGTCACGTCTCGCGACGAGACTCTGGTAGCGGTCCAAAAGGGAAAGTCTATCTGAATGTGGCTTTTGTGTTATCTTATATAACTGATTAAGCTCCATAAGGACACGCGGGTCAGAATCATCAAGTGAGAATGCTCTCTCCATGTATTCAAGAGCCTTTTCCTTGTTATGCCTCTTATTGAACGATGCCAAAGCCAGACAACGCCATGTTGCCGGGAATGTCGCATCTATCCGTAAAGAAGATTCCCACACGTCAACAGCCAGGTCGTATTGGCGCTTATCATAATAAAGGCAACCGATATAATAATACGCTTTCGCCCCTTTGGGATTAATTGACATGGCGCACCTAAGCGCTGATATATCTTCAAGACGATTGGGAAAACAACCGGCGCTATCCATCTTCTCAGCGCTCTTGAAACACAGCCTCGAATTCTCGATATCACCTAACTGTGAATACGCCCATCCAAGATAATAATACGCCATTGGTGTCAAAGATGTTGCCGTCTCGGCTAAACGTATGACGCCAATACATTCATCCCATAGACCCGCCTGCGCATAATCGAGAGCCGTCTCGTAGTAATTATGCACGTTTCCGTGCATAATCTCTTTGATTATCTCAACATCCTTCTTGTCTCCGGTCAAGAAATACCGCTCAAATCGAGCGACATAGTTAAATAGGTCTAAATCAAGAGATTCATCAATAAAAGCCAAGGCTCTTTCCCTTAAGCCTAGTTTTCGAAGGATTATCGCCTTTAGAGCTCTTGCGTTGTGATTATGGTTTCCAGCACAAAGACTGCGTTCAACTTCTGTCAAGGCATCTTCCATACGATCCTGAATCACACTGATTTGCGCGCATGAGAAATATGCGGAATTCTGCCACGCCCCATTCCATGTTGCCTTGTAGAAACAATCATACGCCTCTTCGAACCGCTCTTGATATTTCAGGCATAATCCCAAATTGTAAAAAGGCTCACCATCATAAGGATTGGGATTATACCGCTGAAGAACTCTTACCGCAACCCTGAAGTATTTCTCGGCAGTATCAAAGACACCTCTTCGCAAATACCATAAACCAAGAGAGTTATTGCACCGTACATCCTCCGGATCCCTTCTAAGGCCTTCCTCATAATAATCAGTGGGATTCCACGTTGCATGACGATACTGCTCAAGGTGTAATCCTGTTAAATAAAGCTGCTCTATTGTCTTGATTTCCCCAGGGGCCAAAGCGGGTCTCGCGGCATCGGGAATTCTCTTGATCTCATCTGGCTCGGAATGCCAAGAAACTCGATTGGCTTTAACTGTGATATTATCTAGGTTGTAATCTCCCAAATCAATAGTCTCATCCAAAATATTTCTAGGATCCAAATCATATTCATGAGAGCGGATAACCATGCCGGATTCATTGATGATCTGAAGCTTAACTATCTGTTTCGACGTTGTCATCAACCGGATCCTTACCTTTCCCTTATCATTCTGGTCCACATTCAGTATTATATCCTTGGAAGCTTGCTTTACTATTCCCAACTCCCTGTAAGGCATGAAATACTGGGTGAACTCTTTCTCCTCCCCTGGCATTATCCATGAAAAATCCGGCTGATTTTCAGTATAAACTCCCGCCATCAATTCAATGTATGGCCCATCATGATCTGTCAGATTACGGTCCCATGCCTTTCCAAAATCCCCATTCCCCCATGTCCACTGTTTTTTCCCTGGAGCGACATGATGATTCGCCACATGGAGCATCCCGCATCGCGAATCATTCTCGTACCCTCCTTCGAAATCATACTTGGAGTTCACAGCCATATAAGATGTGGGTACCTTGATATTCTTATAATTAGAGATATCTACTCCCGCACTGTAATCCACTTTGTAATAAGTTCCCGAGGCTATAGGGAAAGTCGAGACTGCTCGTTTTCCATGATCAAAAACGGCATTGATGTCCGGGGGGAAAACACTTTGATAATGGTTATTGACATGCACGGCCGGATTAGCCCACCAGAGGAATGTTTGCGGAAGAGGTGTACGGTTATAAACCACACCCTTGACTTCAAGATACGCCCGACCTGGATAGAGAGTAATGCCAGCCATTCCTTTCTGGTGCGTCATCTTCTCCATCTCGCTAACCCAGACTGTCACACTGCCATCCGGATTATCAACCACTTTACAATCAACCGGAAGGAAAGTGCTTGGGCGATGATGTTGCGGCCAGTTAAACTCGATTCCTCCACTTATCCACGGTCCGGTCAAACCGACAAGGGCTGGTTTGATCACATGATTATAGTAGATAAAATGACGCTTTGCTATTTTATCATAAGCCATCTGAACTCTCCCACCCAATTCTGGGAGGATCATTATTTTCAAATATTCATTTTCAAGCCAAGCCGCCCTATAAGCCTTATTTGTCTTAACGTCAGAGACTGACTCTATGACTTGATATGGATAAACGGAACCGCTACTGCCTTGATAAACCCTGCCCTCAAGAAACACCGGATTCTTTTCTGCCGGACCGGTCTCATAAGTCGGGATCACCACGGTCTCAAGCCAAGCTTTCGCTTTTTTATCAGACATTGAAGTAATTCTAGCGTAGTAATAATTAACGACGGGTATAAACCCGGACATAATCAACCTCCATGAATGTGCCGTCTATGGCATCATTAACCTCGCCAGCCCATGAAGCAAGGATGGCCATGCTCAATCTAATCGGAGCAGCGGAATGACAGTATTCATTTTTGACACGACGGGTCTCTTTGCGATCCAGGTAGAAAACGATCTCATCCTCCTCCCAATCAACCCCAAAAAGATGGTATTCTTTTGAGAAATCTATTTCGGGATAATTGATTTTATCTCCATCACTTGAGATAAGTTTAAACACCGTCATGGTTCCAAGCCACTCGTGTACATTATTCGTGTACTCGGAAGGATAATGTCCCTCGTTGATGTCGATCTCGAAAGGCTTACCCCCCTCTAGCTTCCTCCTGGGATCCCTTGTCCAAATCCAGAAAGAGTTATTGGTTCCGGTAGCGGCGGCATATTTGTACCTGCTCTCGAAATAACCATATTTGAAATCCCGGAGTGTGCCCATGTCAGCGGAAGTCCATTCCTGACCGCCTCTGCTCTCTTTATGATTGACAAGGCGGACCGTGCCGCCTCCAACCTCAAGGTTCTCCTCCCATCGGCCGCATATGGTATGCGAAGTTGGTGCGTTGGAAGATTCCCAGACTTGCAACATCTGGTCCCTGGTCTGATAGTCGAATTCATCATTCCAGATCATCTTCCACTCTTTCTTGTTATCCGGATTGACATATCCTTCAGGTGTGGGAGTGACTTTGTCCGAACATGACAAGATAACTGAGATGAAAAGTGTAAAACAAAATAATCGTCTCATAGGGTTATATATTTATTATTCACAAAATTAAGAGAACCGAACTGGTTAAGAAATGTATTTTTGCATAAATATGATGGACAATTTTACAATAATGCCTATTTTTACAGAAAGAATAAGACCATGCCCAAACTTAAAGAAGGATTCGTGGGAAGCCGTAGAATTGTCTTGCCGGAAGCCATACAAGAAATGATCAAAGGAGACAGTTTCGCTTCCTCATTGTATATAACCGACATCGGATATTACCCTACAGCAAAATACCACTATCGCTTTCGAGAGCATGGAGCCAAACAGTATGTACTTCTCTATTGCCGCAAAGGCGATGGTTGGGTGAGAATAAAAGATAAGCGGTATACTATCCACGAGAATCAGCTGATAGTTCTCCCTCCGGACGTAGAGCATGAATATGGTGCCAGTGAGGCTTCTCCATGGACTCTATATTGGATTCATTTTCACGGATCGCTTTCCAAGCACTTTGCGGAGGGTCTTGACTCGCCATTCAGCATTCCTTTCTCAGAAGACTCCAGAATCTTCGACCGCCTTGTCGTTTTCGAGGATATTTACCGAGCACTGACCAAAAGTTTTGACATGAAGGAAATCCAATATGCGAATTCCGCTCTTTATTATTTTTTGGGCACGATCAAGCATTTGAGTGATTACAGGTCAGGACATTCTGAGGGTAGAACGGACTCCTCCATTATTGAAAGATGCCGCCATTATCTCATGGAGAATATTGAGAGGAAGATAACCCAAGAAGAATTATGTGAATACACCGGGTATTCCAAATCATCCCTTTCATTACAATTTCACAGAGAGATTGGGATTTCCCCCATGCGCTACATTCAAAGAGTAAGGCTAGAAACCGCCATTAATCTTCTTGAGAAAGGTGGAATGAAAATCAATCAGGTTTGTTATAAAGTCGGAATTAGCGACCCGTACTATTTCTCAAGGCTTTTCAGGAAAGTTACTGGAAGAACAGCCTCAAGCTACTTGCCCAAGAAATCCGACGAGTTTTAGTTTGTGTGTATTAATAGTTTTCGTAACTTTGTGGTGTATGGATAGGCAAGTGTCATATATCGTGGCGGTTATCAGCGATTTCGCTGAAAGGTTTTGCCTGTCCACACCACAGGCTTATAGATACCTTGCCAGATACAAGGGAATCGACTTCCTCCAAGAATTCTACGACGTTGAGCACACTCTATCTTTTGAGAACGTTGTAGCCGATGTCGCGCTTTATTGCAGAAACAATGGTGGAGAAGTGAGATGATTCTTTATCACGGTTCTAATGTTGAGGTCAACGAGATTGACTTGAATCATTCTGAAGTCGGCAAAGACTTCGGAGTTGGTTTCTATCTTACTGCTAGCAAAGAACAGGCGGAGCGCATGGCCAGCCGCAGGGTAAGGTTGTACGGTGGAGTTCCCATAGTGTCGGTATTCGAGTTTGACGAAACCGCTGCCATAGCTGACGGCTTATTGCTGAAGGACTTCCAATTCTATTCTAAGGATTGGGCCGACTTCATTTTAGCAAATCGAGCCAACGGAACACGGATACAGATTCACAACTACGATATCGTTCATGGGCCAATTGCTAATGACGATGTGGGTTTTCAGATTCGTCGACTCTTAGCCGGCATAATCAGTATTGATACATTTTTGGAAGAACTGAAGTATAAGCAAGGGATTACGTATCAGTACTTCTTCTCCACAGAGCGTTCTATCAATTATCTCAAAAAGATATGAGTAATGAATCATTTATGATTGAGGAACTGGTGAAGGAGTTGGTCCTCAAATTGATGGAAGAGCACAAGATGTCCATGAAGGAAGCATTGGATACTGTGTACAATTCCGACACTTACGGCAAAGTTCTAGATCTGGAGACAGGGTTATTTTCCCAGAGTACAGCATATGTCTATTCTATCCTTGAACGCGAACTGAAGGTGGGGAGAATCGTGGCGGACGGAACAATCGGCGGCTAACTTATTGTTTTCCAAGGGAAGAACTTGGAGACAGCCGCCTTGTTACCCGCACATTTAGGATACTTGATTGTGCTGATCCACTAAACAGAAAAGCCGTAGGATTTTTCCTACGGCTTTTCTGTTACCACTTCTTGGGCACAAGTTATAGTTCCCTATCTATACTCAAACATTGCTGTGGCCTTGGTGGGCTGATCTGCCTTCAGGCGGATCCACCTGGCCTGGAAAGCATCCGGGAAGCGGTGCTCCAGAGTGTCTCCGGGCTTGACAGTGAAGTCAGCGATGACCTTAAGGTAAGCGCCTCTCGGGCTGATGCCGGCGGAATTGGCGGATGAGAAGGTTCCGGGGAAACGCCAGAACATTCCGTGCATAGTCATAAGATAGTCAGGATCAGCGCCTTCCGGGGCTATATTCCTAATCCTCGGCCACTCAGTGTTCCAGCCGTGGGCTCCGTCGTAAGCAAAGCTCGCCTTGGGAAGACGGTAATATGTCCAACCTTTGTCAGGCTCCCTCAGGGCCAGGATCACAGACTTGTAGTCCCAGCCAAGCGCCCAGATGGGATCGGTCGCCGGAGAATGGTTGCCATGGATCCCGCCGGGGCCGGTGATCTCGGTGAACTGGTTGCGTCTCACGAGCTTCCAGTCTTTCCCATCCCACTCCACAAGGGCTCCGGAAGGGATGTCGAACTGCTTCTGCGCGAGCTCCCCTTCCTCTCCGTTGTTGGAATATACGGCCACTCCCTGGCCGGAATAGAAGCCCTTTCCATGGTAGCCGGGGAACAGGTCACAGAGAGGGCCGGTGAAGCCTTCCTTGCGCTTTTGGTTGCCGTCTTTGTAAAGCTCGATCCCATCGAGGCTATGGACATCGATGTCATAGAAACCTGCCTCCATGGAAGCGTACAGAATACGGTTTTCCGGATCGGTCAGGTGACGGGCGAAGCCGGTCGGACGGCCGGGGAACTTGTCATACGAAAGCGGCCTGACGTTCTTGTCGGCGTCGATGGCATAGGGGCCTATGAAAAGCTGGTTGCTCTCGTCGTGGATCATTCGGCTGGCGGGAGTGCCTCCGATGCTCTCAGGACGGACTATCTGCTCCAAAGAAGGGGTGATCTGGTAGAGCTTGTCATCTGAGCCGAACGGCTCGTGGGGAGAATAGCTCACCACCCACAAGTCGCCCTGCCAAGGAACTACCGCGCCGGTGCCGCACTCCCCTTGGGAGTTGTAATATGCCAAATGCGGATAGATGCCGCTGAAGCTCTTGTGGCCGGTTTCGTCAACCGCTGACGGAGCCTTCTGGGAGCAAGCGGCGGCGGCCACCAGGGCCGCCGTCACCGCAAAGATTCTTAATAAGTTACGCATATCCTAATAACCAGGATTCTGGGTCAGGTTCTCATTGATCAGACGGTCTGAAGCCGGGATCGGCCAGAGGTAATCCCTAGCGGGATTGAACTGGCGGGTAGTGGCCTGGACCACATATCCCTTCTCCGCCATGTAGCGGACATCAGCGATAGCGTTCTCGTCGATCTCAGGTGTACTCCGCACATAACTAGCCCGGTCAACAGCAACTTAAGTGCTGAAAAGGCACTTTTTCGCATAAATAAAATTGGTTATAAGTGGTTTAAAATGTTTCGTGTTTTTAACAATGCTTTCGCATTTTAACTATTTTTTTGTCATTTCGTTAAATAAAAAGTCGAAGGCAACGCCTATTTGTGTTTTTCTCAAATCTTGAGTAACTTCGACCCCCTGAAATAACGGACGTAACATCAATGGCTAAAGAGAAGAAGACTCCCGGCATCGGCACATTATGCGTACAAGCCGGCTACAAGCCCGGAAAGGGCGATCCAAGGCAGATCCCAATCGTGCAGAGCACGACATTCAAATATGAGACTTCCGACCAGATGGGCCGACTATTCGACCTTGAGGACAGCGGATATTTCTACACCCGCCTGCAGAATCCCACGAACGACATGGTCGCCGCTCAGATAGCGGCCCTGGAGGGCGGTGTCGCGGCGATGTTGACCTCATCCGGTCAAGCCGCCAATCTTTTCGCCTGCCTGAATATATGCTCCGCGGGAGACCATATCGTCAGCGCCGGGAATATTTACGGCGGGACTTTCAACCTCCTCGGCACCACCCTCCCCAAAATGGGTATCGAGGTAACATTCATATCTCCGGACGCTCCTGAGGAAGAGATTTCCACCGCCTTCAAGCCCAACACAAAGCTCCTGTTCGGGGAGACCCTCTCCAATCCGGGAGTGGAAATGCTTGACATAGAGAAGTTCGCCCGTGTGGCTCATAGCCACGGGGTGCCTCTTGTCGTGGACAACACTTTCCCCACCCCTGTGCTTTGCCGCCCTATTGAATTTGGCGCCGACATAGTCACCCACTCGACCACTAAATACATGGACGGCCACGGTGTCGCCGTTGGCGGCGCTCTTATAGACAGTGGCAATTTCGATTGGGACGCACATGCTGATAAATACCCGGGTCTGTGCTCCCCTGACCCTTCGTATCATGGCCTCATATACACCAAGGCTTTCGGCAAGGCGGCCTTCATCACCAAGGCCACAAGCCAGTTGATGAGGGATCTCGGCTCCATCCAGAGTCCTCAGAACGCCTTCTACCTCCACCTTGGCTTACAGAGCCTCCATGTCAGGATCGCGCGTCACAGCGAGAGCGCCATGAAGGTCGCGGAATATCTCGTCAACCACCCGGATGTGGCCTGGGTCCGTTATCCGGGTCTTAAGGACGATCCCCACCATGAGCTGGCGAAAAAGTACATGTCCGCTTTCTGCGGGGTCATGTGTGTGGGACTCAAGGGTGGCCGTGAGTTCGACAACCGTTTCATGGACGCTCTGAAACTGATCACCATAGAGACCCATGTGGCCGATTGTCACTCCTGCATCCTCCACCCTGCATCACATACACATCGTCAACTCACTGATGAGCAGCTCCGTGCAGCCGGAATCGCCCCTGACCTGATGCGTCTCAGCATAGGTCTGGAAGATCCAGAGGACATCATCTACGACATTGAGCAAGCCCTTGCCGCCGCCCACGCATGATACGTCACAGTCTCACTATTGACAAGCTTGAGCTTGAGGCCGGAGGTTCTTTGGAGCCGCTGGAGATAGTGTACCACACTTCTGGAGCCAGAGACGGCAAGGTGGTTTGGATCTGCCATGCCTTGACAGCGAACAGCGACCCCGAGGAATGGTGGCCCGGCATGGTTGGTCCTGGAAAAGCCATCGACACCGACAAGCATTTTGTCATTTGCGTGAATATCCCCGGATCACCCTATGGCAGCACCGGACCGGCCTCCATAAACCCGGAAACAGGGAAGCCTTATATGTTCGATTTCCCTGCGCTGACTTTGAGAGACATGACAAGGGCCTCCCAAATAGTCCGGAAACATTTGGGAATAGAGAGCATAGACCTCTTGATAGGCAGCTCGATAGGAGGGTTCCAAGCCATCGAATGGGCCGTTGACGAGCCGGAGCTTTTCAAGAACGCCCTATTCATCGCCACGGCACCGAGAATATCACCGTGGATGACCGCCTGGATGGAAGCCCAGCGGATGGCTCTTGAGGCTGATCAGTCTTTCCGCCAGGCCAATGATTTATCAGGAGGGGCGGACGGGCTTCGTTGCGCAAGGGCACAGGCCCTGATATCTTACCGATGCTTCGAGGGATTCGCCATCCGGCAAAGCGAGCCGGATCCGGACTGCCTATTCGCAGGAAGGGCGGCCTCTTACGAACGGCACCAGGGTGACAAACTAGTGAACAGGAATTTTGACGCTTATTCTTACTGGTATATCGCCAACGCCATGGACAGTCACAATGTCGGTCGTGGGCGTGGAGGCGTAGAGGCGGCCCTCGGAAGAATAACAGCCAATACCACAGTTATTTCCATAGACACAGACGGGATATTCCCTCCCTCTGAGATTCTCTCCTGGGCTCCTATGATACCAGGAGCCAGGCACATCGGAATCACCTCTAAATTCGGTCACGACGGATTCCTTCTCGAGAACGACCTTCTCACCAGAATCATTGACCCGATTCTGGGGTAACTTCACGCCTCGGGCGGAAGCGTGGAAATCGATTTCGTTGACTAATAAAAGTTCACATCGTGGACAAGAAGAATCTTTTCATACAAGCAATCGGCAAATTTCTGTTGGGTTTGGTTATTCTGGGCTTACTGATATTCGTTCCGGCAGGCTCACTTTCCTATTGGCAGGGATGGCTCTTTCTGTGTATCCTGTTTGTACCTATGTTTGTGGCTGGGCTTGTAATGATGGCCAAGAATCCAGAACTGCTCAGCAAACGGCTCAATGCGGAGGAAGAGGAGAAAGAGCAGAAACTTGTAGTAGCATTAAGCGGCCTGGTTTTCATTGCCGTTTTTCTGGTGGCCGGCTTCAACTGGCGGTATCGGTGGATTCTGCTGCCGGACTGGGCTGTATGGATATCGGCTGTGGTATTCTTGGTATGCTACCTCCTTTATGCCGAAGTTCTGCGGGAGAACACATACCTTTCCCGGACTATTGAAGTTCAGGAGAATCAAAAGGTTATCGACTCGGGGCTTTACGGAATCGTCCGGCATCCGATGTATTCGGCCACAACGCTTCTGTTCCTGTCCATGCCGTTGGTGCTGGCATCCCCCATCTCTTTTGCCATCATGCTTCTGTACATCCCTCTCATCGCGAAACGCATCAGGAACGAAGAGAACGTCCTGGAGAATGGACTGGCGGGGTATAAGGAATACAAAACCCGGGTGAAGTACAAGGTGATTCCGTTTATCTGGTAGTTTAGACTTTGTAAGTGACTATCTTGTATTCTTGTGGCTATTGTGTCTATCAAGTGGTTGAATTATCCTAGCGGTGTATTCAAATAATGAGCGGATAATGCGACCAAAGAGAAGTGGCATATTTGTAAAGGAGTTCTATCTTCCGGCTTCCACACCGACCATAGTGACGGTGCCCGTCATGAACTTCCTGGCTGTCCGTAGCAAGGGTAATCCGAACGAGGATAGCGAGATTGATTACCTGATTTCATTGCGGAGAAAGATGTTCAATGGGCCATAAGCGGGGCAACCCGAAAGAAAAAGATGGACTTCTCGCAGTTGGAGTTCTTCCATTATGATGAGGGCCTTTGCGTGCAATGTATGCACTTGGATCTTATGATGACGAGCCGGCGACTATCAAGTCGATGATGGAATATGCCACGAGACAGGATATCAGATTGCCATCGATGACATTCGTCGACACTATGAAATCTATCTGAGTGACCCAAGAAAGACGTCGGTGGACAAGCTAAAGACAATTATCCGTTATCCCATCAGAAAAATTGAATCTTCCCAATCCCGCTTTACGTTCAACACCGTTGGACTGTTTACAAATGACAATATGGCTGCCGTCAAGTTCTATACAAAAGTCTTTGGTTGAATTACACTCTTCCCACGTGATGCTTTTGACAATGGCGCAAAGTCCGTTCTTCCCCCGACACTGAACCTTGGGGACAGCGCACATGTTACGTTGCCGACCATGATGGGAACCTCATGGAGATAGGATCGTTTGCTGATTGTTTTCTCTCCCGCTAGGGCAAGGTCTGATTCTATGTGGGACACCTTGCCCGCTCAAACCGCACCTCACGCCCCTGCAAGACACAATTAATGGGCAAGGTCCCCGCCCTAAAAACAGACCTTGCCCACAAACGAAGAAAGCACCTCGTCAATGCGGTGCTTTTTGTGCCCCGGGCGGGAATCGAAGAGCTGAACGGGTCTGAAATGGATTGAATGGAGTTGACAGAGTGAAAGCTGCATTATTTACTGATAATCAATTTATTATAGCTATATTTGAACCCTTCTCGATTCTCGGGCAGGACCACGAATAGTCAAAATATTTCAGCTAAATCGGCAAAAAGTCGGCAAAAATGTTTACCTTTGTTCCGACAGCTAAATGGTTGATTTATGGCTAAGATAGTGTATAAACTCTCAACACGAGAAAAGGGTATCTCGGCAAAAAAGGAGATTCACGTCCGTTTTTACCATGGAAAGTTCGATGTAAGGGCGAAAACGAACCTATACGTACAACCCGAGTATTGGGATGCCGACAAGCAAACGGTGAAGATTCCGAACACACGCTCGAATACTCCGGAGAAGCAGCAGCTCATTATCCAACTGTCAACCCTCAAGGCTGACCTGGAAGCTCTGTCCAACGATATCCTGGAGGCGTTTATTGCCGATGGCGGCGGGAAAAAGGATCTTCCTTCTGACTGGCTGTCCAAGTTCATCGACAACCGTAATTTTGGTCCAGACACTGTACCCGTTCAAGAAGAGGATGTCCCTGCTGAAGAGAAGCATGACCCCCAGAAGGAGTTCTTCGACACCTTCGAGCATTTTGTGTCCATTCAGAAGATCTCCATCTCTCGGATCCGTCACTACAACGTCATCATCCGGGCTCTGAAGCGCTTCGCTATCTACAGCGCACAGGAGGTAAGCTTCGCTACGCTGTCCTCTGACTTGCTCCGGAAGTTCTCCAAGTTCCTGGAGAACGAACACAAATTCGTCGTAGAAGGAAAGGACGGGAAACCGTGCATCAAGGATCCTCTTTACAAGAAAGCTTACAAGTCGGTCCCGGAATGCCGGTTTCCGAAGCAGCGGGGCCAGAACTCCATCGTCGGAACGATGTCCCGTCTTCACACTTTCGTCCGCTGGTCGATCAAGAGAGGTTATATAAACCGCGACCCTTACGATGATTACGTCATTGGCACGGCCATCTACGGCACTCCCTTCTATCTAACCAAGGAGGAACGGAACCAACTGTACCAGGCCAAATTCCCGGACAACCCGGGACTGGACGTCCAGCGCGACATATTCGTCTTCCAATGCTTCATCGGATGCCGCGTCGGAGACCTGATGAAAATGACCAAGGCCAATGTCATCAACGGCGCCATTGAATACGTCCCTAGGAAGACAAAGGAGGGCCGTCCCTATACGGTCCGGGTCCCTCTTTCTCCCACCGCATTGGAAATCTTGGAGCGTTACAAGGACCAGCCCGACGGGCGTCTTCTTCCCTTTATTTGTGAGCAGGACTACAACCGAGACATCAAGAAAATGATCAAGCTCGCCGGTATCGACCGCGTGGTGACCACCCTGAATACCATCACCCGCG
>JAFYYM010000073.1 GCA_017557535.1 Bacteroidales bacterium | reverse complement strand
ATTCCTGGTTCGTCGGGGACATCTTCGGAGCCCCGCTCGCCATCGAAGGAATATTGGCATTCTTCATGGAAGCGACCTTCTTCGCGGTGATGTTCTTCGGCTGGGACAAGGTCTCAAAACGGTTCCATCTGGCATCGACCTGGCTCACCGGTATCGGTGCCACCATTTCGGCATACTGGATCCTGGTCGCCAACGGCTGGATGCAGAATCCCGTGGGAACGACTTTCAATCCGGACACCGTCCGCAGCGAGATGGCCTCGGCAGCCGCTTTCTGGGATGTGATTTCCAATCCGGTGGCAGTCAGCAAGTTCTTCCATTCGATCACCAGCGGATGGGTCACTGGTGGAATATTCGTCATCGGTGTCAGCTGCTGGTATCTTCTCAAGGGCAGGCAGAAGAAATTCGCTCTTTCCAGCATCATCGTCGGAGGTCTCGTCGGTCTTGTGGGCAGCGGAGCGGTCATGCTTTCCGGGGATTCCTCCGGAATACATGCGGCTGAATTCCAGCCTATGAAACTCGCCGCGGCCGAAGGTCTGGAAGACGGAGGCAAAGGAGCGTCGTTCACTATCATCCCCGGCATACGCATTCCCAAAATGCTTTCAATCCTGGCGACCCATCAGATCGACGGATATGTTCCCGGCATCAACGATATCCTGAACGGTTATACCGACAACGACGGGAACACTGTCCCTTCGGTGGCTGAAAAGATGGCGATGGGACGCAAGGCCCTTGACGCCCTTGCCGAATATCGGAGTCTCAAGGACACCGACCCTGATGCCGCCGCTGCGGCGAAGACTGTCATGGAAGAGAATGTGCGATACATGGGATACGGCCATCTGGAAAAACCGGAAGATGTCATTCCTCCTGTAGGGGTGGTGTTCTGGGCTTTCCGTTTCATGATCGGACTGGGAATGCTGCTGGCTCTCGTGTCGCTTCTCACGCTCTGGTTCGCCTGGAAGGAAAAGCTTCCGAAGATGCGCTGGCTTCTCTGGATCGCCATCTGGTGCATCCCTCTTGTCTATATCTGCGGACAGTGTGGATGGATCGTGGCCGAGGTGGGCCGCCAGCCGTGGACCATCCAGGGGCTGCTTCCAGTGAACGTGGCGATTTCCAGCCTGGGAGCCGGAGCGGTCAAGACGACATTCTTCGTCTTCCTCGCCGTGTTCGCGCTTTTCCTCGCCATCGAGATCCGGATCATGCTGAGCGCCATACGTAAAGGACCTGAAGTCGAACCAGAAAACAGTTAAGCCATGACATACGAATTCCTGCAGAATTATTGGTGGTGCCTGATCGCTTTGCTTGGCGGTCTGCTTGTGGCCCTTATGTTCGTTCAGGGTGCCAACCTCCACCTGGGGAACCGTCAGCTCGATGATACCCGGAAACGGATGATCCTCAATTCAACCGGCCGGAAATGGGAACTGACTTTCACTACCCTCGTAACTTTCGGAGGTGCTTTCTTCGCATCCTTCCCTCTTTTCTACAGTACGAGTTTCGGCGGGGCCTATTGGGTATGGGTACTCCTTCTTATAACCTTCGTGTTCCAGGCTGTATCTTACGAGTTCCAGAACAAGAAAGAGAACCTGTTGGGAGTCAAGGGCTTCCGTATAGCATTGATGGTCAACGGGATTCTGGCTCCGTTCCTGGTGGGAACCGCTGTGGGAACCTTCTTCACAGGTTCCGGATTCACCGTGGACAAGGTGGCCATCACCGACCCTTCCGCTCCTGTCATCAGCACCTGGAGCAGCGCCTGGCACGGCCTCGAGGCTCTCGGACAGTTCCATGCGGTGCTTCTAGGCTGCACGCTGGTCTTCCTGACCGCCATACTGGGTGCCCTGTACATCCTGAACAATGTGGATGATGAGACTGTGACCGCGCAGATGCGCCGCTCCATCAAGATAAGCATCCTGCCTTTCCTTTGCTTCTTCCTGTGCTGGACGCTGATCCTCCTGCTGTCGCAGGGCTTCGCGGTTTCCTCCGACGGGACCGTCTCTATGGAGCCGTTCAAGTATCTCCACAACCTGATCCGGATGCCTGTTGTCCTGGTCATGCTGCTCGCCGGGGTGGTCCTTGTGCTTTACAGCCTGTATCTCGGTGCCTTCTCGGAGTCTCGGAAAGGAATATGGTTCGGCGGAGCAGGAACGGTGCTCGTGGTGATGTCGGTGTTCTTCCTGGCCGGTTTCAACGGTACAGCGTATTATCCGTCCAACACCGATCTGCAGAGCTCGCTGACCCTGGCCAACAGCTCCTCCAGTTTCTTCACACTCAAGGTGATGAGCTATGTCTCGTTGCTGATACCCTTCGTTGTGGCATACATAGCATATGCTTGGCATGCCATGGACAAGGAAAAGATCACCCCTGGAGAAATAGAAGGCCCTTCAGACAAGTACTGATACCCTTTCCGTCATGGCCGATCTGATCAGCCATGACGAAATATGGTTCTCCCCACTGGATAAATTAAGAGGCACCTACGGAAACGTAAGTGCCTCTTAATCATTAGTCGGGGTGAAAAGACTCGAACTTTCGACCCTCTGCTCCCAAAGCAGATGCGCTAGCCAACTGCGCCACACCCCGATTGGGACTGCAAAGGTATTCCTTTTTTCGGAAAATCCCAAAAAAGAAGTATCTTTGAGACATGATCATAGAAGCAAAAGGAATAGAGAAGAGTTTCGGGACACTTAAGGTCTTGAAAGGAATTGACTTCCAGGTGGGGAAGTCGGAGGTTGTCTCGATCATGGGAGCATCAGGGGCAGGGAAGTCCACTTTGTTGCAGATACTCGGCACTCTCTCCACTCCGGATGCCGGTTCTCTTGAGATTGACGGCACCGATGTCCTGCATCTCGGAGGCAAGGATCTTTCCGCTTTCCGGAACCGCAGGATAGGGTTCGTGTTCCAGTTCCATCATCTTCTTCCGGAGTTCAACGCTCTTGAGAATGTGATGATTCCGGCTTTTATAGCCGGGCGTTCCGACCGTGACGCCAAGGAAGCCGCCACCAGGCTTCTGAACGAGATGGGGCTTGGGGAGCGCATGGATCACAAGCCGTCTGAGCTCTCGGGAGGTGAGCAACAGAGGGTGGCTATCGCCAGAGCCCTTGTCAATGATCCCGCCATCCTTTTCGCCGACGAGCCTTCCGGCAATCTCGACTCAAAGACAAAGGCGGAAATTCATCAGCTTTTCTTCGATTTGAGGGAACGTCACGGCCAGACAATAGTGATCGTGACGCACGATCCTGAATTGGCGGCGATGTGCGACAGGTCCCTGTTCATGAGGGACGGTCTTTTTGTGGAGGAATAAGATTCCTCAGAAGCCTGCGGGAGCTAAGAAAACCGTAGGCAGGAGCAGGAGAAGGCCAAGGACAAGCAGAACCAGCACCATTTTCCATATCCATCGGACCCACTTCGAATAAGGAATCCTCGCCATGGCCAAAGCCGCGACGAGTACACCTGAGGTGGGGGTGATCATGTTCGTGAATCCATCTCCGAATTGGAACGCGAGGACCATGGCCTGTCTGGATACCCCGACCATATCGGAGAATGGAGCCATGATCGGTATCGTGATAGCCGCCTTCGCGGTCGCGCTGGGGATGATGAGATTGATCAGGGCTTGTATTCCATACATGGCGGTCAGGGAACCTGCCTTTCCGCTCCCGTCAAGCCCTTCCTGCATCGAGTGCAGGATACTGTCAACTATCTTCCCGTCCTGCAATATGACTATTATCCCTGATGCGAAACCCACCACAAGCGCGGCGGAAAGGATATCCTTCGCTCCGGCCATCAGTTCCTTGACTATCCTGTCTGATGAGAATCCCGCGATGATTC
The DNA here is from genome assembly GCA_017557535.1 of Bacteroidales bacterium. GTDB lineage: Bacteria > Bacteroidota > Bacteroidia > Bacteroidales > UBA932 > Cryptobacteroides. The sequence goes on along the minus strand of JAFYYM010000073.1, from coordinate 62,890 downwards.
CGCAGATGATTCCCATCGCGAGGAATAGTCCGGTGATCTCAGGCATATACCATTCGAATCGGATCACTCCGATTATCAATATTGCCACCGTGAGGGCAAGAGTGACCAAAGTCCATGTCTGCCTCCTGGTGAGGGGCTCAGTCTCAATGGTTTCCGTATTGGTCGGAGTCTTCTTGACCTTATGGGCATAGATCACGACAATGAACACCAGGAGGGTTGTCAATATACCCCAACAGAGAAGGCGGTACCCCATTCCTGAGAACAGCGGCAAATCCGCCATTCCTTGGGCGATTCCGACCGTGAAAGGATTCAGGAAGGCACTTGAGAAGCCAATGTTGGAGGCCACATAGACCACCAGCATACCCATGAAAGCATCATATCCCATTGATACTGCCAAGGGAACCACAATCCCGACGAAAGGGATTGTCTCCTCGCTCATCCCGAATACGGCTCCCGCAAGGGAGAACAGCACCGTGACCGAGGCGAGGACTATCTTGTCCTTATTCCCGATCCGTGAGATGAGGCGTTTGATCCCGGCTTCAACAGCACCGGTGGCGTTCAGAAGCCAGAAGGCTCCTCCCACCACCAGTATGAAAATGATGATTCCCGCTTGTTTTACAAATCCATGATAAATGGCGGTGAACACTTGCCATGTCTGGGGAACGGAATCCACGGCCTCATAAGAAAGCGTGCCGTCATCGGACTTGACATATTGCCCTCCGGGTATAAACCATGTCATCACCGCGCACAGAATGATGATGGCCGCGATGATGACATAGGTGTTTGGAGCCTTCAGCTTTCGCATCCTGAAGGCTTACATGGCATAGTGGAATCCGTCCACCTTATTCCAGTCTCCTCTTGTGAAGTCAGGGAAACGGACCGGCATGGAGTTGTTCTCCAAAGATATACGGCTCAACTCCTGGACAGCGGACCATTCGGCGGCGTCATATACGTCCTCGTCGAGCGGGAGTCCGTGACGCAGGCAGTAGATCAACCTGTAGTCCATGATGAAGTCCATTCCACCGTGGCCGCCGACAGACTTCGCCTGTTCCTCGATGGCTTTGGCGAAATCGGGCCTGTAAGCGGTCAGAAGTGAGTCCATGACCTCTTCGGGAACGTAGCTATGGCCGTTGATTCCCTTGACAGAGATTCCTTGGGTGGGATATTTATTGGCGAATCCTTCCGTTCCTGTAAGCTGGTACATACGGGTGTAAGGGCGGTAGGCATAGACATTATGCTGCACCTCGATCAGTTTCTTCTTTTCGGTCTGGATCAAGCTGATTGTGTGGTCTCCGTCCTTGCAGTAGTCCGCATCCCTGAACTTCTTCGCAGCCACCTTCCCGTTGTAGGAAGGAGTGTCCATAGCGACGAGATAATCCATTTTGTCACCCCTGTGGATGTTAAGCACCTGGGCGATTGGTCCGAGGCCGTGGGTCGGGTAATTGTCACCCCGGTTCTCCATGTTGTAGTCAAGCCTCCAGGTCTCGCTTCTGTCCCAACCTTCGGAAAGGAAGTGAATATAAGCGCCTTCCACATGGTAAACCTCTCCGAAAAGTCCTTGCTGGGCCATGTTCAGAGCAGACATCTCGAAGAAATCGTAGCAGCAGTTCTCGAGCATCATGCAATGGCGGCGGGTCCTCTCGCAAGCGTCAACGAGTTTCCAGCAGTCATCGATGGTCATCATCATAGGAACCTCGCATGCCACGTGATGGCCATGCTCAAGGGCATATAAGGATATCGGCACATGTACCACCCAGTCCGTGGCGATGTACACCAGGTCTATGTCGTCCCTGTCGCAAAGCTCCTTATATGCCTCCGGCCCGACATAGGTGTCAGCCTCCGGCAAACCGGCTTTCTTAAGGATGTCATTACATAGATCCACCCTCTCCTGCTTCAGGTCGCAGAAGGCCATGATCTTCACGCCGTCAATGTGTGTGTACCTGCTGACAGCTGAGGCTCCTCGTCCGCCAACGCCGACAAAGGCGATACGGACAGTCTCGATAGGATCGCATTTCAAACCAAGGGCGCTCTCCTGGCCTGGGGCACGGGCGGGAGCCTTAAGCTCAATGATGCCGTTTTTGATCTCTGCCGGCACAGAGGCGGGAACCTTCTTCCCGCAAGAGACCAGGGCCAGCAGACAGACGAATGCCGCAAATATGAACTTTCTCATTGTCAATTATTTTAGGGATAAATAATGTATAGGACAAAACTTTCCCAAATATAATAAAAAAAGCGTACCTCACGGCACGCTTTTTCATCGACAGACTACTAGTTTTAGTGTGAACTGTCACTTTTTGTCGTTTTTGCTGTTATCGTTTCTATTGAGTCTGTGAATTTGCTGTCTGCGGAAATCCTCCTCGGCGATATATAGCCTGGCGATCTTGTCGTTGGAGAGAATCTTCCTGTATTCTGTCGTGTACTTGCGCTCTATCCCATCTCCTTTTTCGCGAGCGTCAAGATACTTGTCAAGAAGTGTGCTGATCGCCTTGTCATCCTCCCCGGAATCAATGCTCGCCTCGAGAGCTTTGTATGCCTCCATCACAAGTTTCCAACAAGCCCTGGTCTCAGCCTCAGCCCTGTTGTAGACAGGCCAAAACTTCTCCGCCTCGGCAGAGGAGAGATCCATCTTGTCAGTCAGGTAAGCTATCTTCTCAGCCTTGATCCTGTCCTGCCAGTCAGTTTTCTTGGGTCTTTCCTGCCCGGAGGCACTCCATGTGAAGGCCAACGTCAGGAAGGTGATTATCAATATTCTCATTATCTTTTCCATAGCTTCAAAGAATTAATACTGGTCACCGGCGTAGGCGAAATGCTCTGTCCTGACTCCGGATTCAATCAGATAATTAATGATGTCCTCATCCGAGAGTTCCTCCAGATCGAATTCGGTCGTGTTATAGAGGATCTCGGGATTGGTGATGGATATGATGTCCGCATAAGTTTCCTCGCCGTAGAACGGATCAGCCGGTTGGCTTTTCGCTGTGTCACGGAGGATAGCGTTGCCGATCAGCACGATGGCGGCGAACGAGGCGGCGAGAGCGAGATATGGTCTCATCCCCGCCCAGACTCCAGGACTGGATACCTTGGCGGAGGAAATGGATCCCAAGCGGGACTTCAGGCCGTCGAAATAGCCATCAGGGACCCCCATGGATGGTTTCCCTATCTTCTCGATTATGTCGTTTCCGAATTCCATTTCCGATATTTTGACAAAGTATTGAATACCAGGTTTAAAATCATTTTAAATTTTTCTCAAGTTCCGCCTTGATTTTTTCCGAGGCGAAGTGGTATGAGGCTTTGAGTGCACCTACCGAGGTCCCGAGTATCTCGGAAATGTCCTCATAGGATAGATTATCGAACCATCTCATGATGAAAACGGTCCTTTGTTTTGAGGGAAGACGTTGAATGGCTTTCATCAGATCTCTCTGCAACTGGTCTCCGTCCATCAGAGTGTCCTCATCGATTCTGTCCTCAATCTTGGAGGACATGCTCTCGAATCGCAGGGCAGCCCTTATCTTCTGTTTTTGCAGGAAATTCAACGATTCATTCGTCGCGATGCGGTAGAGCCAGGTGTATAGCTGGGACTCACCTCTGAAAGAGGAAAGTGACGCCCAAATCTTAACGAAAATATCTTGCAGCAGGTCATCTGTATCCTCATGGGAACATAGGAAACGGCGAACATGCCAGTAAAGCCTCTCGCTGTAGGAGTTCACTATCTCCTTGAACGCGAGTTCCGGCTGTCCGGCTTTGTAAAGGTCCAGTATTTCCTTGTCCGTCATTCTTTTTCGCTAGCGCATTATCTTTCAAATGTACTACAATTTGATTATTTTTGCAATTATGAAGCATATACGCAATTTCTGCATAATCGCCCATATAGACCATGGCAAAAGCACCTTGGCGGACCGTCTGCTTGAATTGACACAGACCTTGTCCACCCGTGACATGGAGGCCCAGGTCCTTGATGACATGGATCTTGAGAAGGAGAAGGGCATCACCATAAAAAGTCACGCCATACAGATGGAATATGTCTACAAGGGGGAGAAATATATTCTCAACTTGATAGACACTCCCGGGCATGTGGACTTCTCTTATGAAGTCTCCCGTTCGATAGCGTCGTGCGAAGGGGCTCTCCTGGTGGTGGACGCCTCACAAGGTATTCAGGCGCAGACCATCTCCAACCTCTATCTTGCCGTGGATCATGGGTTGGAAATCATACCGGTCCTCAATAAGATCGACATGGAATCCGCTCAGGTGGAGGTCGTCTCCGATCAGATAGTCGATTTGCTGGGTTGTGACCATGAGGAGATATTCAAGGTCTCGGCACGCACCGGAGAAGGAATCCCTCCGCTCCTGGACGCTATTGTCGAGAAGATTCCCGCCCCCAAGGGTGATCCCGAGGCTCCTCTGCAGGCCCTTATTTTCGACTCGGTGTTCAACCAGTTCCGGGGAATCATCGCCTATTTCAAGGTCCTGAATGGGTCTATAGCCAAAGGAGACAAGGTCAAGTTCGTCGCCACAGGGATGGAATATGAGGCCGAGGAGGTTGGCGTCCTCAAGTTGAAACTATGTCCGACAGAGAAAGTGTCTACTGGAGATGTCGGGTACATTATCTCCGGGATCAAGAGAGCTGTTGAAGTCAAAGTCGGCGACACCATCACCCATTCTGCCTGCCCTTGCGATAGCGCGATCGCTGGTTTTGAGGAGGTTAAGCCGATGGTTTTCGCTGGTATGTATCCTGTGCAGGCGGATAAGTTCGAGGAGTTGAGGGCAACCCTTGAGAAGTTCCAGCTCAATGACGCATCTTTCGTGTATGAGCCGGAGTCCTCATTGGCTCTGGGATTCGGATTCAGATGTGGCTTCCTAGGCCTTCTTCATTTGGAGATAGTCCAGGAGCGTCTGTTCCGGGAATTCAATATGGATGTCATCACGACCGTCCCCAACGTGTCTTATAAAGTCTACACCACCCAGGGAGAGGTCATTGATGTCCACAATCCCTCAGGGCTTCCCGCACCGACTCTCATCGATCATATCGAGGAACCTTATATCAGGGCTCAGATAATCTCCAAGACCGATTTCTACGGCCCCATAATGAAGCTATGCATGGACAAGAGGGGTACGCTGATAGGGGAGCATTACATCACTTCCGACAGGGTGGAGCTCACCTATGACATGCCGCTTTCCGAGATAGTATTCGATTTCTATGACAAGCTGAAGTCTATCTCAAAGGGTTATGCGTCTTTTGACTACCATGTCATAGATTTCCGTCCGGCCAGGCTCGTGAAGCTGGACATTCTTCTGAACGGCGATCCCGCCGATGCGCTCTCCTCTCTTATCCATGAGGATCACGCCTATGATTTCGGACGCAAGATGTGCGTGAAACTGAAAGAGTTGATTCCCCGTCAACAGTTTGATATCGCGGTTCAGGCCGCTATAGGGGCGAAGATCATAGCCAGGGAGACCGTGAGGCAGGTCAGAAAGGATGTGACCGCCAAGTGTTACGGAGGTGATGTGACCCGTAAGCGCAAGCTTCTGGAGAAGCAGAAGGAAGGTAAGAAAAGAATGCGCCAGATAGGAACCGTCCAGGTCCCTCAGAGCGCTTTCATGGCTGTCTTGAAACTTGATAGTTGATAATCGGATGCCTAAAGTCGCTATAATCATCACGATAAAGGAGGGAGACGACGGTTCCGCCGGTTGCCTTGAGGAGTGTCAACGCCAGGTTGACGCCATAGCGGCCGAGGGTAAGTATTCTTTCTCGATATTATTGAATGACGAGGGGGAAAGTGGCTTTGCGGTTGCTTGGGAGAAGGCGGATAAGGGTGGCGCGGAATTCTTCCTGTGGATTGACCATGACCTTAATCTCTCCGAAGGAGCTATCGCTTGCCTTCTTGAGAATTCGGAGTTTCTTCGCCATAAGGCTGTTATCACCGGCTCTGTGACTCGTCCCGACAAGAGTCTTGTCTTCGGAGGAAGGTCTCGCAGCGGTCGCCTGCTAGAGCCTGATCCGGTGATCCCTGTCCCATGCCATCTGTTTGATATGTCCATAACCTTAGTCCCGGGATACGCTTTTTCCAGTCTCGAGACCCCCACGGACTTCTTCCGAGGGAGTCTTCTTTATTATGGCTATGGACAGAAAGTGGTCAAAGCTGGTGTGGCGAGAATGATAGCGCCGGGAATCCTTGGTGTCACAGGCAGAAAAACCGAGATTCCGGCTTGGAAGGATCCGGAGAGCACGCTCAGAGAAAAAGCTGTGTGGCTATTCCGTTCCATTTTCAAATAAAATCCTTATATTTATAGTCTGGATAGATCAATAAACAGTTAAAATACCACATAAGTTATGAAGCATCCTAAAATCGGTATCCGCCCGACCATCGATGGTCGCCAGGGCGGTGTTCGTGAAAGTCTGGAAGAGAAAACAATGACCCTCGCCGCCAATGTGGCTGAGCTCATCTCCTCAAATCTGAAGTATAGTGATGGCACTCCTGTGCAATGCGTGATCGCTGACAGCACTATCGGCCGCGTCGCCGAGAGCGCGGCTTGTGCCGAGAAGTTCGAGCGTGAGGGAGTCTGGGGTACAATCTCTGTGACATCCTGCTGGTGCTACGGCTCTGAGACTATGGATATGAACCCTCTTTGGCCGAAGGCCGTGTGGGGATTTAACGGGACTGAGCGTCCTGGCGCCGTTTACCTAGCCGCCGTGCTTGCAGCCCATGCCCAGAAGGGTTTGCCCGCTTTTGGAATATATGGCCATGACGTTCAGGATTTGGACGACAACTCCATTCCTTGCGATGTCGCTGAGAAGATTCTCCGTTTCGCCAAGGCCGCTGTCGCTGTCGGTGAGATGAGAGGGGAGTCATACCTCTCTATCGGTAGCGTGACCATGGGTATAGCCGGATCTATCGTGGACTGCGATTTCTTCCAGAAGTACCTGGGAATGAGGAATGAGAGCGTTGACGAGGTCGAGATTCTCCGTCGTATGGATCTCGGTATTTACGATCCTGAAGAGTACGCTAAGGCCAAGGCTTGGGTCGAGAAGTACTGCATGCCTCAGGAAGGCTGGGACAAGAATCGTCCAGAGAAGCAGAAGACCCGCGAGGAGAAGGATAATGACTGGGATTTCGTCACCAAGATGACCATAATCGTCATGGATTTGCTTCACGGCAATCCTAAACTCAAGGAGTTGGGATTCAAGGAGGAGTCACTTGGCCACAACGCCATCGCCGGAGGTTTCCAGGGTCAGCGTCAATGGACCGACTGGATGCCTAACGGAGACTTCACAGAGACTCTCCTCAACACCAATTTCGACTGGAATGGTCGTCGTGAGCCTACAATCCTCGCCACAGAGAACGACTCCCTTAACGGCGCCGCCATGTTGCTCGCACACCTTGTGACTAATCTGCCGCAGATTTTCTCCGATGTCCGTACTTACTGGAGCCCTGAGGCTGTCAAGAGAGTGACCGGCAAGGAACTCACCGGCAAGGCCGCCCCTGGAATCATCCATCTTATCAACTCAGGTGCCACCACGATGGACGGATGTGGCCAGAGCGTGGATGCTGAGGGCAAGCCCGTGATGAAGACCTTCTGGGAGATGACTGACGAAGACGAGAAAAAGTGCCTGGAGAACTCCTGGTGGATGCCGGCCGACCGCGACTACTTCCGCGGTGGCGGATTCAGCATCCATTTCGTCTCAAAGGGCGATTTTCCCGCAACTATGATGAGAATAAACATTGTGGACGGCCTCGGTCCCGTGCTTCAGATCGCTGAGGGATGGGTCGTCAATGTCGAGCCTGAGATCCACGATGTCCTCGACAAACGCACGGACCCGACTTGGCCCACCACTTGGTTCACTCCTCGCCTTGATCCCAACAAGGATGCCTTCAAGGATGTGTACAGCGTGATGAATAACTGGGGAGCCAACCACGGTGCGATTTCCTATGGCCATATCGGAGCTGACATGATCACCCTGGCATCCATGCTGAGGATTCCTGTGTGCATGCATAATGTTGCCGATGCTGACATCTTCCGTCCGGCTGCCTGGAATGCGTTTGGTATGGATAAGGAAGGTGCTGATTTCCGCGCCTGCGCCAATTTCGGACCTATCTACAAATAGTATATGGCCAAAGAGAAACTGGTGGAGAGCAAGTATCTCTTCATCTTTATCCTGATCACATCACTCTTCGCCCTCTGGGGGTTCGCCAATGACATCACCAACCCGATGGTGGCGGCCTTCCAGACTGTGATGGAGCTTTCCGCCGCTAAGGCCTCACTGATCCAGTTCGCCTTCTATGGAGGATATGCCACCATGGCCATCCCTGCGGCGCTGTTCATCCGGAAGCATAGCTACAAGAGCGGTATATTGCTAGGCTTGGCACTGTATGCTATCGGGGCATTCCTTTTCATCCCGGCTGCCCAGTTCCAGCAGTTCTCGTTCTTCTGCGTCTCACTTTATGTCCTGACTTTCGGTCTGGCTTTCCTTGAGACGACTGCCAACCCGTTCATACTCTCGCTCGGGTCTAAGAGCAACGCTACCCGCCGTCTCAACCTGTCCCAGTCATTCAATCCGATGGGCTCGTTGATGGGTATGAGCGTGGCGTCGTTCATCGTTCTGCCCCAGCTCCTGTCCGACAAGAGGGATGCCGCTGGTAATATCATATTCCCGGCACTCTCCGAGGCGGAAAAGGCCGACATCAGGCTACATGACCTTGCGGTCATCCGTAATCCCTATGTTATCATCGGGATTGTCGTGGTGGTCGTGCTCATCATAATAGCCATGGCCAGGGTGCCTAAGACCGAGGTCCAGCCCGAGAAAACCAACAGTACAGGCAAGACCCTGTCAAATCTCTGGCATAACAAGATTTACAGGGAAGGCGTTCTGACCCAGATGTTTTATGTCGCCGCCCAGATCATGACCTGGACCTTCATCATCCAGTATGCGGACAATCTCGGAATCAACAAGGCGACAGCCCAGACATACAACATCATCGCGATGGCTCTCTTCTTATGTGGAAGGTTCATAGCGACTGCTTTGATGAAGTATGTCAATTCCAGCCGTTTGCTCGCCATTTTCGCCACAGGGGCAGCCCTTTGCTCCATTGGAGCTATCAGCATAGTTGGCATGGGTGGGCTTTATTGCCTGATGGGTATCAGCGCTTTCATGTCCCTCATGTTCCCCACTATCTATGGTATCGCTCTTGAGAATGTCGAGAACCAGGACGCGAGCCTTGGGGCGGCTTTCCTGGTTGAGGCTATTGTGGGTGGAGCCATCATGCCGCCGCTTCAGGGAATGATCATCGACCAGAAGGTTATTCTTGGCCATCCGGCGGTCAACGTGTCCTTTGTATTGCCGCTCATCTGTTTCATCATAGTTTTCCTCTATGGTGTGAGATCTTATAAGGCGAGACGTCAGGTCAGAGTGAGCTGATAATCCAGAGGCAGCTTATAAGCAGTTGGACGGCTTTATCGTCTAGTAGAATAAGAGGCTCCGGGCATATCCCGAGACCAGACAGCGCGATCGTGGTGACCGAAAGGACCATGACCGCGCTTGTCAGTGGAAGGGCGGTCAAGTTGGTGATAATGAAATATTTCGGGAAAGTATGGAATCGGTACCAAACCAGCGGGGCGGTGAAGGCCTGGCACGATATGGACAAGGCAGCACCTTCCCAGATCTTTCTCATAGGATCTATTCTGCCCCGCAGACCTTCCGCTTTCGGGTAGATCTTCTCAAGGGTAGGATAAATCACGGCGATTCCAGCGATGGCCAGATAGGAGAGTTGGAATCCGAGTGAGGTTATGACCTCGGGACTCATCGCCAGTTGGACGGTGAGCGCGAAAATAAGCGTTCCGATGGTAAATCGGCTCCTTCCTGTCAACCTGGCGGTCTCACCTATTGTGATGAACAGAAAGGCTCGGATGATTGAAGGGGTGGCGCCGGTCATCAACGTGTAGAAACCAGCGGCGCAAATAATCAAGATGTACCTTGTTTTCCTGGCAAGCGGGCTATTCCCCAAAGGTGTCGTGAGTTTTGAAAGGATGAGATATAATATGCCCATATGAAGCCCTGAGAGGGCCAGGATGTGGGAAGCCCCGCTTGTCCGGAAAATCTCTTTGACATCTTTACCGAGCTCGCTCCTGTCACCTGTAAGCAATGCTTTGACAAGAGGGCCGGTTGTGTCTGAGGGATAGGGAATAGAGTCGATAAGGCATCGGAGTCTGACTCCTCCATATGAGGCGAGTCTGGTGATGGGGCCTTCGGGAATATGGATTCCGGAGCTGATTGAGGAGTTAATGGAACAGAATACTCCCGTGAGAAGGAACAGAAGGGCGAATGCCACCCGGCGCGGGCGACGGCTGTCAGTTTCAAGATATGTGAAGGTTGAAGTGAGGGGCAGCAGAACCGCCATGGAAAAGGGAATCAGGATCGGGATATGAGGCGATATTGCCGCCAGGTAAGCTCCCGCGGCGACTCCGGCCGCGAATGGAATCCCTATCCCCGCGATAACTCCCGAGTCCTTCATAGCCAAGTCCTTAATTTTTGTAAAATTACTCATTAATTTCGTATCTTTGTGTCTCGATATTTTTATTTTTTAGGATAATGATCATTCTTGTTATCAATTGCGGAAGCTCCTCGATCAAGTACCAGTTGCTTGACATGAGAAGCGATGACGTTTATGACTTGCTGGCCAAGGGTATAGTGGAGAAAATCGGACTTGAGTCCGGAAGACTGCAGCACACTCCTATCGGTAGGGATAAGGTCGTCAAAGATCTTTATATTCCTGACCATACTGTCGGTATGCAGCTGGTGCTTGACGCCCTTGTGGATAAGGATTACGGAGTGCTGAAATCATTCGAGGATATCGAGGCTGTAGGTCACAGGATCGTCCAGGGTGCCGACTTTTTCTCTGGCAGCGCCATAGTCGATGAGGACGTTTTGTCGAAGATAGATTTCTGCTGTGATTTCGCCCCGCTCCATAATCCCGCCCACCTTCTGGGTATAAGGGCTTGCCAGGAAGTGCTGCCCAATGTGCCCCAGGTGGTCACTTTTGACACAGCTTTCCACCAGACGATGCCTCCCCAGGCTTACATGTACGGCCTTCCGTACGAGTATTATGAGAAGTATCATATCCGCCGTTACGGAGCCCATGGCACCAGCCATCAGTTCGTGGCTAACAAAGGCGCCAAGATGGTCGGGCTTGATGTCAATGAGTCAAGAATCATAACCTGCCATATCGGTAATGGAAGCTCCATCACAGCTATCCATAACGGTAAATCCATCGACACTTCCATGGGTCTCACTCCACTTGAGGGACTCATCATGGGAACCAGGTGTGGAGACGTGGATCCGAACGCCATCCTGTACATTATGAAAAAAGAGAACATCTCTCCGGATGAGATGTACACACTGGTGAACAAGAAAAGTGGTTTCCTCGGAGTCTCCCAAAAGACATCTGATGCCCGCGAGATGGATGAGCTGGCGAATGGGGGAGACTTCAAGGCCAAGCTGACCCTGAAGATGCTCTCTTTCCAGATGATCAAGTATATCGGAGCCTTTGTCGCGGAGATGAATGGCGTGGATGCCATTTTCTTCACCGGAGGAATCGGGGAACACAACAGCCGCCTGCGCCGCAGAGTCTGTGAGAACTTCACATATCTTGGTCTCGCTTTCGATTATGAGGCGAACACCGCATGGGGAGTAGACACCGTGATCTCTCTGCCGGAGTCAAAGGTCAAGGTCGCTCTCGTGACCACGGATGAGGAACTTGTCATTGCTCGTGACACGATGCATCTTGTCCAGAGTATCGATGAATAATAATCTGATAACCATATAACAATGATCACTAAATTCGCTGATGTTTTCGCGGAGCTCAAAGAAAAGGGTATCTGCAAGAAGATGATCGCGGCTTGGGCCGTGGATGAGCACACTATTGAGGCCTGCGCCAAGGCTTCCGAGATGGGTTTTGTGAAGGTTACACTTGTCGGAGACAAGAACCTTATCGCTCAGACTTGCGAAAAGCTTGGCATCGACATCGAGATGTTCGACATCGTTAATGAGCCGGTTGAGCTGAAGGCTGTCTCCAAGGCTGTGCAGCTGGTTCACGATGGTGACGGTGATGTTTTGATGAAGGGTCTTTGCTCCACAGACAAGTTCCTGCGCGCCATCCTCAATAAGGAGACTGGTCTTCTCCCTCCGAAGGGCGTCCTGAGCCACGTCGGAGTCATCGAGAACCCTAACTATCATAAGCTTCTCTTCCTCTCTGACATGGCTGTCATTCCTCTTCCGGATTTCCGTCAGAAGGTCAAGATAGCTGGTTACCTTGTGGGTGTGGCCAAGTCATTCGGAATCGAGAAACCTAAGCTTGCCTTCATCGCGGCCTCCGAGCAGATGCTCGACTCGATGCCGGCTTGCGTCGAGGCCGCCCAGCTCGCTAAGATGTGTGATCGTGGACAGATCAAGGGTTGTGTGGCTGATGGCCCTCTAGCCTTGGATGTCGCTATCGATCAGGAGTCCGTACAGATCAAGAAGCTTGTCAGCCCCGTGGCTGGAGACGCCGATTGCCTCCAGTTCCCTAACATCGAGTCTGCCAATGTGTTCTGGAAGACCAACTCCAAGCTGGCCACGGGCGTCCGTCAGGCCGGTATGCTGGTCGGAACCACTGCGCCTTGCGTGCTTGCCAGCCGCGCTGACAGCGTGGACACCAAGCTGAACTCCATCGCCGAGGCGGTGATGTTCGTCAACAAATAGCGTCAGTCGCACCAAGAGACCTCCCTCCTTGAACCACTGCCACCCTCGGCACGTTAAGAGGGAGGGGCCCTTTAGGGAAGGGCCGCGAAGCGGCGGTTCATGGAGGGAGGTCTCTTGGCGCAGCGGTTATTCCGCGTAGAAGAGATTCCGTTTCGGGAATTTTGTGGAATAGGAGGCCCGGAGATTCTCAAAGAGTTCGGTCGTGAACTTCGCGAGGCCCGGGCCTTTATATGTGCTGGTGTTGGATATGAAGACCCAGCACTCCCCGTCAGGGAAATACTTCACAAGGGCACTTGTGCCTGCGAATGTCCCGGTGCGGGTCCATTCTCCGGTAGGCTTGGTGTCGTTCCAGCCAAGAGAGAAAGTGTCCGGGTCGAAATACTCGGTCATGGCTTTGACGCTTGCCTCGCTTATGATGTCCGGCACCTCCGGCTTGCCATCAATCGAGGCCACAAACAGTGCGAGCTCAGGCGTGGAACCTACCCATGCCCCGGCCCCGAGCAATCCAGTGACATTGTTGCCCCCGTAGCTCCTGGTCACTTTTCTTCCGCTGTTGTTGAACTCCTCTACAGGTTCGTCATCTTTCTGGACATAGTATCGAGTCTCTCCTGGATGCTTGTCCGCATAATAGTTCCCGGCTATCTTGAAATTCACGCATCCAGCAGGGTGAAAGACGTTTTCCTGGATGAAATCCTCGTATGACATCCCTGACAGTTTCTCGATGACCATGGAAAGCGCCAGGTAACCGTAGTTGGAATAATCCTGCCAAGTTCCGGGTTCGAAATTGAGGGGCCTTTTCAACTGTACCACAGTGAGCTGTTCCTTGGTGGGGACATCTTTCCAGCGGTTCTGCATCATTAACCATCTGGTCGAGAACATCGGATCCCCTCCCTTCTTCGAGAAGCCTCCCTTGTGGCGCAAGAGATCCTCTACAGTGATTTTCTTGTATAGGGTGTCGGCTATCGCAGCATTGTAGAGCGAGTCATCAAGGATCCCTCCAGGGCCGAAAACCTGGTCCTTCAAGGTGAGCATTCCTCTCTCCTGAAGTATCATTATCCCGACAGCCGTTATCAACTTCGACACTGAAGCCATTCTCATGATATGGCTGGGCTCCATCGGTTCCTTATCATCAGCCCATCCATATCCTTTGGAATATAACAGGGAGTCATTGCGCATGACAGAGAGCGACACGCCTTTCAATCCCCATGCGGTCATGTAGTCTTTGACTTGTCTGTCAAACCCTCTTAATGTGGCGGTGTCGGAGACCTCATTGGTCAGGGTCTCATTGAGGTTGACAGGAAGCCGCCGTACAGCCTGTTCCTTGCCGCCGAAACTGGAAGTCATAGCGACAGTCGCGAGGATCAACAGTGTGAGCGTTGACGCGACGATGATTCTCGTTCTTTTAGTCATCCTCATTTACTCTAAGGTTATCAGAATATCAATCCGGCCTTTCTGCCGAAATCAACGATCAGGTCAGCTGTACCTTCTATGCCCAATATGGACGAGTCCACACACATGTCGTAATCTGAGGCTGCGCCCCAGTTGCCGAAAGTGAAGAAGTTGTAGTAAGTCTGTCTGGTGCGGTCCTGCCTTTCAATACGAGTCTTGGCCTCATCCTCACTGATTCCAAGTCTTCCCATCACTCTGGCTACCCTGGCCTCAAGAGGGGCGGACACGAAAACATCCAGACATGTCTTGTCCCTTAGTATATAGTTGGAGCATCTGCCAACGAAAATTGCCGGGCCCTTATCCGTTATACCCCTGATCACTTCACTTTGGATCTTGAATAACTCATTGTCACCCATGTAGTTCTGGGAGCTTCCAAACCTTTCTGTGCCAAAGAAGGAAAACAGGTTGAAGACGCTTCTCCTCTCGTCACTTCTTTCAAATACCTCCTTGCTGAATCCACTCTCCTCAGCTGCCTTGGAGATCAGTTCGTTGTCATACACCTCTATCCCAAGGGCTTTGCCGATAGTTGTGGCGACCTCTTTCCCGCCACTGCCGTATTGGCGGCCGATATTGATTATGGTGTGTTTGTCACTCATATCTGGTTATTGTTTTATCTTGCTTCCGAGTATAGTGGGCGGGTCCCCGTCCTGAAGTTTACTGAACTTGCGGAACAAATTGTGAATCAATACGAGAGTAGTGATGCAGGCAATAAGGTCAGAGGCCGGGAATGAGAAGAAGACCCCTTTTGTCCCCATAAACAGCGGCAGCACATAGATCAGCGGCACAAGGAACAGGAGTTGTCTGCTCAAGGACAGGAAAATTGATTTCCCGACCATCCCGAGGCTTTGGAAGAAGTTAGTCGATACCATCTGCCATCCGACCAGGATCACAACCGGGTTCATCAACCTTAATCCTTTATCGGCTAAGTCTATAAGCTCGGGATCATTAGTGAATACCTTGACCATCACACCTGGGAAGAATTCCGAGGCCACAAACCACAGCATGCACACCCCGGTGGCCCATAAAGCGGTCAGTTTGAACACTTTCTTGACTCTTGAATACTTAAGGGCCCCGAAATTATAGCCGGCGATAGGCTGCATCCCCTGGTTGAATCCCATCACCACCATAATGAACATGAAGTTGATCCTGTTCGCGATTCCATACGCTCCGATGGCGAGGTCCCCGCCGTATTTAAGGAGCTGCTGGTTGATGAACATCGTGACTATGCAAGACGCCGAGTTCATGAGGAATGGCCCCATACCTATGGCGAGGGAGTCTTTGGCGATTCTCCAATCCAGATCGAATATCCCCTTGGGCAGTCTCAGGAGGTTGTCTTTCCTTGTGAAATATCTAAGGGAGTAGGATAAGGCCATAGTCTGGCATAGAACAGTGGCGATGGCGGCTCCTTGGATACCCATTCCGAGAACGAAAATGAATATCGGATCGAGTATTGTGTTGGATATGACCGTGAACAAGGTCAGCCTCATCGCCAGCCGGGGATTGCCCGAGGATCGGATCAAGGCGTTAAGGCCGAAGTACAGGTGGGTGATGACATTCCCCAAAAGGATCACTGTAATGTATTCCCTGGCAAAAGGGAGGGTGTTGGGACTCGCTCCGAAGAAGGTCAGGATAGGATCGAGGAACACCAGGCACACCGCGGCGAAGATGATGCCGGTTAGGCAGTTGAGGCTGATGTCATTCGCCAGCACCTTGTTTGCGGCCTGATAGTTCTTCTGCCCTAGAAGAACGGAGATGAGAGTTGCCGCACCGACTCCAACCAGTGTACCCAAAGCAGTGCTCAGGTTCATCAAAGGGAAAGTGACAGCCAGACCGGACAGAGCCAGTGAACCTTCGCCGGGAATATGTCCGATGAAGATGCTGTCCACCATATTATACAAAGAAGACGCGGTCATGGCGATGATGCCAGGGACCGCGTATCTCTTAAGAAGGCTGCCTACTTTCTCTGTTCCTAACTCGGTTGGTGCCAGATGATTATCAGTCATCGTCAGATGGCTTTTCGACGACCTCGATATCAAAGACTATCGGAGCGAACTTCGGAATGGTGGATCCTGATCCTGAATACCCATAACCGAGATCGGAATAGAAGGCGCACGTGACCTTCTCAAAAGGCCTGAGCTTCGACAAACAGTAGGCGAATCCCTTGACCACGGTGGTTCCCTCTGAGGTGTCAGTGCCTCCGATGGTTATTTTGGTGTAGTCATCATCGTCCGAAGGGGTCACCATCGTCGGCTGATAAGTCTTTTTGTTTGAGTAGAATCCGTACACTTTGGCGGTGTCCTCGACCGTGGTGTCAAACACTTGTCCGTTGAGGAGACGACCGGTATAGTTGATGTAATACGTCGTGTCTGAGGAGAATGTACTTTCGGAGGTGGGCTCTTTCAAGGTCTTGCAATAGTACCCGTAAAACGTTGAGTCTACACCAGGCATGTGGACCGCGACGTATCTCGAGAGAGTGTCAATCTCCCAGGCGGTGATATCCTCAGTCTTATCCTTGAGGGTAATGGTGTAAATGGAGTTGCTGCCTGATACTTTGTTGTTGTAGTCTTTCTGTACCACATTCAGCCATCCGGGAATCACACCGACACGCTTTCCTCCTATCCTCATACCGTCAATCAAGTCCATCAATCCCACTTGGGTATAAGCCTCATCCTTTATGAGGATCTGGTCGCCGTAGTAATATGTGGGGTTGTAAGAGCCTATCTGCTGTGAGAGTTTCTTTGAGGAAGTCCCGCTGACATTACCTTTAAGATCAGTGGAAGTGTATTCGATGAAAAGGTAGAAATCGTCATCTGTCACCGCGGCACCAGAACCGGGTACGTCCTCGAGGATATAGATTCCCCGACCGGAAGCGGAGACTCCGGGATGGTTGGCTCCGATCCATGCCTTCATATACTCCTTCTCCACGCTGCTGGTGTCAATTGAGCTTTCTTTCGCGCAGCCTGACAGGACGACCATAATGGCGGCTGCTAACCCGCAGGCAAGTGTTACTCTTTGTGTCGATATATTCATAAAAAAACTTTCATTCATTTAATCGCTGACGCTCTTAATCCACAAATGCCAGGCCAGAGCGGCATTAGATGGAACATTCGCTATTTTCTTCTTGCCGAATCCTCGTTTGCCGTTGAAAAGTATATAGCACTCCTCGCCTCCTTTTACTCCGGGCAAACCTTTCCTCAAACCTTCCACGATATCGCTTTCGTCAAGTCTTATGGTCATGATCCCGAAAGCGGTGGTGTCCGAGACGTTCCATTTAATGGAGTTGGCGAATGTCTCGTAGTTGGTGGCGAAAAGGTTGCTGTTGCTCAGATTTTTGCCTGAGATGAAGTAGCCGGCGTAATAGAAAGCCACGGCCCCATTCTCGCTTAGTGGAGTGCCTTCTCCTTGAGCCACAGTCACCTTCGCGATCCCGTCGTTGAGCTCCACAGTGGCGTCAGGGTTGCTTTTAGTCAGATTCGAGATGATAGCCTCGATGTTACTCTCCTGCTTGTCATACACGGACTCGAGCTGCTTCTTGCCGCATGAGGCGACCAGAAGCGCTGTCGCGGAGAATATGAATAACAATGATAACCTTCTCATCTCGCTAAAAACTCCTTTGTCACTTTCAATATGTGTGCCTTCGCGTCCTTTGGCGAGGGAATATCCTCAGGGAAATACAATCTTCCCCCGGCCGCCATCTCATGTCCTCCTCCGTGGAAGTATGTCATAGCCAGTTTGTTGGCTGATATGCCATGTTTTGACCTGATTGACACCCGGAATTTCCCGTTCTCTTCCGTGAGGAACAAGCTGATCTTGACGTCGCGGACAGCGAGCGGCATATTCACGAAGCCCTCGCTCTCGCCTTGCCTGAAATCAAACCTGTCCTGACACTCTTTGTCAAGGATCATGACAGCGGCACCCTCGGATGAAATGACCATGTTTTCCGTGAGCAGGTATCCTATCAATCTCAGCCGGTTCTCCCTGTAGTTATTGTACAGGTCTGAAAGGATCCTTTCCCTGTCCACACCAGCCGCGATCAGTTCCGAAGCCATCCGCATGGTGCCTGGGAAGACAGAGTTGGCGAAATTGTTCGTGTCCGTTGTCATTCCTGTCATCAATGCCTCCAGTGTGCTCATCGGCAGCTTGTCGAGATCCCCCTTGATGTCCGGCATCTCCTTGAGTATCCGGTAAAGAAGCTCGCATGTCGAGGAGATCTCAATTTCTGAGAAAACGAGGGAGAAAGAAGATGTGTCCGGGTTGAGATGGTGGTCAATGAGGATTTTAGGAGCTTCGGACGCCTTCGCCATCGATTCAATGTCCGGATTGGTGCGGGAGAAAGATGAGCAGTCGAGACAGAAGATAAGGTCGCTGTTCTCTATTCTGGCTTTCGACAGGGTGGGACTCTCCTCAAAGGATAAGACAGAACCATCTCCGAAGCCGCATTGAATGAAGCTTAGAGACTCCGGCACGCCATCCGGGACGACAAGGGCGACGTCCTTGCCGCGGCATTCCCTCAAATAGCCGACAAGGGCGAGACCGCTTCCCAAAGCGTCTCCGTCAGGGTGGATGTGAGCTGTCACGCAGATGCGTGTGGAAGCGCTCACAAGAGAGTTCAGTTTGTCGATCTTATCCATTCGCGGGAGCAAAATTACGAATAATATTACAAATATTATATTGCATATCATAAATCAATTTTCTAACTTTGTCCAGAATTGGCGGATTGTCGGTTCATGGAAAGCAAATCATAAATATCAATAATAATGAACAAGGCTCTAAAAACGATTCTCAGCATCGTGCTCGCGCTTATCTGCGTGTTCCTCGTGTACAAGATTTACGAAGGTGTCATGGAACCCGTCAGGTTCGAGAAAGATGTCAATGCCAGAAAGAAAGTGGCCATCCAGCAGCTTAAGGACATCCGTGACCTGCAGGTGGCTTACAAGAGCGTAAATGACCGCTTCACCGCGTCTTTCGACACTCTGAAGCAGTTCTACAACACCGGAGAGATGATCGTTCTCATGCAGATCGGCTCAAAGGATGACTCCCTGGCCATGGCTCACACCAACGCGGTCAAGAAGGCTAAAAAAGGCAAGATCACAGACGCGGATCTCTTCAAGCTCTATCAGGAGGGCGACAATAATCTGGTATTCTCAATCCAGAACAAGATCGCCGTCAAGGATACCCTATTCAAGGGTAGGCAAGATTTCGACATCAACAGGCTTGACAAGATTCCTTTCGCAGTCGGTGAATACGGTGCGGCGGAGATTCAGGATGTCGAGATGAACGCCATCGTGAAGAAGGTCTCCGGTGTCGATGTTCCTCTGTTCGAGGCTAAGATGCCGTACAAGTCTCTGTTGAACGGCCTCAACCACCAGCTTGTCGTGAACCTTGTCGCTGAGCGTGAGGATCTCGGCCAGTACGAAGGCCTTCAGGTCGGTAGTATCACCGCCCCGAACAACAACGCTGGTAACTGGGAGTAGTCTCGTGCATGGCACGTCACACCCCCAAGGTGGCGCTGGTACCAACCGCGTTTTTTGACCCGGCTTCAGCCCGGGAGATATTGTCGCGGACGGTTGCGCTCAACCGGGAAGACAAAGTCGAATACATCAGTTTGCCGGAGTTATCCGCCGAACTGGTGTATTCTCTTTCTCAGGACATGGAACCTTCCGACGGGGACGGGTACCCGGACATGTACCATCTCCTGAAGAAACTCCCGGACATTAAGGAATATAACAAGGTTTTGGCCTCATACGGCGACCATGTCCTGACCCTTGTGATCGCCCAGGGAGAGAACTTATTGCTGGCCAACACTTTTGAGGCCGCTGATTTCACAACGGCCGAGTATTTCCTTTTCATGGCTGTGAAGAAGCTTCAGCTTAACCCTGAGGTATCCGCGGTTCATTTCCTGACCGATCTTTCCGGGGAGGAAGAGATGTCCCTCTACCGCTATTTCAAGTCAGTCGAGAGATTATGAGGATCATAGGCGGTCGTCTTAAAGGGAAAAGCATTAATCCTCCCGCAGGTTTCAAGGCTCGTCCCACTACCGACTTCGCGCGGGAAGGCCTCTTCAATGTACTCAACAATGAATATGAGTTCGAGGACCTGAAGGTTCTCGATCTTTTTGGAGGTACTGGTGCCGTGGCTTTCGAGTTCGCCTCCAGGGGTGCCTCCAAGGTCTATTCCGTAGAGATGGTGAGAGAGAACGCCTCATTCATCAAGAGGGAGGCTCAGAGACTCGGTCTGGACAACGTGGTGATGGTCAGGGACAATGTGTTCGACTTCCTTCCTATCTGTCACGAGAAGTTCGATATCATCTTCGCCGATCCCCCTTATGCGTTGGAAGGCTTGGAGACTATTCCAGACAAAGTTTTCGCCCAGGATATACTCCATCCTGGCTGCTACCTGATCCTTGAGCATGGTGACGAGCACTCTTTCGTCGACCACCCACGCTTCAAAAAGGAGAAGCGCTACGGTCGGGTGCACTTCTCCTTCTTCGAATAGCTTCCACCAGGGCAGACAATACCCCCGCCAACCGTCGCTTCGCGACCCTCCCCAAGGGTCCCTCCCTCTTAACGTGCCGAGGGTGGCAGTGGTTGGCGGGGGTATTGTCTGCCCCGGATGTGCTATTTCCCCAGGTTTCCGAGGATAGAGCGGGTGATCTCCCGGGTGATGGTACGTGTGGCGGCACTGGTTGCGTTCTTCACGACCTTGCCGGCGCTGTCCTTCGTCGTTGTCTTGGACTTCTTGCCGGTCACTTTGTTCGAGACCTCGTTGCCGATGGCGGTGGCCGCGGTGGCGGTGACAGCGGTAATGACAGCCTTCACAACCTTGCTCATCACGCTGTTCTTCTTCTTTGTGGAAGTCTTCGGCATCTTGGTCGCCTTGGTGGATTTGACTTCCTCGACGTCATCACCCTTGGATTTGCGGGATTCCTTCCCGGCTTTCTCCTGCTCGGCTTCCTTGATTTGCCTTTCTTTCTCAGCCATAAGGACCTCGAATGCGCTATCCCTCTCAAGAAGCTTGTCATATTTGCCGTATACCCTTGAGCGGTTGATGATCTGCGACCTCTGGCTGGGATCGATGGCTCCGATCTGGCTCAAGGGGAAGAGAACCTTCGCTTTCTCGACAATGCTGGGAGCTCCCTTATCGTCAAGGAACGAGACCAAGGCCTCACCTGTGGCAAGGTTCGTGATCGCCTCGTAGGTGTTGAACTCGGGGTTGGTCCTGAAGGTGTCAGCGGCAACTTGAACCGCCTTCTGGTCGCGAGGTGTAAAGGCGCGCAGGGCGTGCTGGACACGATTACCAAGCTGGCCGAGGATGTTGTAGGGGATGTCAGTGGGGCTTTGGGTCACGAAATACACTCCCACACCCTTGCTTCGGATCAGGCGCACGACCTGCTCAATCTTGTCGACAAGAGCCTTAGAGGTGTCGTCGAAGAGCATATGGGCCTCATCGAAGAAGAAGACCAGTCTGGGAAGATCCATATCACCGACCTCAGGAAGGGTGACGTACAACTCGGAGAGAAGCCATAGCAGGAATGTGGAATAGAGCTTAGGCTTGAGCATCAGTTTGTCCGCTGCCAGGACGCTCATCACACCCTTGTTACCCTCAACGGCGAGAAGGTCCATGATGTCGAATGAAGGTTGTCCGAAGAACTTGTCCGCACCCTCGTTCTCAAGGGTGAGCAGAGCCCTCTGAATGCCTCCTACTGACACAGAGGCAATATTACCGTACATCTGCGAATACTCGGAAGCGTGCTCGGAGATATAGTTGAGGCACGCCCTCATATCCTTGATGTCGTCAAGGAGCAACCCTCTCTCGTCGGCTATCCTGAACATGATGTTAAGCACTCCCTCCTGTGCGTCTGACAGGCCGAGAATACGGGTGAGAAGCTGGGGTCCCATCTGGGAAATGGTGCACCTCATCGGGTGACCCTGCTCCCCGAATACATCGTAGAAACGTACCGGGCAGCTCTGGAACTCAGGGTTCTCTATCCCGAATTCCGGCATTCTCTTCTCGATGAAGCTGCTGGTCTTTCCTGGTTGGGATATTCCTGAGAGGTCGCCCTTCATATCCGCCATGAAGCAAGGCACACCGGCCTGGCAGAAGCTTTCAGCCATGACCTGGAGGGTGACTGTCTTACCGGTTCCGGTTGCTCCGGCCACAAGTCCGTGTCTGTTGGCCATCTTCCCGACAATCGAGAGCGGTCCTTTGTCGCAATGGGCTATCCAAAGCCCGTGGGTGTTGTCGTACATATCTTCGTTGTTTATTTATTGTCTTTCTGTTTTGAATCATGCCGCATTTTCAGGCAGGAAAGCAGGACGCCTGCCGCCGCGAAGGTGATCAATCCGATCCAAGGAGCCAAGGAGGCATTGACACGGAATCCCACCTTATCGACCAGGATGAAGGTGATGCTCACGGCGGTCATGAAACCAGCCGGGATTCCGCTGATGAGGTACCACAGACCCTTCTTGTTATTGATGAGATAAACTGTGATTGCCCAAAGCGTGAATACCGCGAGAGTCTGGTTGGCCCATCCGAAGTATCTCCAGATCGTGTTGAAACCGTTGGAATCGGATATGTTGAACCAAAGGAGCAAAGCCGTGACGATGAACAACGGGATGCTGACCAGCAGCCTGTTGCGTATCGGTTTCTGATCGAATCTCAGGAAATCAGAAATGATGAGCCTGGTGCTCCTCAAAGCGGTGTCACCACTCGTGATGGGGGCGGCCACGACTCCAAGTATCGCCAGAATTCCTCCCAGGATGCCGAGCCAACTCTTTGAGACTGTGGTCACTACAGTGGGTGCGGCAGCGGTGAGGTCGGATCCGCACTCAGCGGCACCTCCATCGAAGAAGAAATATGAGGACACGGCTGCCCATACAAGTGCGACCAGTCCCTCGGTGATCATTGAACCATAGAAAACAGGCCGTCCAAGCTTCTCGTTCTTAAGGCACCTGGCCATAAGCGGACTCTGGGTAGCGTGGAATCCGCTGATAGCTCCGCAGGCGATGGTGATGAATAGGCAGGGGAAGATGGGCTGCCCAGTGACCCCCACAGAGGGGCCGCGGTTGCCGAGCCCTTCCCAGAGCTCAGGAATAGAGGGCCATTTTATGAAAAGACCCACCATCAAAGCCACCGCCATGAAAATTAGAGCGAAGGCGAAGAGGGGATAGACCTTTCCGATGATCTTATCGATCGGGAGCATCGTGGCGATAAAGTAATATATGAATATCACCGCCACCCAGAGCATTATGGATGAAGAACTGCCATCGCCAGCCATGCCTCCGAGGATTATGGCGGGGCTGTAAACGAACACTGCCGCCACGAGTACGAGCAGCAGCACCGTGAATACGAGAACCACGTTTCTCGTCCCTTTGCCAAGGTATTTACCGATAATCTCAGGAAGTCCCACTCCACCTTCCCTAAGGGAAATCATTCCGCTCAGGTAGTCATGGACAGCTCCGGCGAAAATGCATCCGAACACGATCCAGAGATATGCGGCGGGACCGAACTTGGCGCCCATTATGGCTCCGAAGATAGGTCCTGTTCCCGCGATATTGAGGAACTGGATCATGAACACTTTCCATGTGGGCATCGCGACAAAATCCACACCGTCCGCCTTTGAGATAGCGGGGGTAGGTCGATTACTGTCAGGCCCGAAAACATTCTCCACGAACTTGCCGTAGAGAAGGTAGCCCAGAATAAGGGCTATGATGCTGATGATGAATGAAACCATATCGTACAAATTTAATAAATAATCAGTATATTTGTGAATAGATATATTAGCGAAATCAACAAATCCATTAATAATGAAATCAAGACTCATCACAATGGTGGCGGCCGCGTTCGCGGTCGTCGTAAGCGCTTCGGCTCAACAGTGGGCTCCGGCCGGCGACAGGATCAAGACAAAGTGGGCTGAGGAAGTATCCCCCGCTAACGCTCATCCTGAATATCCCAGGCCCCAGATGCTCAGGCCTGACTGGAAATCCCTGAACGGATTGTGGGATTATGCGGTCACACCGAAGTCCGAGCCCTGCCCAAAAGCTTTCGATGGTAAGATCCTGGTGCCTTTCGCCCTGGAGTCCTCACTTTCAGGAGTCGGTCGTCCGCTAACTCCTCAGGATGCCTTATGGTACAGCACTTCCTTTTCCGTTCCTTCGTCATGGAAAGGGAAACGCTTGATCCTCAATTTCGATGCGGTTGACTGGAAGGCTGATGTTTTCGTCAATGATATAAAGGTGGGTTCCCACACCGGTGGTTACACCAGATTCTCATTTGATGTCACACCTTATGTGAAGAGTGGCGTCAACTCCCTCGTGGTCAGGGTTGAGGATGCTTCAGACAATGATTTCCAGCCTCGTGGCAAGCAGGTCAAGGAGCCTCGCGGGATCTGGTACACCTCTGTGTCCGGTATATGGCAAAGTGTATGGATCGAGCCTGTCGCTCCTGCCCACATAACAGACTACAATGTCGTGTCGAGCGTAGCGGACAACGCGATAAACGTCACAGTGGATGCCGCTGGTGTCCAGGAGGGAGATGTCGTGAAAGTGTTCCTTCTTGATGGAGGTATCGGGTATTCTACTGAGACAGTGGCAGCCTCGAAGCCCGCCGTGGACGGTCTGTATGCGGTCCTTGCCTCAGGAATGGCGGTTCCCGGAGGTACAGTGACCCTCAATGTGAAGAATCCCAAACTCTGGTCTCCAGAGTCCCCCTATATTTACGGGCTTGACATCCAGATACTTCGAGATGGTAAAGTGATTGACAGAGTCGCGGCTTACGCTCCTATGAGGGAGGTATCCGCTTATAGGAAAAACGGCAACACCAAGCTTATGGGCTTGAATGGGGAAGCTCTTTTCCAGCTTGGTCCCCTTGACCAGGGATGGTGGCCTGACGGTCTTTACACCGCTCCTACAGATGAGGCCCTTAAGTTCGATGTCCAGAAGACCAAGGACTTCGGCTTCAATATGATCCGTAAGCATGTCAAGGTCGAGCCTGACCGCTGGTATTACTATTGCGATCAGCTCGGCATGATCGTCTGGCAGGACATGCCTTCCTTCGCCGGAAGCAAGAGATGGGGCATGTATTATTATGGAGAGGGAGAGGATTTCCCTGCCACCCCCGAGGCTAAGGCCAACTATTACAAGGAGTGGGGAGAGATCTTGAACCAGTTCAAGAAATTCCAGTGCATCGCCGTGTGGGTGCCTTTCAACGAGGCGTGGAGCCAGTTTGACACGAAGGACGTTGTCGCTTTCACAAAGGCGACCGACCCGACCCGTCTGGTTAACCAGTCTTCCGGAGGAAGCTGGGAGGAAGGAGTCGGCGACATCCTTGACAATCACCATTATCCTTATCCGGCTTTCAGGATGTGGGACAAGAATATGATCAATGTCCTTGGAGAATATGGCGGTATCGGTTTCCCTGTCACGGGACATCTCTGGCAGGATGACAAGAACTGGGGATATGTCCAGTACAAGAGCGGTGATGAGGTGCTCGCCGAATACGCTGATTTCGCTGAACAGCTCAAGCAGCTCATCAAGCAAGGTTGCTCCGCGGCCATCTACACCCAGACCACGGATGTGGAGATAGAGATCAATGGTCTCATGACCTATGACCGTAAAGTCATCAAGATGGATGAGAAGAAGCTTCGCGCGGTCAATGAGGGGATAATCAAGAGCATGCCTGTCAAATGATGGATATCAAATTGAGAGATAATTGCCGCTACTCCATGTTGGTCCCGACCAGCATGGGGTTGCGTTTATGTCCGGATAGCGGGCAACCGGTGCATTCGAGTGACACTTTCCGTCTCCAGGCCACCAGCGCCGAGACCAATGTGGCCAGTATTTCATCTTTCCTTGGTCTTCCTGTCAAAGTCTTGACAACCTTTGTGGAGGGCAGCCCTTTCGCCGCCTTCATAAAGGCTGATCTTCGTTCAAGAGGGATGGATTTCGAGGGCCCGGAAGTGCTTCAGGGCGGGCCTTGGGGCTTCCGTCACCAGATCAATGTGGCGGACAGCGGCTACGGTTCCCGTGGTCCGAGAGTGTGGAATGACCGTGCGGGGGAAGTGGGAAGAACGCTTAATGTGAAGGATTTTGACCTTGACAGGATATTCGGTGAAGAAGGGGTTCAGATTGTCCATCTCTCCGGGCTTGTAGCGGCCTTGAGCCCTGACACAAGCAAGTTCTGCCTAGAGATAGCCCGCAAGGCCAAGGAATATGGTACCGCCATCAGCTTCGACCTCAATTTCCGGGCCTCATTCTGGGTCGGAAGGGAAGTGGAGCTCAGGGCTGTCTTCAGCGAGATCTGCTCCCTGGCCGATATTCTCATCGGTAACGAGGAAGACTTCCAGCTCTGCCTTGGCATCCAAGGTCCTGAGGCTGGAGGCAAAGACATCTCTGCTAAGATAGACGGCTTCAAAGAGATGATCCGCAGGGTCAAGGCGGAATATCCTTCAGCCAAGGTTTTCGCGACCACTCTCAGGCAGGTCAATAACGCCAATTCCCACAATTGGGGCGCGATAATGCTTGAAGGGGAGACCTGGTACGTCGTAGAGCCACGTGAGATTCACGTGCTTGACAGGATCGGTGGAGGAGATGGCTTCGTGGGTGGTTTGCTATATGCCATACTGAAAGGCTGGCAGCCGGAGAAATGGATCCAGTTCGGCTGGGCCTGCGGGGCCCTTGCCACAACCTTCCTGACTGATTACGCCCAACCTGCCGATGAGGAGCAGGTTTGGAGTGTTTGGAGCGGTAACGCGAGGGTAAAGCGTTAAGCCATGCTGTATTACGCCAGAGGATCCAAGACAGATGTCATCACGGATGCGCAGGTGAGGGAGGCTCTCACTGAGGTTTTTGACGCGATGGGCCCCCGTAAAAGGGTTCTCGCCATACCTCCGGACTACACCCGGCTCAATTCCTACGCCGGGCCTATCACCTCCATGGTCAATGATTATTTCGGCGATCACCTGACCGATGTCATGCCTGCCCTTGGCACCCATTCACCAATGACTGAGGAACAAATAACCTCTATGTATCAAGGGGTTCCGTTGGAAAAGTTCCGAGTCCATGACTGGCGTAACGATGTGGTGACCGTTGGGGAGGTCCCCGCTCCTTATCTTGAGGAGGTATCCGAAGGCCGGGTCAGTTACACATGGCCGGCACAGGTAAACAAGCTCCTGTTGGATCCTTCCTTCGACCTGATTCTCTCAATAGGTCAAGTGGTTCCCCATGAGGTGATCGGGATGGCCAACTATACCAAGAATATATTCGTGGGAGTTGGAGGCTCTGAAGGTATAAACAAGAGCCATTTCCTTGGGGCTTCGTACGGTATGGAGAGGATAATGGGCAGGGCCAAGTCCCCTGTCAGGGATGTGCTGGAATATGCCCGTACGCATTTCATCCCGGAACTCCCTATCATCTATGTACTTACGGTCAGGGCGAAGGACGAGGACAGCGGTGAGCTGGTGACCAGGGGACTATTCATAGGCGATGATTTCGAGTGCTTTGAGAGAGCCTCCGCATTATCGTTGGAGACCAATTTCATCATGGTGGATCGTGAGATCCGCAAGTGTGTGGTGTATCTTGACCCCTCGGAGTTCAAGAGCACATGGCTTGGCAACAAGGCGGTCTACCGTACCCGTATGGCACTTGCCGACGGGGCGGAGCTTTTGATCCTGGCTCCAGCCCTCAAGGAGTTCGGAGAGGATCCCGTTATTGATGGCCTGATCCGGAAATATGGCTACAAAGGCACTCCACATACCTTGGAGGCCACGGCGGAGAACCTCGACCTCCAGGAGAATCTCGGAGCCTCGGCACACCTTATTCATGGGTCTTCCGAGGGTCGCTTCAAGATAACTTATTGCCCAGGACCCGGAATGAGCCGGGAAGAGATTGAAAGTGTCGGTTTCGCCTGGGATGACCTCAATGAGGTTTTAGGGCGTTATCCAATAGATAGCATGAAAGACGGATGGAACACTATGCCCGACGGTGAGGAGGTATATTACATATCCAATCCCGCCCTCGGCCTTTGGGCCTATCCTTCAAGATTTATTTAACTATGACATCGAAATAGTATCAATTAAACAATGAAAGCAGTATCAGACATCGGACTTGTTGGTTTGGCGGTGATGGGCGAGAACCTGGCGCTGAACATGGAGAGCAAAGGATTCAAAGTGAGTGTGTTCAACAGGACGGTCGAGAAGGTGGACCGTTTCATGGAAGGTCGTGGAAAGGGTTTGAATTTCTATGGTGCCCATTCCCTGGAGGACTTCATCGACTCTCTCAAGAGTCCCCGCAAAGTCTTCCTCATGGTCAAGGCCGGAAAGCCCGTTGACGAGTTCATTGACAGGCTTATCCCTCTGATGGATCCGGGCGACATAATCATTGACGGCGGTAACACACATTTCCCAGACACTGCCCGTAGGACGGAATATGTTGAGAGCAAGGGACTTCTGTATATCGGGACAGGAGTCTCAGGCGGAGAGGAAGGCGCCCTTAAGGGTCCTTCTATGATGCCCGGAGGCTCTCCCGCCGCATGGCCATATGTCAAGCCGATATTCCAAGGTATCAGCGCGAAGGTGGCCGACGGTACTCCTTGCTGTGACTGGGTAGGCCAGGGAGGAGCGGGGCATTTCGTGAAAATGGTCCACAACGGTATTGAATACGGTGACATCCAGCTTATCTGCGAGTGCTATCAGATCATGAAGGACATCCTCGGAATGACCAATGAGGAGATGCATGAGACTTTCGCCGAATGGAACAGGGGAGACCTTGACAGTTATCTCATCGAGATCACTCGTGATATTCTCGCGAAGAAGGATGAAGACGGACGTTATGTCCTTGATTATATTCTTGATACGGCAGGGCAGAAAGGAACCGGCAAATGGACAGCCATCTCAGCCCTCGATCTTGGAGAGCCTCTGACTCTCATCAGTGAGTCGGTTTATGCCCGTTGCCTGTCTGCTCTGAAGGATGACAGAGTTAAGGCTTCCGGAATTCTGGATGGCCCTAAGCCAGTGAAGTTCGTGGGAGACAGGGCAGCCTTCCTTGAGGATCTTCGCAAAGCGTTGTTCGCTTCCAAGGTTGTCTCTTACGCTCAGGGGTATTCCCTGATGAAGGCGGCCGCGAAGGAATATGGCTGGGATTTGAACTATGGTGGCATAGCCTTGCTTTGGAGAGGGGGCTGCATCATCAGGAGCGTGTTCCTCGGAAAGATCAAAGAGGCTTTCGACAAGGCTCCTGACCTGGCCAACATCCTTCTTGACCCGTATTTCAAAGAAAAACTCTCCGATGCGCAGCAGGGCTGGAGGAAGGTCGTATCCCAAGCGATCATGAATGGCGTGCCGGCTCCTTGCATGACCGCTGCCCTTGAATATTACGACGGCTACCGCACCGAAAGGCTCCCCGCTAACCTGCTTCAGGCGCAGAGGGACTATTTCGGCGCCCACACTTATGAGCGTACTGACCGTTCCCGTGGCGAGTTCTTCCACACTAATTGGACCGGTCACGGAGGCGACACTGTTTCAGGAACTTATACCGTATAGTCATGAAATATTCATTTGATGATTTGAAAGGACGCGTTTGCGTTATCACCGGAGGCTTCGGCGTGATCGGAACCGCTTTGACAAGAGGCCTGGCCGAAGCTGGAGTCAACCTCGCCGTGATCAGCCGCTCGGCTTCCAATCCCGGGAAAGGGGAAGCCATAGCCAAAGAGTTTGGCGTCAAGTGCTTAGGTATCTCGGCAAGTACTTTGGACAGGGAGGCCCTTGAGGCTGCTCTTGACCTTATTCATGAAAAATTAGGCAAAGTCGATATCCTGATTAATTGCGCTGGCGGTAACTCGCCAAAGGCGACTTGTAAAGCTGAGCAGATGAGTAAGGATGACGATTTGGCTGACACCTTCTATGGTCTGGATCTGACCGGTTTCGACCAGGTTTTCGACCTGAATTTCAAGGGGACCTTGCTAGCCACCATGGTGTTCACGAAAGATATGCTGGAATCTGGAAAAGGCAACGTCCTGAACATCTCATCCATGAACTCGATCCGTCCGTTGACTAAGATCCCGGCTTATTCGGCGGCTAAGGGAGCGATCAACAATTTCACCCAGTGGTACGCGGTTCATGTCGCTCAGATGGGGATTCGCTGCAATGCCATCGCTCCCGGTTTCTTCCTCACAGACCAGAATCGCTTTTTGCTCACGGACGAGGAGACTGGAGCCCTAAAGCCCAGAGGAAAGAAGATAATTGCGAATACTCCGACCCACAAGTTCGGTGAGCCGGAGGATTTGGTTGGAACCATGCTCTATCTCTTGAGCGATATATCTTCTTTCGTGACAGGAATCGTGATTCCTGTTGATGGAGGCTATAGCGCCTTCGGAGGAGTCTAATCGATTACTTCAGAGTCACTTTAATGACATAATCCGAGTCGGCGGGCAACTCACCGGGGACGGTGACGAAAAGCTTCTCGCCGACTTTTCTCGTCGAAAGCTTTGACCCGTCGGTCAGGGCGGTGACGCTCGATACCCTCGCCCTCTTTGCCACTGGAATCTCGACAACGGCGCCAGGACTCTTGAATAGATGGATGTAGAATACCTTCTTGTTATTGATGGGGGCGGTGCTCACACCCCAGTCTTGCTCCGCTATAGGGCCGGGACCGCAGCCTTTGATGGACTCGCTGTTGACTCTCATCCATTGACCCATCCCCTTGAGGCGCTCCAGGGCTGTCGCGGGAAGCTCACCATTAGCCTGGGGACCGATATTCATCAGCATGTTGCAGTTCATCGAGACACACTGTGCAAGAAGCCTGACGAGGGTGCCGACTGATTTGTAGTCCTGGTCAGCGACTGAATAGCCCCAAGAATGGTTCATGGTCTGGCACATCTCCACGGGGATGATGGTGCTTACTTCCTGACCCTCGGAGAACCCAGAAGTGTTTCTTCCTGGAAGATCCCTCTCAAAGGTCTGGTAATCCTCTCCCTCGATCGGGGCGATGTGGTGGTTGTTGCAGATCAGGCAATCAGGGTTGATGGAATGGATATAATCATAGAACTCGGGCATCCTCCAGTCGAAGGGAACCGCATCCCTCTTGTGATCCCAATAACCGTCGAACCAAAGCGCGCGGGTGTGGTACTGGGTCATCAGTTCCTTGACTTGCGTTTTCATGAAAGCGAAATAGCTGTCGTAGTTTTGGGCGTCACCCTCGCGCCCGGTGAACCTGCCAGACTCGCCGAGAGGGTAATCCTCTCTAACCCAGTCGAGTAATGAATAATAGAACTGGAGCTTGAGCCCTTCCTTCAGGCAGGCCTCGTCCAAATCCTTGATCACGTCCTTGCCGTAGGGCGTGGCCTTGACTATATTGTAGTCCGAGGCCTTGGTGTCGAACATTGAGAACCCGTCGTGGTGGCGGGAAGTGATTGTGACATAGCCGGCTCCAGCATCCTTGAAAGCCTTGGCCCATGCTTCGGCATCGTACTTGGCGGGATAGAAACCGCTGGCGGCCTTGGCATACTCGTCCTTGTTCAACTTGCCAGTGTTCAGGTACCACTCTCCCTGGGCGTAGGAAGCGTAGATTCCCCAGTGTAGGAATATTCCGAAGCGCTCGTTCACAAAATCCTTTCTCGCTTGAAGGTTACCTTCGGAGGGAGTGTAGTTCTGTGCGGTGGCGACTGAGGCTATCAGCAAGGCCACTGCGGCGATGACTGTTCTCAATGTCTTCATCATGTCAAGGTTTTTGGGGTCTAAACTGAACAAAAATAATTATTTTCGTGGAACTTTGACAGAGTCCATGGAGAAAGTGTACGAAGATCCCGTTATCGGAGCGGTGGTTTTGAGGAAAACCAGCCGTTCCAGGAAGATTTCCTTGAGGGTAAGCCCTCGTAGGGGAGTGACCGTCTCCATGCCTTGGATAGTGCCGTTCAGGGTGGGCTTGGAGTTCTTTCTCTCCAGAAGGGAATGGGTTCTGGAAACAATTGAGCGTCAGAATAAAAGGTTTGTTGATGAGCCTATCCTCTCGCCAGAGGAGATAGAGTCTATGCGCAAGGAGGCGAAAAGGGTGCTGCCGGCAAGGTTGTCCGAGCTTGCCCGGAAGTATTCTTTCGAATACAACCAGGTCAGGATCAAGCATAATGTATCCAATTGGGGGAGCTGTTCCCGAAAAGGCAATATAAACCTGAATCTCAATTTGATGAGGGTGCCCGAGGATCTTCGTGACTATGTCTTGCTCCATGAGCTTTGCCATCTCCGTCATCCGAATCACGGCCCTGAATTCCACGCGTTGCTGGAAAGCATTTGCCCAGACCACCGGGCTAAGGAGAAAGAGTTGAGAAAGTTCAGGCTGTGACTCTTGATTTATCAGGAAAAATGACTATCTTTGCGGGCTAATTTATTTTAAACAGTTTAAACAATTAATTTTTTGCGAAATGGCAGAGTATTTACAAGCCGACAAGAAGCAAGAGATTTTCGCAAAGTACGGGAAGTCTAATACAGACACCGGCTCACCTGAGAGTCAAGTTGCTTTATTTTCCTACCGTATCAATCACCTCACCGAGCACGTGAAGAAGAACAAGAAGGACGTGGTCACACGCCGCTCCCTCCTCCGCCTCGTGGGTAAGAGACGTCAGATGCTGGATTACCTCCAGAAGACGGACATCGAGAGATACAGAAGCATTATCAAGGAGCTCGGCCTCCGTCGATAATCTTACGATAGGAACAGGAAAAGGGATTGGCGCGCTATTCAGCGGCCAACCCTTTCTTTTTTAGAACAAAGCGGTAAAAGCAGTTAAATGAACGTTATCACAAAGAAGATCGAATTGTCCGACGGTCGGATAATCGAGATCGAGACCGGCAAACTGGCCAAGCAGGCCGCCGGCTCCGCGGTGATCAAGATGGGAGGCACTATGCTCCTCGCCACTGTCACCTGCGCCAAAGAAGTCAAAGAGGGGACCGACTTTATGCCCCTCACAGTCGATTACAGGGAAAAGTATTACTCCGCCGGACGTTTTCCCGGAGGTTTCCTCAAGAGAGAGAGCCGCCCCTCGGACTATGAGGTGCTGGTCTCCCGCCTTGTCGACCGTCCCATCCGCCCTTTGTGGCCGGATGATTTCCACCTTGAGGTTTTTGTCAATGTCAACCTCATTTCCGCTGAGAAGGACATCCAGCCCGACGCTCTCGCTGGTTTGGCCGCCTCTTGCGCCCTTGCCGTCTCCGACCTTCCTTTTGGTGGCCCTGTCTCCGAGGTGAGGGTCTGCCGCATTGATGGCAAGTTCGTTATCAACCCCACCTTCTCCGAGATGGAAAACGCTGACCTTGAGCTCATGGTCGCTGCCACTGAGGAGAACATCATGATGGTAGAGGGTGAGATGAAGGAAGTTCCTGAGGATGTGATGCTTGACGCTATCAAGTTCGCCCATGAGGAGATCAAGAGGCACTGCCGTGTGCAGAAAGAGCTCATGCATGAGCTTGGCACCGACGTGAACAAGCGTGACTATCCTCATGATGAGGAGGACGAGGAGATCAAGAAGAAGATCCACGATTTCGCCTATGGCAAGTGCTATGAGCTGGCCAAGTCCGCTAAGCCTAAGCATGAGCGTGAGGACGGTTTTGAGGCCATCAAGGCCGAGGCCATCGAGTCTCTGGGCCTGACAGAGGAAGAGATCGAGGCGAAGAAGATGATGATCGATCGCTATTTTGGTAACGAGCAGAGGGAGGCCCTCCGCAACCTGGTCCTGGACGAGGGACTGCGTGTTGATGGACGTCACACCACCGAGGTTCGTCCGATATGGTGCGAGGCCGACTATCTGCCTTGCGCTCACGGATCAGCGATCTTCACCCGTGGCGAGACCCAGGCTTTGGCTTCTGTCACCCTTGGTACCAAGCTGGATATGAAAGAGATGGACGAGGTGCTCATTCAGGGTGACCAGCAGTTCATCCTCCACTACAACTTCCCTCCTTTCGCCACTGGCGAGGCCAAGCCTCAGAGGAGTGTCGGACGTCGCGAGATCGGCCACGGCAACCTGGCTTACAGGGCTCTCAAGGCCGTTATGCCTCAGGCTCCCGAGTTCCCTTACGCTGTCCGCGTGGTTTCCGATATTCTTGAGTCGAATGGTTCATCCTCACAGGCTTCCATCTGCGGAGGTTGCCTGGCTTTGATGGATGCCGGTGTCAAGATCACCAAGCCTGTCGCCGGTGTGGCTATGGGACTCATCACTGACGAGAAGGATCCCAACGGCCGTTACGCCATCCTGACCGACATCTTAGGTGACGAGGATCACCTCGGCGACATGGACTTCAAGGTGGCCGGCACAAAGGACGGTATCACCGCGACACAGATGGACATCAAGGTTGACGGTCTGTCTTACGATGTGCTCGCCAAGGCACTCCAGCAGGCTCATGAGGGCAGGATGCACATTATGGGCGAGATGATGAAGTGCCTCGACAAACCTCGTGAGGACTATAAGCCCTTCGTTCCTAGGATCGTCTCCTTCGAGATTTCCAAGGAGTTCATCGGGGCTGTCATCGGTAAAGGCGGAGAGACAATCCAGAAGATCCAGGCTGAGACCGGTGCTGTCATCAACATCGACGAGGTGGACGGCAAGGGTATCGTGGACATCGCCACGAATGATGCGGAGGCCATGCAGAAGGCTTACGATTGGATCCAGGGCATCTGCGCCGTGCCTGAGGTCGGAAAGACCTATCACGGCAAGATCGTTTCCATCCTTGAGTTCGGTGCCTTTGTGGAGATCCTTCCCGGAAAGGAAGGCCTGCTCCATGTCTCTGAGATAGCTTGGAACAAGACCGAGAAAGTTGAGGATGTCCTCGCGGTCGGCCAGGAAGTTGATGTCAAGCTCCTTGAGATCGACCAGAAGACTGGTAAGATGAGGCTTTCCATGAGGGCTCTCCAGCCCAAACCGGAAGGTTATGTGGAGCCTACCCGCCGTCCCCGCCCCAACGGAAATGGCAACAACGGCGGAAATGGCGGTGAGCGTCGTAACGGAGGAAATGAGCGTCGTAACGGCGGTAACGACCGTCGTGGTGGTCACGACAATGAGCGTCGTGGAGGCGAGCGCCGTGGATTCGGGCATAACAATGCCCCCAAGGAGCATCATGACGACCTTCCTAAGAACGACACCGAGGAGTACTTCTAGCAGTTGATCCCTCGAGGTTAAAAAGAAAAGCTGACCTGTAAAGGCCAGCTTTTCTTCGTTTATAAAGAGGCGCTACTCAGCGGGTATCACGTCGCAGTTGCCTTGGGGATCCTGAAGGGGAATCTTCCTGAGATAGTCTATGAGAAACCAGAGGATGGCGGCGCTGGCAATGAATATCAAGACATATTCCCAGGCCGGAACAACCTCAAGGATACTCTTGGCGTTTCTCATGCTCTCAGAACCGAATTTGCCTATAAGCACGGCGGAAGTATTGTTGACGCAATGCATCAGAATGGTCAACTTCAGGGAACCGGTGCGGTAATAGACATATCCGAAAAGACATCCGATAGCGAAGGCTGTTATGCCCTGCCACACATTGCCGTGGATGGCGGCGAAGAATATGGCTGAGATCACGATAGCCAGTGCGGGGCTTAAGCCTCTGGTTCTCTCACCATCTTGACGGGGGGTCTTGGGAGCGAAGTTGAGAAGACCTCTCAGAATCACACCCCTGCAAAGCCACTCCTCGAAAAGGGGTGCCATTATGCACATGGTGAGGATGTTGGCCCAGAGCGGCCCTTCCATCATCTTGGCCAACATCTCAATCACACTCCCCTCAGTGTCCGGAAGGTGTTGATTGATAACCTCCAACATCATTCCGGTGGCAAAGGTCGCGACCGACACGGCGACAGCCAGAAGCGCCCCGCCCCAAGTCCCGAAATGATTGCTGTCCAAAGCGTATCCTGTGTCGAAAGCCATATTCCTGGAACTTTTGATTCTCACGAATATGAACACAGCCACAAATTGCAGCGGGTACAGGATTATCATGATGTAATACATCGGGATAGTCCCGCCTAACATGAGGGGAGCGGTCACTATACCGGCTATTAGAAGACCCACAAGGAACCAGCCGAGGACAGAAAAGAGGCCTCCTACATCCGGGGTATACCAGGAGCAGGAGGAGAGAAGATCATAGTTCTTCTCAACTTTACGGGGCTTGAAAAAAGACATGTGATTTATTTCTTCCAGAGTGGAGTAGGATACACACCGTTGTCGGCAAGCTCCTGGAACTTGGCCACGACTCCCGGGCGGTCGTCTTTATAAGTCACTCCGAACCATCTGGCGGGAGTTGAGAGCACCTCGCATTTGTAGCCGTTTTCCCTCATGATGTAGTCGACAGCATAGGGAATATAGTACTCTTTCTTGAGTTCCATGAGATTGACTTCCAAGAACTTCTCGAAGACAGCCTCGCTGAGCTCGAAATAATCCGGAGTAAATCCCCACATATTCATCGAGCACAAAGCCTTGGCATCGACCTCGACATGCGTCTCGCCACTGACAGTGTTATCGCCATAGACTTTGCCATCTTCCTCAGCACCGACATTCACGAACTCGATGACGCTTGTGAGGCTTCTGTTCTCGTCGTAGTGGCAAATGCCTCGGGACACCTTTCCGAACTCGGAGAGAGTGTTATCAAGCTCAAATCCGACGATGGAGCATATCCCTTTGCTTTCCTCGTGATCTTTCAGCCAGTCCGCTATGATCTTGAAGGATTCCTTGCCGTAAAAATCATCCCCGTTGATGACGGCGAAAGGCTCATGAATCACGTCTTTGGCCATGAGTACGGCATGTGCGGTGCCCCATGGCTTCTGGCGTTCGGGATTGAGGGTGAATCTTGAAGGGATCTTGTCCAGTTCCTGCACCACGAAATCGAACTCAAGAGGAGTCCCGTCAGGGCAAAGGATTCCGGAATATTTCCTATCGACAGCCTCTTTGAACTGCTCCAGGAAATACTCCCTGACTATGTAAACGACTTTGCCGAATCCGGCTTCGACCGCGTCATAGATAGAATAGTCGATGATAGTCTCACCACTGGGGCCAAGACCATCCATCTGTTTCAAGCCTCCATAGCGGCTTCCCATACCGGCCGCGAGCACAAGAAGAGTAGGTTTCATGATATATGATATTTCTACAAAAATAACTATTTTCGCGTTAATAACGTCTTAAGCGGATGGGAAAGTTCAGGGACATTTGGGATAGGGATAAAGATGGAAGGAACGCTGAGAAACGCTCCTTCATCCGTTATGCCATTGTCGCTACCGCCATTTTCATCCTTATGGTGGGTTTCATCAACCAGAACAATATTGTCCGCTGGGTGAGAGCCGGTGCGGAGATCAAGCGTCAGGATAAGCTCATCGAGAAATACAACAAGGAGATTCTCGAGATGGATTCCCAAATCCATGGCCTCACATCAGACAAAGATTCTCTCGAGCGTTACGCCCGCGAGAACTTTGGTTTCGCCGAGCCTGGCGACGACGTCTATGTCGTTGAATAAAGCTTATTAAATACCCGTGTAAGTCCAAGGTGAGATGGCTCTCATCTCGGCTTTTACGCTTTCGCTGACCTCGAGGGTGTCGATGAAGTCGGCGATGGTCTTCTCGTCGATGGCCGCTCCGGTCCGTGTGAGAGCCTTCAGGGTCTCATAAGGGTTGGGATATCCTTCCCGGCGCAATATGGTCTGCAGGGCTTCCGCCACTACCGCCCAATTGCGATGGAGGTCGGCATCGATGGCTTCCTTGTTGAGAATCAGTTTGCCAAGGCCTTTTTTCAGGGAGGCGAAAGCGATCATCCCGTGAGCGACAGGTACACCGATATTCCTCTGAACCGTGGAATCTGTGAGATCTCTCTGAAGCCTCGAGATGGGAAGCTTCATGGCGAGGAATGTCAGCGTGGCATTAGCCATGCCGAGATTCCCCTCGGCGTTCTCAAAATCGATGGGATTGACCTTATGCGGCATGGCGGACGATCCCACCTCTCCTTTAACCACTCTCTGGCGGAAATATTCCATGGATATGTAGGTCCATATGTCGCGGCAGAGATCAATCAGGATGGTGTTGATCCTCCGCAGGCAGTCGAATATCGCAGCGAGGTTGTCGTAGTGCTCAATCTGTGTTGTGGGGAAAGAGCGGTTGAGTCCGAGCGACGAGACGAAGCTGTCAGCGAAAGATTTCCAATCTATTTCAGGGTATGCGACCTTATGGGCGTTCATGTTACCGGTCGCTCCGCCGAACTTGGCTGGGTAAGTCAGTCCGTCAAACTGACGGAGCTGTTCCTCAAGCCGGGCCACGAACACCATTATCTCTTTCCCGAGCCGGGTCGGGGTCGCAGGCTGGCCGTGGGTTTTGGCTAGCATGGGGACATCTTTCCATTCCCCGGCATATTCACGGAGTGTGCCGACGACCTCTCTCAGTACGGGAATATATTCATTCTCAAGAGCTTCTTTAAGCATCAAGGGCTGAGATGTGTTGTTGATGTCCTGCGAAGTCAATCCGAAATGGATGAACTCTTTCCATGCCGAGAGACCGAGGAAGTCGAATTTTTCCTTGATGTAATACTCGACCGCCTTGACGTCGTGGTTTGTGATCT
This sequence comes from Bacteroidales bacterium, assembly GCA_017557535.1. Classification (GTDB taxonomy): domain Bacteria; phylum Bacteroidota; class Bacteroidia; order Bacteroidales; family UBA932; genus Cryptobacteroides. The sequence continues at coordinate 24,159 of JAFYYM010000073.1, read as the reverse complement.
TCTCTATATCCTTGACTTTTGAGGCGTCCTCGGGAGTCATGTCTATGTATATGCTCCGAAGTTCCTCGAAAAGCTCTTCTATTGTCTTGCCCGTACCTTCTCCGAATCCAACCAGCTGGGGCAGGGGGATTTGGCATAAGGCGATGAAATACTCGACCTCGATCCGTACCCTGTATCGGATGAGGGCATACTCGCTGAAATACCTCCTCAGAGATGATGTTTTGGATGCATAGCGTCCGTCAATCGGGGATACCGCCGTAAGGGAGTTAATGTCTAACATGTCAGATCGCTTAAATCAACAAGAGTAGAGCTATCGTGTATAAAAGGAAACCTTGGAAACGGAGCCTGCCTTTGGTGCTGGAGTGGAGCATGATGTCCGTGGGATCGTCTCCGGTCATCTCGAGGAACTGCTCCTCTGTAGGGAGGGAACCGGAATGATATTTCTTGATCAGCTCCCCGTCATTGAACCAAGTTCCTCCTCCATTGGACCTGTTCATGGCCAACAAAGTCTTCCGGTCAGTGAAGAACAGGTGGGGGAGGAGGCTTTCACGAGCCTCTGGAATCAAGGCCGGGAGATTCTCGAAACGGGTTTTATTCCCTGATACGATAAGCAAAGGAGTGAAACCGGCTTTTGAGGCACCGTCAATGGCGGTGGCTATCCTTGTCCAATCATCTCCCTTCATCCCTGCAAGATCATACACGGAGAACGCCATCACATTGCCAGAGGTGGCGAGTTCGTCCCTGTAAGTCCCTGTGGTGTCGGTGAATGTGAGGATCGGGGGCTCGCCTCCGGCTTTAGGCCCGTTCATACGGACTGTCTCAGCCTTGACGAACGTCCAAGTGGAGTCCGGTAGTTTGTCAAGAGTGAAGACACCTTTCTGGCCGTTCTTCTCATAAATGAAGGTGGATTTGAAGTCATTGTCCTCGTTAGAAGAGGAAACGAGTTCGCTTCCAGGCCTGAATGAGGTGTAATCCACGAGGGGCAGGGAATTCAGCGAATACAATGTGAATCCGGCGATTGAGGCTGCCGCGATGAAGAACGATATGTATTTCCGTTTTTTCGGTTCGCCCAGATCCTTGAAAGGGGCGAACGCTATGATTGCCAAGACAAGGAGTATGACATTCTTCAGGAATGTCTGCATATTGGACAAGTGAATGACTTCGCCGAAACACCCGCAGTCCATTGATGGATTGAATATCGCCAGGAATAACGTGATTATCGTGAAGAAGACGATCAGTGCTGAGGTGGCGATGGCCACGATATCCCTCCACACCCCGCTGATCATGGCCGCTCCGAGAATCGCCTCAAGCAAAGCCAGGAAAACGGCTACAGCCTTGGCTGTCGGCAGCATGAATGTGAGCCCGAGAAAGCGGTAATACTCTTCCACCACCAACCCGGCTCCAACGGGGTCGAGAAGCTTGAAAACGCCTGCGAGCAAAAACACCAGCCCTATTATGAAGGCGCAGAACCTGCGCAGTCTGTAATGGATAAAGTTGCTGTTCATCGTCTTGTCAGATAAGTGTCTGTCAATACTTTAATCTTGGCGAAAATATCGTCTGGAGGGAGCATGGTCCCATCCGCCCCTGAGCAGTCCACAGGAATGAAGTTTTTATCGAGTCGGGCCTGTCGTCTATAGATGTCCCGCACTCTCTTCTGAAACTCGATGCTTGCCTCATGGATGTCCTGGGATCCTTGGAGATAGTTCCTGTCTGAGCCATTACGGCCTTTCTCAAGGCTTTTCTCAACGAAACCGATCGGTACATCAAGGAAAATGTTCAAATCCGGCCTCGGCAGGTCGAAATCCCCGAACTCGGTGTTGATGATCCATTCGCGGAGTGACTCGCTCTCCTCCTGGTTCGACAGTTTCGCGCACTGGTAGGCTATGTTGGAGTAGACATACCTGTCCAGAAGCACGGTGCCTCCTTGTGAGAGGACAGCTTTGATGTCGGGAGCGGCCCCATGTCGATCTTCGGCGAAAAGCAATGCGACGAGTTGGGGATGCACAGACTCGTTCGAGCCGAAATCTCCCCTCAGGAATCTGCTGATAAGATCTCCGTAAACCGGCGAATCGTATCTCGGGAAATGAATATACTCCATAGGTTTAGGGCCAACCTCCTCGAGGTAGGCCTTCAATTTCCTGACTTGAGTGGACTTTCCCGCTCCGTCCAATCCTTCCAGAACAATAAGCATCAAGTATGGTTTTAAATATCTACAAATATATTCATTTTTTGGCTATTTTCGCGCAATATGGAGGATAAGCGAGACAGAAAGATCAGCATCATGGGGATTGTCAATCTAACCGACGATTCCTTTTACGCAGGCAGCCGTATCTTGGGAGCTGACGGGTCGTTTGACTCGGCCTTCTTCTTGTCGAGGATAGACTCGATGTTGTCAGAAGGGGCTCATATCATCGATCTCGGCGCCTGCTCCACCAGGCCTGGTTCCGAATCGATCAGCGAAGAGGTGGAGTGGGGTAGACTTGGACCCGCTTTAAGCCTGCTCGCCTCAGAGCGGCCAGGCTTGAGCCTTTCCATCGATACTTTCCGCCCCGGAGTTGTATCCAAGGCCTTTGATATAGTCGGACCTTTCATCGTGAATGATGTCAGCGGGGGCTCCGAGGCGATATGGAGGACTGTCGGAGATTTGGGTCTCACTTATGTCGCCATGCATACCCGGGGGACTCCCAGGGATATGCAGTCTCTAACCGACTACGACGATGTCACCCGTGCCGTATATGGTTTCTTCTCCGAGTTTTCCGAGCGTGCCGATGCTTTCGGAATCAAGGACTGGATCCTGGATCCCGGGTTCGGTTTCGCCAAGACCGTGGACCAGAACTGGAAGCTCCTGAGGGAGATGTCTGTGTTCAAAGAGTTCGGCAGGCCTGTCCTTGCGGGTCTGTCCCGCAAGAGCTTCCTCTACAAGCCTCTCGGAATCACTCCGGACGAAGCCCTGCCGGCAACGATGGCCGCGAACATGCTTGCCATCTGCGCCGGCGCCGACATCCTTCGCGTCCACGATGTCCAGGCGGCCCGCAGGACGGTAGAAACCTTTTATATTTCTTAAAAAGTTCTTGGTCTATTTTTTTTGATAAATTTGAGGTGGTTTTAGGTAAAATAACTACACTTAAACAATGACCATCGAATTTCTGAAGAAAGCTTTCGCTTTCTTTTTGCCCTGATTCTGAGTTCGTTGGCGGCTTAGGATGTCGATCCTTACAAGCTCCTTCAGCACCAGTTCGACGAGAACAGGGACTATCTGTTCCCTATCCCGATCAACGACAGGTCCGTGTATCATTCCCATGGTTACGACCTTCCGCAGAACCTGGGCTGGAACGACGGTCTCGATTTCTAAATGTATAACACGTATGAAAAGTGCCCGCCAATATTGACGGGCACTTTTTTATGCGATCCAGATAGATTTGACTAGTCAAGTGTCTGCTTGATCTCTGTGATGACGAAGGCTTCGATCATGTCTCCGACCTTGATGTCGTTGAACTTCTCGATACCGATTCCGCACTCCATTCCAGCAGTGACTTCCTTGGCGTCATCCTTATTCCTCTTCAGCGATGCGATGTCGCCGGTGTAGACCACGATGCCGTCCCGGATCAAGCGGCACTGGGAAGTCTTCGCGATCTTGCCATCCCTCACAAGGCAACCGGCAATCGTGCCGACCTTGGAAATCTTGAAGGTCTGTTTGACCTCGGCGGTACCGGTGACCTCTTCCTTCTTGATAGGCTCGAGAAGACCCTCAATACCATCCTTGACATCATTGATGGCGTCATAGATGACAGAATAAAGCCTGATCTCAATACCTTGCTCATCGGCCACCTTCCTGGCATCCGTCGAAGGACGGACCTGGAAACCTATGATGACAGCGTCAGAAGCCTCGGCGAGGATCACATCAGACTCGGAGATGGCTCCGACAGCCTTGTGAATCACGTTGACTCTGACCTGCTCGGTCGAGAGCTTGATGAGTGAGTCGGAAAGCGCCTCGACGGATCCGTCCACATCACCCTTCACGATGACATTGAGTTCCTTGAAGTTGCCGATGGCGATACGTCTTCCGATCTCCTCAAGGGTCATGTGTTTCTGGGTCTTGATGCCCTGGATGCGGATCAGCTGCTCACGCTTGTTGGCGATCGCCTTAGCCTCTTTCTCATCAGACATGACATTGAACTTGTCTCCGGCGCTTGGCGCTCCATTAAGGCCAAGGATGCTGACAGGGGTTGACGGGCCGGCTTCCTTGACTTTCTGTCCACGCTCATTGAACATCGCCTTGATGCGACCATAGTAGCAGCCGCTCAAGACCATATCACCTGTCCTCAAGGTTCCGTTCTGTACCAGAACAGTGGCGAGATATCCACGGCCCTTGTCCAGGGAAGACTCGATGACGGCTCCGACGCCGTTTTTCTTAGGATTCGCCTTGAGTTCGAGAAGGTCGGTCTCAAGTAAAACTTTTTCAAGAAGTTTGTCGACGTTGAGGCCCTTCTTCGCGGAAATCTCCTGACACTGGTATTTTCCTCCCCATGCCTCAGTCAAGATATTCATCTGCGAGAGCTGCTGATAGATCTTTTCAGGCATCGCTCCGGGTTTGTCTATCTTGTTGATGGCGAAAACCATAGGTACACCAGCCGCCTGGGCGTGGTTGATGGCCTCAACTGTCTGTGGCATGACGGCGTCGTCAGCCGCGATGATAATGATAGCGAGGTCGGTGAGTTGGGCACCCCTGGCTCGCATGGCGGTGAAGGCCTCATGTCCAGGAGTGTCGAGGAAAGTGATCCTCCTACCGTCAGGAAGCTTGACATTGTAAGCTCCGATGTGCTGGGTGATACCTCCAGCCTCTCCCGCGATCACGTTGGATTTGCGGATATAGTCCAGCAAGGAAGTCTTTCCGTGGTCGACATGACCCATCACGGTGATCACCGGAGGCCTGGGAACGAGATCCTCCTCGCTTTCCTCCTGGTTGTCATTACCCTCGATCTCTTCCGTAAGCTCGGCGGTGACGAATTCCACCTTATATCCGAATTGCTCGGCGACGAGCACCAAGGCCTCAGCATCGAGCCTCTGGTTGATGGACACCATCAGACCAAGCTCCATGCAGGCCCTGATCACATCATTGACAGGAGTGTTGTTCATCAAGGTGGCCAAGTCGTTGACAGTAACGAACTCAGTCACTTTGAGAACAGTCTTCTCGGCCATCACCTGCGCCATCTCCTCTTGGGACCTGGCAGCGGCTTGCTCCCTCTTCTCCTTGCGGTACTTGGCTCCGAAGTTGTTCTTCTTGTTGTCATTCATCCTGGCGTAGGTCTCCTTGACCTGCTTCTGGATCTCCTTCTGCATGGCCTCCTGCTCCTCTTCGGTCATGGCCGGCTTGAAGCGGTCATTACCGCGTCCGCGCTTACGGCCACCCTTTCCTTGGTCCTGGGAGGCTTTGCCCTGGTCTTTCTTGTCTTTGCGGGAGTTGTTGTCAGCCTGCTTACCTTCCTTGGCGACATCAACCTTCTGGCTGCCCTTGGTTATTCTCTCCCTCTTCTTGGCGCTCTTCTTCTCGAATTGGGACATGTCGATCTTGCCCAGCACCTTGAATCCAGGAGCATCTTCCTTATTATCCTCATCCTTCCCCTTCTTGGGCTCAACTATTTCCGGCTCGATTTCAACGGGTTCCTCTCTCAAAGTCTCCGCAGGGGTTGTGGCGGGGATTGTCTCGGGAGCGGGAGTTGAAGGGACCGGTTCGGGTTTCGGCTCCGGAGTCGGTTCAGGCTCAGGTGCCGGTTTGGGAACAGGCTTGGGCTCGGGTTTGGGGGCAGGTGCCGGAGCGGGTTCGGGTTTCGGCTCCGGAGCGGGTTCGGGCTCAGGTGCCGGCTCGGGAACGGGCTCGGGTTCAGGCTCGGGTTTGGGGGCAGGTGCCGGAGCGGGTTTCGGCTCCACTTTCTCCTTGGGAGTGAAAACATTGCTCTTGATGACAGTCTCCCTTACAGGTTCCTCGAAATCATCTTCCTTGGCCGCTTCCTGCTGTTTTCTTGAGGTACGCTCGAGAATCTCAGTCAACTTGATGTCGACCTTCTCTGAGGCTTTCTTCAATTCGAGATCCTTTCCGAACTGTTTCTCAATGGCCGGAAGGTGCTCGTCAGAGATCTTGGCGTTAGGATTGGCCTCGACCTCAACACCCTGACTTTTCAGGAAATCAACAAGATTCTGAAGACCGATATTGTAGGTTCTGATAAGTTTATTTAGTCTGATTTCTCCCATATTCAACCCCTTTTAATTAAACACTTGTCCTTATGGACTAATCCTCAAATTCCGCTTTCAGGATGCGGAAGACCTCCGCTACAGTCTCGTCCTCGAGATCGGCTCTCTTAGCGATGTCATCTGGCGAGAAGGCCAGGACACTCTTCGCGGTGTCGCAACCGATAGCCTCAAGGCGGTCGATGACCCACTGATCGATCTCGTTGCTGAACTCGCTGAGAAGGACATCCTCCTCTTCTTGGATCTCGTCCTTTGAGAGCTCCCTCCAGACCTCGATCTCCCTGCCAACGAGCATTCCGGCGAGTTTGATGTTGCAACCGCCACGTCCGATTCCCTTCTTGACCTCATCAGGCTGCATGTAGACCTTGATCTTGTCCTCTGAGGAGTTGCCAAGGTCGATTGAAGAGACCCTTGCGGGATTCAGAGCTCTCTGGATGAGAAGCTGGGTGTTGGAAGTCCATTGGAGCACGTCGATATTCTCGTTGCGCAACTCACGTACGATGCCGATGATCCTGGATCCTTTCACACCGATGCAGGCTCCGATAGGATCAATTCTCTCATCATAAGACTCGACAGCGACCTTGGCTCTCTCGCCGGGAACCCTGACCACTTTCTTGATGGTGATCAGGCCGTCGAAGATCTCGGGCACCTCAAGCTCGAACAGCTTCTCAAGGAACTCGTTAGATGTTCTCGAAAGAGTGATGTAAGGAGTGGTGTTGTTCTTCATCTCGACGCTCTTGATGATGGCGCGGATGGTGTCACCCTTCTTGAAGCGCTCTCCGGGAATCTGCTCATTCTTAGGAAGATGGAGCTCGTTGCTGTCCTCATCAAGGATGATGACCTCCTTTGACCAGGTCTGGTAAATCTCTCCAGTGAAGATCTCCCCGACCTTATCGGAATACTCCTTGAAGACATTGGCTTTGTCAATGTCCATGATCCTTCCCTGCAAGTTCTGCCTGATGTTCAGGATGCCTCTTCTCCCGAAAGAGGCGAGGGAAAGCTTCTTGGTGTACACGTCACCGATCTCATAATCATCATCACCGGTCTCCTCTTTGATCTGCTCAAGAGTGATCTGGGTGTTGGGATTCTCCACTTCCTCCACGATGTCGAAGTTCTGGTAGATCTCGCAGTCGCCCTTGTCGACATTGATGATCACGTCAAAATTGTCAGAGGACCCGTAGGTCTTGGCGATCTGGGTGAGGAACACGTCCTTAAGGACGCCCATCATCACAGGCCTGTCGATGTTCTTCTCTTCCTTGAAGTCCTTGAAGGCGTCAATGAGAGTTATAACGTCTTTCTTTTCCATAATTTATAATTACTATTTCTTGAATTCAACCAATGGGGTCACTGAATTGATCGATTCGAATCCTAACCGCTCCTCACGCTCAACCGTGATTCTCTTTTTCTTCCCTTCCGGAAGTTCCTTGGCCATGTAGCGGACGCTAATGCCGTCCTCATCCACCCCTGTGAGCACTCCTGTCAGTTTTCTTCCGCCCTTCAGGAGAGCCACGACCTGTGAGCCTATGGCTTTCACATATTGTCCATGGACTTTGAATGGCTGGTCAAGTCCAGCTGACGAGACTGTCAGCGAATAGTCCTCGACATCCTTGTCAAAAGCCGCGAGGAAGGCGTCGTTCAGGGTGACGCAATCTTCCAGGGAGACCTCGCCAGAGGTCTTCTCAACAGTGAGTGTAATGTCATTGTCTTTGGTGACAATGATTTCCACGATAAAGCACCCTAGCTCTTCGACCACCGGTTCGATGGTTTTCTGAATCAATTCCTTGTCCATACTCATAAAACAAAAGATAGGAGACGCCTGACGTCACCTATCTCTCACAACGGCACAAAGGTAATGATTATTTGGGGAAAATGAAAATAAATCGTTTACTTTGTAAAGATTTTGATGAATTAGCGGAAAGAAGATGGAATTTACAGCAAAGCAATTGGCCCAGGTGCTCAAAGGAACGGTCGATGGCGACCCTCAGGCAAAGGTTACCTCATTCGCGAAAATCGAGCATGGAAAGGCAGGCCAACTTTGCTTCTTCGCCAATCCCAAGTACGAGAAATACGTGTACACCTGCAAGGCTAGTATCTTGCTGGTCAACAAGGATTTCCAGCCAAAGGAGCCTGTATCACCCACATTGATCAGGGTTGAGGACGCCTACAAGTCCCTGGCTGACCTCTTGAAATACGCCGCCACCCAAAAACGTACGGACCGTAGGCACAGAGGGTTCCGTTCTTCCTGGTTTCTCACTACCAAGTTCGGCAAGAAAGTTTATCTTGGCAGTCATTCTTACGTGGGACACCATGCTAAGGTGGGGGATTACACCAAGATTTTCGAGAATGTGTATGTCGGGGACAACACTGTTATCGGAAAGCATTGCATCATATATCCGGGAGTTGTCATCTACCCTGGAATGGTTATCGGTGACAATGTCATTATCCACGCCAATGCGGTTATCGGATCTGATGGGTTCGGCAACGCCCCGCTTCCCGATGGCACTTGGGAGAAGATCGAGCATCTCGGGAATGTCATCATAGGGAATAATGTCGAGATCGGTGCCGGAACCACCATTGACCGCTCCGAAATGGAGTCCACGATTATCGGTAACGGTGTGAAGATCGACAATCTTTGCCAGATCGCCCATAATGTGCAGATAGGGGATAATACAGTCATGGCGGCCCAATGCGGGATAGCCGGGTCCACAAAGATAGGCAAGAATTGTATCCTGGCCGGTCAAGTCGGAATTGCCGGTCATCTTGAGATAGCGGACAACACCACTTTGGGAGCCCAAGCCGGGGTCATAGGAAACATAAAGGATACGGGGCAGACTTTGCTTGGCTCTCCCGCTATCAATCTCAAGAATTATATGCGAAGCTATGCGGTGTTCCGCCGCCAGGGAAAGGAGTAATCATTGTTTATTAATAATAACCTTCGTATCTTTGCGGACTGCTTTTTGTAGTAAATCTGAACGCAAAGATTTTTTATGACGTCACTCAAACAAAAGACCCTATCCCGGGAACATGAGTTCCGAGGCAAAGGTCTTCACACCGGTCAAATCGCCAACATGAGACTGATCCCGGCTCCCGTCGGGACCGGTATAGTGTTCCGTAGGGTTGATCTCGGTGATGAGGCGATAGTCAAGGCGCTGGCCGGAAATGTCTCGTCGACAGCGAGGAGCACAACCATCTCCGAGGGTTCCGCATCAGTCTCCACTATTGAGCATCTTATGTCCGCTCTCTCTGGAATGGGAGTGGACAACGCCATCGTTGAGATTGATAATGTGGAGGTTCCGATACTTGATGGAAGTGCCCGTTACTATGTCGAGGCGATCAAGGAAGACGGTCTTGTCGAGCAGGACGCCATGAAGAAGTATGTCACCATCCCTGGAGAGATCGAGGTCAGGGATGAGAAGACGGGTTCCTATATCAAGGTGACCCCTTCCGACACCCCGTCGATTGACATAACGGTGGATTTCGGGTCGAGAATCTTAGGAGTACAGAAGGCTCATTGGGATGAGGATGCCGATTATGCGGGGCAGATCGCATATTGCCGCACTTTTGTCTTCTTCCATGAGATAGAGTATCTTTTCCAGAACAATCTCGTAAAGGGGGGTGATGTGGATAACGCCATAGTCATTGTGGAGCATCCTGTCTCAGATGAACAGGTTGAGAGGCTGTCCTCCTTGTTTAATGTACCTAAGTTGGCCATTAATGACGAAGGATATCTCAACAACCTTCAGCTTCGCTTCCCGGATGAGTGCGGCCGGCATAAGTTGCTCGACATGATCGGGGACCTGGCCCTTGCCGGAGGTCGTCTGATGGCCAAGGTTGAGGCATTCAAACCTGGTCATACCGTCAATACGAGGATGGCGAAAGCCATCATCGAGGCTATATCTGAATAATATAAAAATAGAAAAGAATGAATAATATTTCTCCTCTCGCGTCAGTGAGCCCCAATGCGATACTTGGGGACAACATCGAGATAGGGCCTTTCGCATTCGTCGATGATGACGTTGAGATTGGCGACGGCTGCAAGATATTCCCGCACGCCACGATATTCCAGTATGTCAAAATGGGCAAGAACTGCCAGATTTATCCCGGCGCCGTGGTTGGTGCGGTTCCTCAGGATCTTAAGTTCGAGGGAGAGGTCACTTCGGTGGAGATAGGTGATAATGTCACTGTCCGGGAGTGCGCTACCATCAACCGTGGGACAAAAGCAAGCGGGAAGTATGTCACAAAGGTTGGAAACGACACATTGATAATGTCTTACTCCCATGTTGCACATGATTGTGTGATCGGGAACCATTGCATCCTCGTCAGCTATGTCGGACTCGCTGGAGAGACAGTGGTGGACGATTGGGCCATCATTGGTGGAGGCTCCAAAGCCCACCAGTTCTCAAAGGTCGGTTGCCATGCGATGGTGGGAGGCATGGCCAGGATCAACAAGGATGTCCCTCCTTACGCTCTCTGTGGCCATGAGCCTTTGAGCTACGTCGGAGTGAATATAGTAGGTCTTCGCCGCAGGGGATTCTCCTCTGACACTATCCGCTCCATCAAGGACATTTATGACATGATTTACTATGCCGGCCTGAATATCTCAGATGGCTGCGCTAAGGTTGAGGCCGGTTTCCCTCAAAGCGAGGAGAGGGACACGATCCTGGAATTCATACGTAGTTCCAAGCGAGGCATCATCCGCGCCAGCGATCCTACCGACAGGACAGCGATAGAGTAGGCGATCCATGTTGTTGGGCATTGCCTATTTCCCTCCGGTCAGTTATTTCGCGCTGATAGCTAAAGGAATGGTTCTTTCTCCGGAAAACACCATTCCTTCCATTGTTTATATTGAGGCCTGCGAGAATTACCAGAAACAGTCTTGGAGGAACCGGTGCGAGATCATGGCCGCTGATGGCCCGGCCTATCTGAATTTCCCGATTGTCCATGAGGGCACTCATGAGCTCCCGATCACCGGGATCAAGGTTGATTATTCCACACCCTGGGTTTTGAAGACCAAGCGGGCTATATCCTCCGCTTATGAATCCTCGGCGTACTTCGATTATTACAAGGACGAGTTGTTCGCTATCCTTGACTCCCATCCGGAGACTCTTTTCGAGCTGGACATGAGTATCATCCGTTTCTTTTTGCGGAAGACCGGGATAGTCGCGGACATCAGGTTGACGGAGGATTATTGCCCTGCCGCATCCCAAATGTATGGAGAGGACTATCGCGAGGTACTTCATCCAAAGCGCCCGAACACTGTCCTCAGAGACCTGGGATTGGAAAAACCGTACTTCCAGGTCTTTGCCGGGAAGCACGGTTTCATTTCAGATCTTTCTATCATGGACCTTCTGTTCAATGAAGGTCCCGACTCAATCCTTTATCTTAAAACCTCCAGCCGATAGTAGCTGTGATGTCGTACCGATCCCTCTTGTTGAGGATCATCGGAGAAGCGACGTCACTGAGATAGTCGGCGTAAGGCGAGATGTACTCATCCGAGAAGGCTGAATACCTGGCCGCCAGATCGGCGAAGAATGATCCCTTTGAAGAGTATCCCACACCTGCGGAAAGGATGTGGAGCTTGTCATTCAGAGTCACTGACCCGTCATACTCGGGTGTGGTGGTGAAGTTGTAACCAGCCCTTATGGCGAACTCGGGAATAGGCTTGATCTCTGCGCCGACCCTGACACTGTGGGATACACCCATGCAGCTGGCAATGTCGCGGTTGACGTCATCGAAGGTCTCACTCCATCCGCCTGAGCGGTCCTTGAACTTCATTGTGCTGTAATCAGTCATCTCATAATCGACACTCAGGAGTCCCATTCCCATGAAGGTGTATGCCAAACCGGCGTTCGCCCTATAAGGGGTCGCGAGCCTGTATGAGAAATTGCCCTCCGGGGAAGTGGCGTTCCCGTTGTAGGAAGAGTTCTGGTAGTTCACGTCTGTCGAGTGACGCCAGATCTCATCGATGAACAGGGTGGTAGGAGTCTGGATGGCCGCTCCTATCCTCAATCCCTCAACAGGAATCGCGATGAAGCCGATTTTGCCATAAACTCCAGCTCCGTCAGCTGAATATGAGTAACGTGTGCGATAGTCAGTGAAGTAGGTGGTCGCCTCGTCGTAGTCGATGCGGAAATCAGAGGGATCGACAGCCGCCTCCTTGAAGTATTCGTCGTAATCATAGTTCAGGCTCGTGATTCCAAGGTTGAATCCGAGGAAGAACTTGTCATTGAAATTGAATCCCAAGTTAAGGATAGCGTCGGTCTTTCCTCCGGTGACCTTCTTTCCGAAAGACTGGTTGAGAGGTCCTCCAAGGAATATGTCATAGATATAGTTGCCGTACTGGTCTTTGTCTGATGTCTGTGTGAAACCTTCCGTGGCGGCGATATACCTGTAATAATAGTCAGGGTCATTGACATCTCCATAGTTGGCGATGGAACCGGCCTGGGCGTTGGTTATCACATTCCAAGGGGCATAGTATCCCCGGTCATCAGCATTCTGATAAGGATGCTTCCAGTCGTCGATGGAACCGCCCGAGGCATCCAAATAGCCATTGAGGAAGTCAATGTCATAACCGTCAGCCGCGACAGCGATAGAGCTTTGATAGCTTGTCATGTCATTCTTTCCTCCAGTCATCATCTGACCGGTGTAGTTGTTCACGCTATTGACGACAAAACCGTAGGTGACACCCTTGAGGCCTCTTTTCCTGCCGGTGTTGAAGTTGATCGTGGCTCCGATGTTAGGCATCGTGAACCTGGAAAGGGTCTTGTTGACCTGACCGGTGTAGGTGTCTGTTCCGTTCACGGGATAGGCGCTCCAGGACGCGTTCATGGAACTCATGGTCACGTTAGGCGTGATCGTGAACTGGGAATAGTTGTACACGGCTGAGCCGGCAGGATTGATGCCTACGGAACCGAGATCGCCTCCCACAGCTGTCATGGCGTTACCCATTCCCATGGAGCGGGCTGTGCCGTAATAGTTGTTCTGGCTGAAAGTCAGTCCATCGTACATTGTCTGTGCTCCCGCTGTGACAGCGGCCAGCATGAGAGTTATAGCGATAAAAGTCTTTTTCATTGTGATAGGATTTTGATAGTTTAAATCATGGAAAAGTAGTTATTGATCTGGAAGGTCAAGGATTATCTCCTTCCGCCACCGCCTGAGCTTCTGCCACCGCCTGAAGAGCTACCACCTCCTCCGCTGTAACCTCCGCCTGAGCTGCCGCCGCTATATCCACCTGAGCTTCTGGAACTGCTCCCTGAAGAGTAGCTTCCTGAAGAGGAACTTCTGGAATAGCTGCCGGAGCTGGATGAGCGGGATGTGGATGACGACCTGTAGCTTCCGCTGCTGCTGGAGCCGCTGGAACGGGTTGAGCTGGAAGAAGTGGACGGTCTGCTATAGGTTGTTGAACCGGAAGATGAGCGGCTGTAGGTGGTACCTGAGGTGCCGTATGTGGTCCTGGAGGATCCGCTTGCCACAGTCCCACCGCTGACGCGGGTGCCGGTCGAAGAAGACCTGACAGCCTGGCCGGAGTTCGGCCTCGCTGTCCTGGCGACTGACGAGATGGATGATCTCGCCGCGCTTCCGGACGTGCCGGAGGACCTGGTGGCTGTGGAAGTCCTGGTGCTGACCGTTCCAGTCCTTGCGCGGGACATGGAGGAACTTCTTACACCTGCGGACCTGGAGGAAGATCCTATGCCGCCTCTAGTGTTCGATACGGTCGTCGCGACCCTGGGTCTGTAAACCCTGTCGCCCCCGCCGAAACCCCAACTAGGGACATGACCCCATCCGTGATGATGCCAGGTGTAACCGCCATACCAGCCATAGTAATGACCATACCAACCGCCATAATACCACGGATCATAGTACCAAGGGTCGTAGTACCACGGGTCATACCAGCCGTACCAACCATAGTGGTAGTAAGGACGGTAGTACCACGGGTCATACCAACCAAAGTGGTAGAAGGGACGGTAATACCACGGGTCGTACCATCCTCCGTAGTACCAGGGGTTATACCCCCAGTAGATTGAGGAATAATACGGGCGATACCATGAGTACCACGAAGCGGCGTACCAAGGCTGATAAGCGGCCCAGGTGTCCCAGCTGTTGTCGTACAGGTAGACGGAGGTGGTATTATCACTCTTGTTGAAATCTATTTTCGCCACCTTGTTATTCGGGATGAACAGGGTGTCGACCTTCTCTCCGCTCTTCATGAAGATAGGGGAGTTCTGTGTCTTAGCGACCAGCAGGTCGGTCTCTTCCTGGAGGTCGGCCGTGGATGCCATTTCTGTCGCAGACGCGTCAGATGTATAGTAGATCCCGTCCTGATACCTCTGTCCCGAGGTGTCAGTGGCGTACCGCGCCGCTGAGCCGCAGGAAGCCAGGGCCAGAAGCGCCGAGAAGTAAAGCAATACGCGTGTTTTCATTTTTGAATCTCCTATAATTTGACAATTAATTCGTAACTTCGCTACCGTTTTGTGAACGGTGTTGTTTTATTAATGTTTCGCAATAAACAAAATCCGTACCGAATGTAATTTTGTACAATATTAACAATTATCAGCAAGAACCGCAAACTATTATTCTGATATGGCAAAGGAAGTGACAAAAAGGTCCGAGAACTATTCTCAGTGGTACAATGATCTGGTTGTGAAGGCTGATTTGGCGGAGCAGTCGCCGGTCAGGGGATGCATGGTGATCAAGCCTTATGGCTACGCTATCTGGGAGAAGATGCAAAGGGCTTTGGATGACATGTTCAAAGAGACCGGCGCCGTCAACGCCTATTTCCCTCTATTCATACCAAAGTCATTCTTCAGCAAGGAGGCTGAGCATGTCGCCGGATTTGCGAAGGAGTGCGCCGTGGTGACCCATCACAGGCTGATGAATGACCCTGGCGGTAAGGGCGTTGTCGTCGATCCCGAGGCGAAGCTAGAGGAAGAGCTGATCGTGCGACCCACTTCCGAGACCATCATCTGGAGCACGTACAAGAACTGGATCAAGTCTTGGAGAGACCTGCCTATCATGTGCAACCAGTGGGCGAACGTTGTCCGTTGGGAGATGCGCACCAGGCTGTTCCTCCGCACCGCCGAATTCCTCTGGCAGGAGGGACATACGGCCCATGCGACCGCCCAGGAGGCGATCGAGGAGGCTCAGAGGATGGTCGAGGTCTATGCCAAATTCGCTCGTGAGTACATGGCCCTGCCGGTGATTGTGGGGCACAAGAGTCCCAACGAGCGCTTTGCGGGCGCTCTTGACACCCTCACCATTGAGGGAATGATGCAGGATGGTAAGGCACTCCAGGCGGGAACCTCCCACTTCCTTGGCCAGAACTTCGCCAAGTCCTTCGACGTGCAGTACACCGATAAGGATGGCCAGATGCAATATGTCTGGGCTACTTCCTGGGGTGTGTCAACTCGTCTGATGGGAGCCCTTGTCATGGCTCACGGTGACGACAACGGTCTTGTCCTTCCCCCGAAGCTTGCTCCTATCCAGGTCGTGATGGTTCCCATTTACAAGGCTGACGAGGAAAGGGCCAGGATTCTCGAGGAGATGGACAAACTGAAGAAGGCCCTTGAGGCTGAGGGACATACGGTGAAGATTGATGACCGTGACAATCTGCGTCCTGGCTTCAAATTTGCGGAGTGGGAGCTGAAAGGTGTTCCTGTCAGACTGGCGATGGGACCTCGTGACCTTGACAATGGCACCGTCGAGGTCCACCGCAGGGACACTCTTGAGAAGCAGACTGTCGCCCTGGAGGGACTTGACAAGTCGATAGCTTCCCTGCTGGACGACATACAGGCTAGCATCTACAAAAAGGCCTTTGATTTCAGGGCCTCGAATGTCGAGAAGTGCGACGACTGGGATGAATTCCAGCGTAAGATCGGTACCGGGAAGTTCCTTCTCTGCCATTGGGACGGGACCGCTGAGACCGAGCAAGCGATCAAGGATGCCACCAAAGCCACTATCAGGTGCATCCCCGTGGACAGCTTCGTGTGTGAGGAGGAGGGTAAGGACATCTTCTCCGGCAAGCCTTCGAAGCAAAGGGTGGTGTTCGCCATCTCTTATTAAGCGACACTTGACGCATAATGTAAATTGGCCATTATGAGACGTTTCCTTGATTATTCACTTATTATGCTGGCGCTCTTGTGCGGAGGCAATGCCTTCGCGCAGGTCGACACCACAAAAAAGGATGCGCAGGCGGCTGCCGCTGAGGCGGCTCAGGCGTTGGCCGACACCCCGGAGGTGGTCGTGGTTCCTCCGAAGCCAGTATATTGGACCAACACGCTGAAGACCACGCTGAATTTTGCTCAGACCAGTTTCACAAGCTGGGCCGCCGGTGGAAACAACAACTACACTCTCAGCTCCATAATCAGAGGTGACGCCAATTGGGAAAGGGGCAAGAAGTATTGGAAAAACCATCTGGAGTTTGACTATGGATTCCTCTATTCCCAGGATAAGCCTCTCGTCCAGAAGAATGTCGACAGGACTTTCTTGACAAGCACTTGGGGATATAAGGTCAAGGAGAAGCTGAATTACACCGCTAATTTCACTTTCCTGAACCAGACCTCCAACGGATGGAACTATCCGACTCCTGCGGTAGAGGCCGACGAGGAGCCGACGCCTAAGCAGTGGAGGGACGCCAGGATCTTGAAATCCGGATTCTTCTCTCCCGCCTATGTGACCTTGGGTCTTGGTATCGCCTGGGTTCCTAACAAGTGGTTAACAGTCAACTTTGCCCCATTGACCGGAAGCACGACAATCGTGGGTAATGAGAAGCTCAGGAAGAACTACGGTATGACCAGGAAGAGCCAGTACGAGGACACTGCCCAGTATCCTGACAAGAAGGATGATGACGGGGTCTATTTCATCACCGGTGATTACTACAGGCCTCTGACATTCGCTTTGGGAGCCCAGCTCACGACTAACGTGAAGTTCCAGATAAACAATAGGTTCGATGTCAACAGCAACTTGATCCTATTCTCCAATTACCTTAAGAATCCGCAGAATTTCCGTGTCAACTGGGACAACACCATCCAGTGGAAGTTCAGCAAGTTCTTCTCATTGAACTTGACCACGAACCTTATCTACGACGACACTATCCTCATCATTGACGAGAAGTTCCCTAACGGTCACAGGACTGTGCAGCTTAAGGAATTCATGCAGTTCGGATTCACGTACTCGTTCACTAATAAGAAATAGTCTCGGGATATGCGGGACCGTTTTGACAGATGTCTTGACGGGTCGCTTCCCTGTGATGGAGGGGCGGTCCTTCTCGCTGTGAGTGGAGGGATCGACTCCATGGTTATGGCGGATCTGTTCCTGGGTTCTCCTCACAAGTATGATATCTCTCTGGCTCACTGTAATTTCCACTTAAGAGGAGAGGAGAGTTACGCCGATGAGGCTTTTGTCAGGGAATGGGCCGGGGCTCATGGGCTCCGCTTCTTTAAGAAGGATTTCGACACTGAGGAATATGCCTCGGCAAAGGGGATCAGTGTGGAGATGGCCGCCAGGGAGCTACGGTACTCTTGGTTCGCTTCTCTTTGTGAGGATCATGGTTTCGTGGCGTTGGCGGTGGCACATAATGCGAATGATAATGCCGAGACTTTGATTTTGAATCTGTTACGCGGGACAGGTCTGAAAGGCGTCCTTGGAATGCGGGAGGTGTCCCCATTGCCCGGTTCCTCCGCTTCCTTGATACGGCCCATGTTGGGTTTCTCCAGGGAAGAGATCAAGGAATATGCATTATCTAAAGGTCTTGAATGGCGGGAAGACAGCACGAACGCCGATTCAGCTTATAAGAGGAATCTCATCAGGAATGAAGTCTTTCCCCTTTTCAGCAAGGTCAATCCATCCTTCCTGGATTCTCTCAATGCTGATATGAGGCGTTTCTCCCAGGTTCAGGAAGTCGCTGATGGTTTTGTCTCCAGCTTGAAACCAACGGTCATGTCGGATAACACAATCCAGTTGGCTTCGTTGGTGGAGACGCCTCATTGGGAGTACCTGCTGTTCAGGTTGTTGGAGCCGTACGGGTTCAACGAGGCGGTGATCGGCGATATGATTGAGCTAATCAAGAGTGGGAATACCTTCAGTGGGAGGGAGTTCCATTCCCAAACCCACCTTGCCAGAACTTCCCGTGGGTCTATCACAGTCGAGACCGTCTCTCGGGAAGTCGGAAAGCTTGCGTCGGATAGTTCAATCGTGGTCTCCGGGCCAGGGGAATACTCGTTGGAAGGGGTTGGATTCGTTGTGGAAACATCTGATATCCAGGAAGTGAGACAGCCGTCAGGAACGACTGTGGCTAATCTCCGGTTCCCTATCACCATCCGTCGCTGGCAATCGGGCGACTGGATGCGCCCCCTTGGTATGAAAGGCTGCCGCAAGAAACTGAGTGATATGTTCAATGATTTGAAATTCGATACCTTCCAGAAGGAGAAAGCCCTCGTCATCGCTGACGAAGGCTCGCATGTCCATGCCTTGATAGGCTATCGTATTGACGAATCTGTCGCGGTTCGCTCATCGGAAGGAGCGGTACCAGCTATCAGAATCCGTCTTATTTAATCTCAAACTCGAAAGGCAGGCGGGCGAAGACCAGCTGTCCATTGCCTTTTGCCCAAGTCCTCTGCCACTGGAGCAATGAACGGGCTATTTCCTCCATCGGAGTGCCTTCCAGCACATTCTCAACGACCTCCTCAGCATCAGGATTCTTGCCTCCCAACTGGGCCATGATCTGCTGCATCACGCTCAGTGGCTTGGGATATCCTGTCACATTCCAAGAGGCTACATCAGGATCTCCGCCAAGGGAAGCGGCATAGGCGATGGCGTCCTCAAGAGTGCCGATCTCGTCAACCAACCCGAGATCAAGCGCGTCGGCTCCGGTCCAAACCCTGCCCTGGGCGATCTCATCCACAGCCTCGTAAGTCATGTCACGACCCTCTGCCACGATATTCACGAAATTGGTGTAGATGTCATCAACATATTCCTGCATCAAGCGGGTCTCTTCCTCGTTGAATGGCCTCATCAAGGAGAGCATGTCAGAATGCTTGTGGGAGTTGACAGGCACAATATTGACATGGGCGACATTCTTGACCGTCTTTCCGAACTCGGGGATGGCAGAGAAGCAGCCGATTGAGCCGGTGAGTGTTGAGGCGTTCGAGAAAATATGGTCGCAACTATTTGAGATCCAGTATCCTCCGGAAGCGGCATACGCTCCGTAAGAAGCCACGACAGGTTTGACTGCTCTTGTCAGATCGATCTCCTCTTTGATCTTGCTGGCTGCCAGGACGGTTCCGCCAGGGGAGTTGACTCTGAGCACGACAGCCTTGACAGTCGAGTCGGCGCGGACTTTGGCTATGATATTGGCGAACCTGTCACCTGAGATGTTGTTGGGGTCATTCTGCTCAACGATATTGCCGTTGGCGTAGATGACGGCGATTTTCTTCTTGGCCGCTGTGTTAGGCTTGACTTTCGCGACCGCATAATCCTTGAAAGGAATGAACTTGACGTCCTTGAACTTCTCCTTTCCGGCGAGAACGGTCATCTTCTCCTTGAAACCCTCGACAGAGAGAACCTCGTCTGCCAAGTTGTGGGTGACCATATCCTCGGGAAAGTTGATCGAGAGATTGTCGATGAAATAGTTCAGTGAATCTACGCTGATACCCCTCGCCTCAGCTGTCTCATTACCAATAGTATTCCACATGGAATTGACCATCACTTGGTTCTGCTCCATATTCTCAGGGCTCGGGGCGTTCAAGATGTACATCTCACCGGCGCTCTTGTACTTACCGTGGCGGATGAGCTGGTAATTGACTCCAAGTTTATCGAGCAAGTCTTTCAGGAAAATCATCCTGCCTCCCAGGCCGAGCATGAAATTGTTTCCGCCATGATGGCTTGTCGTGTAGATCTTGTCGGCCACGGACGCCAGGTAGTAACTTCCTGAAGTGTAGGCTTCGCCGTAGGCCACGATGGCTTTCCCGCTCTTCCGGAAATCAGACAGCGCCTTTCGGATCTCGCCAATGTTTGTGAGGCCACTCGCCATGTTGTCCGTCTTAAGGAGGATGAGCTTGACTCCGGGATCCTCGGCGGCTTTGTGGATCGCCTGGACCGCGTCATAGACACCTATCGGGGCGCTGACGTTACCACTGCCCATGCCACCTAAGGAAGTTATTGACATTGAAGGCATTCCCTCTGTTGTCTGCTCAGTGATTACCAGGGTGCTCATATCCATTGACAGGATACCCTCCTTCGGAAGAAGGGAAGATGTGCCGCTCCCGGAAGTGGCGCTTCCGGCAAGTGATCCTATCATCATAATGAAGAAGATGGCCTTGATTATGCCCCATACCAAGAGGCCAACGATGACGGCCAAAACCCATTTGAAGAAGTTGTTTCTCATTTTTCCAATTGGTTAAAAACTCCGCAAGATATTGAAAAAAAACAATTCCGGCAATAGGGGGCTTGTAAGATTGGCGAGGGCTTGGCATGACCATTGCAATTCTACTTTTTTTTAGTAAATTGCGTCAAATATGACTTTGTTGATAATCAAAACTATTCAAAAATGAAAACTAGCATTTCTTTAACCAAAAGCTTGAAGGCGTTGGCGACCCTTGTGTTAGGTGCTTCGCTGATGTTCTCCACCGCGGCTCCTGCCTCCGCTCAGATTCTGAACGATATCACCAGGAGGGCCAAGAACGCCGCCGAAACCAAAATCAAGATGGGAGCCGACAGGGCTGTTCACAAGACTTTGGACAAGGCCGAGAAGGCTGTCGAGAAGGGAGCCAAGAACGCTATTGACAATGCCGGTGCCAAGGGCTCAAAATCGGGCTCCTCGAAGGTTCCTGAGGGCAGAAGCGCTGCCGTCAATACTGGAAACGGATCGACTTGGTATGTCGCTTCTTCCGGCTCCAACAAGAATGACGGAAAGTCTCCCGAGACTCCTTTAAAGAATGTGCAGAAGGCTCTTGATGAGGCAAGTGACGGCGATGTCATCTGTGTGGCGGAAGGTAATTACACCGGTACGCTCGACCAGGGGTTTATCGAGATCAAGAAATATGTCTCTTTGGTCGGAGGTTACACCGAGGATTTCTCCGAGAGAGATCCTTATGTGCATAAGACATATATCCAGACAAATCCCAGCCACGTTTCCAAGAACGGCACCAAGGCCAGCATCAATATTGAGGTGACCGGAAGCCGCAACAAGGTAGTGATGGTTGACGGTTTTTCTGTGGATCGTGGTGAACAGGCCCTGTATTGCGCGCCGAGCGATGATCCTGTCGCCGGTTGGCCCGAGGGTTGCCTCACCGGACGCAAGCTTATGCCTGGCGACGCTCCCGCTATCGCGAAGGTGGGTGGAGCGGCCCAAGAGAGGCAGTGCGTCACCGGACATGTCGAGGGACACCTGATCATCCGCAACTGCGTGTTCGCGAATGCTGTTTACTTTGGTATCCAGCTTATGAGCAAAGGTGGCAACTGGGAGGTCTACAACAATGTTTTCGTCGCCAATAACTACTCCTCTTGCAGGATTGATTCCATGACCAGGGACGCCAACGAGTGCTATGTTGATTTCCACCACAACACCGTTCTCTTCAGCTGGTGCCGCGACAAGATCATGGAGGATATGGGATATGGATATGAGTTCATGTCCAGGGTCGATTCCGATGTCCACGACAACATTTTCGGATGCTCCAATCTTGGCGCTATCAGTTTCGCCCACCACGACTCCAACAAGGAGGTTGATGCGAAGCGTAAGCTCAATGTCGTTGACAATCAGTTCTTTATGAATGTGGCTGATATGATTATCCCTTCACAGTCCTACATGTGGCTTCACGTGAGATGCGACGAGTTTGAGGATGTTGAGGGAATCAACGAGTCCGGCAATGTGGAACTTACCGACAAGAACTTTGTCTCTAAGATCAACCAGCCTTACCTGAAGGGTTTCGCCAATCTTGAGAAGGTCTCCTCTTCCAGTTACAATGCCAATTCCGCGGCCAACCAGGTTCGTCGCGCCTTCGGCATCAACCAGCAGGGAACTGAGATCACACGTGTGTCCATGTTTGCTAATAAGTATCCATTCTTCGAAGCATATGACCTCTTCGGCGCCCTTGAAGGGTGCGGAGCGCAGATTCTGTAATGAAACCTTCCATACCTAAAGGAACAAGAGATTTCGGCCAGCAGGAAATGGCTGGCCGAAATTATATTTTCGACACTATAAAAAGTGTATTCAAGACATTCGGATACGCTCAAATCGACACCCCGGCGATGGAGAATCTGTCCACTCTTCTCGGCAAATATGGCGAGGAGGGGGATAAGCTCCTTTTCAGGGTGCTCAATTCCGGAGACTGTTTCTCAAAGGTTAACTTCTACGATTTTTGCACCGATGACGGAGTGAATAGCGCCGCCCTTTCCAAGGAAGTCTGCGAGAAAGGTTTGCGTTATGACCTGACCGTGCCTTTCGCCCGTTATGTGGTTCAGCACCAAAACGAGATATCTTTTCCTTTCAAAAGGTTTCAGATCCAACCTGTATGGAGAGCGGACAGGCCTCAGAAGGGTCGCTACCGTGAGTTCTACCAGTGCGACGTGGATGTCATTGGATCCAACTCCCAATTGAATGAGTTGGAGCTGGTCCAGATTGTTGATAAGGTCTTCAGCTTGCTTGATGTCCGGGTGCTTGTCAAGATCAACAACCGTAAGGTCTTGACGGGTTTCGCCGAGGTCTGTGGTTTCCCTGACAAAGTTGTGGACATAACTGTTGCTATTGACAAACTGGACAAGATTGGCCTCGATGCGGTCAAGGATGAGATGAGGGAGAAGGGGCTGTCAGAGAGCGCTATAGCTGTCATCGAGCAGATACTCGCCCTCTCCGGGTCGACTTCCGTGAAAATAGCTTCCATGCGTTCTTTGATGAATGGCGGATCAGCATCCGGTTTGGTTTCGGAGACTGGTTTGAAGGGACTTGATGAGTTGGAGGAGCTATTCGGTTTCATAGATGCCTCCGGGATTTCCTCACCTGTCGAGATCGACCTTTCTCTTGCCCGTGGGCTCAACTACTACACAGGTGCGATCTTTGAGGTCAAGGCTCTCGATTTTGCCATCGGAAGTATTTGTGGTGGAGGGCGTTACGACAATCTTACCGGGATATTCGGACTTCCTGGGATGTCTGGTGTCGGGATCAGTTTCGGAGCGGACCGTATCTATGATGTCTTGACCGGTTTGGATAAGTTCCCGAAGGGATTGAAGTCTTCCACAACCCTTCTTTTCGCCAATATGGGCATGGACGAGGCTCGTTATGTCTTGCCGGTCGCCCAGGCGCTTAGGGATAGGGGAGTGGCTGTTGAGGTATATCCTGATTCCACAAAGCTTAAGAAGCAGTTTGACTACGCTGACCGTAAGAACATTCCGTTCTTGTCCATTACGGGAGCCAACGAGATGGAGGCTGGTCAGGTTAATGTCAAGAATCTAGTCTCCGGAGAACAAAAGGTTTTCGAAAAGGCTGATATAGAGTCCATTATGGATTTTCTGGCTCTTTAAAGTGAAATATTTTTTGCGAATTACCGAAATATTCATACCTTTGCAATCCCAAATAACACCGCGGGGTAGAGCAGTCGGTAGCTCGTCGGGCTCATAACCCGGAGGTCGGAGGTTCGAGTCCTCCCCCCGCTACGAAGTAATTGAAAGTCAACCAATTAAGGTTGACTTTCCGCTTTTCTGCGCTTGCCCCTGTTTGGGGAAATCCTCAAAAACTTCTATCTTTAGGCATATAAATCGGTATTTTACCCAATGAACAAGATACCCAACAGACCCGACCCAAATGCGGCGTTCCCGAATCCGATGATTCCGAGTCTCTGTTTCATCAAGAACGTTGTAAAGAATCCTCGAATTATCATCGGGGACTACACGTACTATGATGACGTGGATGGTGCGGATCAGTTT